>JAMPAN010000001.1:527165-650632 GCA_023667225.1 Oxalobacter formigenes | reverse complement strand
AAAAGAGAAGAGAAAACAAAAAACAAAAACAGGAAAAAACAAAAAAGAGGAGAAGGGGAAAGCAAGAGGCAGAAAGGCAGATTAGAGCTGATAGAACAGAGAGCGCATCCCGATGAGGAGCCAGTCTGTTTTGTCTAAAACGGGACGATTGTGAAAGATATCAAATTCAGCTTTCTCAATTTTTTCAAGAATCCTCAGTCCGCCATGGATGACGAGACGTAGTTCCCAACCGATACGTCCGGGAAGCCGTGCAGGCAGTGATGCTCCGGAGAGCATGAGCTGGCGGGTACGTTTGATTTCAAATTGCATCAACGTGCGCCAGGATGCGCCGGGAGAAGCATTGGCGATTATCTGTTCTGTTACACCGAAAGAGGCCATATCTTCCTGGGGAAGATAAACCCGGTTTTTTTGCCAGTCTATGGCAATATCCTGCCAGCAATTAACGAGTTGTAGGGCAGTGCAAACAGCATTGGATAAACGGATGTTTTCCTGGGATACAGCATTGTAAAGGTGAAGCATCAAAAGGCCTACCGGATTAGCTGAACGCTGGCAATAATCCAGCAGACTGCTATAAGTTGCATATCGCAAGGTGTGGGTATCCTGCCTAAAGGCAGATAACAGGTCGCGGAATGGCTGGATGGGAAGATGGTATTGGTTAATCACACTTTTTAGATGCAGGAAAAGTGTTTTTTGCGGTGCTATGTCGTTTTCGATAGTGTCCAGTTCGCGGAGGTAGGTATCCAATTTTGCCTGGCGTTCATTTAATGTGGCGTTTCCTTCATCGGCAATGTCATCTGCAGAGCGAGCAAAAGCATAAATGACAGAGACGGGGTGGCGGAGGCGGGCGGGGAGCAGGAAAGAGGCAACAGGAAAATTTTCGTAATGATCGACTGACATAGAGTAAAGGCAAGAATAATAATTACGTCAATATTAAAGCAAAGCCGTACTCGATAGCATTTGGACAGCGGAAAAAAGGTCAGTTCGTTGCTATAGATGAAATCTGCTTTTGGATAGGCTATTCATTGATGGAAAAGTACACCATAGGCAGATAATGCAGTAAAATGCCAGCCGGTTATTGTCATTCCAGCGAGGGTGGCGAAATTGGTAGACGCACCAGGTTTAGGTCCTGACGCCAGTAATGGTGTAGGGGTTCGAGTCCCCTCCCTCGCACCACTGCCGGTTTTTTCAAATCCCACCTTCCAGCACTTTTTCCTATCTTTCATAAAGAAAACAGAGGGATACTTCTTTCCGGTTATTCATCAAATTATTGCATATCCCACCTTTTCGTTTTATCTTGTTACGGAAATGATAAAAAAGAGGGGGATATCCTGATTTTCAGTGTGGAAAATATAGGGATATTTGTCAAATACCAGGTTCTTTTCCTTACACCATAGGTGGTATTTCATGCGCTAGTATTTTTCACATCCGGGCTGACAAGCAGATACAGGCTGCCGCCATCTGCCAGCTTATAAGGTTTTTCTTTTGGCTTGGCATTGCGCGGCTGGATGATTTTTGGCATGATAGCCTCTTGGCGGTATTTGTTTTGACGATACCCATTTATACCATCAAAAATACCGTCATATTTCCCGGATGTCAACGCACGTTACAGGACGTTAAAAAACAAAAAAACCGCGCAAACGCCTGGTTTTACACGGGTTATCGGACAGTAGGAAACGGCACTGTGGTGCCCGGAACCGGAATCGAACCGGTACGCCATTGCTGGCGAGAGATTTTAAGTCTCTTGTGTCTACCAATTTCACCACCCGGGCAAGGCATGCAAATTTTCAATTTGCAACAGTGCAATATTATAACGATTTATTGCGTTTTCTCTACCAGTCTTTTCAAAGGAACAGCTGTTTTTATGTGTATGTTGCCGTTTGTCAGACAAGTTGTTCGGCATGTTGCGCCGTTGGAGGTAGATGCTGGCATAATTAGGATATGTTGATTCTATCCTATGCAGAAAGGGGCATGCCATGTCAGGGCAGAAAATAGCTTTGGTTACTGGCGGTAACAGGGGAATTGGTTTTGAAATTTGCCGGCAGTTAGCTGAGAAGGGGTGTGTAGTCATTTTGGGTTCCCGTGTACCGGTTAGGGGAAAAGAGGCGGTTGCTGAACTCAGGAATGCCGGGTATGACAATGTGCGTTTTATGCATGTGGATATGAATGATCCTGAAACGTTTATCATTACCCGTGATGAAATTGCAAGGGATTATGGCCGTCTGGATATCCTGGTGAATAATGCCGCCATTTCAATTGATGGGCAGCGCAAAGTGGATACTGTGCCGGTTAGTATTATTCGGGATACGTTTGAGGCCAATTTTTTTAATCTGATTGAACTGACACAGCTGCTTTTGCCGCTGATAAAGAAGAGTCCTGCGGGACGCATTGTAAACCAATCAAGTATTTTGGGATCGCTCACCTATCACAGTATGCCAGATTCGCCTATCAAAGGCGGGAAGGCGTTTTCTTATAATGCAAGCAAAACGGCATTGAATGCTTTTACTGTTCATCTGGCAGATATTTTGCAGGATACGAATATCAAGGTTAATTCGGCTCATCCAGGCAATGTTCGTTCCGACATGAATCCCAGAGGGGAACTTAGTTTGGAAGAGGGCGCGAAAACGGCAGTTGAGCTGGCTTTGCTGGCTGATGATGAGCCGACAGGCGGCTATTTTTACCGTGAGCATATTTTGCCCTGGTAAAGGGTAATATTGTGTCAGGCTTTGTCAGCCAGTAAATAATCTTGAAGCCGGCGGATTTGCTTGCCGTTGTTATCAAAGTTGCTGGTGTTCAGCCATGAAAGGATAGCACTTTGTAAGCGGGGCCAGGTTTTATCTGTGATGGAAAACCAGTCTGTATCACGATTACGGCCTTTGGTGACGACAGCTTGCCGGAAGGTGCCTTCGTGTTCAAATCCCATACGCATGGCAGCGTTTCGTGAAGGCGCATTAAGACTGTCGCATTTCCATTCGCAACGCCGGAATCCCCATTTATTAAAAGTATGTTGCAGTAAAAGGAAAATGGCTTCAGTCGCAGCTGTTGTCCGTTGCATAAGCGGCGACCAGTTTACATGTCCGATTTCCAGCACACCGGAGGCAGTGTCAATCCGCATTAGTGTGACAAAGCCAGCAGGAGTGCCGGTTTGAACAGGAATAACAGCAAAGGGGAGAAGGCTGGTATCTTTTTTCAACATAGACAGTAAAGCATGCATGATTTCGGGGGATTCCGGTTTTTCATAAGGCAGATAGGTCCAGGAGCGGCTGCTCTCTTCGGTTTGATATGCCTTATAGAGTGCCTGGAAGTGGTTGTCTGGTTCCAGTGGTTTCAGGCAGCAAAAGCGGCCGCTGATTGTACAGGGTACAGGTGTGATGGCTGGGCGCCAATCCGGCAGGCTTTCTCCCACGGGTTGATTGTATTGGTTAAGCGGCATAGGGATTGCTCCTGTTATAGCGAAGGGTTCTATTTTATCTGTTTACCCCTGTTTTTCAGGGGTGTTTCTTGCTGTTCAAGTGAGCGGGCGAAATGTTTTTTCCGCTGGAATTTCTATTCGGTATAATTTCCTTTTGCCGCAACAGGATAGTATTCCGATGTCAGCCGCACCTGAGTTGCTTCTTCCTGCCGGATCGGTCGCCAAGATGCATAAAGCATTTGATTTTGGCGCAGATGCCGTATATGCAGGGCAGCCGCGCTATAGTTTACGCGCGCGTAACAATGATTTTTCTACCCATGAGATACTGGGAAGGGGTATTGCCGAAGCTCATGCACGCGGCAAGCGCTTTTATGTTGCCAGTAATATTTACGCACATAACGCAAAATTACGTACCTATATGGCAGATATGGCACCGGTAATTGCCATGAAGCCCGATGCCCTTATTATGGCGGATCCTGGGCTTATCATGATAGTAAGGGATCAATGGCCTGATATGCCGATTCATCTTTCTGTCCAGGCTAATGCCATTAATTGGGCGGATGTCCGCTTCTGGCAGCGTATGGGGTTGACACGTATTATTCTGTCACGCGAACTTTCTCTTGATGAAGTGGAAGAGATTCGCCAGCAATGCCCTGATATGGAGCTGGAAGTATTTGTGCATGGCGCATTGTGTGTTGCCTATTCCGGCCGCTGCCTGCTTTCCGGCTATTTTAATCACCGTGATTCCAATCAGGGTACCTGTACCAATTCCTGCCGCTGGAGCTATGCAGTGCATCCAGCCAAAGAAAATGAGGAGGGAGATGTTTTTCATTACACATCGGATATGAATGATACTCCCTTTTCTTTTTCTTCATTGGGTGAGGTGCCGCGTCATCCGTTGTCAGATCAGGTTTATCTGCTGGAGGAGGGAAAACGTAAGGGGCAGTTTATGCCCATTGTGGAGGATGAACATGGGACTTATATCCTGAACTCCAAAGATTTGCGTGCTGTTGAGCATGTTGAGCGCCTGGTAAAAATAGGTGTGGATTCCCTGAAAATTGAGGGGCGAACGAAATCCATTTATTATGTTGCACGTACAGCACAGGTATACCGGCAGGCTATTGATGATGCTGTGGCAGGCCGTCCGTTTGATGCGCGTCTTCTGGGAGCATTACAGGGATTGGCTAATCGGGGATATACTGACGGCTTTTACAAGCGTCACCATACACAGGAGTACCAGAACTATTTTAGTGGTGCGTCTGCATTGCACAACAGCCATTATGTAGGCGATGTGGAAAGTGTGGAAAATGGCTGGGCTACAGTGACGGTCAGGAACCGTTTTTCAGTGGGTGATCAGATTGAGGTGCTGCATCCGTCTGGCAATAGGGTTATTTTGCTGGAAGTCATGACGGATATGGAAGGCACTCCACTATCTGTTGCTCCTGGCAGCGGCCATATGGTTCGAATTCCGTTTGAGCCGCAATGGGATAAAGCGTTACTGGCACGTTTGCTTTAAAGGATACTGACCATTATGCGGCAAATTGTACTGGATACGGAAACCACGGGTCTATCTGCCGGCGCAGGAGATCGTATTATCGAGATTGGTTGCGTTGAGCTGAAAAACCGCCGAATTACGTCCTGTCACTTTCATCATTATATTAATCCGGAGCGGGATTCTCATCCGGATGCGCTTGCTGTTCATGGACTGACAACAGAATTTTTAAGCGACAAACCTAAATTTGCCGAGATTGCAAATGCGTTTTGCGACTATATCAGGGGGGCGGAACTCATTATCCATAATGCTGCTTTTGACGTGGGGTTTCTGGATGCAGAGCTTTCCCGTCTTAATTTGCCACATGTAAAAGATTTGAGCAGTCAGGTAACGGATACCCTTCTCATGGCTCGGGAAATTTTTCCAGGAAGACGTAATTCCCTTGATGCATTGTGTGAACGTTACGAAATTGATAATACGCATCGCGATCTTCATGGTGCGTTGATTGATGCCGCCTTGCTGGCAGAAGTGTACCTCGCCATGACGCGCGGGCAGGAATCGTTGATTATGGATTCCGAGCAACAGCATGATAAAGTGATCCATGAAGATATAACCAGTGACTTTCCTTTGGATATTATTGTGCGTTTTGCCACTGCCCAAGAAGTTGCCGAGCATGAGGCTTGTCTTGATGATATCGAAAAGAAACTAAAGGGATCGGCTGTGTGGCGGCTGGCAGAGGAAGGGAAAGAAGAATCTGTCTAAAATAGATCTGGTTTTGTTATCTATGAGGAACAGCCTGCTTCTTTTCATTGTGTAAAAAGGCATATCAGTAGAATATCATAGACTGAAAATAAAGATTATCTGATACAGATTGCCTGTTTCTGTTCGTAACCTGTTCTGATTCATATCGCTATATTTTTTCTTATATAGAAAAGCTTTCCTATGTGAGAATTGGTATTTTTGATATTAGCCATCTGCCTTTTCATGATTTTTGAAAGTATATTGTTGGGTCCTGGCAGATTGAACAGCGGGCCGAACAGCTTTAAATATCTGCTTTATTTTATATTTTAATTTGGATGGTTTTCTTTCTGCTTGTCAGAAAGAAAATGGTAATCTTATTGATTGTGACCTTTTAGAGGAAAAATAAAACAAAAAATTTACTGAATTTTGGGATCATGGGTGATATTTATCAAATCAGAGCAGACAGGGTAGGGGGAAAATAAGCAGTTTTGATAACACGCTTTTTATCTCCCTCCGTCTCTTATTCCTACAGATGAGCGGAGGCAGGAGAGCAATCATGGTTTTCGTTTTTAGCTTGATGAATTATTGAGGGATACGATGTATATAGATCATGCTGAATTGCGCTCATCTGTTTTTTCTAAAGTAATTCTGCCGCTATGGCAGGCTGATGTCTCAGAGAAAATAAGGAGAAGGCCGATAAGCCAAAGAACAGAACGTGCGATTATCCTGAGCTATATTGAAAAGAAATACTGTATTTTGGTTCGGGAAATCAGGGAAGGAAGAAATGTCAGCTATCTTCTTTCCAAAGATGCTATCAATAAAGGTATGGAATCAAGAAGTTTTGAGGTGGGAAAATATACAAATGAGCATATGATGCGTCATTTTGCACGTTATCTGAATCGGGGAAGACTGAGCAGAAAAAATATTGATGAGACGATTATTGAAATGAAATCGCTTCAAATTTTTTGCCGGTGAATTTAATGCTACGTTTGTTTCTATAAGGGGGAATACAGTATGCAAAATGGCAATGATTAGAGGTTAATTAAACTCTTGCTGAAAGATAAATTTTATATAAATATAATATGAAAAAAGCCCGAAGAGGTGATACAGCCATCGGGCTTTTTTCAATTTTTTACAATGAATGATCCTTAAGAGGCAATTTATACATGCTCGCCCAGTACGGATACAGTAACATTTACTACTACATCTGTATGCAGGGAGACTGCAACAGGAAAATCCCCTACAGTTTTAAGGGGACCAGTCGGCAGGCGAACCTGGGATTTTTGTATATCGAACCCTTGTTTAGAAAGAGCTTCAGCAATATCCGCATTGGTTACTGAACCAAAAAGACGGCCGTCCACCCCGGATTTTTGCTGAATCTGGACAGTCATACCATCCAGTTTTTCGCCTTGAGCCTGAGCGGCGGCAAGTTTTTCAGCTGCCGTTTTTTCCAGTTCTGCACGACGTTTTTCGAATTCCTCGATAGCCAACGCTGTTGCCCGGCGTGCCATACGCTGCGGAATGAGGTAATTACGGGCATAACCATCCTTGACGCGGACGATATCTCCCAGATTGCCAAGATTGGTGATTTTTTCCAACAAAATAACTTGCATAATTCTCTCCAATATCCGGTAAACGCGCTGTAATTAGGATTGGTGCAATGAGGTGTACGGCAACAGTGCCAGAAAGCGGGCACGCTTGATAGCCGTATCAACCTGACGTTGATAGATTGCGCGTGTGCCTGTCAGGCGGGCAGGCATGATCTTGGCATTTTCCTGGATAAAATCTTTCAGGGTTTCAATATCTTTGTAATCGACCTGTTCCACTTTAGCTGCTGTAAAGCGGCAGAATTTTTTACGTTTAAACAGAGGATTTTGCTGTTTGCGTCTTTCTTTCATTTTTCCTTTGTCGGATTTTCTACCGTTTGCCATGTTGAGGCTCCTGTATAAGTAATTTGTTCTGATCCGTTATGGACGTGATATCAGTAATATGGAACACGAGGCTTTTGCTGTTCCTGCTTTTTTTTGCAAGAAATCCTGTAAAACACTGAATTTTCCCTGTTTCCAGCTTATCAAGCTCATTTGCTATTTTTCCGATAGCCATAGCGGGAATTTCCAGTTCAACCAGTCTTTCAGTTTCTGCTTCAGTCTGTCTCGAACAATGTTGCAACAGGGCTGTTACTATTGGTATGCCTGCAGGGGTAAAGCGGACAATGTCGCGTTCAATAAGACAGGCAATAAGCTGAAGACGGTTTTCCAAAAGCGCTTTGCTCCTCCTTTTTTATGCTGTCATTATGCTGATGCAGTTCCGTTTCCAGCCGTTGCTTCTGCAGTTGCCGGTGTGGCAGGCCGGGAAGAAGCATCTGATTCATTACGGTTTTTGGATGATTCTTCTTTTTGTGCAGATTTCATCATTGGAGAAGGCGCAGTTTCAGCTTTTTTCATTCTGACGGTCAGATGCCTGAGAATGGCATCATTGAATTTGAAAGCTGTTTCCAGTTCCTGCAGTGTTTCATGACTGCATTCAATATTCATGCAAACGTAGTGGGCCTTGGCAAATTTGTTAATAAGATAAGCCAACTGACGGCGCCCCCAGTCTTCAACACGGTGAATCAGGCCGCCTTTAGAGGTAATGGTGTTTTTGTAACGCTCGATCATAGCCGGAACCTGTTCGCTTTGATCCGGATGAACGATAAATACTATTTCATAGTGACGCATTGGAACTCCTTATGGACATTGAAAACAGCCCGCCCCAGCGTCAAGTAGGGTGCGGGAAGAAGAAAGTCGAAAATTTTACCCGTGTATTCAGTATTTTGCAAGATTTCTACTGGTTGCGAGCAAAAGAGCATTTAAAAAGGAACGGCTGTTTTGCATTTTATGGGATGAATATATATGATACTGTTAAGATATACAGTTTGCCGGTGCCGTATTTTCCGGTTTGATAAGAAAGGGATGCAATGAAAAAGCTGACTGCACGCCAACAGCAGATTCTTGAGCTGATTAGCGGCGCAATTGAACAGACGGGATTTCCGCCTACGCGTGCTGAAATAGCCAGTAAACTGGGTTTCCGCTCTGTTAATGCAGCAGAAGAGCATTTGCAGGCACTGGCTCGAAAAGGGGTTATTGAAATGACGCCAGGCATTGCCAGGGGTATCCGTCTTCCCCAGGCAGACAGGAAAATCACGGCAGATGTTTTACAACATTATCTTGTGCCATTGGTAGGCCGTGTGGCTGCTGGTTCTCCTATTCTCGCACAGGAACATGTTGAAGCGGAATTTCGCCTGGATTCATCGCTGTTTTCTGACAAGCCGGATTTTCTTTTAAAAGTTCGCGGACTTTCCATGAGGGATATCGGCATCTTGGAAGGGGATTTGATAGCTGTAAAGAAGACGGATCACGTGTGCGATGGGCAAATTGTCGTGGCGCGTATTGGCGATGAGGTGACAGTTAAGCGTTTCAGAAAGGAGGGACATGATATAGAACTGCATTCCGAGAATCCGGATTTTAAACCTATTGTGATACATGGCGGGGATGATTTTTCGCTGGAAGGGGTGGTTGTTGGTCTTGTCAGGAGTGTGTAATAGATCAGCCCGTTTTTTTGATCAGTTTTCCCCGGTTTTGTATAGGATTTGTTTGGCAATACCCCGCAGAATATTAACTTCTTCTACTTCCAGCCGGCTTCTTGAAAAAAGCCGCCTCAAACGGGGCATCAGTTTCTTAGGGTGATTTTTGTCCAGAAAGCGGATGGCAACCAGCGCTTTTTCCAGGTGATCTACCATGCCGTTAATTTGGGTGACAGTTGCAGGTTTGTCTGTGAATCCGGCTGATTCAACGTTCTGGTTTGGCAAGAGGGTTTGAGGAATTGCCATGCGGCATTCATAAGCCAGGATCTGCACAGCTTGTGCCAGGTTCAGAGAAGCATACTGCGGGTTTGCAGGGATGCTGATTAAGGCATGGCATTTTTCGACAATTTCATTTGGCAGGCCAAATTTTTCGCTTCCAAAAACCAGGGCTGGATACAATTCTGGAGAAGTGGCCATGAGGGAGGCTGCCTCACGTGCCTGAAGAAGCGGCGGGGCAAATTCGCGGAAGCGGCTGGTAACAGCCCCTGCAAAATGGCATCCTTTTAGTGCTTCGTCAATCGAATCGGTAATATGGGCATTTCCCAGGATATCCAAGGCATTGCTGGCAAAACGGATGGCTGCTTCATGCTTTAAAGCATCTGGCAATCGTGGCCGGACGAGTATCAGGTTATTGAATCCCATGGTTTTCATGGCACGGGCTGCCATGCCGACATTGCCAGGATGACTGGTTTCAACCAGAATGAAACGAAGGTTTGAAAAAATGGATATATCCGTTTGCGATGTGTTCATTTACAATAATGCCTTCTTTCAGATGCTGCAAGAGACAGCTGATGTCCTGATGCAGGGCAAGCTGTTCTTTAATTTTTTATTTGTGTGCCGTGTCAAGTTTGAATGCACGGTTCCTTTTATTTTAACGGAAGCGCTATGCACCCTATGCTCAACACGGCGGTAAAGGCAGCCCGCCGTGCCGCCTCAATTATCAATCGTGCTACATTCGACCTGGATCAGTTGGTTGTTACAGCCAAAAGACAAAATGACTTTGTCACAGAAGTGGATAAGGCTGCTGAACAGGCCATCATTGAAGTCTTGTTAACAGCTTATCCCAATCATGCTGTGCTGGCTGAAGAATCCGGTGCATCTGCCAACCTGAACGATGAGAGCGAGTTTGTCTGGATTATTGATCCACTTGACGGAACAACCAACTTTATTCACGGTTTCCCGCAGTATGCTGTTTCTATTGCTTTGCAGCAAAAAGGGGTGGTGACTCAGGCTGTTATTTACGATCCGGTGCATAATGACCTGTTTACTGCCAGCAAAGGGGCCGGGGCTTTTCTCAATAATAAAAGGCTGCGGGTTTCGAGAACAGACAGGTTATCACAAGCACTTGTTGGCACCGGTTTTGCTGCGCGAGACAAAGACCCCGAATTATTGCGTCAATTCCTGAAAATGTTTGAGGTGATGACCATGAATTGCCACGGCCTGAGACGGCCTGGTGCTGCGGCGCTTGATCTGGCTTATGTTGCAGCGGGGAGGTATGACGGTTTTTTTGAAAAATATCTGAATATCTGGGATATTGCCGCCGGTTCGCTGATGATAACGGAGGCAGGCGGTTTGGTCAGTGATTTTTCCGGGGAGGCGGCCTATCTGGAAAAGGGTAATATTATTGCGGGCAATCCGCGTGTTTTTGCGCAAATGTTGCATCTTTTGCAATCTTTTGCCTGATTGTATTTTATGGCATGCCTGCAGATATTCGCCTCGACCTTTTTTGCAAGGTAATTGACAATTATGGTGATGCCGGGGTTTGCTGGCGTCTGGCCCGGCAGCTTGTCCGGGAGTATCCAGTAAGGGTTCGGTTATGGATAGACCGGATAATTGTTCTGAAAAGAATAGTTTCCGAATCGGACTGGCAGCCAAATGAGAGGCTGGTTTGCGGGGTAGAGGTTCGTGAGTGGAATGACTCCTTTCCTGTTGAAGAAATGATAGCCATTCCTGATGTTGTTGTCGAGGGGTTTGGTTGCCGTTTGCCTGACAGTTATGTTTCTGCCATGGCAAACAGACAGGTTCAGCCGGTGTGGATCAATATGGAATACCTGAGTGCTGAATCCTGGGTGGAGGAGTGTCATGAAATGCTTTCCATGCACCCCATGCTTTCTCTGAAAAAGTATTTTTTTTTCCCGGGATTTACAGAAAAAACGGGAGGATTGATACGAGAGAACCAATTGGTCAGGGACCGTCAACAGTTTCAGCAGGATAGTGCAGCGCGCTCAGCTTTATTTAATCGCCTCGGCATCAAAGAAAATGCGGCATGTTTCCTGTCACTTTTTTGTTATGATCATGCGCCTGTTTCGTCTTTGTTTGAAATGTTGGCACAACAAGACAGGCAACATATATGTTGTGTGGTGCCAGAGGGGGTTGCCTCTAGGCGTGTCAGTCTTTTTTTGGGTATGGCGGCAAAGGCTGGCTCAGTGCGGACAAAGGGGAGACTGACTGTTCGGGTAATCCCGTTTGTGGATCAGGATGAATATGACAGGTTGCTTTGGTCATGTGATTTGAATGTTGTCAGGGGAGAAGATTCCTTCGTCAGAGCACAATGGGCAGCCAAGCCATTTATCTGGCATATTTATCCCCAGAAAGAGGCGGTGCATGTTCCCAAACTTTGCGCTTTCCTTGATCGCTATCTTGCAGGTCTTTCTGCACCTGCATCGGAAGTTGTCCAAAAGGCATGGATGGTATGGAACAGGATAGGAATCGCAGAAGAGGAGTATGCAGCTGTTTTGAGAAACATGTTTTTTATAGCGCGGCCTGATGTGGCTCGACATGCAACAGCTTGGGAAAGGAAAATAGCGGAAAGGAAAGATTTTGCCGCATCACTTTTCCGATTTATCCTCAGAATGCGCTAAAATAGCCAAGTTTACTTTCACGTTGCCTTGCTATGTGCAGGGATTTTTCAGTTTTAATTTGATTATTATGTTATGAAACAAGCACAGGAAATACGTACCGGTAATGTCATTATGGTCAACGATGAGCCCATGGTGGTTCTTAAATCAGAGTTTTCCAAATCCGGCCGCAATGCCTCTGTCTGCAAGATGAAATTAAAAAATTTGCTGACAGGATCCAATATGGAATCAGTATATCGGGCTGATGACAAGTTCAATACAGTTGTACTTGAGAGAAAGCCCGTTACTTATTCTTATTTTGCTGAACCGCTGTATGTCTGGATGGATGCAGAGTATCACCAGTATGAAATTGAAGCGGAAAATATGGGGGATGTCCTCAATTATCTTGAGGATGGCATGGAAGCTGATGCCGTTTTCTACGAAGGTAAGGCTATTTCAGTAGAAATGCCCAATACGATCATTCGCGAAGTAACTTATACGGAGCCAGCCGTAAAAGGGGATACTTCTTCCGGTAAAGTAACTAAATCAGCCCAGATTGCTTCCGGTTATACGTTGCAAGTTCCGCTCTTTGTCGAGATTGGCGACAAAATAGAGATTGATACCCGAACCAATGAGTATCGTAGCAGGGCCAATAAATAACCAGTCTTGTGATTATTTGGATAAAAGGAACAAGAGGGACAGGGTTACATGCCTGTCCCTGCCTGTTTTTAAAAGTGTTATTTTCTTTTATGAAGTGAAAACAGGCTTTTCTCCTTTTTCAGGTATATTAACATCTTATGTTTTTTATTTAGAGTCTATTTTTACTAAAAAATAGACAGCAGATTGTCCAACAAAGCGGATATATGAAGATACAATGAAGAAATTATTATTTTTGCTGTTTTTTGCCTGTTTGCCCTGTTTCGCAACCGAGGTAAACGTTGCTTTTTCGCCAGATAACGGCGCCCAGGAACTTATTCTTGAAACTATTCGCTCTGCGCAGAGTAGTATCAGAATGGCCGCTTATTCCTTTACCTGTCCCAAAGTGATGCGTGAATTATTGACTGCCAAAAAACGGGGTGTGGATATCCGAATTGTGGTTGATGAAAAGGGGAATCGCTCCAGGGCAAGCAAGGCCGCCATGAATCTGGCAGTCAATGCCGGTATTCCTTTGAGGGTGATCTCTGCGTACCGCATCCATCACGACAAATATATAGTCATAGATGATAAAACAGTGGAAACCGGCAGCTACAATTACAGCAAGTCAGCTGCAGACGGTAACAGTGAAAATGTTGTTGTTATCCGCGATAATCCGGAAATTGCGCAACAGTATCTCAAGCATTGGCAATCTCGCTGGGATAAAGGTACGGATTGGCAGTCGGAATATTGATTAATTTTGATTCTGGGGAAAAGGTATTTTACTGTTTTTCCCCGCTCGAACTACAGGTTTGGTAACCTGATTGGATTGGAAACGGAATTTCATGATGTCTGTCAGGAGCATGACGGGATATGCAAGCATTTCGGAAGAAACTGATGCCGGGGCGCTGACGATTGAAATTAAAAGTGTCAACTCGCGTTACCTGGATTTACAGTTTCGCATGAATGACGAGTTGCGCACATTTGAGCCTGCTTTGCGCGAAGTTATTATGCAACGTATTTCGCGAGGAAAAGTCGAGTGCCGCCTCGTTTTGTCGCGTGAAAAAAAAGCTGGTTTATCTTATGCGCTCAATTATGCTGTGTTGGCAGAGCTTGCCCGGCTTCAGGATGCTGTCCATTGTCAGTTTCCAGATGCAGTGCCCTTTACGATAAATGAATTGCTGCGTTGGCCTGGTGTAATAGAGGAAGCGAGTGTTGAACCGGAAACGCTGAAAAGTCAGGTAATGGCAGCTATGCTTTCTGCAATAGAGTCTTTTATTGCGGCTCGCCATCGTGAGGGGGAGGCGCTAGCAGCTACTTTGTTTGAGAAAGTGGCAGGCATGGAAGCGATTGTGCAAAAGGTGGCTCCGCTGATTCCGCAGGTTCTTTTACAGTTTCAACAGCGGTCGATTGAGCGGATGCAGGAGGCTCTTGGATTGGCTGCTTCACAGGTTGGTACGCCGGTTGTATCCGAGCAGGAGGCATATGAGCGTATCCGGCAAGAAGTGCTGCTTTATGGCACAAAAATTGATGTGGCTGAAGAGCTGTCCAGAATGACCATTCACCTCGAAGAAATTCGCCGTATTCTGGAAAAAGGGGGAATGGTTGGAAAGCGGCTGGATTTCATGCTTCAGGAACTGAACCGTGAAGCTAATACGCTTGGATCAAAGGCAACTGTACGGGAAGTATCTGATGCTTCTGTTGACCTGAAATTATTGATTGAGCAGATTCGAGAGCAGGTACAAAATCTGGAATAGCTTTTTTCTATTGCGGCAGGTACATTGTCTGTATGCTTTCTTTATTCCGACGATATTCTTCTTTTTTCATTTTCAGATAGGCATCTTTGCTGATTTCATGCAATTGCGGATAGCGTGCTGTGGCATCAAACCAGGCAGCAAGACGGTAATCACATTGCTTGTTTACCGGCAGGGAAAGCGAATCCAGGTAGGAATTGACAGCCAGATAATAACGCAATGCGTTGCGTTCGATTATTCCACGCATGCCTGATGCATACTCCGGGGTTCCGTCTGCTTTTTTTCCGGTTATGCTTATACCGGCCTTATTTTTCCCGGTTGTGGCCAAGTAAGTTTTCATAGCCAAACTGGCTGCTGTGCCATAACGGTAACCGTAATCTACCCGAATAAAACTCTGTCTGGTGTTTATGGGAATAGCCTGCATGGTAATGCTCACATGGGATGTACCGTACGGTCCCTTTTCTGCATTCATGGCAACATTCATGTAATTTTCATTATTGGCAACTTTACTGAAACGGTATTGCATGCGTGTCGCTGTTTCCAGGGACTGGGGTTTCTTTGTACCGGCATAAATTTCGATGGTTTGTCCATCTGTTACCTTGCAGTATTTTATATTCAGGTGCAGAAACAGGATTTCACACCAGCTGACCGGATCCCGAAGATTCTGCCTGACAGCTGAAAAAGGATGATCCAGCTTCCCGTAAATTTCTCCTGTTATGCTGTTTGGGCTTTCCAGGGAGGAAAGCCAAATAGAATTATGGTAAGTATTTTGCTCTAGTTGTGGTTTTAGGCGTTCATAAGCCGTTCTCATGGCCTTTGCAGCATTATTCTGAGCATGGGCAACTGATATCAGGCTTGCTATAACAATAAACAACAATTTACCTGCTATCTTTTCGAGAAAGAAAGGATTCATGCTATTTGCCTATCAAAGTCAATGGAACGTTCCATTTTAACCAGCACTACTGGCAGGATTATGCGATAGCACAACAAGGTATCCAATAACAGGGCTTGAGGCAGAGGGCAGCAGAAAGCATATTGCCAGTTTGATACAGTCAGTCTTGCATGAAGTTACACAGAATAATACAATTATTCAATATTTATTGAATAATTGTATTATGGAAACAAAAACTGCAGTGGCTATTTTTGAGGTGCTTACTTCCGAAGTACGGCTGGCTGTCTTTCGTTTACTGGTCAAATATGCGCCTAATGGCCTGGTAGCAGGGGAAATTGCTCAGATGCTGGATATCCCCAAGACCAATCTGTCTTTTCATTTGAAAAACATTGTTCATAGCGGACTTGCCGGCATGGAACGTGAGGGCCGAAATATGCGGTATAAGGCCAATATTCCATTGATGCTGGAAACAATTGCTTACCTGACAGCTGAATGTTGCTCAGGCAATGCTGAGTCATGCCGGACATATCGTGAAGAAAGCGGCGTTGTACCGGTCTTCCTGCCTGCTTGTCATAAAGAGAAGCAGGAACATTGATAAGGTGTGATTGTGTGGTTTTGCATTCCGCTGAATGTAGAGCAGGCGGTATGACTATCTTATGAAAAACATTGTAATTTTGGATATTTCTCTGGATATCTTTTTGAGTGGAACGACAGGTAAAAAGATAAGTTGATATACCCAAAGTACACTAATTTTGTGGAAGTCTTGTTGGTAGAAAAATATAGAGGTTATGATGACAGACGACAAGCTGGAAACTCATGTATTTCTTGGGATTGGCTATTATTGCTATAGTATGAGTAGTTAGCTATATTGCTATTGAACCAGTATCTAGTTGGGTAGTATTTGGTATTTTGAAGTTTGAACTTAATTCGCTTGTCGGACAAGCAATCGAGTTTTTTATTTATGATACAGTAAAAATTTTGCTTCTCCTCTTTGTGCTCATTTGTGTCATAGTGTGGTTTCGTGCTTCTTTAAATATGGAGAGAGTGAGAGATTATCTGGATGGCAAGAAACGGGGGATTTGCTATTTTCTTGGGGCAGTATTCGGTTCTATAACACCATTTTGTTCCTGTTCAAGCATACCGCTCTTTCTGGGATTTACCACTGCCAAAATTTCGTTTGGCATAGTCATGGCTTTTCTTATTACCTCGCCTATTATCAATGAGATAGCAGTTATACTTTTGTGGGAGCTGATGGGCTGGAAGTTTACCGTTATTTATGTGACAGCTGGCGTAGGCCGGTATAATCGGCGGATTTTTTATGGATGCTGTAAAAGCGGAGCGCTGGCTACAATCGTTTGTACTTGATGCTATGCATCATTCCCCTTTTTCTGGAGAAGTGAATAAAAATAGAGAGCTGCAGAAACTTACAGTATACCAGCGCCATACTTTTTCCTTGAAGGAGATGCAGTCCATTTTTATGCGGATTTGGAAATGGGTTATTTGGGTGTCGGGATAGGGGCAGTACTTCATAATTTTGTACCAGATAACTGGTTTGCAACGCATTTTGGCAATGATGGATGGTTGACAGTTCCCACTGCTGTTTTTATGGCTATTCCTATTTATTCCAATGTAACAGGTATTGTTCCCATCATGGGAAGCCTATTGCTTAAGGGACTACCTATTGGTACAACTCTGGCTTTCTGTATGAGTGCTGTTGCAGCAAGCATACCTGAGGTTATATTGCTTCGACAAATTATGACGTTTCGTCTTCAAGCAGTCTTCATTTTTTACGCTTGTGGGTTATCTATTTAATATTTGTGCTCCTTATCTTGCCTGAATTTGCAATATTTTTATTCAGGCATTTATGGTGTTTATAATGGGGGGTGGAGGAACAAGCTTTATTGAGTAATTTTGCGCGGTTTTCTATATGAATCTCATATGATTTTATCATTGCTGATGGTTATTTATTGAGTGCTAATAATAGCCTGATATATTATTCATTCGTTTATAAAAAGTGGAAAGTAATTCATATTAAAATATTTGGCTCTGGTTGCATAAAATGCACGGAAACAGATAGCAGGGCGACAGTAGAGAAGTTGTTTGATCTCAAGGAAATGATGTCATTAGGTATTATCTCCATACCAGCTGTAGTTATTAATGGTAAGGTGATGATTGCTGGAGCTGTTCCTGGCAGGGAAGTGCTTAGAGAGTGGTTGATATTATGTGAATCTGCGCAGGCGGGTTTATCTGCAAGCAATTGTAGTTGTTCATCAGTATGCAGTTGCCAATAGGTTGATGCCATCATTCTGGAAGAAGCATGAGGTATTATAATAAAAGAGTTACCTCTATCTTGAACAGTATAAAGGCTTCAGCCATATCCATATTTTTATTTAAATGGTGAAAGCTTCCGCAGGGTTTCAATTATATTCGAGAACATAGTCAATTTCTTCTTCCGTGTTGTAACGTGAAAGAGAAAGTCTTATTGAACCGTGTGCATAATTAAAAGATATATTCATTTCCCTATACGAAAGTTCCAGACTGCCTAACGTACAGGCAGAACCTGGATCAGCGCAAACCCCCAGTCTGTCCAGCATGATCAGGATTGCTTCGTCTTCTGCATTTTTAAAAGAAATATTGCTTGTGTTGGACAATCTGGATTTAACATCGCCATTAACAATGCTGTTGGGAATCCGTTCAGGCAGACCTTTTCACAATTTATCTCGCAGAGCAGCTGCCTTGGTTTTTTCTTCTCCGATATGTTTTTGAGCCAATTCGGCCGCTATACCAAATCCGATGATGCAGGGTACATTTTCGGTGCCGGCTAGTCGTTCTCCTTCTTGATGGTCAACGTGTAAAAGAGGTTGAAACCAACACTTTTGCGTACGTATAGATAGCCTATACCTTTGGGGCATTCTGTTTTAATTCAGTTTGCAAAATTTCAGCTGTCTGGTTCAGACAAGAACCGCATGCTCCGCCAGCTTTAGTATAGTTGGTAGCTTCTTCTACTGTTTGTAGACTATTTTCACGGATAGCCCTTTATTTGTTCATCTGTTATGCCCAAACATTTGCAGATCAGTTCGCTGCTCTTTTGGGCATGAGGTACTGGCGTTTCGCCTTTCCATTGCCTTGTGGCAGCTTCCGGTTCTTCCTATCCTATGACAAACAGTACATTTTTTGACTGGGCAGACCATCCAGTTTTTGCTATCTCCTGATTGTTTGGTTTAAGTGCTTTATCAACGCTTATGCCCTTAATCATACTCATGAGAACTGAACTGGAAACAATAGTATTGGCTCATCCAAAGGTCTCAAAACCGGCGTCTTCAATAATGCCTTTTTCGTTGATTTTTGAAATATGGTTTGAGCGCATCTCAACAAGCCAAGTTGCCCGCTTCGCCTATAGCATTGGCATCAGGTAGTGATCCGGCATTGCGCGGATGTAAAAAATGATCATGCCCATGTTCTGTATAATCCCACATGATTACCTCCTGTTAGCTACTATAATATTTCCAGAAAATATAGCATCTTGCCAAAACGTTGCTTTGTTTTGACTAAATTTGCATGGTACCCAATCTGGCGAAGTAAAAATAAATTGGTCATGATAGTTTGAGTTTTGATTGGCAGAAAATTATATGGTTAGGCCGATTGCATCAATATTTATTCATCTATGTCGTTTTGCTACTGGTAAATGTAACCAGGTTATTAATTTTTTATTCAAATATGCCAATACTCAAAAATGTGTGGCTTTTTTGTTTGTTTTCAAAGCAGATGAATACGAGTATGCGAAAATGTGCATAGGAAGTCAGGCAGCCTGCAATTTATGTGTGTTCGTGTATAATTTCCATAACCGGGGAGTCACTTACGGTATGCTGTAAAAAGGCATAAATGCTGTTTTGTACCGGCAGAAATAAAAATGCCGGCGGGTACCTTTAACACGGGCTGATTCTGTCTGGGGTTTCTAATGCGTAGATTCTTCAGATGGCAGAGGCGGAAAGGGTCAGGTCACGTGATGAAACCAAGTTACGAAGAAAATACTTACCTGTTTGCAGGCAATGCGCCTTATATTGAGGAGCTTTATGAAGCGTACCTTGATAATCCAGGTTCTGTGCCGGAAAACTGGCGGGATTATTTTAATTCTATGCAGAATATGCCGGCGGTGGACGGCAGCGAACGGGCGGATGTCCGGCATGCCCCCATTGTTTCGGCATTTTCGGAGCGAGCGCGGCAACCTTACCGTGCACTACAGCCTTCAACCAGTGCCGAGCTGGAAAAAAAACGTATTGCTGCACAGCAAATGACAGCAGCTTATCGTTTCCAGGGAACGCTGTGGGCGAACCTGGATCCGCTCCAACGGCGAGAACGTCCTGCTATTCCAGAGTTGGATCCTGCCTTTTACGGCTTCACCGATGCAGATATGGATTTGGCATTTAATATCAGCAATACGTATTTTGGGCCGGAGACTGCATCGCTTCGTGATCTGCTTCAGATGTTAAGAAATACTTATTGCCGGGCTATAGGCGCGGAATTTATGTATATCAGCGATCACGCGCAAAAACGATGGATGCAGGAAAGACTGGAATCTATCCAGTCCACACCGCATTTTTTACCGGATAAAAAACGCCGTATTCTTGAAAGACTAACTTCAGCAGAAGGAATGGAACGTTATTTGCATACACGGTATGTCGGGCAACGACGTTTTTCTCTGGAAGGCAGTGAAAGTTTTATTGTTGCACTGGATGAAGCGATCCAGCGTGCCGGAGAGCAAGGTATCCAGGAAGTGGTGCTGGGGATGGCGCATCGCGGCAGATTAAACGTATTGATGAATATCATGGGGAAAATGCCTCATGATCTTTTTGCGGAGTTTGAGGGAACCCAGGAGATGGAAACCCGTTCCGGCGATGTGAAATATCACCAGGGATTTGTCCGTGATGTTTCAACGCCAGGCGGGCCGGTTCATATTTCTCTGGCTTTTAATCCTTCCCATCTTGAGATTGTCAATCCGGTTGTAGAAGGTTCCGCCAAAGCAAGGATGAAGCACAGAAAGGATGAGGATGGCTCTCAGGTTTTGCCTATTCTCATCCATGGCGATGCTGCTTTCGTCGGCCAGGGTGTTGTTATGGAAACGCTGAACCTGGCGCAAACAAGAGGGTACCGCACAGGTGGAACATTCCATATAGTGATTAATAACCAAATTGGTTTTACAACATCAGATCCGCGTGATTCCCGTTCGACACTGTATTGTACAGACGTGGTAAAAATGATTGAAGCGCCTGTTCTGCATGTCAATGGAGATGATCCGGAAGCAGTTTCTCTTGCGGTACAGATTGCGCTGGATTTCCGCATGACATTCAAAAAAGATGTCGTAGTGGATGTGGTGTGTTACAGGAAACTTGGACACAATGAGCAGGATACTCCTTCCATGACGCAGCCGCTGATGTACAAAAAAGTAGATCAGCATCCCGGTGTGCTTCATATTTATGCTGAGAAACTGGTTTCGCAAGGCATTGTAACTAAACAGAGTGTCCAGGCTATGGCAGTCAAGTATCGCGAGAGGATGGATGCTGGCGAGCCGGTTATTGATCCTGTGATATCCAATGCTATCAGCAGATCTGCTTTAGAGTGGCAGCCATACCTAAACAAGAAATGGAAGCATAAGGTAGATACAGCGTTGCCGCTGGAAGAGTTAAAACGATTGGCTGAGCGCATTACGTCTGTTCCAGAGGGCTTTAAAGTACATCCTTTGGTGGAGCGTGTGCTCAATGACCGTCTTGCTATGGGAATGGGTAAAGAAAAGGTGGACTGGGGAATGGGCGAGCATCTTGCGTTTGCTTCTCTGGTGACAGCAGGGTTTCCTGTTCGTTTATCCGGCGAGGATTCTGGCCGCGGGACTTTTGTACATCGTCATGCCGTTATTCATGACCAAAATCGTGAACGATGGGATGCAGGAACTTATATCCCGCTTCAGCATGTGTCTGATGATCAGGCAGAGTTCACGGTTATTGATTCGGTTTTGTCAGAAGAAGCAGTTTTGGGTTTCGAATATGGGTACTCAACAGCTGCTCCCAATACGCTAACTATTTGGGAAGCGCAGTTTGGCGATTTTGCCAATGGCGCTCAGGTTGTTATTGACCAGTTTATTACCTCCGGGGAAGCTAAATGGGGGAGGGCATCCGGTCTGGTAATGATGTTGCCGCACGGTTACGAGGGACAAGGACCCGAACATTCCTCGGCACGGCTTGAGCGTTACCTCCAGTTGTGCGCTGATGAAAACATTCAGGTTGTGCAGCCTTCCTGTGCTTCGCAGATATTCCATGTTTTGCGCCGTCAAATGCTCAGGATGTACAGGAAACCGTTAATTTTGTTGACGCCTAAATCCCTGTTACGCAACAAGGAAGCTTCTTCTCATATTGACGAGTTGGCCAGGGGACATTTTCAGCCTTTGATAGGAGAGGTTGACAGCGCTGTTAGAAGCCAGGATGTTGTAAGAGTTCTTGTTTGTTCGGGGAAAGTTTATTATGAGCTGGTTAATGAACGTAAAAAGCGGGACAGGCTGGATATGGCTGTTATCCGCATTGAGGAACTCTATCCTTTCCCGCATGGTATGTTTATGCAGACACTGAAAGGTTTTCCTGCCTGTACGGAAGTAATGTGGGTACAGGATGAGCCGAAAAACCAGGGAGCCTGGCTGCAAATCCATCCCAGTTTGCTGGCAGGTATGCAGACGGGGCAAAAACTATCTGTTGCCAGCAGGCCGGCCAGCTCTTCTCCGGCAGTTGGTTATTTTGATCTGCATCTGGAACAGCAAAGAGCGCTGCTTGATGCTGCGTTTTCGCAGATGCAGGAGAGCATCGTCCGGTAACGATATGATTAACTTGCAATCGTGATCCAATTAAGGGAGAAGTATATATGGCTGTTTTGGATGTAAAAGTTCCGCAGCTGTCCGAATCTGTAACGGAAGCTGCCTTGCTGACATGGCACAAAAAAACAGGCGAGATGGTGGAACAGGATGAGAATCTGGTTGATATAGAAACAGACAAGGTTGTGTTGGAGTTGCCTTGTCCTGGCAAAGGCGTCCTGACAGAGATATTGAAAGAGGCGGGGGCAATGGTCAGGGGAGGGGAAGTTATTGCACGGGTTGATACTGATGCCGTGGCAGTTGAGCGTCCATCCGAAACAGGCAGTGAGGAAAAAAGCAGGCATGAGTCTTCTTCATCTGCTGTTACCTCAGCCAATCCGTCTTTTTTTGATGAATCTGCTCATCCTGCGGGAATTGTGATGCCTTCTGCTGCCCGCTTGATGGCAGAAAATGATTTGGAATGTGCCGATGTAAAAGGCACCGGAAAAGGTGGGCGTATTCTGAAAGAGGATGTATTGCGGGCGATGGAAATAGGGCCAGATGTAGGGAATACGGTTTCTTCTCCGCAGTCATTGCAATCTGTGCCATATTCGCCGCCATCCAGTTTTATGCCCAGTGCTTCTTCCGGCAATCGTCCAGAGAACCGTGTCCCCATGAGCCGGTTACGTGCGCGCATTGCTGAACGTCTTATCCAGTCGCAATTAACTAATGCAACGCTGACGACTTTCAATGAAGTTAATATGCAACCTGTGCTGGATATCCGGCGAAAGCTTGGCAAGGAATTTGAAGAAGAGCATGGCGTGCGCCTTGGCCTCATGTCATTTTTTATGAAGGCTGCTGTGGCAGCGCTCAAAAAGTTTCCAGTTATCAATGCTTCCATAGACGGAAATGATATTGTTTATCACGGTTATTTTGATATCGGTATTGCCATCAGTTCGCCGCGTGGTCTGGTTGTGCCCATTATGCGCGATGTGGATTTGATGTCGCTGGCAGATATTGAAAAAAGAATAACCGAATTCAGCGCACGTGCCAAAGAAGGGTTGCTGACGCTGGAAGATCTGACGGGAGGCACTTTTTCCATTTCAAATGGCGGGGTCTTTGGTTCCATGATGTCCACGCCGATTATCAATCCGCCGCAATCCGCTATTTTGGGTATTCACGCCACACGGGAAAGGCCGGTTGTGGAAGATGGGCAAATTGTGATCCGTCCGATGAATTATCTGGCGCTTTCCTATGACCATCGTCTTATTGATGGCAGCGAAGCTGTGCAGGCACTGGTAGCAATTAAGGAAAATCTGGAAGAACCGTCCCGCTTGCTTCTGGATTTATAAGTTGGCATAACCATTATAGGAGGATGCTATGAGCATTCTGTTTGATGTTGGTGTTATCGGTGCCGGGCCAGGGGGATATTCTGCCGCTATCAGGGCGGCACAACTTGGCCTGAATGTTGCCTGTATTGATAAATGGAGCCGTCATGCAGGAGAAGCTGCTCCCGGGGGAACTTGCGGCAATGTTGGCTGTATCCCGTCCAAGGCGCTTTTGGATTCTTCCGCTCATTTTGACATGATTCGCAACAGAGCGGATTTGCATGGAATTGAAGTAAAAGGTGTCGCCCTGAATCTTAACCGGATGATGGGAAGGAAAGATGAAATTGTTGCCAAAACAAATGAAGGTATCCTTTTTCTTTTCCGGAAAAACGGTGTCAGTTTCTATCATGGCACTGCTGCTTTTGAAGAGAAAGTGCCAGAGGGATACAGGCTGAAAATTACAGGTCTGGAAGAGCAGTACCTGATATGCCGCCATATTATTATTGCGACAGGTTCTCTTCCCCGTCCTTTTCCCGGACTGGCATTTGATGAAAAACGTGTTCTTTCCAATACTGGCGCACTGGCAATGGAATCTGTTCCCCAAAGACTGGGGGTAATCGGTGCGGGCATTGTTGGGCTGGAGCTGGGATCTGTCTGGCACCGGCTGGGGGCAAATGTTACTTTGCTTGAATCGCAACTGGCTCTACTGGGGGCAGCTGACCGGCAGGTTGCCAGCGAAGCACTCAAATACTTGCGTAGCAGCGGGCTGGATATCAGAACAAACGTAGGTGTGCAAACCGTGCAGCCTGATGCAGATGGCGTACTTGTCGAATATGATGATGCGGATGGCACACGCCAGAAAATGTTTTTTGATCGATTAATTGTTGCGATTGGCCGTGTTCCCTATACTTCGGGGCTGGGTGCAGACAGAATTGGTCTTAATCTGGATCAGCAGGGTTTTATTGTGGTGGATAACCAATGCCGGACAAATTTGCCGAATGTCTGGGCTATCGGCGATGTAGTCAGAGGGCCCATGCTGGCGCACAAGGCACAGGAAGAAGGTGTGGCTGTTGCAGACCGGATCGCAGGAAAATACGGGGAAGTGGATTATACAATGATCCCGTCTGTCGTTTATACCCACCCTGAAATTGCCTGGGTAGGCAAGACAGAGCAGGAGCTGGAAGCAGCTGGCCGTGAGTTTTGTGCAGGAACTTTTCCATTCCGAGCAAATGGTCGGGCGCGTGCCATGAATGATACAGAGGGATGGATAAAGATTTTATCTGATGCCCATACGGATGAAGTGCTGGGAGTTCATATGATTGGTCCTCTCGTGTCGGAATTGATGGCTGAAGTGATGTTGGCCATGACTTTTAGGGCTTCTTCTGAAGATATTTCGCGTATATGCCATGCTCATCCTACTTTATCCGAGACAGTGCGCGAGGCAGCAATGGCAGCCCATGGGCGTTGCCTGAATTATTAGGAAAAGAAACAAATTTTGTAAAAGGCATAAGTTCATGGTAGCCGGGAAAAAACGGTTATATTGTTTATCGATTTCTGTCGGGATGCTGGCGTTCGGTTTCATGCAGGGGTGCGCGTATTCTGAAAAGGAGACAGTACTGTTTCCCGGGGTAAAAGCTTTGCTGGAGGCGTTTCCTGCCGGAACAATTAATTCCGTTGAAGAAGCGGATGAGGCGCTGGATGCCGTTTCATACGAGAATCAGGTGCTGGAATATCACCTGGGGCAGGAGATGGATGCGTGTCATCAGAAATTTCTGGTGTCTGCTTGCTATGATGAGGCACGTTTGCGTTTCAGGCAAAATCGCGC
Organism: Oxalobacter formigenes; assembly: GCA_023667225.1. Taxonomy (GTDB): domain Bacteria; phylum Pseudomonadota; class Gammaproteobacteria; order Burkholderiales; family Burkholderiaceae_D; genus Oxalobacter; species Oxalobacter formigenes_C. Next base: position 625,267 of record JAMPAN010000001.1, on the reverse strand, counting down.
AGCCTTAAATCCCCTTTCTATTGAGGCTGATCGTTTTAAACGAAGCGAGAAGGTTCGTTTGCGCGATCAGGCACTGGTTGATGCACAGCAGGAAGAAAAGAGTAATAAATTGGAAAGAGAAGCCTCACGCAGGCGTTATGAAGAAAAAGAGGCGCACTATACAAAGGATGAAGCTGTGGAAAAGACAGAGAAAACTGCGCGTTATGCTGATATCCATGCTCGTGATGAGGCCTCTCCGCCTAAAATTGAAGAAGGAAGTTATACCGTCAGTCCGCCCAGTCGCCTGAAAAACCCGAATACTGTTTTAACACCGGCAGAACGTGCTAAAAATGTGCGGGATTATGAATCAAAACAGCTGGAAGCAGAAAAAAGACAGGAAGATGTTGTACGCAGAAAAGCTGAAACACAAGCAAAAAGAGACGAGCGGGTTGCGCGGGAAAATGAAGTGCACGGGAAAAAGCAGAAAGTAGCGGAGGACTGAGACAAAGGTTTGCCGTTGTTTTCTTTTGTAGCTGTAATGCAATATGCCAGCATCCCTGTTTCAAGAGCGAGTGAGGTAAAATCGGTAAGGTCTACATAAGCGCCGGAATAGGCCGGTTTCATGGAAAAAGGAATAAAGCGGATGGATAGACAGATCAGAGATGGCAATGGGACAGTTTTTTTTGCAAAATGCTGTGCCACAGCATGGGCACGCTTTTTCATGCTGTTGTCTGGCGGAGTAGCCTCATTTTTTTTACTGCGGGTTTCTGGAAAAATTGCGGCAAAATTGAAGGCACAGCTGGCGGGGGCTTCTGCTGTTTCTGCAAGGATAACAGATCTTAAACAAAAAGCTATTGCAGGTGACCCACAGGATCAACTCAGGCTGGGTGTGATGTATGCGTCAGGCGTTGGCAGCAGAACAGATTACCGGAGCGCTATATTCTGGATCAAAAAAGCGGCAGAGCAGGGAGAACCTGATGCACAAATGTTGGCCGCTATGATGTTTCTTGAGGGAGTGGGTGTACGGCGCAGCTATTTGCAAGCGGCGAGATGGGCGCAGCTTTCGGCTGTACAGGGTAATGTGATCTCGCAGCTTTTGATGGGTATTTTTATGGAAGATGGCGCCGGAGTTCGCCGGGATATGGAAAGAGCTGTATATTGGTATCGTCAGGTAGCCAAAAACAATGCCGGGATTGGTGCTGAACAAAGGCTGGGTACGTTGTATCTTGAAGGAAAAGGTGTTTTACAGGATACGAAAAAAGGAATTAAATGGCTGATTGCGGCGGCAGGAAAGGGCGATACCCATGCAGCATTCCAGTTGGGCATGATTTACTATGATGGCCGTTTGGTTGAGCAGGATTATAAAGAGGCGCTTTCCTGGTATCTGAAAGCAGCCGAGGGCAGGAATGAGCCTGAGGAAGCCCGTCTTTTGGGGAAGGTGCTGGGAGAAATTGCCGAGCCGGGTGAAGTTTACACCCGGACAGCAGGACAGATGATGAAACGTGGACAGCACGTTATCCGGGACGCCTGGTTTTATGTGGGCCTGATGTATGAAACTGGCCGTGGTACAGCGCAGGATATGAAACAGTCAAGGTACTGGTATGGTAAAGCGGCGGATGCCGGGGATGAAATTGCCCAGCAGCGGTTGCTTTTTCTGCAAAACCAGGTTGTTTGATGACTTTATGGAAAAAGTCTGGCGGAAACGGGCAGGCTAATGCCTGATTATGGCAAATAACCGTTTATTTTTTGGATATTTGCCAAAAATTCTTCTGCATCATAGTATTGTTGCATTGTCAGAATATATCAATAACAGTTATAACGGCTGTTACAGCTGTAAGAGGAAACAGAACATAAGGTGCAATAGCAGGGAATATCAGTGGAACCACTGTCAGGAAGCCAGGATATTCAGGCGTGCACGATAGGCTTTTTCTCCGTATTTATCCAGTGCTTCCAGGTCGGCGCCGGCATCAGCCAGCGCTTTTACGCTACGAAGACGGTCAGCTCGTGCCATTAATACAATAAAAGGTTGTCCATCCGGTGTTGTTTCATTAGCGCTCAATCCCTTTTTGAGCAAGTATCGCACCAGTTCCACATTTTCTTTGGGGGCAGTGAGTGCAAGATAAAGCAGGTTTTTCCCCTGAAAACGTGAGTCAATCTGTGAGCCATTTTCTACAAGCAGGCTGACAATTTCTACAGGCGCACCGTTGGCACAGGCTGTCATGATGGGAGTTATACCGTAATAATCAGCTAAATTGACATCGTTGACTGCTACCAGAGCCTGAAGCAATGGCAAATTGGGATGCACGTTATTGACAGCCAGATGCAGAGCAGATTGTTTTTCTTTATTGATTTGAACAGGATTTGCACCGGATTTAATCAGGTAAAGGGCCACATCGTATTGGCTGTTTTCAAGCGCTCGCATGAACATAACGTCTTTTTCTGTTTGCGTCATGTTGCCTACAAATTGTTCAATGACATTGATATTACCTGTTTCCAGAACAAGCTTTAACGTGTCCTGGCCTCGTGCGTTGACGATTTTCTTATCAGCACCGGCATCAAGAAGGATGCGGATTGTTTCCTTCATGGGGCGCATATTTTCAAAGGAACGGGATGCCGGTTGCCTGAGTGCTTTCATCAATGGGGTTTCACCGTACTGATCCCGTGCATTGACAGAGGCGCCTTCACCCAGCAGACGGTTGACGGTATCCGGATATAATCCGGCAGCCGCATCCATCAATCTTTCATCTGTCCGGTCAAGACAGGTTTTGCAAACATCGTTTCTTGAAGCACATGACAAAAGCAGGAATGATGCTGTGAAAGCCAGTAAATAGGTGAAGAGTTGCTTGCGCATGGAAATTTTCTCCTGTTTTATGCAGCAAAAATCCGAATACAACATCATTTTATGTCAGACGGCGGAAGCTCACATGAAAAAATACAAGAAAAGTCCGTAGTTTATCGTGTACGATATGGCGTAGATACTTTGCCGCTGCTTATCACAGGAAAGAGTAGCGCCCATATTTGCCCGCATGATATTTGTGGGTTAATGCCACTTTTCTCTATTTTTAAGCCTGGAATAGGGCAGAATTGAATGATTTTTTCAGGAACAGGCAAGTAAGTTCTGCCCTGGCTTTTTATGGCAGATGTATAAAAGGGGTGTATGCCCTTTCTTTAATAGCGTGATAGCGTAACGTTTTTCCGCAAGTTTTATTGCATGCGGTTCCTTCCGTCAGTATGTAAAGCCAGTTTCAGGGGGGTGTCCAAGAAAAGATGGCCAGCCAGGAAATCGATAAGCCTTTCGTCCATAGGCCAATATAATACAACGACATCGTATTCGTCCTGAAACCGGGCATTTTCGGCAAAATATAAAGAAAGGCTTTCATCTTCATAGGCCGTATCGCTGATTTCATAATAGATGGAATGCTTGTCCTCAGGTATGCTTTCCGCATTGGTCAGGGAAAAGTATCCTTCTGTTGTACGAAAGGAAATAGTTTTTCTTTCTGACTGACATGGAATAATTTCCATAGCTTGAGGCCGTGCAGTCAGAACAGTCAAATCTCTTTCCATTGGTTTCCTTTCGGATATGAAGGGATTACAGGATATCGCTGGCATAGTCTGCCAGTCTCGAACGCTCGCCTCTGGCCAGCATGATGTGCCCGCTATGCGCCCATCCACGAAATCGATCTACAATGTAGGTAAGCCCGCTGGAGCCTTCTGTCAGATAAGGCGTGTCAATCTGGGCAATATTGCCCAGACAAACAATTTTGGTTCCTGGGCCAGCACGCGTAATCAGCGTTTTCATTTGCTTTGGAGTCAGGTTTTGCGCTTCGTCAATAATAAGAAACTTGTCGATAAAGGTTCTGCCTCGCATGAAATTCAGCGATTTGATTGAAATGCGAGAGCGAATCAAATCCTGTGTGGCTGCCCGTCCCCATTCGCCGCCTTCCTGATGGCTTGCCTTGTTCAGCACTTCCATATTGTCATCAAATGCGCCCATCCATGGAGACATTTTTTCTTCTTCTGTGCCGGGCAAAAAACCGATATCTTCACCAACCGGGATGGTGACGCGCGTGATGATGACTTCATTATAGCGTTTGGTATCAAGAACCTGGGCAATACCTGCTGCCAGAGCCAGCAATGTTTTGCCTGTACCGGCCTGACCAACAAGCGTGACAATATCGCATTCTGGATCCATCAAGGCATTGAAAGCAAAATTTTGTTCCCGATTGCGAGCCTGAATACCCCAGACATTATTTTTCTGGGATGAATAATCATAAAGCGTTCTTAGTACTGCCCTGTTGCCGATAATTTCTTTTACCTGGGCGTAAAAAGGTGTTTCGCCGCTTTCAGCTTCCAGATAAACAAACTGGTTTATGCTCATAGCGGAAACCAATGGCCCTTCAATACGATAGAAGGTTCGATTAGTGCCGTGGTGACCGGTTTCCTGCCAGGATTCAATGTTTTTGCCATGTGTTTCCCAAAAATTGCCTGGCAACTCCAACATTCCGGAATAAAGAAGATCAGAATCTTCAAGAACCTGATCGTTGAAATAATCTTCTGCGGCTAGGCCGAGTGCACGTGCCTTAATGCGCATATTGATATCTTTGGAAACCAGAATGACAGCACGTTTTGGAAAAGCTGCTGTTAATGCGGTGACGATACCTAAAATCTGGTTATCTCCCTTGTCGCTTGGTAATCCTTTCGGTAATTCGGCAGGTTGCAGGCGTGTCTGGAAGTAGAGACATCCTCCAGCTTCTTTATTGCCAAGTTTGTCAAGCGGGATACCTTCATCCAGCCGCGATTCATCAACATCCGCTACCAGGGCATCAAGGTAACGGGCTACCTGACGGACATTGCGTGCTTCATCAGAAGCGCCTCGTTTGTGATTATCCATTTCTTCCAGCGCCATCATGGGAAGGAAAATGTCGTGTTCTTCAAAACGGAAAAGCGCTGTCGGATCGTGCATCAGCACATTGGTATCCAGCACAAACATTTTGGATTCTCCCGACTTGCTGGCTGCACGGCTTAAAGGAGATTGGAACATTGTGCCAGTCAGTTTTTTCTTCGGCTGTTTACGTGGTGTTTTTGTTATATCAACTGACGGTATAACATTTGCCACAGAAGTTTCTGAAACAACTTTTGCAGCTGTCTGTTTGGGTGTTTTTTTCACTGGTGCGGCTGTTTTGGCTTTGGCTTGTATTGTCCGGCTGCCTGTTTTTTTTGGAGATTTAGTGGCTTTTACATCGTCCGGTGTCAGCATGTCAGCTGGCTTTGTCGGTATTCTGGGAAGAGACATTGCAACCTCGATTAATGGATTGCAAGGGAAAATATCTGATGCCCTTGCAGAAGTTAGGGATCAATAAACAGTCCAGTCTGTCAGGGCAGCATTGGGCATGTTAAATTTGTCCGGCCAGTTTTTTGACAGCCTGGAGTACTTCTTCAACGTGGCCTTCAACCCTGAGTCCACGCCATTCGGCGATTAACTTGCCATTCGGATCAATCAAGAAAGTGCTGCGTTCTATGCCGCGCACCAGTTTGCCATAATTTTTTCTTGTTTTCATAACGCCAAACCGTTCGCAAACGGATTCATCCGTATCGGAAACAAGTGGAAAAGGAAAGTTATATTTTTGTATGAATCCTTCATGTGACCGTATGCTGTCCCGGCTAACGCCAACGATGGCAGCGCCTGCCCTGATGAAATCGTCATGTCGGTCGCGGAAGTCAATGCCTTGCTGGGTACAGCCTGGCGTATTGTCGCGGGGATAAAAATAAAGTACCAATATTTTTCCCTGATAATCTGACAAGGAGAAACCGCCCCCGGTGGCTTCAGCCTGGAAGTCCGGCACATTTTGGTCAAGGATAACCGATTGCTGGGTCATAATTGCTCCTGGTTCTTTAAAGTCATTTCAGATTATGCCTATTTCTGTCAGGCAAGCATAGGGGCGTAGATAAAAAGTCCTGCGACTCATGCGGGATTTTCCATAAAAAGTGCCAGGGCAATACGGCGTCCCTCTGACAGAAGCAGATTAAATGTGCGGCAAGCTGCCAGTGTAGTCATGGATTCAACGCCTATTTTTTCTGAAACCAGTTTGAAGAGCAGTTTTTGCGGGAGAAAGCGGTAACTGTTACCAGTGCCTACTATCAGCAAATCAGGCTGCGTGGCGAAGATATCCCGAAAATCATGAATATCCAGTTCATCCAGAGAAGATACCTGCCATAGAGCAGGAGCGGTATCTGGAAGAATCATCAGGTTATGGGTATAGCGGATATGGTTAATGACAATGCCTTGTTCGTCATAAGAGGTGATAGCGTAGAGAGCAGACGCCGCGTCTGGATGCAATTCCATATAATGTCGGCTCAATAGAGCAAATATTGGTTTTGAAAGGACAGTATTAAAGAAAAAACAGCAAAAAGACAACAGGCAGAAAGCAAAACCGGCAAGAAAAACGCTATGACGGCTATAAAGGTGTAAACTGGTTACTTCGCATTAACTGAGGCAGGCGTCTGTCATAATCAATATTGCTTTATGGCAATATTTTCCGTGTCGGCATCGCAGGTTGGGAGAAGAAAAAATGAAACCAGTGAAAAAATCCGAGAAACTGCTTGAGGTTTGCTATGACATCCGTGGGCCGGTTCTGGAACGGGCGCGTCAGATGGAAGCGGAAGGACAAAAACTCATGAAGCTGAATATCGGCAATGTAGCCGTATTCGGTTTTGATCCGCCGGAAGAAATTGTCCAGGACATGATCAACAATATTCAGAATGCGGCGGGCTACACGGATTCCAAGGGCTTGTTTGCGCCCCGCAAGGCGATTATGCAATACACGCAGGAGAAAAAAATCAATGGCGTGGAAATTGAGGATATCTATCTCGGCAACGGCGCATCAGAGCTGATTGTTATGTCTATGCAGGGTTTGCTGGATCGTGGAGATGAGGTTTTGGTACCTGCGCCTGATTATCCGCTCTGGACAGCAGCTGTCTCGCTTTCCAGCGGCAAGCCGGTTCATTATATTTGCGATGAAGAAAATGAATGGCTGCCGGATATTGAAGATATGCGCAGCAAAGTAACAGACCGGACCAAAGCGATTGTCGTAATTAATCCGAATAATCCGACAGGAGCGCTGTATCCGGTAGAAACGCTTCAGCAGATTGTCAATCTGGCGAGGGAACATGAGCTTATCATTTTTGCAGACGAGATTTATGATAAGTGTCTGTATGACGGCGCAACACATACCTCGATTGCTTCGCTGGCCGATGATGTTTTATTTATTACACTGAACGGGTTGTCCAAAAATTATCGTTCCTGCGGGTACCGGGCAGGATGGATGGTAGTATCGGGTGAGAAAAGACATGCCAAGGATTATATTGCCGGGCTGAATATGCTGGCTTCCATGCGGTTGTGCGCCAATGTACCTGGTCAGTTTGCCATCCAGACAGCTTTAGGCGGCTACCAGAGCATTAACGATCTGGTAGCGCCGACCGGGCGTCTGTCGCGCCAGCGTGATATGGCTTATAACCTCCTTTCTGCCATACCAGGGGTAAGTTGCGTCAAACCCAAGGCATCACTTTATATTTTCCCACGTCTTGATCCAGAGATTTATCCGATCAAGGACGACCAGCAATTTGCCTATGAGCTTTTGGAAGAAGAAAAGGTGCTGATTGTGCAAGGCACCGGTTTTAACTGGATTGCACCGGATCATTTCAGGGCTGTCTTCCTGCCTACATCCGATGATCTTGAAGAAGCGATACGACGGCTTGCCCGTTTCCTGGAAAATTACCGCAAGCGTTGCGGAACGGATCGGTTGCTTGCCAGAGACAGGAAGGAGAAAAAAGAGAAAAACAATTTGAGACTGGCGTAATTGCTTGGGGAATCGGAGAAAACAGCCGGGATAGCGCCGTTTTTAACGGTTTCCCGGCTTTTTAATTTGTTGTTATACAGAAAGGATTTTAAGGTGGCGGGTAGCGTCGGGAGTATTGACACCGTGAAGGTCAATGGTTATCTTGGCCCATTCATTTTTCACTTATAACAGTAGATATGGAACCACTCAGAGTAGGATTGCTGGGTATCGGAACCGTTGGTTCAGGCACCTGGGAGGTATTAAAGCGCAATCAGGCGGAAATCCGGGGAAGGGCCGGAAGGGATATACGGATCACCATGGTGGCGGATCGTAATCCGGCGCGTGCCAGAGAAATTACCAGAGGCGAATGCGAGGTAGTAGAAGACGGCAACCTTATTGTTACCCATCCTGATATTGATATCGTTATTGAGCTGATTGGCGGTTATGATGCGGCTCGTAATTTTGTGCTGAAAGCTATTGAGAATGGCAAGCATGTTGTTACAGCAAACAAGGCGCTTTTGGCAGTTCATGGTAATGAAATTTTCCGGGCTGCCCAGGAAAAGGGCGTAACCGTTGCTTTTGAAGCGGCTGTGGCTGGCGGTATCCCGATTATCAAGGCGCTTCGTGAAGGGTTGACGGCCAATCGCATTGAGTGGATAGCTGGTATTATCAATGGCACAACCAATTTCATCCTTTCCGAGATGAGGGAAAAAGGGCTGGAATTTGACGTTGTCCTAAAAGAGGCGCAGGCGCTTGGATATGCCGAGGCTGACCCGACCTTTGATATTGAAGGGATTGATGCGGCGCACAAGGCAACGTTGATGTCTTCCATTGCGTTTGGTATTCCTGTTCAGTTTGACAAAGCCTATATCGAAGGAATTACTAAACTAGATGCACTGGATATCCGCTATGCAGAACAGCTTGGCTACCGCATCAAGCTCCTGGGCATTACAAAGCGTATGCCTGGCGGGATTGAGTTACGGGTGCACCCGGCGCTGATTCCTGCTTCCCGTTTGATTGCCAATGTGGAAGGAGCCATGAACGCAGTGCTGGTCAATAGCGATGCTGTCGGCGCAACACTGTATTATGGCAAGGGCGCAGGGGCTGAGCCTACCGCTTCTGCTGTTATTGCGGATTTAGTGGATATCGCGCGTGTTGAAGCTGTTAAACCGGAGTATCGCGTTCCTCACCTGGCTTTCCAGCCGGATGCCATGAATAATACGCCGGTGCTGCCCATGTCAGAAGTCACAACAAGCTATTATCTTAGAGTGAAGGTTCAGGATCAGCCAGGCGTTTTAGCTGAAATTACCCGCATTCTGGCTGACCTGGGAATTTCTATCAATGCCTTCCTTCAGAAAGAGCCAATAGAAGGCGAAACACTGGTTGATATTATTGTTCTGACACATCAGACTCAGGAAAAAAATATTAATGCTGCTATTGGCCGGATCCAGCAGATTGATACTGTTATGGGAAAGGTTACCCGTATCCGTCTTGAAGAGCTGGAGTAAACCCTGAAAGAAGGATGATGCAGTGATGAAAAGTCTTGCAGAAAGGCAGGGTTATCCTTCAGAATAATCCTGACAGGCACAGGAGTGGTTCCATAGTCAGATAAAAAGGTATGGCATGTTCAAGAAAATCCTCATTCCTACAGATGGTTCCGAAGCATCGCTGGCCGCCGCATTGGATGGAGTGGCTTTTGCAGCTGACAACCATGCCGAAGTAATTGGCATGTATGTTGCGCCTGAATACCAGTATCCGGTTTATATTGAAATTGTTCCGCCTACTTATCCGTTGGAAGAGGAATACCACGGCTTGATGAAAAAAATGGGTCAGGAATATCTCAAACCGATACAGGATGCAGCTGAAAAGGCGGGCCTCGTTTATTCCAGCCAGTTTGCCTTTTCGGATAATGCAGCCCAGGCACTGGCCAGGATGGCAGAAGAATTGGAATGTGACCTGATTTTTATGGGGTCGCATGGCCGTTCAGGTTTGGGCCAGCTGATTTTGGGCAGCGTAACATCCAAAGTGCTTTCGCTGTGCAAGATTCCCGTTTTGGTGGATCGGCCCAGAAAGAAATAAGTATCCAGTGTGTAATAAAAAACGGCCGTTAAAATCGGCCGTTTTTTATGCGGCAGGCAACAGATAGATACGCTTACCTGGCAGCATATTTTTCCAGGGAATGGATGTTATTAGGTACTGATTGTTATTATCCGGCAGGGTGCGGGGCATTATGCTCAAAGAGTATAACCTCAGGAAAACGAAAAGGAGCAGGAAGGTGAAAATGAAATGGAAAGAGATATTGGCTGTTATTCTGTTTATGGGAGTAAATATAGCCGCTACAGGATGGGCAAATGAAACAGAGCATTCACAGGAACGGGTTATTTATTCCATGAAGGATATTTTGCCGCTTTATCAAGAAAGAGCTGAACAGGGAGATGCGGATGCGCAGCTCATGATGGGGCAGGTCTATGCTATGGGTGATATGGTTAAGACAGATATGGCGCAAGCTTTTTTCTGGTTCATGAAGGCAGCACAGCAAAATCATGCTGAAGCGCAGTTCAAGGTTGCTGAAATGTATTTGTATGGACAAGGTATTGATCAGAATTTCAGCCATGCGGAAAAGTGGGCAAAGAAATCCGCAGAGCAGGGGTATGCAGATGGGGAATATCTTCTTGGATTGCTTTATGCTGAAGGAAAAGGTATGCCGGAAGACTGGAATGCAGCCGTAATCTGGTTATGCCGTGCTGCGGAAAAAGGGAACCGGAAAGCCGTTGATTTGCTTGATACACGGACACTGACAGGCAACATTTCTCCTGCTCGTGGCGGAGAGGGCGTTACCGACTGGTGCCGCTGCACATCAGGACGTTTAAGCAATTGCTGATTGGTATCGGGTTTGCCATGCGGCAAACTGTAGAAAGCCGGTATGGAAATTATTAAAATTGAGAGCAGAAGCAGGATACTGCTTGAGCAGATTATTGAGATATGGGAAAAATCGGTAAGGGAAACGCATGCTTTCCTTTCATCGCAGGAAATAGCGGAAATTGGAAAATATGTACAGCAGGCTTTAAACGGTGTTGCCTCACCTGATTATTATGGAAAATGACAGGAAACTGCCGGCTGCATTTATGGACATATCAGGGAAAAGATTGGATATGCTGTTAATGAATTAACCGTGAATGAATAAAATCTGTATGTAAGAAAATTTTATGAGTATACAGGATTTCAGGTGTACAAAAAAACACAAAGAGATGGGCAGGATAATCCATCTCTTCTTTTATTTATGCGGTTGATTTGAAATTTCTTCCTGTACGGGACAATCCGGGATCTTTTCAGGCAAGCATGCTCGGCATAATAGCTGTGCACAAAGAGATTTTGTATTTCTTCTTTTTTCCTGTTTGAGTAGAAATCTGTTTGTTTAAATAGTTTTATCAGGAAGCTTTGTTTTATTTGGAAAAATTTCCCTTCAGGATGAAGATATAAATTTTTATTATAAATATGGTACGGCATCAATAACAGAAGAAAGGGAATGGTAAACTTAATAAATTCATTGTTTTTGGAAAATTATTTTTGGTCGGGCTTTGTCTGTGGCCTGGCCTGATTTTAACCGGACAGAATTCCCTTCTCTCTGAATTTTGTCCGGTTTTTTCTGATTTATCCCTTTCCAATACTATAACAAACCCTTTGGATAATCTGTTTCAGGAATAGAGGAAATCATTTCTACAGAACTGATTATATGTCTAATCACATGAGCAAGCGCATCTTGGCTTTTGCCAGGCTGCGCTTATTTTACACCGATTTTACAAAAGTTGCCTTTCAGATTTTACAAGCCGGCGTTATTTTCTCACCGTAGCCAAAATTTGAAAGGAGACGATTTTACCATGAGAAAATTACTTGTTATTGCAATAACCTTTGCGCTCGCACTCGCGGCGCTGGCGGGCTGTTCGCAGAAAATCTCCGGGACGGTATCTACGGACGGCTCTACCTCTATGGAGAAGGTGATCGGCGCGCTGGGAGAAGCATTTGAGGCGCAGAACAAAGGCGTGACCTTCACCTACAACCCAACTGGATCCGGTTCCGGCATCCAGGCGGTGCAGGAGGGACGCTGCGATATCGGCCTCAGCAGCCGCGCCCTGAAGGATGAGGAAACCGCCAGCGGCCTGACGGCGACCATCCTGGCCTATGACGGCATCGCGGTGATCGTCAACCCGGACAACCCCGTAGCGAATATGGATGTGAAAACCATCGCCATGCTCTACACCGGGGAGATCACCAACTGGAGGGACATAGGCGGCAGCAATGCCGAGGTTGTCCTGATTGGACGCGAGGCCGGAAGCGGAACCAGGGACGGCTTTGAATCCATCACCGGCACAGCGGATGCCTGCCAGTATCGCCAGGAGCTGACCTCCACCGGCGATGTGATTACTGCAGTTTCTCAGAATCCCAACGCCATTGGGTATGTCTCCCTCGCTTCGGTCAAAGACAGTGTCTGCGCCGTTTCTGTGGGGGGCGTGGTTCCCTCGGAGGATACGGTGAGGGACGGCAGCTATGTGATCCAGAGGCCTTTCATCCTGGTTACAAAGACCGACACCCCGCTCTCTGACACCGCGCAGAAATTCTTCGACTTTGCCACCTCCCCGGATGCAGCCGCGCTGATTTCTGATGCCGGTGCGGTGGCGGCAAAATGATGATGAGGCGCAAAAGACAGGCGGTAGAAACCGCCGTCCACGGGGTGTTCCTGCTCCTTGGACTGATTACTGTGGGCTGTGTGCTGCTCATTACCGTGTATCTGATCTTGTCCGGCATCCCCGCCATCCGGCAGATTGGCATCTTTGACTTCCTGTTGGGCGGCACCTGGGCATCTACAGCGGCGGAGCCGTCCTATGGGATACTGCCCTTTATCCTGACCAGCGTTTACGGTACGGCAGGCGCGGTTTTGTTCGGCGTTCCCGTGGGATTTCTGACGGCGGTATATCTGGCAAAGCTGGCTCCGCCAAAGGTCAAAACGGTTGTAGAAGCTGCAGTCAGCCTCCTGGCCGGGATACCCTCGGTGGTCTACGGTCTGGTGGGTATGCTGGTGCTGGTTCCGGGGATACGGAAACTGTTCCGTGTCCCGGACGGGGCCAGTCTGCTGGCGGCAATCATTGTTCTGGCAATTATGATTTTGCCCGCCATCATCAAGGTGTCCATTACCGCGCTGGAGGCGGTTCCCAAGGAATATGAGGACGCATCCTTGGCCCTGGGAGCCACGCCGACAGAAACCTATTTCCGTGTATCCGTCCCCGCCGCGAAAAGCGGCATTGCGGCGGCGGTGGTACTGGGTGTGGGCCGGGCCATCGGGGAGGCTATGGCGGTGATGATGGTATCCGGGAACGTGGCGAATATGCCCTCTCTGTTTCAGAGCGTCCGCTTTCTTACCACCGCCGTGGCCAGCGAGATGTCCTATTCCAGTCCCGGCAGCTTGCATCGGCAGGCGCTGTTTTCTATCGCGCTGGTGCTATACCTGTTTATCCTGCTAATCAACGCTGCGCTGAATTTCTTTCTAAAGCGGGACAAGGAGAGGTGAAAATGCAGAGCAATTCGATCTCCAAAAAGCGAAAAGCCTATATCGGCACTATGCGGCTGCTGATTGCGCTGTCTGTCGCCCTCACCTGCGGCCTGACCCTGTTCCTGACTGGGTATGTGCTGGTGAACGGCCTGCCTCATGTAACACGGGAATTTCTGACCGCCACTCCCAGCATCCTGTCTGGACGAATCGGTATTCTGCCGGACATTATGAACACGATCTACATCATCCTGGCTACGCTACTGGTGGTTCTTCCTCTGGGCGTGGGGGCGGCGGTCTATCTGACAGAATACGCCGCGAACAAGCGGCTGGTGGCAGTGATTGAGTACGCGGCAGAAACTCTCTCCGGCATTCCGTCCATTATTTACGGCCTTGTCGGGATGCTGCTGTTCACCGGCATCTTCGGGACTTCCCTGCTGGCCGGGGCGCTGACGCTGGCCATGATGAATCTGCCCACCATCATGCGGACAACGCAGGAGAGTTTGAAAACGGTGCCGCAGAGCTGCCGTGAGGGAGCCTTTTGCCTGGGAGCCGGAAAGTGGAGGACGATCCGCACCGTGGTACTGCCCGGATGTGTGGACGGCATCATCACCGGCTGCATCCTGTCAGTAGGCCGCATTTTAGGCGAATCGGCGGCGCTGCTGTTTACTGCCGGAGCGGCCCACAAGCTGTTTGACCTCTTTGACGGCCTTAAGAACCAGGGCGCGACCCTGACCGTGGCGCTGTATTTCTACGCTAAAGAGTCCGGCGAGTTTGACATCGCCTTTGCTATTGCCGCCATTCTGATGCTGCTGACGCTGGCAATCAACCTTGCCGCCGCTTTGGTGGGATGGTGGTTCAAGAAAAGGAGAACAGTATGAGCAATATCATCACCGCGGAGGATCTGTGCCTGTGGTATGACAAGACCCAGGCGCTGAAAAATATCTATATCACGATTCCGGAAAACAGCATTACCGCGCTGATTGGGCCGTCCGGCTGCGGTAAATCCACCTTTCTGAAAACGCTGAACCGGATGAATGACCTTGTGGACGGAGTGCGGATCACCGGCAAAGTAAAGTACGGAGACAGCGATATTTTTGCATCGTCCCTGGATGTGAACCTCCTGCGCCGGGAGATCGGCATGGTGTTCCAGAAGCCCAATCCTTTCCCCATGAGCATCTATGACAACATCGCCTACGGTCCCCGCACATACGGCATCAAGAACAAGTCCAAGCTGGATGAACTTGTAGAGCGTTCCCTCCGGGGCGCAGCAATCTGGGACGAGGTAAAAGACCGTCTGAAGAAAAATGCCCTGGGCCTGTCCGGTGGACAGCAGCAACGATTGTGTATCGCTCGCGCCCTAGCGGTGGAGCCAAAGGTGCTTCTGATGGACGAACCCACCAGCGCGTTAGACCCCATTTCCACCTCCAAAATCGAGGAACTGGCTACACAGCTCAAGGAACACTACACCATTGTGATGGTGACCCACAATATGCAGCAAGCCGTCCGCATTTCCGATTACACTGCATTTTTTCTGCTGGGTGAGCTGGTGGAGTTTGGGGAAACGGAAAAGTTGTTTTCCCGGCCGGAAAATAAGAAAACCGAGGATTACATCACAGGGAGGTTTGGTTGATGAGGTCTAAATTTGATGAACAGCTGGCGCTTCTGAACAGTAAACTGATTCGGATGGGCGCTCAGTGTGAGGAGGCGATTTCCCTGGCGGCAAAGGCGCTGATGGAGGGCGATCGGGCACCGGCGGAACAAGTAAGGCCGCTGGAGGAAGAAATCGACCAGATGGAGCGGGACATCGAAATGCTCTGTTTGAAGCTGTTCCTCCAGCAGCAGCCGGTAGCCCGCGACTTGCGGCAGATATCCGCCGCTATGAAAATCATCACGGACATGGAGCGTATCGGAGATCAGGCGGCGGACATTGCGGAAATTGTACTGACTATGCTGTCGGAAGGATATATCCCGGAGGACGTGGGGCATATCCGGGAAATGGCAGCGGAAACGATCAAAATGGTCACGGAAAGCGTGGATGCCTATGTCCGGCAGGATTCTGTCCGGGCCGGGCTGGTCATTGCCCATGACGACATCATTGACAGCTATTTCATCCAGGTCAAGAGGGCGCTGATTCAGAAAGTTGTGGAGCAGCTTGATCAGGGAGAACACGTCCTTGATCTGTTGATGATTGATAAATATCTGGAGCGCATTGGAGATCACGCCGTCAATATCGCGGAGTGGGTGATCTTCTCCGTAAACGGAGTTCAAAAAGGTGAATGAACAGCATTGATAGCGGTGAAACTGCATGGTAATGAGGTTGGCAATAAGGCCAAGGAGGTGTGGATATGATTTTTTGCGTGGAGGATGATAATTCCATCCGTGGTTTAATGCTCTATGCGCTGAAAGTTGCCGGATTTGAAGCGGAGGGCTTTGTGGATGGCCCCGGTCTTTTCGATGCCCTGCAAAGGACAATGCCCCAGCTGATCCTTCTGGACATCATGCTGCCGGGGGAGGATGGCATTTCCGTTCTGAAGAGGCTGCGGGGACAGGCCGCTACCGCCGGTCTGCCCGTCATCATGGCTACCGCAAAAGGGACGGAGTACGACAAAGTGACCGGGCTTGACTTGGGCGCGGATGATTATCTGGCAAAGCCCTTCGGCATGATGGAAATGGTGTCGCGGGTCAAGGCGGTGCTGCGCCGCTATGACGAAAAACCTGCGGAAAAGCAAATCTCTGTAGGCGGTCTGACCGTCAATTTGGAGGGGCGAACCGTAACGGCTGACGGAGAACGAATCCTCCTGACCTACAAGGAATTTGAACTGCTCCGTCTGTTCCTGTCACATCCCGGAATTGCGTTTACCAGAGAGCAGCTTCTGTCGGATATTTGGGGCATGGAATACTGCGGCGAAACGCGGACAGTGGATATGCACATCCGCACCCTCCGGCAAAAACTGGGGGACTATGGCGCTATGATTGAAACCGTTCGGAATGTAGGCTACCGCATGGATGTCCCGAAATGACAAAGAAAATTTTCCGTTCTATCATCCTTGTGGCGGCGGTGCTGCTGCTGGCCAATCTGGTCATTGTCATGGGTTGCCTGTATGACTATTACAGAACCGTGCAGGAACATCAGCTCAAGGACGAATTGCGTCTGGCCGCTTATGCGGTGGAGAAAAGCGGACAAAGCTATCTGGATGATCTGTCCGCCCGTGACCTCCGCTACACCTGGATGCCGGACTACCGGCTGACATGGATCGCCTCTGATGGCAGCGTGATTTTTGATACCCTTGAAGTGGCAGGGAACATGGAAAATCACGGAAACCGTATTGAGGTTAGAGAGGCGTTTGCCAAAGGGGAGAGCAGCAGCGTCCGCTACTCCAGCACATTGACCGAACAGACCTTATACTGCGCCAGGGCGCTGAATAACGGGACTGTACTGCGCATTTCCATCAGTCAAGCGACCATCTTCACCCTGTTTCTTGGGATGCTTCAGCCGATTTTGGTGGTTGCTGTCCTGGCTGTTATCCTCTCTGCAATCCTGGCGGACAGAATGTCAAAGAAAATTGTCCAGCCGCTCAATTCCCTGGACTTGGATCACCCGCTTGAAAACGATGCCTATGAAGAACTGGCTCCGCTTTTGGGGCGCATTCATCAGCAGCACCAGCAAATCGACCAGCAGCTGCGGAGCCTGAAAAAGAAAACGGATGAATTTGAGCAAATTACAGGCCACATGAATGAGGGTCTTGTCCTCATGGATAACAGCGGGAAGATCATAAGCATCAACCCCGCCGCCCAAAAGATTTTTCAGACGGATACTTCATGTGTTGGGCAGGCATTTCTATTGATTGACCGAAGCCGTGGCATCAGCACAGCAATTCAGTCCGCGACAAAGCATGGCCACGGCGAATCCCGCGGGTCACAGAACGGACGGGAGTATCAGTTTGATGCGAGCCGTATTGAATCTGACGGCGCAAGCATTGGAACTGTCCTGCTGGCCTTTGATGTGACCGAGCAGATCGCGGCGGAGCGCAGCCGCCGGGAGTTTACCGCCAATGTGTCCCATGAATTGAAAACGCCGCTTCAATCCATCACGGGCAGCGCTGAACTGCTGGAAAATGGTCTTGTCAAGCAGGAGGATGTGCCGCACTTTATCAGCCTGATCCGCACAGAGGCGGCGCGGCTGGTCACGCTGGTGGAGGACATCATCTACCTATCGCAGTTGGATGAGGGTATTGCCCCGGCCTGCGAGGATGTTGACCTTTGTGAAACTGCAAAGCGTGTAGTATTCGCTTTGCGCAGCAGCGCAGAAGCAAAGAAGGTACAGATAACCATTGCCGGAGAGAGTATCCACATCAACGGCGTACAGAGTTTTTTACATGAGATGATCTATAACCTCTGCGACAACGCGATCAAATACAATGTCGAGGGCGGGAGCGTAGAGGTCACAGTTGGCAGCGGAGATCACGGCGCTTTTGTCAGCGTAAAAGATTCCGGCATCGGTATCCCGCAGGAATATCAGTCCCGTATTTTTGAACGGTTTTTCCGAGTGGACAAGAGCCGGTCAAAGACTTCTGGCGGAACCGGGCTGGGACTGTCGATTGTCAAGCATATCGCACAGTTTCATAATGCCACGATTCAGCTATATAGTCAGGCCAATGAGGGAACCATGATTTCCATTGTTTTCTCTGTGAAATAAATTTATCTGCTAAAAAAATACCTTTCATGGAGAACGATCAATATGCAAGAAAAATCAGAATGGATATGCTGTCCTGTCTGCGGCAGTAAAACCCGCACGAAAGTTTATCCAGGCACAATTATGACCCATTTCCCGCTTTTCTGCCCGAAGTGCAGAAGAAAATACCGAATAGATGTAATTAAGCCAAGAATGACGCTGAGCAATTGAGCCAGACGCAATTCAGCGCAGAGCCTGCTCCTCTTTAGACCAGGGGGAACGCAGGCTCTTTTTCGTTTTGAGTTTCGATGTACGAATATTCTCTTTTTCGCAGGCTGGAAAGAATGGAAGTGCAAACCTCATACAGCAAGTCGGCTTCACTATCAAAGCAATCAGCAAACATTGTTTGGAGTTTCACCTGATTATAGGTTCCATGTTTTATTTCAGGATAAAATATGTCGTTTGCATCCATTTTTAGGACGCGGACAATACCGAACAATGTAGATAGGCGAGGGTTATCTTTGCGGTTTTCAATATCAGGAATCGTGCGGGGCGCGATAGCGGCTTTTCCCGCAGCTTCATCCTGTGTAAGACCAAGCTCCTTCCGGCGATTTTTTATTGCAGAAGCCAAGGCACTAATGTAATCCAGCATGCAATTTTATTATGCGTGGTCCCTTTCCTCTTGCGGGAGAGATGGCCTTTGCCGTTTCCGGAAGAAAATTTCAATTCGTCACTTGATCATTTTGCAGAGAGGAACAGGTTATCCAGTATATGGGTTATTTCTGTTTGATACAGAAAAAGACAGAGGCTATTGGCTCAGGTGGCAGCATGGATTTTCGGATAGCAGAATAATCTGAAACAGTGGCAGGCCATGACAGAAGGTTATTTCTTGCGAAGATGATAAGGTTCCTCAATAATGTTTTCCACATCTTCTTCAAGCAGAATGACAAATGCCGCCAGTGCATGGCAATTTTCCATATCCAGGGAGGCAAATAAGATAGGCGCAATACTGTGTAGCGCCTATCTTATTTGCCTCCCTGGAATGTTTTGCCGCATTACCTTGTTTTTATGGTTTATATCCGCATAAAAGTGTTTTGCAAATGTTTAAAATATATTGAATTTGCCAATCTATTCGGCAATTTTGGGAGAAGAAAAATTGGCTTTTAGCGGTATTTGGAAAAAATAATTGTCCTGACAGCGCAATGCCGGCAGGACAATTTGTTGGCTATTTCCACCGGATAAAACGAGATAAGTTATTCGGCTGAAAAATATCAGGAAGCTTGTTCTCCTACATAAATTTCTACTCTGCGATTCTCTGCACGGCCTTCTGCTGTCGCATTATCGGCAACCGGATATTTGGAACCAAATCCCTCTGTACGAATACGGTTTGCAGCTACGCCGTGACTGATCAGATAAGCCTGAACCTGTTCGGCACGTTCCCTGGAAAGCGGAGTATTGATGGCATCATTGCCGGTATTGTCTGTGTAGCCTGCAATGATGATATTGGTATTGGGATAAGCTTTCAAATTGTCGGCAACCTTATTCAGCACCTGACGAAAATCCGGATTTAACTGGGCGCTGTTGGCAGCAAAAGAAATATCACTAGGGATATTGACCTGCATAAGGTTATCTTTTGTTTGTGTGACTGTGATACCGCTGCCTTTGGTTGAGGTGCTTATTTCATTTTTCTGTTTGTTCATGTTTTTAGACCATAGATAGGTTGCTCCGCCGCCAACCAGTGCGCCAATGCCACCGCCAACCAGCGCGCGTCCCCATCCTCCAGGGCCTGTAAGTGCGCCGATGATGGCGCCTGTTGCTGCGCCGACTCCCGCGCCTGTCCCTGTCTTTTTCTGGGTATCAGTCATGTTGGCGCAACCAGTGATAGCCATGGCTGCGGCAATTACAGAAACGGTCATTTTTGTGCGCATAGGATTCTCCATTTTGTGACAGTATAGGAAAGGCAGCCGCTCCTTCTGCTTATTTCCAAAATTTTCAGGAAGGAGTCTCAGACATGATTTGCCTGCGGCTTGCTTGTCATTTATTTCTGACGAATGAAGCAAGGGTTGGTTCAGTGTTATACCAATAAGCAGTTTGATAAAGCGCATACAAGATTAACGAACTGTTTTTTCTGAATGTTCAGTGAAAATAATTGAAGTTGCCCTGTTTCTTTAGGAACAGGTGAGTAAGTCTGCCGGATTTGCCCGTATCCGGTTCCCGAACAGGAAAAGAATGCCAAAATAAAATACCCCGCCAAGTAAACTGGCAGGGTATTCAGGCTTTATTAAATGCTGTATGAATCGCAGCAGAGCCAGGGAAACGTATCAAAGGACATCGGAAATAGCCCGAACAACATATCCTATGTTGTGTGAATTGAGCGCTGCCACGCAAATCCGACCGGTATCTACCGCATAAATGGCATATTTGTCGCGTAAGGTGGCAACCTGTTCCTTTGTAAGGCCGGAATACGAAAAAAGGCCGTTCTGGCGGGTAATGTAGCTGAAATCTCTATCCTTATGCAGGGCAGACAGCTCATGGACAAACTGTTCCCGCATCTGGCGGATACGGGAACGCATATCGGAAAGCTCGCTGTCCCACATGGCGTAAAGTTCCGGCGAAGTCAGTACGCTTGCGACAATTTCTGCGCCATAGCGTGAGGGATTGGAATAGTTTGTTCGGATAATCCGCTTGACCTGGGAAAGCGCACGGGCTGTTTCATCTGCCGAAGGCGTTACCAAGCTAAATGCACCGATACGTTCTCCATAAAGGGCAAAGGATTTGGAATAGGAATTGGAAACCAGCACATAAGGGCAGCTTTCAACAAAACGCCGGATAATGCGTCCATCTTCCTCAAGACTTTGCGCAAAGCCCTGATAGGCCATATCCAGGAACGGGATAAGGGCGCGTTCCTTAAAAAGGGTAACAATTTCTTCCCATTGTTTATCAGATAGATCCAGACCAGTAGGGTTATGGCAGCAGGCATGCAAAACAACGGCTGAACCCGCCGGGATAGTTCTGAATTCAGCCATCATGCCATCGAAGTCGATGCCGCGTGTGCTGGCATCATAATAAGGGTAGGTATTGACGGTGAAGCCGTCTGTTTCAAAAATGGCACGATGGTTTTCCCAGCTGGGATTACTGATCCATACCTGGGTGCTACGGGAAAAACGGTTGATAAAATCAGCGCCGATGCGAAGTGCGCCTGTGCCGCCCAATGCCTGTACCGTCAGGATACGGTTTTCCCGGCGTGCCAGGCAATCTTCGCCGAAAACCATTTTCTGGACAGCGGTATTAAAAGCAGGCAGGCCGTTAATGGGCAGGTAAGTGTGCGGCAGAGCTTTTTTCAGCATAAGGGCTTCCGCCTGCCGGACGCATCCGAGCATGGGAACATGACCGTTATCGTCATAATACACGCCAACGCCAAGATTGACTTTTTCCGGATTGGGATCAGCGTTAAAAGCTTCGGTGATGCCTAAAATAGGATCACGGGGAGCCATAGGTATGGCGGAAAAAAGGGAGTCCGGTGTAGATATGCTCATCGTGTTACCATTTCATCTTGCCCGGTAAAACAAAAGAGTTTCCTGGCGGTTTGCCCGGCACAGTATCGTTTTCCGGTATTCAGGTTAAGCAGAATTTTACTCTTTCCTGTACCGGATGTCATGTTATAAGAGGCAGGAAATTCATGACGCGTCCATCACTGCTTTCAAGTAAAAAAGAAGAAGGGAAATTTGTTACTTTCCCTGATTCGCCTTTTCAGCTTTACCAGCCTTTTCCGCCTTCCGGAGACCAGCCGGAGGCGGTAAACAGCCTGATAGACGGCCTGGAAAACGGCCTGGCCTATCAGACGCTTTTGGGGGTTACCGGCTCCGGCAAAACCTATACTATGGCAAATGTAATCGCCAAAACCGGCCGGCCGGCGATTGTATTTGCGCCAAACAAAACACTGGCGGCACAGCTTTACAGCGAGTTCAGGGAGTTTTTTCCGAAAAATGCCGTTGAATATTTTGTCAGCTATTATGACTACTACCAGCCGGAAGCCTATGTGCCGCAGCGCGATTTGTTCATTGAAAAAGATTCCGCCATTAACGACCATATTGAACAGATGCGCCTTTCCTGTACCAAGTCCATTATGGAGCGGCGGGATGTGGTGATTGTCGCTACGGTTTCGGCTATTTATGGCATTGGAAACCCTAATGAATATCATCAGATGATCCTGACGTTAAGGGAAAGGGACAGAGTCGCGCAGCGCGATGTGATTGCCAAGCTTGTCCAGATGCAATACAGCCGGAATGAAACGGATTTTTCCAGGGGAACTTTTCGCGTGAGGGGCGATACCATTGATGTGTTTCCTGCAGAGAATGCGGAATATGCGCTGCGTATCGAGATGTTTGATGATGAAGTGGAAACCTTGCAGTTTTTTGATCCGCTAACCGGGAAAACTATCCAGCGCATTCCCCGTTTTACCATTTATCCCGGTTCGCACTATGTCACGCCCAGGGCGACTGTATTGCGTGCCATTGAAACCATCAAGGAAGAGCTGCGCGAGAGAAAAGCCTTTTTTCGGGAAAACGGCAAGCTGGTGGAAGAACAGCGGCTGGATCAGCGGACCCGTTTTGATCTGGAAATGCTCCAGGAAATGGGTTTCACCAAGGGAATTGAAAATTATTCCCGGCATTTAAGCGGGGCCCGGCCCGGCGATCCGCCGCCGACACTGGTGGATTACCTGCCTTCGGAAACGCTTTTTTTCCTGGATGAATCCCATGTCATGATAGGGCAGTTAAACGGCATGTATAACGGCGACCGTTCACGCAAGACCAATCTGGTAGATTACGGCTTCAGACTGCCCTCGGCGCTGGATAACCGCCCTTTGCGGTTCGAGGAATTTGTGAGCAAGATGGGGCAGACTATTTTCGTTTCGGCAACACCGGCAGAGTACGAGCTTTCCCATTCCGGCCAGGTGGTAGAACAGGTTGTACGGCCGACAGGGCTGGTTGACCCGGCAGTAATAGTTCGTCCTGCCGATACCCAGGTGGATGATCTGCTTTCGGAAATTCGGGACAGGATAGAAAAAAGCGAGCGGGTGCTGGTTACCACGCTGACCAAACGCATGGCGGAACAGTTGACCGATTTCCTGGGAGAAAACGGCATCCGGGTGCGTTACCTTCATAGCGACATTGATACCGTCGAGCGGGTAGAAATCGTGCGCGATTTACGGTTGGGAACCTTTGATGTGCTGGTTGGCATCAACCTGCTCAGGGAAGGGCTGGATATTCCTGAAGTGTCGCTGGTGGCTATTCTGGATGCAGACAAGGAAGGATTCCTTCGCTCCAGCCGCAGCCTGATCCAGACAATCGGCCGGGCAGCACGCAACCTGAACGGGACGGCGATTTTATACGGGAATGTAATAACCGATTCCATGAAGCAGGCCATTGAGGAAACAGAACGACGGCGGGCAAGGCAGCTATCCTACAATGAAGCGCACCATATTACGCCTTCAGGCATCATGAAAGAAGTGCGCGACCTGATTGACGGCGTTTTCCATTCCGAACAGGCGCGCCAGGAAATGCTGATACAGCAGGATAACGCCCATTATGACGTGATGGGTGAAAAGCAGCTTGGCAAGGAAATCAAGCGTCTGGAAAAACAGATGAGCGACCATGCGAAAAATCTGGAATTTGAGCAGGCCGCCCAGGTGAGAGACCAGCTTCGGCTTTTGCGGGAGCGGGTGTTTGGCGCGGGTATTGTGGATCGTATTCTTGAGGCCAAACCCAAAAAATGAGTTTCCCTTCCTTTATTGCTGATTCACTTTTGCGTGCCCATTCCAGCTGGCAGCCGGTTCTGGAAAATGCCGTCAGGGCAGTGGCCCAGGCAGACGGGAACTATCTGCACGCATTGGAAGAAACGGCGTTTTTGCCGACAGCTAACCGTCTCTTTGCAGCTTTTTCCCAGCCGCTTCCTGCCGTGCGTTATGTGCTGGTGGGAGAAGGGCCATATCCCCGGGAAGAAAGCGCTTCAGGGTATTGCTTTATGGATGGAGCTGTGCAGGATATCTGGTCTGACAAGGGGTTTTCCCGTCAGGTCAACCGGGCAACTTCCCTGCGTAATTTTCTGAAAATGCTCCTGGTAGCGGAAAACAGTCTGCGCCCTGAGCATACCGGGGCTGATGCTATGGCTAAGGTAGCCCGGATTGCACAGGCAACAGATTCACCCTATATCCGCAGGCTGGATGAATTGCAGCAAGCCTTGCTTGACAGGGGCTTTTTGCTTCTCAATGCCGCTCTGGTATTCAGGCCGCATGTGCCGCCTGCAAAGGAATCAAAAGCCTGGCAGCCTTTTTTGAGTGTAGTTATGGATGCGCTGGCTGATGATGCCGCTGCTTATGGCAGGCCGCTCCCGCTTTTTATCCTGTGGGGAAAAATGGCGGAAAGGCTGGCCGGGTTGCCGGCGTTTTCCCGTTTTCCACAAATTTGCTCGGAGCATCCCTATAATCTTTCCTTTATCCGCCATACCGGGATGCAAGAATTATTTGGATCAATGCGTTTATTAAAAAAATAGATTATAACCAAGCTATTGCAATAAAAATGTAATGTCATTTATTAGATAATGTGACCGTATTTCCCAGCAGTTTTTTTACCTGAAAAAGGTTTTCATAACGGTTTTTCGATGGCATCATGAACAGCAACTCAAATTTTTTCGGAATGCAAAATGCCTGACTCAGAAATAAAAGACATGACCCCGCCGGAGTTTCAGCGTTCGTATGGCCGCAGTCTGGATGAGCTGCGCCCCATCAACTTCGAGCGCGGCTTTACCCGCCATGCAGAAGGTTCGGTTCTGACTACTTTTGGCGATACCAAAGTAATTTGCACAGCCAGCATTGAAGAACGGGTGCCTTCCTTTCTTGCAGGAAGCGGCAGGGGATGGCTGACAGCGGAATACGGCATGCTGCCTCGCGCTACGCATACCCGCTCTGACCGTGAAGCCGCAAGAGGGCGGCAAACCGGCCGGACGCAGGAAATCCAGCGGCTGATAGGCCGCTCGCTTCGCGCGGCATTTGATCTGGCAGCCTTTGGCGAACGTACCTTAAAGCTGGATTGCGATGTGATACAGGCTGACGGCGGTACCCGAACTGCCTCTATCTGCGGCGCCATGATTGCCGCTTATGATGCCTTCAGCGAAATGGTGGACGATGGCCTGATTGAAAAAGTGCCGCTTCGCCACTTTGTGGGCGCAGTCTCTGTGGGCATGGTGCAGGGTACGCCTATGCTGGATCTGGATTACCAGGAAGACAGCATGTGCGATACCGACATGAATGTGGTCATGACAGAGGCCGGCCTGTATGTGGAATTGCAGGGTACGGCAGAGGGAGAAGTTTTTGACAAGGCCGCGTTGGACAGTATGTTGAAAATGGCCCATAAAGGCATTAGCGAACTGATCGGGCTGCAAAAATCCATTTTGGGCCTAAACGGCCGTTACTAGGCTCCAGGCATGAACCGGAAAATCGTACTGGCTTCAGGCAACAGCGGCAAACTCCGGGAACTGCGCGAAATGCTGGCTCCGGCAGGGTGGGATATTGTTCCCCAATCCGAATTTGGCGTAAGCGAAGCCCCTGAGCCTTATCAGACCTTTATTGAAAATGCCCTGAACAAGGCACGCCATGCTTCGCGCCAGACCGGGCTTCCCGCACTGGCAGATGATTCCGGCATCTGTGCAGCCAGTCTGGGCGGCGCGCCGGGCGTCTTGTCTGCCCGTTATGCCGGAAGCCACGGTTCAGACCAGCTTAACAATAAGAAACTGGTGGAAGCGCTGAAACCTTTTTCCGATAAATCCGCCAATTTTTATTGCGTGCTGGTCTATGTGCGCCATCCTGACGACCCCCAGCCGGTTATTGCAGATGGAATATGGCATGGGCAGATTGTGCCGGAGCCAACAGGGGAAAACGGCTTTGGTTATGACCCCCATTTCTGGTTGCCGGAAATGGGCAAAACGGCCGCCCAGCTTTCTCCCGAAGAGAAAAACCGCCTTTCCCATCGCGGCAAGGCGCTAAGGGCCTTGCTGGAGAAGCTCGGATGATGCTGATCCCGCCACGGGTACAGCCCAGGCAGGGGGATGATCTGCTGCATTTTGACTTGCTGCCGCCGCTTTCGCTGTATATTCATATACCGTGGTGCAAAAGAAAATGTCCGTATTGTGACTTTTATTCCCATGCCCTTGCTTCCGATGTGCCGGAGGAAGCCTATCTCGCTGCGATTAGGCAGGATCTGGAAGCCTCCCTTCCTTTGATTCGGGAAAGGCAGGTTTCCACCATTTTTATCGGCGGCGGAACGCCCAGCCTTTTTTCAGGCAACGCCATTGCCCGATTGCTGGACACTGTCCGCAGCCGGGTTTTGCTGACGCCGGATGTGGAAATTACCCTGGAAGCCAACCCCGGCACCTTTGACAAGGCAAAAATCAGGGCATACCGGGATGCCGGCATAAACCGCCTTTCTTTGGGCATCCAGAGCTTTAACCGTGTGCACCTGGAAAGGCTGGGCCGCATTCATGATGCCGGCCAGGCAAAAAAAGCCGTTGAAATCGCCCTGGAAACAGTGGGCAACGTCAACCTGGATCTCATGTATGCGCTTCCTATGCAAACAAAGGATGATCTGGATGCCGACCTGACCATGGCGCTTTCCTATGCGCCTGCCCATCTTTCGCTTTACCAGCTGACGATAGAGCAAAATACCTTTTTTGCCAGCCATCCGCCTGCCTTGCCGGATGAAGATACCGTTGCCGACATGCAGGATATGATTGATGCGGCAACAGCTGCCGCCGGTTACGAGCATTACGAAGTTTCTGCCTATGCCGGGCCGGAAAACGCCTGCCGCCACAATCTCAATTATTGGCTCTTCGGCGATTATCTCGGCATTGGGGCCGCCGCGCATTCCAAGCTGACAGTTGACGGCATTGTCATGCGCCAGGCCCGTTACAGCCAGCCTGATGCCTATATGCGCAATGCAGGGCAGGGCAACGCGGTTGAAGATGAATTTGCCCTTTCCCGCGAAGATATGGGTTTTGAATTCATGCTCAATGCCTTGCGTCTTACCAAAGGCTTTTATCCGGAACTGTTCCATGAAAGGACTGCCTTGCCGCTGGAATTTCTGCGCCCGCAGCTCAAGCAGGCTGAAAAACAGGGGCTGCTTTACCGTGACCCGACCATTATCCGGCCTACGGAAAAAGGCCGGCTGTTTTTGAACGACCTCCAGCAGATTTTTCTGCCGGACTGAATTTTCCCCCGAAAAACTGAACGCAACCCGCCCCGGCTTGGGTATAATGCCAGTTTCCGGAAGGGTGGCAGAGTGGTCGATTGCACCGGTCTTGAAAACCGGCGATGTGCAAGCATCCGTGGGTTCGAATCCCACCCCTTCCGCCAGAATGTATTTTTATCCCGCCCGCACTTGATTCGTCAAAAGCAGATTTTGGCGTTTTTTGTATGCAGATGTTCTCCTGGAGGTGTCTGAATCGCCACGAAGTTTCAGGCAATAACCTGTCTTATTAGCAGTAGTTGGAATCAGAACGCTTTTTCCGGAAAAAACCTTATAGAAGAGGGGCAGACCGTGGTTCTGGACAATATTTCAGGCATAACCGACGCTTTCGAGCTGGACAGGGTGGAAGAAAAAATCAGCAAAACCAGGGTGTTGGCTCTTTTCAAAGAAGGCATACTGGATACTTTTGAAGTAGGAAAATTTTCCGGGTGGCAAAAATCCATTAATATCTTTTTGAGGATATCTATGACTTTGCCGTGCAAATCCGCACAATGAATCTTTCCAAAGGGCATTTCCGTTTTGCTTCTGTCATGTATCTGGAAAAAGCGCTGGAGCAAATCGACAAAATGCCGCAATCAACATTCGATGAAATTATTGAAAAATATGTTGAAATGAATATTGCTTACCCTTTCAGGGAAGGCAACGGGCGCAGCACACGGATTTGGCTGGATATGATGCTGAAGAAAGAAATTTACCAGGTTGTGGACTGGAGCCGGATTGATAAAACAGATTACTTGCAGGCAATGGAACGCAGCCCAGTCAAGGATGTGGAAATTAAGCTGTTACTGAAAAATGCCCTGACCGGCAGAATCAATGACAGGGAAGTTTATATAAAAGGCATAGATGCCAGCTACAGCTATGAAGGTTACAGCATTTACAGAACAGGCAGCCTTGAATAGCGGTTTCTCCGACAAAATCGCCTTTCCTGGATGCAGGAATTTATAACGGCTTTTGTCTAGACGCCTTCTCGAAAGTACCCTGACCGTCGTAAAACAAAAGGACAGCAAAATGGCAGAAACAGAAAACAGCTCTCCCTTGGAAAAAATACTGGATTCTTTCAGGCTGGCAGCCGAGACAGAGCGGGAAAAGGGAACTTATTTTGAAGAATTGATTGTCTGTTATCTGAAAAACGAGGCTTCCTACAAAGACCTGTACAGTGATGTGCTGGCCTATGCCCAATGGGCCGAGCAGATGGGATATCCCCGGAAGGATACAGGTATTGACCTGGTTGCACAGGTGGCCGGGACAGGGGAATGGCACGCCATACAGTGCAAGTTTTACGACAGGGGCCATATCTTACAGAAAAAGGACATCGACAGTTTCTTTACTGCCTCCGGCACAAAGGACTTTGCCCACCGCATCATTGTCAGCACAGTCAGCCACTGGTCGGAAAATGCGGAAAATGCGCTGTTCAACCAGCAGATCCCCGTCAGCAAGATTGACCTTTTCGATTTGGAAAACAGCCAAATCGACTGGAGCCGGTACGAAAGAAAAACGAAAGAACCTGTACTGAAACCCAAAAAGGCACTGCGCGACCATCAGAAAGCGGCGCTGGATGCCGTTATGGCCGGACTGAAAGAGGCGGACCGCGGCAAGCTCATCATGGCCTGCGGTACCGGGAAAACCTTTACCGGCCTGAAGATAGCCGAAGAAATTGCCGGTGCCGGGAAAAGGGTGCTTTTTCTGGTGCCCAGCCTGAATCTGCTCTCGCAAACCCTGACAGAATGGACGCAGGAAAGCAAAATCCGCCTGCACAATTTTGCCGTCTGCTCGGACAGCGACGTGGGCAAACATCGCAAGAAAGACGATGATACCGTACAGACCTATACCCATGAACTGCGCTATCCGGCAACCACCTCGCCGCAGCGGCTGGCGGGAGAAATAGAAAAACGCCATGACAGCCTGCATATGAGCGTGGTTTATGCCACCTACCATTCCATTGATGTCATTGCACGTGCCCAGAAAGAATACGGCCTGGCGGATTTTGACCTGATTATCTGCGATGAAGCCCACCGGACAACCGGCGCCAAATTTGAAGGGGAAGACGAAAGCGCCTTTATCCGGGTACACAACAACGATTACATCCATGCTGCAAAACGCCTGTACATGACGGCAACGCCCCGTGTGTTCGGCACCAGTGCCAAGGCAACGGCAGAACGGGACAATATTGTACTGTGTTCCATGTATGATGAAACCCTGTACGGCAGGGAACTGTTCGTCATTACCTTTTCCGAGGCTGTCCGGCGCGGACTGCTGGTGGATTACCAAAGTCATCGTGCTGGCTGTGGATGAAGCCACAGTCAGCCGGAAATTGCAAAGCCTGCTGAAAGACCCGAACAATACGCTGCGCGTGGATGACGCCACCAAGATTGTCGGCTGCTGGAAAGCGCTGTCCAAACAGGGGCTGACAGAAGATTTACTGGATGATTTTGCCCCTATGCAGCGGGCGGTAGCTTTCTGCCAGGTGATTGAAGAAAAGCCGAACGGCAAAATCCACAAGGTGAGTTCAAAGCAAATTGCCGGGATGTTCCAGGAAGTTGTTGAAGCCTATCAGCAGGCAGAAAGAGAAGAGGGCAGGGAGGAAACCTCGCTCAATCTGGTTTGCCTTGCCCAGCATGTGGACGGCGGCATGAACGCCACAGAAAAGGAAGAAAAACTGGCCTGGTTGAAAAAAGCGCCGGATGGTAATACTTGCCATATCCTTTCCAATGTGCGCTGCCTTTCCGAAGGCGTGGATGTGCCGGCGCTGGATGCCGTGCTTTTCCTGACACCGCGCAATTCACAGGTGGATGTGGTGCAATCTGTCGGGCGTGTCATGCGCAATGCGCCGGGCAAAAAAAGAGGTTACATCATCCTGCCGGTGGTGATTCCCGCCGGGATTGAACCGCACGAGGCGCTGGACGACAACAGGAACTATGCCGTTGTCTGGCAAGTCTTGCAGGCGCTGCGCTCCCATGACGACCGCTTTGACGCCATGATAAACCGGCTGGAGCTGAACGGTTCGGAACCGGACAAGATGGAAATCATTGCCATTTCGGACCGTATCAATAAAAAACCGGCTGCCGGAAAAAGAAAGAGCAATCTTCCTGCAGGGCGCGGGCACAGCCTGGGCGAAAAAAATACGCAGCAGGTAGCCCCCAGCCAGGCCAGCTTTGAATTTGAAATCGGCGAAATCGAGCGGGCCATCTATGCCAGGCTGGTCAAGGAAGTGGGCAACCGGCAGCACTGGGAAGAATGGGCCAAAGATATTGCCCGGATTGCCCAGACCCATATTGACCGGATTACCGGTATCCTGGAAAACCCGGCCAATACACAGGAAAGGGAAACTTTCAACCTGCTGGCAGAAGAATTGCGGGATGACATAAACGGCAGCATCAGGGACGAAGAAATCATTGAAATGCTGGCGCAGCACCTGATAACCCGGCCGGTATTTGACGCCCTCTTTGGCAACGACAGCTTTGCCAGGAAGAACCCGATATCGCTGGCTCTGCAAAGGGTGATTGATACACTGGAAGCTCACCGGCTGGACAAGGAAAGCGCCGCGCTTAACCGGTTTTACGAGAGCGTCAAACTGCGCGCGCAGGATATCAAGAGTGCGGAAGGCAAGCAAAAAGTCGTGGTTGAACTGTACGACAAATTCTTTCGCGGCGCTTTCCCGAAAATGACGGAAAAGCTGGGCATTGTCTATACCCCGGTTGAAGTGGTGGATTTCATCATTCACAGCATCGCCCATGTGTTGCAAGCTGAATTCGGGCAAACGCTGGGCAGCAAGGGCGTACATATTCTCGACCCCTTTACCGGCACCGGCACCTTCATTACCCGGCTGTTGCAAAGCGGCCTGATTAAGCCGGAAGAAATGGCATATAAATACCAAAACGATATCCACGCCAATGAAATCGTGCTGCTCGCCTATTACATTGCCGCCATCAACATTGAAACCACCTGGCACAGCATTGCAGACGGTGATTACCAGCCCTTTGCAGGCATCTGTCTGACAGATACCTTCCAGCTCTATGAAAAGGAAGACCTCGTAGATGCCCTGCTGGTTGAAAACAGTGCCCGCCGCAAGCGCCAGAAGGCGCTGGATATCCGGGTCATCATGGGCAATCCGCCGTATTCGGCAGGGCAGAAAAGCGAAAATGACAATGCTGCCAATATTGCCTATCCTTATCTGGATAGCCGGATAAGGCAAACCTATGTTGCAAAATCATCTGCCGTATTAAATAAGGGGGTTTATGACAGCTATATCCGGGCTATCCGCTGGGCATCAGACAAGATAGGGGAAAGCGGTGTCATTGGATATGTGACCAATGCCGGATGGATTGATTCCAGCTCTGCCGATGGATTCCGCCAATGCCTGGCAGAGGAGTTTTCCAGTATCTATGTTTTCCATTTACGTGGAAATGCGCGTACAAAAGGAGAACAAAGAAGGAAAGAAAAAGATAATGTTTTTGGTATCGGAAGCCGTGCGCCCATTGCCATTTCCATCCTGGTCAAGAACCCCTGTGTTGAAAAGCAGGGCGAAATTTATTTCCATGATATTGGCGATTATCTGACACGGGAAGAAAAATTGGAAAAGATTGCCGGTTTTGCCAACATTGATGGCATTGCCCAGGCCGATGGGTGGAAAAAACTGGTTCCGGATACGCATGGGGACTGGCTGAACCAGCGCGACCCCAATTTCAGCCGTTACATTGTTTTGGGTGACAAGAAGGAGACACAAACAAGACTGTTTGAGAACTTTTCTTTAGGTGTGGTAACCAACCGGGATGCCTGGTGCTACAACGCCTCGAAACAGGCGCTTGCCGCCAACATGAAACGGATGATTGGGTTTTACAACATCGAACGGGAACGGTTCCATGCAGCCTATGGCGCACTGGATAAAAAAGCCCGTGAGGAAAAGGTCAATGACTTTCTCAATACGGATGCGACAAAAATAAGCTGGACCCGTGCATTAAAGGGAGATATCAGTAAGAATAAGGTCGCACCATTCAATAAGCAATGTATTGTTCCCAGTCTGTATAGGCCATTTACCAGGCAATATCTTTATTTTGACCGGCAGTTCAATGAAATGGTTTACCAGATGCCTCGAATTTTCCCGGATGAGACCGTGGAGAACAGGGTTATTTGCTTAACGGTGGGACATTTCAGCGTTTTAATGACAAATATTATTCCTGATCTTCATATGATTGGTGATGCCCAATGTTTCCCGCTCTACCTTTATGAAGAAAGCAAAGGTATCCAGCCAGGCCAAATGCCGCAGCCGGATATATTCGGCAACCCTGCAGAAAGCGGGCTGTTTGATGAAAACAGGCCAGCCTATACCCGAAAAGATGCCATTACGGATGAGGGGCTGGCGCATTTTAGGCAAGCCTATCCGGGAGAGGCCATCAGCAAGGAAGATATTTTCTATTACATTTACGGGTTGCTGCATTCGGAAGATTACCGGGCACGTTATGCCGATAACCTGATGAAGGAATTGCCGCGCATACCCTGCGTTAAAACAGCGGAGGCTTTCCGGCATTTTTCCAATGCCGGCCGGAAATTGGCGGCATTGCACCTGAATTATGAAACAGCAGCACCGTATCCGCTTCAGATAAGCGGCATTGATCTGCTTTCCGGACCGGAAGATTACCGCATTGTAAAAATGCGTTACGGCAAAACCGGCAAGGAAAAAGACCTGACAACCATTATTTATAACGAGAGAATAACCATTACAGGCATCCCGCCGGAGGCTTATGGTTATATCGTCAACGGCAAACCGGCGCTGGACTGGGTAGTAGAGCGGCAGGCAGTTGCTACCGACAAGGCCAGCGGTATTGTAAACGATGCCAACAACTGGGCAATAGAAACCATGCGCAATCCAAAATATCCGCTGGAACTGATATCAAGGGTCGTGACAGTTTCGCTGGAAACCATGAAGATTGTCCGCACATTGCCGGAACTGGATATTTAACAGGGATAATAATAAATTTCTTGAAGAAAAATGCAACATATTGATTATAATGGATTATTTTTATTTGTTATTAGGTAAATCTTCGGATCGTATGTTAATAATAAAATGTTTAATTATCTGAAGCAGCATTATACATTTCAATAACTTCTTTTATTGTATCTTCTGCATAAAAAGTGGTCTTGGGTGATTTTGAATTATTGGGGCTGAGTTGTCTTGTAAATGCCAATTTTGAGTTGTTTTTTTATTGATGCTATGATTTTATGAAATTTTCTTCCTTGTTTGAAATTTTTAATAGCTTCCTTGCATCTTTCACAAACTTGGATATATTTCAGTGGGTATTGCTCCATAAATCCTTCATCACTCAGATTTACTTTCTGTGCCGACGGGTCATTTGTAATTTGAACGCGACTAATTTTTGAAAAATTTACGTCTGCTTTATCTTGTGAAGTAATTGCTACTAACAAGTCCCTATTATTTAGCTGCTTCACGTTTTTCAAATAAATATCAAACCCTACAACAATGGTATCATCTATCCCATTTCTATCCAGATTAGTTATAATCTTAATCATTGATTCAATAAATTTTTTGGATTCAGGGGAAGATACATATTTTGCTGCTTTTCTTGTAAGAAAATCTTCCGGGTTAAATGGCAATTTAAAACCCAATGGCAGAATAAATAGACCATCTTTTTCTAAAATGTTTTTCAAGAAATATTTCTTTATAAAATCGACATAATTTATAACAGCTTTTGCTGTCAGCATGAAAATATACGGTTCCAATTGCTCGTTATAGTAATGAACAACATTATTTCTATAATTCTCAATTAACAAAAGATTTTCCCTTATAGCCTTAAAGGATTTAGGTTCTTTTGAGTTAATATCTTCTTCAACGTAATCAATGGATTTATTAAAAGAAATTGTAAGGCCATCTTTGGTATAAATTGATTTCTTTTTAATAAATTTCTTAACATAAGCCTTTAGAATTAATTCCCACGCATTTATTATAAGCAAAGTCGTGGTTTCATATCGATATGAGATGTTGGGCTTGTTATGAATTTCAATTGCCGAGAAATATGCTGCCACAGAGTTCTTAACTAGGTTGCTCTGTACCATTTTTCGTTTTCTTAAGACAGATTTCTCTTCCTTATTTGTGGCATTAATCATATAATAATTCGTTAAATTAACTGTACCTCATATTCTCGTAAAATTCGTTATCCTTGCTGAAATCGTCCCGATTCAACAGGAAATGAAGACTACGCAAAAACATCCACTTTTTTCGTGATGGCGGCATCAAAGGCGGTATCCTGCAACTGGCCGTTTGCAAAGTCAATGGAGAGATTCATTTCCGGGATATTGGCAAAGTTTTCACCCAGCAGAGTGATTTTCTCTGCAAAAAGGTCGTAGGCTACGCCTTTGTAGGCAGCCGGAACACTGCCGGTTGTTTTCAGCCCTTCCCGGTAAAGGTCAAGCGCGTTTTGGCCATTCTTGTTTTCCAGGCCGTTTCCGGTCTGATGAAACAGCCGCAAATCCAGGCCGGTGATGTTTTTGAAGTCCTGGAGTAAGCGGTATTTTGTTTTGATATCTTCGGCAATGCTGAAGTAGTTGCTTTTGAAAATGTGGTGAAAAAGTTCGGTGGAGTTGCGTCCTTCGTTCAGCAGCTTTTCCATCATGGCAGCCGTATCCGGATTTTCCACACCGGCCACAGAAAGGGTATGGTTGTAAGGCTCAATGGAAAAGGTGATTTTTCCCAGGGAACCGGTATCTATTTGGGCATTGGCCAGGATAGCGTTGATTTGAATATTGACCCTTTGCCGGTTATATCCGGCTTTTTCCTCATCGGTTTCTCCCATGACCGGACCGCTTAAGTGCGGGTCATTCAGGTTGAAGCTGGCGCAGCCGAACAGGCTCATGTTCAGTTCGTTCTGGTACATGGCATTTCTTTCTGTTCTGCTGTATTGGCTGTAGGCGCTGCCTGTCAGGTATTTTTCGGCAAGTGCCTGTTTCAGCGCATCTTCTGTTTTATATTTTTCCCGGTTACTGACAGAAGCAGCATAGTAGGTTTCTTCCAGTTTGAGAAAAGCCTGGCACAGTTCGCTTTCCGGATTGTGGTTGTTGCTCCGGATTTGGTCTTCTGTTGGCGTATAGAGGTTTTTCCATTCGGGTGTCTTTGGCGTATCAGGTGAATAGCGTCCTTTGACGTTGTAATAATTGTAATAGGCAGTATCCAGACCCAGCGGCATGATAAAGAGACTCCTTTTTCAGTAAAAGACGATTTTCCCCATTACTGTTTTTATCGGCGGCAGTTTCGTGAAATTGAGAAACTGCCGCAAGGTTTTATCTGGCGTAAACCGCAA
Organism: Oxalobacter formigenes; assembly: GCA_023667225.1. Lineage (GTDB taxonomy): Bacteria > Pseudomonadota > Gammaproteobacteria > Burkholderiales > Burkholderiaceae_D > Oxalobacter > Oxalobacter formigenes_C. Next base: position 589,628 of record JAMPAN010000001.1, on the reverse strand, counting down.
GGCCCGCCTGCGGTGACAATGGCAGAAAAGCCGGTTGTGGAAAAAGGCAGGTGATCGGTGAGGCTGGTGCTGCCTGAATGGCCGGACGCCTTGCGTTGGGCGGTTTTGCCCCCTAATATGACATATATGAAAAGGTTCTGTTTTTTAAGGTTGGGGTTGCTGCCTTTCGCAGCTCTCCTGGCATTGCCGGTGGCAGCGCATGCCCAAAGAATACAGCAAATAGCGGCAGCGCCGGTTTTACCTGTGTGGATACTGGTTGCCGGTATCGTGGCGGCAAGCGTGCTTGTGGCTGTGGTGATGCTTTGGCAGCACCTGAGCCGGAAAAGGCTGGATGAAAACCGGGAAAAGCGCCGGATAGCCAGGGAGCAGGAGCAGGAGCAGGCAGAAATGCGCAGTTTGTTGTGTTCTGCGCGCCATGAACTGGCCTTTTTTTACATGAATTGCAGGGAAGGCGCAGGGGAGATGTTAAGGCAGGCAAAGGAAAACGGCTGGCTTGAGCATATTGTGCCTGTGGAGCATGAACGGTATTACATTTATCCCATTTGCGCTTCCAATATCGGCAAGGTGAAGGATGCGCAGCTTGGCATGCAGATTCTTTTTGCCTATACGGTGCAGATCCGGTTTATTGAAGCCATGAAGTGGAACAATAATCTGCTGCGCTGGCTGCGCGAAGCGAAGAAGAACCACAAAGATTACCGGGAAGGGGAGGCAGCGCGGACGCAGGAAGAACTGGAAGAAGAGCTGAGGAAGCACCGGCCGAAAGTGCAGGCCGCTTTTGACGAGATGGAAGTGGCAACAAGGACTATCCTGGAATATATCAACGAGGATGGCACCATCAATCCCAGAAGCAAACACAAGCTGCATTCCAGGTATTATTTCCTCAACAGTCCGCAATCTGTCCGCTACCGGTAAGGCTGGCCGGCGTTTGCCGGCCTGTTCTTATTTCACCAAATCGGGGCGTTTTTTATCATAAACGGCAATGTATTCAGCAATGATGCGTTTGGCCGCTTCCGGCCCCTGTATGTCTTCAATGACGGTACTTTTTCCTTCGAGCGCCTTATAGACAGAGAAGAAGTGCGAAATTTCGCTGGCAATATGCTGGGGAAGTTCTTCAATGCTTTTATATTCCTTGTAAACAGGATCGCCGTACGGAAGGGCAATGATTTTTTCATCTCTTTCATCACCGTCAATCATGCTGATGACGCCGATAGGAAAACATTGCACAAGGGAAAGCGGCGCAAGGACTTCGGAGCAAAGCACCAGGACGTCAAGCGGATCATGATCTGCCGCATAAGTACGCGGAACGAAGCCATAGTTGGCCGGATACTGGGTTGATGTGTACAAAATACGGTCCATCAGCAGCAGGCCTGTTTCCTTGTCCAGTTCATATTTGACTTTGCCGCCCCGCGATATTTCAATAACGGCATAAAAGGATTCAGGGGTTACCCTGTCTGCGGAAATGTCGTGCCAGATATTCATGGAATGCTTTCGGTAATAGTCTTGTTGGCCGTAAATGGCAAAAGGAGTGCCATTTTATAGGGGGATGGCAAGGCGGACAAGGGCAGGCGGCATGTGTATTCGTTTTTTAAGCCTGTAACCGCCTGTATTTTTATTTGGTAAGGAAAAAACGGTTAATTACCTATTTACATAGTAAGTTGGTAGGTGTAAAGTGGCGGCATCTTATTTCAATGGAGGAGACAGGATAATGAGCCACTATCAATTTGAAACCTTGCAGCTGCATGTCGGCCAGGAAAAACCGGATCCTGCTACGGATGCGCGGGCAGTGCCCATTTACCAGACAACAAGTTATGTATTTCGCGATTGCGACCATGCCGCCGCCAGGTTTGGCCTTGCCGATGCAGGCAATATTTACGGGAGGCTGACCAACTCCACCCAGGGCGTGCTGGAACAGCGTATGGCTGCTCTGGAAGGCGGGGCCAGCGCCCTGGCGCTGGCTTCCGGCGCCGCGGCTATCAGTTATGCTCTTCAGGCTGTTGCAGGTTCAGGAGACCATATTGTTGCCCAAAAAACAATTTACGGGGGAACCTATAATCTTTTGGCGCATACGCTTCCAAGATATGGTATCAGCGCTTCTTTTGTGGACGCGCATGATCCGGAGGCTGTAGAAAAATCGGTACGACCCAATACCAAAGCGCTCTTTCTGGAAACGCTGGGCAATCCCAACAGTGATATTCCGGATATGGATTTACTTTCGGAAATTGCCCACCGGCATCATATTCCGGTGATTGTGGACAATACCTTTGGCACGCCGTTTCTCATTCGGCCTCTTGAACATGGCGCTGATATTGTTGTGCATTCGGCCACCAAATTTATTGGAGGACATGGCACGAGCCTTGGCGGCATACTGGTTGACGGCGGGAAATTCGACTGGAAAGCCTCCGGCAAATTTCCCCAGTTTTCCCAGGCAAACCCCAGCTATCACGGGCTTGTATTTGCTGATTTGCCTGCGCCGTTTGCTTTGTATGCGCGTGCTATTCTGCTCCGGGATACGGGCGCTGCCATTTCTCCTTTTAATGCCTTCCTGCTTTTGCAGGGCCTGGAAACCCTCTCTCTGCGCGTAGAACGCCATGTGCAAAACGCACTTAAGGTTGTTGATTTTCTTGACCATCATCCCATGGTGAAGGCGGTCAATCACCCTTCGATAGCCTCGCATCCTGACCACGCGCTTTATCAGCGTTATTTCCCGCTTGGGGGAGGGAGCATCTTTACGTTTGAAATAGACGGGGATGAAAAAGCGGCCCGCCGGTTTATAGATAACCTGACGCTGTTTTCACTTCTGGCCAACGTGGCAGATGTGAAAAGCCTGGTGATTCATCCTGCCAGCACAACACATTCCCAGCTGAACCCGGCAGAATTACAGGATCAGGGAATCAAACCCAATACGATTCGGCTTTCTATCGGTACAGAGCATATTAATGATATTCTAACGGATCTTGAACAGGGATTTAATGCAGTGAAAAACTGGGAAAGATGATGGGAAAGAAAATTTTTACCTCTTTTGATCAGCTTATCGGCCGCACGCCGTTAATGGAGCTTGCCCGTATAGAAAAGCAGTTGGCAACGCGTGCCAATATTCTGGCCAAACTTGAGTTTTTTAATCCGGGCGGCTCATCAAAAGACCGCGTAGCGGCTTCTATTGTGGATGATGCGGAAAAATCCGGCAGGCTTAAGCCAGGCGGCATCATTATTGAGCCGACTTCAGGCAATACGGGGATCGGCCTTGCTGCTGTTGCAGCGGCAAGAGGCTACAAGCTGGTGGTGACCATGCCGGAAACGATGAGTATCGAACGCCGGAAACTCATTGCAGCTTACGGTGCAGAAATTGTGCTGACGCCTGGCGCAGAGGGCATGAAAGGGGCAATTGCCAAGGCTGAGGAGCTGGTGGCCTCAACTCCGGGAAGTTTTCTTGCCGGGCAATTTGTGAATCCGGCCAATCCTGCTGCGCACAGAAATGGCACCGGGCCGGAAATTTATGCGGATACCGATGGCCAGGTTGATATTTTCGTGGCAGGGGTCGGCACAGGCGGTACTATTACCGGCGCTGGGGAATATCTTAAATCACGCAAGCCCGGCATCCGTATTGTGGCAGTAGAACCGCAGGGTTCGCCTGTGCTTTCCGGAGGCAAGCCCGGCAGCCACCAGATTCAGGGCATCGGCGCCGGTTTTGTGCCGGAAATTCTCAATACGCAGATTATTGACGAGATAGTGCCTGTTTCCAATGAAGATGCTTTTAAAACCGGCAGGTTGTTGGCAAAAGCAGAAGGGCTTCTCGTTGGCATATCATCAGGTGCGGCGGCCTGGTGTGCGATTGAGCTGGCATTGAGGCCGGAAAATGCGGGTAAGAATATTGTTGTGCTTTTACCTGACAGCGGCAGCCGCTATTTTTCCACTGTGTTGTTTCAAGACGCCTGAGATGACTATTTCAACCCGCTGCCGTTATGCCCTGAGAGTACTGATAGATTTGGCAGAGCAGGGTAAAACGGATTATGTTCCTATTCGGGAAGTTGCCGCCCGCCAGCGTATCTCGCTCAAATATCTTGAGCAGATTTTACCTGTACTCCGAAAAAATGGGCTTGTTTTGGCTGTTCAGGGAAAGGGGGGCGGCTACAGGCTGGCGCGTAAACCCCACGAATATAAAGTCAGCGAGATTCTGGCAGCAACAGAAGGGGAGTTAGTACCGGTTGCCTGTCTGGCAAAGGATGCCGAAGCCTGTCCCAGAGCGGCATCCTGCAAGACTCTGCCTATGTGGCGTGAATTTGCCAGGCTTACCCGGGATTATTTTGACGGCATAACACTTGAAGACCTTGTTAATCAGCGTATTTCCGTATGAATGCGTCAAAAGGGCGTCCGTTTATTTCGGCTGTTTGCAAAACTAAAAAAGCCTCCGTGAAGGGAAGCTTTTTTATGGGGGAAGAATAACGTTTTTCGGTTTTACACGAAAAATTCCGGTTCTTTCCTTGCGCTGTTTCGGGCAGCAAATTTTGCGCCATATTCTGCATATTCCGGCATGTGAAAGCCCTGGGCCTTTTCCGGGCAGACAGCAATACAGGCGGTGCAGGTAATGCACAAGCTGGTATCTTTGGTTTTCGGGTTGCCAGGCGGAATGGCTCCCACCGGACAAACAGAGGAGCAAATACCGCAAAGTGTGCAATTATCATTAACAGTGGGTTTCATTGCCAGCACTTTATATTCGCGGTAAGGGAAGTTGCCTTTAACTTCAACAGGCGGAAGCGGCTCTTTCGGCCAAGCGCGAAGCTTTTTTGCACACTGGCGTGCAAAAGTTGTCAATGCTCTTTTATCCTGTGCATCCGGACGGCCGGCACCCACTTGCGGATAAATAGAATGCTGCGTTACCACAGCTGCTGCGCCCAGGAGGACAAAGCCATTTCCTTCGAGGATGTTTTTCAGTTCCAAAAGAGCGTCTTCATATTCCCGGTTGCCGTAGGTAACAATGGCAATGGCAGGGGTATTTTCGCCTTTGAGATTGGCAAGTTTCCTGGCGCAAAGGTCAGGGATACGGCCGGAAAAAACAGGCATGGCGACAATAGCCAGGGTGCCGGACGGGATGATGGCAGTTTCATCCAGCGGATCCCACATCAGGTTAAATTCGTTCTTTTTACCGAAGAAGTTTTTACTGATTTCCTCCACTACGGTTTTTGTAGTGCCGGACGGACTAAAATAAATCTGTTCAATCGCATCATTTTGCATGCTTCTTCCCTTTAACGAAATAGAATTTTCCTCTCCCTGGAAGCCTGGGTGATTTCAAACGGGAGAAGCAGCAGATATCTTCCTTCAGGCGTGGCTCGAAGTCAACAGCAAAATCTTTGGCAGATTTCTTCTATGTTTATCGTGCAGGAAATCCGGTATTTAAAATGACGATGATTCCCCGGCGGTTTGCTCATTTTCAATTTGCTGGCACATCCACTCTTTCAGGCCATCCACCCAGCGTTTTGCCTGGAGTCCGGTCTCAAGCCGTATGATGTCTGCCCGGTCATATAATTCGGAAAAGGGAATATCAGGCGCTTTTTTAAAGGCAAGCGCCACAATATTGGCACCATGCACTTCCGGAAGCCAGACTACCGCATCAAAAGCACGGAAAAGCGCTTCAATTGTACGCCCCCTGTCTGATTCGGCGCCAAAGATGTTAACAGTCATTATGCCGTCAGCTGACAGAGAATCGGCACATGCCTGGTAAAATTCCGGCGTATCAATAGCTGGCGCACGTGCCTCTTCATCGTATAAATCCACCTGCAAAATATCAATCCTGTTCTTTTTTACACGGGAAGAAAGGTAATCCATCGCGTCTCCTTCAATAATACGAAGACGCTTGTCTTCCGGAGGAAGATAAAACGCCGCGCGGCAAATATCAATTACATTGGGGTTCAGCTCAACAGCTGTTACTGTGGCGTGAGGAAAGGTGTGGTAGCAAAATTTGGTCAGCGCAGCACTACCCATCCCCAGCTGGACAATATGATCCGGGTCTTTTTTAAAAAGCATCCAGCTCATCATTTGCCGGACATATTCCAGCGCTATTTCAACAGGACGGCTTATGAGCATGGCGCCCTGTATCCATTCCGTACCCAGGTGCAGGAGCAGGAGGCCGTTCTGTTCCGAGAGGGTGGCAGGCGGAAAGCTGCCTGAAGCATTTTTATGCTGCTGTTTTTCTTTTTTCCTGTTTTGCATTTACAGCCTTAATTGTTGTGCGCTTTCAAAAAAACGGAACTGCTTGGTAACCGGGTCTGTAAAGGAGAGAGTTTTGGCCAGAAGCTGCAATGGACGGGAAAAATCCTTTTCTTCCCCTGCAAATGCCTGTTCTTCCGGGAACAGGCAGGGATAGATCCGGTCATAAAGAATAGGAATACCCAGAGCAGCCATCTGCACTCGCAATTGATGTTTTTTCCCTGTTAAAGGTTGCAAGGCATACCGGGCCAGCTGGCCTTTTGATTCTATCAGCCGGATTCTGGTTTCTGCATTGGTAATGCCTGCTGTTTCCTTCATTTGCATGAAATGCTTTTCACTGGGCGCAAGGCAGCTTCTGTAACACACAGGCAATGGAAGATCAGGCCGGTATGGCGCAATGGCCTCATAATGTTTTTCTACTGCTTTTTCCCGAAAAAGAGCCTGATAACAGGCGCGCGTTTCCGGTTTGATGCAAAAAACCACCAGGCCCGCCGTTTCACGGTCAATGCGGTGAATGGGCGATAGAGTATCAATCTTTAATTTTTTTTTCAGGCGGACAAGCAGCGTTTCATGAAGATAACGGCCAGTTGGGATAACAGGCAAAAAATGCGGCTTATCTGCGACAACCAGCCATTTATCCTGATACACAATTGTTTCTGCCAAAGGAATAGGGCGTTCATCAGGCAGGCTGCGGTAATAATAAAGCATCCCTGAAAAAGGGCAGGGCTGGCCTGGCGCAATCGGGCGGCATTCTGCATCAAGCACCTGCCCTTTTGCCAGCCGGTTTTTCCATTCAGCCTTGCTGACAGCCGGAATACGCGCTGCCAGAAAGTCTTCATAGGTAAGCCACGGGCCTTTTTGCAGAAAAACCCGGCTTGGGCTGACGCCGTCAATCATGGGCGGCTTATGGGGGCTGTTCATGTAGGTGCGGCCACGGCTGTTTTGTATGCCGGATTATTGCATATTGAATACTATAATGTGAAACTGTATTCCTGCGTGTCAATCAGACGGAAAAGGGGCAGGCAGAATCAGGTTGTGTCCGGACAGTTTCGAAGATTTGCCGTCTCAGGGAAAAGGAAAGGTTAAGATGGAGAGAAAAAATGCTTTTTATGCACAATCCGGTGGGGTAACGGCAGTAATTAACGCTTCTGCCAGCGGCGTTATCGAAACAGCCCGTACCTATCCGGAAAGAATTGGCACGATTTATGCCGGGTTAAACGGCATTTTGGGCGCATTGGAAGAAGAACTGGTTGATACCGGTATGGAAAGCCGTGCGGATATTGCCGGATTGCGCCAAACCCCGGCAGGGGCTTTTGGATCATGCCGTCTGAAGCTGGCTGATCCCCGGCTTGACCAGCAAAAATTTGAACGCCTGATTGAGGTCTTTCGCGCTCATGATATCGGGTATTTTTTCTATAACGGGGGCGGTGACTCTGCCGATACCTGTTTCAAGGTTTCCCTGCTTTCTGCATTGATGGGGTATCCTGTTCAGGCCATCCATGTGCCAAAGACAATTGATAATGATTTGCCTCTCACTGATAATTGTCCGGGATTTGGTTCTGTTGCAAAATATATTGCCGTATCGACAATAGAGGCTTCTTTCGATGTACGGGCCATGTCGAAAACTTCCACCCGGGTTTTTGTACTGGAAGTCATGGGACGCCATGCGGGATGGATTGCTTCCGCCGCCGGACTGGCCGAAAGCTATGGTATTCCGGTGGTTATTCTTTTTCCCGAAATGCCTTTTAACGAGGAAAAATTTCTGGGAAAGGTAGATGAGAATGTCCGGCAATTTGGCTATTGCACGGTTGTGGTATCGGAAGGGTGCCGCTATTCTGATGGCACTTTTATTGCCGAGCAGGGGGAACGCGATGCGTTTGGCCATGCCCATCTGGGTGGAGCTGCGCCAGTCATTGCCAATATTATCCGAAACCGGCTGGGGCATCCTCTTCATTGGGCTGTTGCCGACTATTTGCAACGTTCAGCGCGTCATCTGGCTTCAGCGATGGATGTCAAACAGGCTTATGAGCTGGGATGTGCTGCTGTTAAGCTGGCAATAGAAGGGCATCACGCTGTCATGCCTACTATTGAGCGGTTATCCGATGAACCTTATCAATACCGGATTGGCATGGCTGATCTGAAGAAAGTAGCAAATGTGGAAAAAACCATGCCTGCCAATTTTATTCGCGAGGATGGTTTTGGTATTACACAAGCCTGCCGCCGTTATTTATTGCCTCTCATAGAGGGGGAAGATTATCCTGTTTATACAAATGGGCTGCCGCAATATGTTACGCTGAAAAACCGGCTGGTAGCAAAAAAGCTGAATCCCTTTACTGCTGTCTAGGGAAATTTTTATTTCGGAAAAAGCGTTTAATAAAAAAACGGTAAGCCTGATACCAGGCCTACCGTTTGGTTTTTAGGGAGAAGAGAAAGAAACAAGGAGTCAGCTTTCAATTTTCCCTGTACTTGCCGTTTCTGTTTCAGACGGCGTCGGGTTAACTTTGGCCGAGAGCCAGTCATCATAACCTTTCTGCACCAGTTCCCAGGTTTTTTCAATATCAGTCTTGATATCACCATTAAAAACACTCAGGGATTCCAGGATATCGACTGCTTCTCCGTAGCCTTTTTCAAAGCCGCCGCGGATAAGTTCAATAAAATTGGTTGCCATTTCTGCTTCATCCTCACCCTGATGCGATTGGGAGTATTGCGCATACAGCCCCAGAGAGAAAGAAAGAATCACGTTGGCTGTGCCTTCCGGTGTGGCATAGGGATTGTTGGCGTCATTCATTGACGGCATTTTGTAATCCGGATTGATATTGGATTTAAAGCCGCCGATGGACTCGTAGATACTTTCCAGGCTGGTGCGGAATAAAAGGCCTTGCGGATTGTCGCCTACCTGGATAGAGACTTTAAGAGAAGCTTCAATAATCTGGGCATTAAAAGATGAACGAAGGCTCGCCGCTGTCGGCTTTTGTTCCTTGACCTCGGAAGCTGCCGTTGAATCTTTTGTTGTAGAAGCGGTTACAGTATTTTGCTGCATACTGGTAATAGTTGTACTCATTTTCGTCTCCTGTAGGGTAGAGGGATACTGCCAGGAAAATTTCCTGCTGATACCGGTTTTCTGCCTTGTTTACGGCAGATCCCGTAAAAACTTGATACTTGTTTCAGGATAAAAAGAATATGATTCGCCAACTGGCTGGTATCCTGTTCATTTTTGCAGCATGTGAGACGGACAAAAATAACAAAAAAAGAAAAAGCGTTACAGATCTGCAACGCTTTTTCTCGAATCCTGCGGTCAGGAAGCTTTAGTTTGGCTTATGCCGCCTTCTTTTGCCTGATTTCCGTAAATTTGGTTGTGAACCGCCTTGGCCTCATCCAGCCGTTGTTCAGCAAGTGTTTCGCAGGAAGGGGTTTTGTCTCCCTTCATCTCTTTCTTTTCATAGAGTTTGTTTGGGACAGATTGTCGCTGTTCCATATCCGTTCTCCTTAACAGGTGGTGAAAGCAGGTTAGGTTCCTTTGGATGTAAAAATTCCAGGGTTGTTGCCTGATACCGGACCTGGATCAAAAAAATCTGCCGCATAAAGAGCCAGGGATAATAAATGCTGACAAAAGTCACGATAAAACATGACGTATTTCTTCATGTAAAATCATCGGAGGATGTTTGACTGCATGAAAGAAAGATATGCGAAAGCTTCTGTTAGGTGTCATTACCGCCTTTTCTTTAAGTGTGGCCTGGGCAGATCCCGTTCCACCCAGGTTGATGCGAAGCCTGAAGGGGCATCATGTCATGAAGGCTACCTTGCAAAAAGGTATCCTGAAACTGGTTGCAACGCATCAGGCTATTGAGCCGGAATTTTATAAAAAAGTTGTCATGGAAGGGGCGTGTTCTGTTCTTCTTGCTCATCCGGATAAAGGTTGGGGAAAAGCCTGGATTGACGGTATTGAGGTATTAAATCGGGATGAACGTCAGGGTTATATTTTTATTGATGCCCGCCAGGCTTGCATGGAACTGGATGCAATAAAAGATGCCGGCAAACGTAACGCCTATTTTTCCGGGAAAACAGGTGTATGCAGAGAGGCAATTTGCAATAATCCTGGCCCTGTAAAACAGGATAAGGCAGCGCCATAAGGTGAATTTGTCTTCTTTTTTGAATCTGCCTCTATATTCCTGTATCCTTGAGAGGATATTTTTCCAGCTGTATCCGGCTTTTATGCGAATGCCGGTTGACTGGTTTCCACGAAAAATCTTTTACAACCGGCGTGAGGACAATATGCTCAAGAAAAGATCAGACAGCAATAACAGAAAATTTAACCTGGCTGCTTTTCTTTTGCATCCGGCTGTCAGCATTATCGGCGGGATTTTTTCTTTACTGGCAGCGCTTCTTTTTGGCAGATTTCATCTTTCCCGCCGCAAGAAAAAAGCAACGGAAACCGGGGCACGCCTGACAGCCTCCAGGCTTTGGAGCAATCTGGAGGAAATGCGCAACCGGCTGGAAGCGTTTCGTGTATGGCTTGAAGGAGAAGGAGACTGTATACAGGATATGAAAGAAGCGCAAATCCAGTATGCCGGTCTGAAAAAACTTTACAGCGAATGGATATCACATGAGAGAATGGAGGAAATTCTCGGCACGGTTCAGTATGACCCCAAAATTGGCATGAATGTCTCCAATGGTTTACATGAATTGCGCAGCCTGAATATTCACATGGAAAGTGTGCTCAGGGGTGGGGCGGCAGATGAACAGGAAAACAGGAAAATAGCCGGGATGAAAGAGCATGTGGAGCGGGCTATTGGCTTTTTTGCTTATCCCGGAAAGGATAATATAACTACACAATCCGGGAATAAACCGCTTGCTTCCCAACAGGAAACAGCCCGATAGGTGCCTGTTACCTTTTCAGGCTGGCTGTTGGCTTTTCTGGCTTATTCCTGTTTGGGGATCAGGGAGATCTGTTTTGCGGGAAAGCAACCGTATGCGGTGCGCAATAATATGGGTTTGCTCCTGCTTCCAGCCTTTCCAGTTAGTGTAGTATCTGTATTGCAAACGTCCTTCAACGTATAGTTGCATTCCTGCCGCCGGGTTGTTCAGGGCAAATTCTCCCGGTTTTCCATATAGCAAGATCCGGTATTTTTCTGCTGTTTCGTCTGAAAAATACGTTTTCAGTATTAATCTGGCAACCTGCTTCCCCGACGGAAGGAAATGATAGACGGGGACAGTCATGACCTGACCTATCAGAATAATCTTGTTGATAGATGTCATTGCCAGCTGTGAAGAAAAAAGTAGACCGGCTACTGTTGTGTACTGTCTCCCTTGAGCGAATTCTGATATCGTTCAATTTCTCATGAAAGAGAATACAAAAGGGAATGCGGTGTGGGAGAAATTATTGTACTGGCTGGTTTTCTCCTGATATTTCTGTGGGGATGGCGGCGTGTTTATATGCACGTCATGCGAAAAAGCTCCCGGCCGCTGATCGCTCACCTTCTTGGGCTTTTGCTAAGTCTGTTTCCTGCCCGTTTTTTCGTGTACGCTGCCTTTGCTCTTGCCCCTCCTGAAGGTATTGAACCCGTAACGGATACCAAGGCGCTGATGCTGTGCGGACTTTTTGCCGCTTCCATGACAGGACTTTATATCCTTACAAGAAAGAAAAACGATAAAAAGCTACCTTGACAGGGCAAACTTCATATCAGTCCTTCAAGCAAGACAACTTCAACTTCTTCCCCTGGCATAACAGTTGCCCTCTCAGCTGGCAATACAATGATGCAATTGGCTTGTGTCATGGAAGAGAGCATACCGGAACTTTGTGGGCCAGTGCTTTGTACCATCCAGTTTCCCCGGCTGTCCGGGGAAAGTATGCCGCGCTGAAATTCAGTACGGCCAGGACGTTTGGATAGTGCAGAAAATGTTTTTGCGCGCAGGCGCGGAAGAGGGGAAGGGATTGCACCCATTAAGCAAAGCAGGGCTTCCCGCACGAAAAAACAGAACGTGACCATGACTGCGACCGGGTTTCCCGGCAAGCCAAACAAAAAAATTTCTTTTTCTTCAAAGAATGTCCGTCCAAATGCCATTGGCCTTCCCGGACGCATATTCACATTCCAAAAAGCTATATCAGCCATTTCAGCCATAATGTTTCTGGTATAGTCTGCCGCACCAACAGAAACACCGCCTGTTGTAATGACAGCATCAGCTTTGCTGACAGCCTCCGTAAGGGCGTTGCTGATCAATTCAGGTTTATCTCTGACAATGCCCATATCAATCGTCTTGCACCCCAGGCGCTGCAACATACCGTGCAAAACATACCGGTTGCTGTCGTAAATGCCACTGTCAGAAAGCGGTTTACCAACAGGACAAAGCTCATCGCCGGTTGAAATGAGTGCGACTGTCGGGCGTTTAATTACCGTGAGTTTCCCAATGCCAATAGATGCCAGCAAGCCAAGGTGAGGCGGTTTGAGAAGCGTGCCTTCAGGCAAACATACTGTTTTCGCTTGAATATCTTCACCTTTAAGGCGAACATTGTCTCCGGCAGAAACGCTGGCAGCCGGGATAAGAATGGTATTTTCCTTTATTTGCACATTTTCCTGAGGAACGACCGTATCGCATCCAGAGGGCATGGCACTGCCCGTCATGATCCTTACACAGGCATGGGCCGGCAGTACTCCTGCAAAATGATGCCCGGCAAAGACCGAACCGGCAATAGGCAGGCTTTGTGTCTGGTTAAGGTCAAGACCAGTGGCTGAGAAAGCATAGCCGTCCATAGCCGCATTGTTCCAGGGGGGAACATTGACTGGCGCAATAATATTTTCGGAAAGAACACGAAAAAGCGCTTCTCCAAGGGGAATTTCCTCTGTAACAGCAAGCGGGTGAACCCATTTGTGAATATATTCCAGTGCTTTTTCTACCGAAAGGGAAGATAAAGAGCTCTTCATTTTATTTAAAATAAAAACAATATGTTATGTTTTATATTTAATGTTGTTTGTGTGTTCATTTTCCTGTTTTTCCAGTTCTTGTAAGGTGTTGATATTGTCAAATGCCGATTCATCAGGAAAATAGACTTGGCTCACCCTAAGTGAGGCATACCAGGAAGCAATTTTACGCTGCCCTGTGGCAAGAAAGGCTTGAAGATTTGGCAGGATTTCCCGCTTCATCAGGCAAAAAACAGGCTGCAAGGAGAAAGAGGAAGCATGACCGGTTACAGCTATCGCTGCCTCGGTTTTCTCATTCAGCAGGGCCATACCAAGCTTACTTGCCAGGTTGTCAGGAAAAAAAGGAGAGTCACATGGCACCACCAGAAGATAAGGTGTCTGACATTGTGTCAGACCAGCGGCAAAACCGGCCAGCGGTCCGGCAAAATCCGGTTGCATATCCGGCAAAACAGTGAATCCTGCTTGTGCATATTGTTTCTTATTCCTGTTTGCGTTCACAAAAACGGAAGCAACCTGCGGCTTTAATCGATCAATGGCATGCAGAAAAAGCGGCTTTCCAAAGAAAAGCTGAAGCCCTTTGTCTATGGAACCCATTCGTGTTCCTTTCCCGCCTGCCAGAACCAGTCCGGTGATATCCGTTCGGGAAATGATCATGTCAGCCGCCTATATAGGACATCTCAATTTTTTCTCCGGATACAGGCAAGTTGGCATTACGTAATTCAGAATAGCGGTTTTCCCGGTTTTTCCAGTAAAAAACCAACGCTTGTGCAATTTGTTCATCCGATTTTCCACTGCGAAGCAATGACTTAAGATCCATGCCATCTGTTGCAAACAGGCAAGGGTAGAGCTTGCCTGTGGTTGACATACGTATTCGGGTACAATCGCTACAAAAGGGACGTGTTACGCTGGCAATTACCCCGATTTCACCGCTTCCATCCTGATAACGCCACCGAGACGCTGTTTCCCCCGGGTAATTGGAGGCCAGTTTTTCCAGCGGTATTTCGGCATGGATTCTGTTAATCAGTTCATTTGAAGGAATAATTTCATCCGGTTTCCATCCGTTGGAAGATCCAACGTCCATATATTCAATAAAACGCGGAATAATAGATGTATGCCTGAAATAACGGGCTATTGGCAAAATTTCTTCATCATTAACTCCTTTTTTGACAACCATATTGATTTTGATAGGGGAAAAACCTGCATTTTTCGCTGCTTCAATGCCCTCAAGCACACGGACAACAGGGAAATCCACATCATTCATCCGGCGGAAAACAGCATCGTCAAGCGCATCCAGTGAAACGGTAATACGTTTAAGTCCGGCATCATGCAGCTGTTTTGCTTTTCGTGAAAGCAAGGAACCATTTGTTGTTAGTGTCAAGTCAATTTTTTGACCGCCAGGTGTTTTCAGGCTGGCAAGCTGCTCGACCAATTTTTCAATATGACGCCGCATAAGCGGTTCACCGCCGGTCAGCCGGATTTTTTCTACCCCCATACTGACAAAAATACCGGCAATACGGCAGATTTCCTCAAATGACAACATTTCATCATGGGGAATAAAGTGAAAACGGCTTCCGAAAATCTGTTTTGGCATGCAGTAGATACAACGCATATTACAACGGTCTGTCACTGATATGCGCAAATCATGCAATGGCCGGAAAAGCCTGTCATAAACTGGTAAGGAAAAACAGGAAGAAGGCTCGCCGCCTGTTGTAACTGGCAAAGGATTGCAAAAAACAGGGATAATTTTTTTTTTCATGCCAAAAGAAGTTCAGAAACAGGAATTACCTGATATCTAAAGATAACATGAAGCTGCAAAAAATACAGGAAAGGATATGCCATAAATAAAAGAGGGAGAGTGTCACTACTCTCCCTCTTTTTCTTGCCTTGGCAGGCAGTTTTTATTTGCGGGTATCGACCTGTATCAGCGGTTCATCTACAACGGGCGGTGGAGTACGACGGCGTCTGACAGGGCGGGGCGGTATTTTTTCTGCTTCCTGCGCTGCTTTTTCCTGTGCTGCCCGCATTTTTTCAGGATCGGTTGCTGTCATGGTCAATCCGGCTGATGCCAGCACATCCGCCAGATCGGCAGGCTGGAAACTGGCATCAGTTCCCTTTGTTGCTTCAGCAGCTATCTCTTGTTCGCCATCCAAAACAGGAGCTGTGACGAAGTCGGAAACTTCCAGTACAGCAGTTTCAGAGGCAGTGCCAGGAAGAACCTGATCCATATGAAGATTAACCTGTTTTATGGTAGCAGTTGATGTTTCTTCTGTCCCCGCTGCAAGAACAGCCTCGTCATTGGGGTCATAAAAAGCAAGCGGCGTTTGATGTGGTTCCTGCTCTGTCACAGGCTCTTCATGGACAACCGGCATAAAAGGAACATCCTCGGCTGTTTCTAACGTTTTCATGGGAGCAGTTTCCAGAGTATCGCGCTCTGCGTTGTTCCGGCTGAATGTGTCGTCATCAGACACAACCATTTCTTCCATTTCGCGAGCCTCAACAGAGACAATTTCAGCGACTTCTGCGCTGTCCGCCATATTGTCACGATCACGACGGTTGCGGTTACGGCCACCACGGCGACGGCGGCGGCGAGGTTCTTCGCCGTTTGCCGTATTGTCTTCCGCTATTGTTTCCGCCGCAGAAGACGTCATGTCAATAATAACTGCGCCGGTTTGTTCGTGAATAACTTCATTATTGGAATCAAGCAGTTCTGTGTTGTCTGCATTATCGGTTTTTTCCTTTTGATCAGCTTTGGGCGTACGACGGCCGCGCTTTCTTTCATTGGTGGTTTCTCCGGCCGGTTTGGCCGGTCTAGGCTGCCGGGACGCGGTGGTTTCCTCATTCACCGCATCTGTATCATTAGTTATTTCTGTACTTTTGTCTTCGTGACTACGGTCGCGGCGGCGCCGATTGCGATTGCGCGAACGGTCGTTGTTACGTCTTGCACGGGTTTCGGGTGAGGATTTTGAGGGGGGTGCCGTATCTTCATCAGCCTTTTCAATACCGAAGAAAGAAAGCAGCTTGTCCCAGAACCCGTTATTTTCAGGTACAGAGGCGCGAGGAGCAGGCGGAGGAGGGGGCGGCATATCGGGGGAAATCCCTTTCACAAGCGCTTCCTGGCGAGGTTTGGGGGCTTCCTTGTAAGTTTTGTTAAAGCTCATATCCACCTCTGTGGATTCCTCTGCAAGCTCATAACTCAGGTTATGCTCATCCAGGCGAGGATCGTCATGTTTTAAACGTTCCAGTTTGTAGTGCGGCGTTTCCAGATATTTGTTAGGAATAATAGTGGCCGTGACACGATGACGCGCCTCGATTTTCATTACCTCGCCACGTTTTTCATTCAACAGGAAAGCGGAAACGTCAACCGGCAGCTGGATGTGGATAGCTGCCGAACTTTCTTTCATGGATTCTTCTTCGATAATGCGGAGTACTTGCAGGGCAAATGACTCCACGTCACGAATATGGCCGGTTCCATTGCACCGCGGGCAGGTAATATGGCTGCCTTCAGACAAAGCCGGACGCAGCCGCTGACGTGACAGTTCGACCAGGCCGAAGCGGGATATCTTGTCCATCTGCACACGCGCCCGGTCATGGCGCAATGCTTCCTTGAGACGGTTTTCAATCTCACGCCTGTTCCTGGATACCTCCATATCAATAAAATCAATCACGATAAGGCCGCCCAGATCGCGCAGCCGTAACTGGCGAGCGACTTCTTCCGCCGCCTCGCAATTGGTATTGAAAGCAGTTGTCTCAATATCACCTCCCCGCGTGGAGCGGGCTGAGTTAACATCAATGGAAACCAGTGCTTCGGTATGGTCAATAACGATGGAACCGCCTGATGGAAGCGGAACAACGCGCGAATACGCCGTTTCAATCTGATGCTCAATCTGGAATCGTGAAAAAAGAGGGACATCGTCACGGTAACGCTTGACCCGATTGACCATATCCGGCATAACATGGCTCATGAACTGGCGGGCCTGCTCATAAATTTCGTCCGTATCAATCAGGATTTCCCCAATATCCGGCTGGAAATAATCGCGAATAGCACGGATAACCAGCGAGGATTCATGATAAATCAGGAAAGCGCCCGGTGCGGATGCCCCGGCGCCGTCGATAGCGCGCCAAAGTTGAAGCAGGTAGTTCAAATCCCATTGCAGTTCTTCCACGCTTCTGCCAATGCCGGCCGTGCGGGCGATAACCGACATGCCCTGGGGTAAATCCAGCTTGTCAATATTCTCACGTAGTTCCTGGCGTTCTTCGCCTTCAACACGCCGTGAAACACCGCCGCCTCTCGGGTTGTTCGGCATAAGGACAAGATAACGGCCTGCCAGGGAAATAAAAGTGGTGAGCGCAGCCCCCTTGTTGCCTCGCTCTTCTTTTTCCACCTGTACCATAATTTCCTGTCCCTCATGCAGAGCATCCTTGATGGAGGCATGGCGGACATCAACGCCTTCCTTGAAAAGGCTGCGGACGACCTCCTTGAAGGGAAGAAAACCGTGGCGATCCTCACCGTAGTTGACAAAACATGCCTCAAGAGAGGGCTCAATCCGGGTAATAACCGCTTTATAAATATTGGATTTATGCTGCTCCCTTCCTGTCGTTTCAATATCAAGATCAAGAAGCTTTTGTCCATCGACAATCGCAACACGCAGTTCTTCCTGCTGCGTTGCGTTAAACAACATACGTTTCATGCATACACTCCGGGCCCTCAAGGCCTGTTACACAGTATCACGCTACAGGATACTGCTGTTCATTCGGATGTGCGCCAGGATGGGGAAAATGAAAAAAGCGACGTGACAGGGCAGGAACATGCAAATGCCGTTTCCTGCCGGAAAGGAAACGGTATGATAAATTGTCATAGTTGGCAACAATGCCTGCCATATACATGCTGATGTTTCCGTATGCCCATTCGTCTGGAACAGGCTGCTCATCAAAAAACGTGTTTATCAAATACCAAGCCTGCAAGCTATTTTTTCAGTTCTTATAAGCAGCTTGCCGCCTTACATTCTTCAAGTTCCTGCGAATCCTGTCTTTTTTCCGCCTGATCCGGCTGCAGCTTCAGGGCGCAGCACTGTCGGCTCAAAAAGGGCGCACACAGCTTTCCATTCAATTTGCCTTTTGGCGAGGCCAATGGATATGCCTCCTGTGCAGAATGCTAAAATTCACAGCATGCACAAAAAAACAATTGCGCACATAACGCGCAAACCGTTTCCGGGATTATATATTTAAATGAGCAGAACTAACAGGGGCAAAGCAGAAGTACCTGAGGAAAAACAACCGAAAACTGCTGCCGGATCAAATATAGCTGAAGTCCGGCTGCATACGGTCAGTGAAGAAGAGGCTGGACAACGTATTGACAACTATCTTTTCAGGCTATGCAAAGGCGTACCGAAAAGCCATGTTTACAGAATTTTGCGTTCCGGGGAAATCCGTGTTAACAAGCGCCGGGTGAATCAGACATACCGGATTGAGGAAGGAGACATTATCCGTGTTCCACCTGTCAGGCTGGCCACACAGACGCAAAAACTGGTTTCACCGGCCCGTTTCGAGATTCTTTTTGAGGATGATTATCTTCTGATAATCAACAAACCGGCCGGAATTGCTGTCCATGGCGGGTCCGGTGTGGCTGCCGGCGTTATTGAGCAGCTTCGCGCTTTTAGGCCTGAAATGGCCTTTCTGGAACTGGTTCACCGTCTGGACAGGGAAACCTCCGGAATTTTGATGCTGGCCAAAAAACGCTCTGCTTTAAGAGGCATGCATGAACAAATGCGTCAGGGTAACATGGATAAACGTTACCAGGCGCTGGTTTGCGGAAACTGGACGCAACAGCGCCAGCATGTCAGATTACCGCTCTTTAAGTACCTGACACCGGAAGGAGAACGCCGGGTACGTGTCCAGCAGGGTGGCATGGCAGCTCATACTATTTTTAATGTTTTGAAAAAATATGAGGGGTTTACCCTGCTAGAAGCAGAGCTGAAAACAGGACGGACACATCAGATAAGAGTTCACCTGGCAGCCAGCGGCCATGTGATTGCCGGAGACGACAAATACGGAGATTTCGGATTGAACCGGCAACTGCAAAAAGCTGTCAATACCGGAGCCGCTCTGAAAAGAATGTTTCTTCATGCATGGCGCCTTTCTTTTATTCACCCGCATACCCAGGAAAAGATGACGGTTACGGCGCCGCTTCCGCAGGAATGCACCCGTTACCTGGAAAGCCTTGATCTCTATGCAGGGAAAACGAATAAGCCGGATAAAAAAGGCTACAATGACGCCTTCGTGCGATAACAGGCAGTTGCAAGCTGCCTTGAAAAAGAGGGATATCTTGTGCCATAACGAAGAAAAACAACACCATTTTAAGCTTATTGTTTTTGACTGGGACGGCACCCTGATGGATAGCACAGCTGCTATTGTTAAAAGTATCCAGGCAGCCGCAAGTGAATTGGGATTGCCTGTCCCAGACAAGGAAGCCGCTTCCCATGTCATCGGGCTGGGCCTTTACGAAGCTATGGAAGCTGTTGTACCCGGTATTGACCGGACAACCTGCCGGCAAATGGGAGCACGTTATCGCGATCTGTATTTTCAGTTCAGCAGGGAAATCACTCTTTTTGACGGAGTGACAGCCATGCTGGAAGACCTGGCCTCACGGGGATATCTGCTGGCAATAGCCACCGGAAAAAGCCGGCAGGGGTTAAATCGCGCAATGAAAGAAACAGGAACCAGCCGCTTTTTCCAGGCAACAAGGACAATAGATGAAGCTCCTTCAAAGCCCCATCCTGCCATGTTGTGTGACCTTGCTGAAGAACTGGGTATGGAAATGCAGCATACTGTCATGATCGGCGATACCACGCATGATTTGTTAATGGCATCCAATGCAGGTTGTGCCGGCATTGCTGTTCAGTACGGGGCGCATCCGCCGGATGAGCTAAAACGCCTTAATCCATTGTATATAGCAAAATCGGTTGCCGGCCTTCATCACTGGCTGGGAAAATATGCCTGAGAAATTATGGAAAATACCAAAGACACGACTGGGTTGCCTGATACTGGAACCTCTTCCAAAGAAACAGGATGGAAAAACGATCTCCTTGAAAACATATTGCTCGAATCTTTAAGGGAGCAACGCGCCCGCAGGAGATGGGGCATCTTTTTCAGGTTTGTCTGGATTGCCATACTATTGGCAATTTTGGTGCTGGCAACAACAATAGACTTTTCCGAAAACGAAAACATTGCTGTCGGGCCGCATGCTGCACTGATTAAGATTAACGGGGTTATTGAAACAGGCGGTGCTGCATCTGCCGGAAACGTTAACAAGGCCTTGCAGAAAGCCTTTGCAGAACCGGATGCAGCCGGCATCATTCTGTGCATCAACAGTCCTGGCGGCAGCCCGGTACAGGCCGGCAGGATACATGATGAAATCCTCCGCCTGAAACAACGTTATCCTGATAAGCCTGTGCATGTTGTCGTAGAAGACATTTGTGCTTCCGGCGGTTATTACATTGCAGCAGCGGCCAATAATATCTATGTGGACAAAGCCAGCATTGTTGGTTCAATCGGTGTCATGATAAATGGTTTCGGCTTTACCGGCCTGATTGATAAAGTCGGCATTGAGCGCCGTCTTCTGACAGCAGGAAAAAACAAGGGATTTATGGATCCGTTCAGCCCGCAAAGCGAGCAGCAAAGAAAATTTGCCCAGAATCTTATTGACGAGGTACATGAGCAGTTTATTGCGGTTGTAAAAACCGGTCGTGGAGCACGACTGAAGGAAAATGACGAACTTTTCAGCGGATTGATATGGACCGGAAACCGTGCTGTTGAACTGGGTCTGGCCGATGGACTGGGAACAGTAGAAAGTGTGGCACGGGAAGTGATTCAGGTTCAATCTGTTGTAGATTACACCGAGGAAGAAAAGCTCTCTGACAGAGTGCTCAAAAAACTGGGCGCTTCCATGGGAGAAGGCGCTGTAAGATACAGCTTTCAGGAATGGCTGCCGGTACTGAGATAAATATCCGGAAAGGCAATTTCATTTTTACTTTAAAAAACGAATATATCTTATTGATTTAATAATAAATTTACTTAAAAATCAAAGCAACAGGAACAAGATGGGCAAGCTCCCCCGGAAAAGGAAAGAGAGCAGCAATTTCTTTGCTTTTCTGCCGGAAATTTTTGTTGACACCTGTTTTTTGCATGCCGTTTTTTATGACTGCCGGAAAATAACATACAATATGAGCCTGTTTATTTCCCAATGACCACGCAAACCGACCAATGCCATGCCAACCACCTAACCCTATTGAACATTCCCCCCGAATTCAGCGATGGGGAGCAAAACTTGAAAAGCATCGTGTACTTTTGACCTTCAAGTCACTGCTTTTTACAACGCTCTTTTTTGTCGTTTCCGGTTACGGTATAGTGGCATATTTGCTGGGCCGTCCGCAGGCTAAGGCTAGCCGCGCTATTCCTGTTATTCAGATGGGGTGTGCCTGCCTGATATTTATTACCCTGTATTTTGTAATAGTAGAATACCTGTTCCGCCACCGTCCCAGGGAAATACGCCTGCTCCAGCGATTTATCTGGTATCTGGCTATTTTTTTCATTGTGGCAGCATCAGCATTTTGTGCTGTTGTAATCATCTAGCAGAATTATTTTCCCAAAGCCCGCATAGCATCATCCAGTCCGCGCAAGGTAAGGGGATACATACGGTCTTCCATGATACTCCGAATAATTTCAATGGATTGTATTCCTGTCCAGAAACGCTCCTGTTCCGGATTTAGCCAAACTGCATGACGAAAGTGCGCCAGCAATATTTTCATGGCAGTTTCGCCTGACTGCTGATATGGCGTGTAATAAAAACTGCTGTTCGGGTCTGTAATTTCTGTCGGTCCCATGGTGGCATCCCCGACAAAAACCAGTTTGTAATCCTTTCCAAACCGGTGCGTGAGATTTTGGAGAGAATAATGCGTAGTGGAAGAGGGGCCGTCATATTTCCATACCGTATCATAGACACAATTATGAAAATAAAAATAATCCATCTGCTTGAATTCTGTCCGGGCGGCAGAAAACAGTTCTTCACAACATTTGACATGCGCTGACATGGAACCGCCTGTATCAAAAAGCAGTAATACCTTAACCTTGTTTTTCCGCTCTGGACGCATAACCAAATCAAGCAATCCCGCATGATGTGCTGTGCTTTGTATGGTAGCGTCAATATCCAGTTCAGCAGGTATTCCTTCCCGGGCAAATTTTCGAAGCCGCCTCAAAGCCAGTTTGATATGCCGGGTTCCCAGTTCAATGCTGTCATCTATTGCCTGAAACTCCCTGCTGTTCCATGCACGAACAGTTTTAACGCCATTTTCCTCCTGTCCTACTCCTATTTTGTCAAGAGGCCTGGGAATCTCATCCATATAGCAAAAAGGGCTGCCGGTATTTGCCGTACCGGCAGGATCGTTCTCGTAATCAGGTTTGTTATCACTATCAGAAACCGGTTTTTGCCCAGCTGCTTCTTCAGACAGGAGAACATCCGGAACGACCGATTTGGCGGCAAGCGAAATGACGTTGTCTTCTTTAGGCAAAAAGGCTGAAATATCATTGATATCCCAACCTGTTTTCCTGGCTTTTTCAATATATTCGGCAAAAGCAACATCAAACCGGTCGTAGTGCGTCTCGTTTTTGACCAGGCAGATTCGTGAAAGGGTATAAAAATCATCCAGGGAGCAATTAGCCAATCCGGCCCGCAAGGCTTCCAGGAACGCCAGATATTCCGTAATTGTCACCGGAAGGCATCGTTCCTTCAAATGAAAGAAAAGATTGGTCAGCATGATGATGCAGGCAAGGGCGCAATCAACGGTGCTGACTGTTGGATCTTACCAGGCGGTAAAGCATTTCCACATCCTGTTCGTTTTTAATAAGGGCGCCAAACAGGGGCGGCATACTGGTGCGTTTTTCCTCCTTGGCCAGTACCCCTGGATCAATGCCTTCCGCCTTCAGGAGTTTTAGCCAGTCAATCAATTCTGATGTAGATGGCTTCTTTTTAAATCCTCCAACCCTGCGTAATTCATAAAATACTTCCAATGCGCCCAACATCAGCTTTTCAGGAAGATCAGGAAAGTGAACTGCAACAATCCTGGCCATAGTTTCCCTGTCAGGAAAAGCAATGTAATGAAAAAAGCACCGGCGAAGAAAAGCATCCGGCAATTCTTTTTCATTATTTGAGGTGATAATGAAAAGCGGGCGATGTCTGGCCTTTACCAGACGGCGGATTTCATGGCAATAAAACTCCATCCTGTCCAGCTCTCGCAGCAAATCATTAGGGAATTCGATATCTGCCTTGTCAATTTCATCAATCAGCACAACAGCAGGCTTATCCGACTCAAAAGCCTCCCACAGCACTCCCTTGATAATGTAATTTGCTATATCAGCAACCTTTTCTTCCCCAAGCTGGGAATCACGCAACCGGGAAACAGCGTCATATTCGTAAAGACCGTGCTGAGCTCTGGTGGTAGATTTAACATGCCATTGCAACAAAGGCATATCCAGTGAGGCCGCAACTTCTTCAGCCAACATAGTTTTCCCGGTTCCGGGTTCTCCCTTGATAAGTAAAGGGCGCTGAAGCGTTATGGCAGCATTAACAGCCAGTTGCAAATCAGGAGTGGCAATGTAATGAGAGCTTCCTTCAAAACGCATCATAACCTCCTGATCAAGAACGGGATAACAGAAGTATATCAGTTATCCTCTTGATGACTGCAAGAAAAGTCCAGTTTGATATAGCTCAAAAAATACGCAGAGCAGGGAATCTTTTCCGCAAAAAAGACACTAAACCAGTGTCTTTTAACAGGAGAACCTTATGGAAAAGAAAACATCCCCCAAACAGGCTTCGGACAAAAATACTGCATCCAGTCAATCCAAAAGCTCGTCCCAATCTGCTGACAGCGCAAAAAAAAGCAAGCTGGATACTTCAGCAAGTTCCAGCAGCTCAAAAAGTGAAGCTGTGAAAAAATCGTAGTCATAAAAAAGCCGGAAAATTCCGGCTTTTTTATTTTCGCAAACTGTCCACAAGCCAGATTCTTGCGTTATCCTAACTATAAAGGAAACATAGGAGAAGGCTCATGGACTATCAAACAATCAGACAAAATTTCGAAAACCACGGATTCTCCACTCGGTTTTTCGCAACCGGAGAAGAAGCAAGGAATTATTTTGCCCAAAAACTGGAGCGCAAAACTATCGGATTCGGCGGCAGTGTAACCTTGCGCGAGCTGGGGCTGTATGAGGCATTGCAGGAAAAAAATGTTGTGGTCTGGCATAACAAGGTTCTCTCCAGAGATGTCCGCCGGCTTGCTAACAGCACAAGTATTTATATCACCAGCGCCAATGCTGTTTCCGAAACGGGTGAAATCGTTAATATTGATGGAACCGGCAACCGTGTCGCCATGACAGCCTTTGGACCTAAAGCCTGTTATTACGTGATTGGGAAAAATAAAATTATGCCTACTCTGGCGGATGCCCTAAACCGTGCTAAAAATGTGGCAGCTCCAAAAAATGCCAAGCGGCTAAAAATGAAAACGCCTTGTGCCAGGGAAGGGGATCAGTGTTATAACTGCAACACACCTGATAGGATTTGCAGGATGACTATTGTGATGGATCGCGCTCCTTTTGGTATGGAATCCGAAGTGATTTTTATCGATCAGAATCTGGGGCTTTAATTAGCTATATTTTAAAAAACATATCCTTATGACTACGAGTTAATGGTTGTATTTAACTTTAAATTGTTGTTGTAATTAATTGATTTTGTTAAAATTAATAGAATGCGGCTGGATGCTCCCGTACAAGTTTAAGGAATAACTTCATATCACAAAGAAACACAAACCCATCACCCGGCAAATGTTTCGGCGTATAGGAACCTTCTGTAAAAGAATACTCAGAATCAACTGAAGAAGCCAAACCGATAGGAGCGCGAGCAGGAACACTACGAATTTTACCCAAGTGGGAGCGAACGCCAGGCTAGTTCGAATACGCCGCAACATCATATACGCCATTGTCACGCCCAGGATATAGACAGAAAGAAACTGAGGATTACCGGAAGTTCCCCGGAAGCAAGTTGCGCATTTAACATTTTTTAACTAAAGATGCCCAAGATAAGACCAGCATCAATCACATGGCCCGTAGCAGAGAAATAAAAAATTTCGCATAATTCATATTATGTTAAATTACATAATAAAAATATCTCTTCTCGAATTTTCCTTTTCAGGATGTTATTTGCCTGTCCTCCATAGAGACTCTTGGCAAATGAATCTTAAAATGCAACGCAAGAATGCGCATGGCGGAACATGTGACAATCGCAATCCATGTGCTGTAGGCCGGATGGATGATTCCGGTTAAACCCAATAATTCGATACCGGCTCCAGCTATAGCTGCCGTTGCGTATATCTCGCGTGAAAATATATGCGGACTGCTCCCAGAAAAGATATCCCTGATGCATCCGCCTCCTGCGGCGCTCACACACCCCATCAGGATAGCCAGTTGCCAGTTGCCAGTCAGTACATAGGTTTTATTTGCACCGAATGCGGCAAAGAATCCCAGTCCCACAGCATCCAGATAAAGCGAAGGCAGCTCAAAATGGTTAAGTATTTTTCTGAAACAGATACTTGCAGCAACGGCAAGCAAAATGACGAGCATATAAAGCGGATTGGTCAAACCTGGCGGTGGTGTTGATCCAATACAGATATCACGGAGAACACCGCCGCCTATCCCGGTAACGGCCGCCAGGACAAAGATACCGAATATATCGAAATGCCTGCGTATGCCTGTTGCGGCTCCGCTCATGGCAAAAACAAAAGTGCCGATCAGGTCAATTGAAAGAAAGATAATAGGCGCTTTGGATAAAATGGCCTCTGCCATCGACTTCCCTCACCTTGAAATACAGGAAAACTTAATAGAAATAACTGAATCCTACTCCTATTGCCATTTCTCTGCTCTGTTTTTCGAATATCTCATGTATTGGCGAAACGGGCAAATTTAAGGTACAGCAGCTACAGCGCGCATATAATTAACATCCTTTGCTGGCGGTTTGCCAAAGAGACGCTTGTACTCACGGTTAAACTGGGCTGGGCTTTCATACCCCACTGCTGCGCAAGCGCTGGCTGCATATTCATTTTCTACCAACATAAGGCGCTGTGCCTCGTACAGGCGGAGACGCTTTTGGTATTGCAGCGGACTTAACGTGGTAACCTGCTTAAAGTGCCTGTGGAAAGTAGATGTCGCCATATTAACATGGCGGGCCAGCTCATTGATTTGTAAAGGTTCCCTGTAATTGTCTTTTAACCAATTGATGGCACGTGCAATCTGGTTGCTCTGGCTGCCAAGCGTATTAACCATACGCATGAAACCGCCTTGCGGCCCAATCAGTATGCGGTAATGGATTTCACGGATAATCATGGGGGCAAGAACCGGTATCTGTTCCGGTTTATCAAGCAATTCAAGCAGGCGAAAAAATGCGTCAAGCACATCAGGATCTGCCTGGGCAATACAAATATTTTTTTCGTGGCAAATTTCTGTCTTCGCTTTCGGCAGCATCTCGGCAGCCAGCTGCATGGCAAGCCTTTTGTCAATACTCAGCGCCATGACCAAAAAAGGTTTTTCCGGCGAAGCTTCATAAATATAATTGGTACTGGGCAAATCCAGGTTGTTTATCAGGCACTGCCCTTCCCCATAATCGTACTCCTCGTTTCCGACCATGGTACGTTTCCGCCCCTGCACCAGCACGGTGATGGCCGGATTGAAAAAGCAATTTTCCGGGATATTGATCTCATCCCTTCGATGAAGCGATAACCCTTCTATAGGGGTCGGGTAATTACCCGGCGCAGCCATGTGCCCCGTCAGTTTTTCAATTATTCGCCTGTGTGACAGCATATCGGCAAAGTTGATGGCCATAGATTTTTAACAGGTTATTTGGAGCAATGATTATTGCACTTTTTCAGGCAGAGAGAAACAGGCAATAAAAAGAGAGAAATATATCTGTTCTTGCTTTACTGCCAATCTTATCCTGAAGGATATTTTGCCCTATTCCGAAAAGAAACAGACAAGAGGTTATACCTATGGATACTGCTCGCAAACAAGTAAAAGTCCTGGTCATTTTCTATTCACAATCCGGCGTAACCAGACGAATCGCTGAAATATTGCAATCCAAAACACAAGCTGACCTGTATGAAATTGAAACCGTCCGGACTTATCCAACACAGCAGCCAGACATTTATGACGAACCTAAAAAAGAGCTGGAAACAGGCCAGTTGCCCGCTCTCAAACATGAACCGCCTGATATGTCTGCCTATGATCTGATTCTGGTTGGCGGCCCGGTTTGGTGGTATACCGTTTCCACACCAGTCATGCGTTTTTTGCAGCTCGCCGATTTCAAAGGAAAGAAAACAGCTGCTTTCTGCACGCACATGGGTGGACTGGGGCGCTATTTTTCCCATTTCAGAACACAGGCGCGCCATGCCAATGTGCTGGAAGGCATTGATTTTTTCCAGCCTGCGAGAAGCAAAACAGCTTCAACTGAAGCTGCTCTGGATGAATGGCTGGATAAGTTGGCTAATTCATAAAACTGCTACTGGCTGGCATGAAAAAAACAGGAAAAATGATATTGGCAGGCATCTTTCTTGCTATTTTGTCCGTGACAATAGCTGTCTTCGTCATTTTAGGGCAACGCCAGTTCGGCAGACAACCGAAGGGTGATTCCCTAAATGCCATCATGAAGTCCCCTCATTATGTGAAAGGTGAATTCAAAAATCTTTCCCCTACGCCTCTGTTTACTGAAGATACCAGCATTGCCGCTGTCCTGTTGAAAAGTTTCTTTACCGCCAAAGAACGCCGTATTCCCAAAGGGACAATACCTTCTGTCAAAACAAACTTGCACTTGCTTGATCCAAAAAAAAATCTGATTGTCTGGCTTGGACACTCTTCCTATTACATTCAGCTTTCGGGAAGACGTTTTTTGATTGATCCTGTCCTGCACCCTTATGCTGGTCCATTTTCTTTTGTGAACAGCGCTTTTAAAGGCAGTCATGTCTATACGCCTGAGGATATGCCGGTTATTGATTACCTGCTGATTTCTCATGACCACTGGGATCATCTGGACTACGAAACCGTAACAGCGCTGGAACCTCGCGTCAAATCTGTCATTACCGGACTTGGCGTAGGCGCTCACCTGATTTACTGGGGATATCCTGCCCAAAAAATCCACGAAGCTGACTGGTATGACCAATTTGTTCCTGAAGAAGGTATCAGAATCCATATTTTACCAGCCCGCCATTTTTCAGGCCGCGGCCTGATACGTAATAAGACACTTTGGGTCAGTTTTGCCATTCAGACAGCAAACCGGAAAATTTTTTTCAGCGGTGACAGTGGTTATGGTCCTCACTTTGCCGAAGCAGGAAAGTATTTTGGCGGATTTGATCTGGTCATTCTTGAAAATGGCCAATATGACAAATTATGGGCCTATATTCATATGACACCTGAAGAAACCGCTCAGGCAGCTGCTGATTTGAAGGCAAATGCCCTGCTTCCTGCCCATTCCGGCAAATTTGCTCTCTCAAATCATGCCTGGAATGATCCGCTTGCCAGGCTTTTAGCAGCCAGCAAAAACCAGCCTTACCGATTATTGACTCCGATTATTGGCGATACAGTTAATTTAAGCGGTAAGACACAGCACTTTTCCTTCTGGTGGGAAACACTGGAATAAACAGTAATGATACTTTCCCATGAGAGAATCGGCCAATAATCAGTCAGTATTGAATTTATTTTCTACTTTCCGTTTGTATGACTATAAGGAGAAATTGATGAGCAACGTAGCAAACAAGGTTATTCTGATTACCGGTGCCAGTAGCGGAATTGGGGAAGCTGCCGCGCGCAGGCTGGCTGCCGGCGGAGCTGTGGTCGCCCTGGTTGCCCGGCGAAAAGAGCGTCTTGAAAAAATTGTTCGTGAAATTACAGAAACAGGCGGCAAGGCATCCTGCTATCAGGTTGACGTTACAAAAAAACAGGAAATAACAAATACCGTCAATGCTATTGTTTCCCGGTACGGGCGTCTGGATGTGTTAATCGGCAATGCCGGGGTTATGCTGAGTGCGCCGCTTGCAGCACGGCAAGTTGACGAATGGGAAAAGATGATTGATGTCAATATCAAAGGGATTCTTTACGGTATAGCGGCTGCCTGGCCGGTCTTTGAAAAACAACAGTCGGGGCACTTTGTTAATGTAGCTTCTGTTGCCGGATTCAAGGTAGCGGCCCCAAGCGGTACGGTTTACTCTGCAACAAAATTTGCCGTGCGGGCTATTTCGGAAGGCATTCGTATGGAATCTGCCGGCCGTTTCCGCTCCACCATTATTTCTCCCGGGTTTATTGAATCTGAACTACCAAATTACAGTGCGCATGATTCAACCCGGCATGCCATACAGGCAGCCTACAAAAAATTTGCCATTCCGGCAGAAAGAGTTGCCGATGCCATTATGTATGCCCTTTCCCAACCAGAAGATACCGGTATCAACGAGATTGTCATCCGCCCCACAACGCAGGAATTTTAGGAAAAATATCCTTTCAGGGAACAGATGAAAAAGAAAATCGTCATCTTTTGGGTTGCTATTGCCTTTGTTTTGATAAATACGTCTATTTTTGTGTAGTGCAAACAATGAATTTATCTCCCGTTCCAAATGACAGGCAGCCAAGCATTGTTACCATCTCGGCTTTCACTGCCAGCGGGAATCTGAAAAAACTAGACTGCACCATCAATGAAGGACTGAACGGCTGGGTTAAGTGTCAATGAAATCAAGGAAATATTGACTCAGCTATACACTTATAAAGGAGAATATGATGCAAAAGCGGGTATTGGGGAAAAGCGGCTTGTCTGTTTCTGCAATTGGACTGGGCTGTATGGGAATGAGCTTTGGGTACGGCCCGCCTGCTGATAGAAAGGAAATGATTGCGCTGATCAGAAAGTCTGTGGAAATGGGCGTTACCTTTTTTGATACAGCTGAAGTATATGGTCCCTATACTAACGAGGAGCTTGTCGGAGAGGCACTGGCCCCGTTTCGGGACAAGGTAGTTATTGCTACCAAATTTGGTTTTGAGGCAAATGCAAATGATGGGGGAAAATGGACGGCTCTAAATAGCCGTCCAGACCATATCCGCCAGGCAGCAGAAGCTTCCCTGAAACGTCTGAAAATAGAAACTATTGATCTTTTTTACCAACATCGCGTTGATCCTGCGGTACCAATTGAAGAAGTGGCAGGTGCCGTGCAAGATTTAATTCATGCTGGCAAAGTCCGGTATTTCGGCCTTTCCGAGGCTGGCATAAAAAATATCAGACGCGCACATGCCGTCCAGCCGGTTGCAGCACTTCAAAGTGAATATTCCCTTTTCTGGCGTGAACCCGAAAAAGAAATATTGCCTGTGTTGGAAGAATTGGGAATTGGTTTTGTCCCATTCAGTCCTTTGGGAAAGGGGCTGCTTACCGGACGGCTTCCAGCTAGTACAGTTTTTGATAGTACAGATTTCAGAAGTACCCTTCCCCGTTTTACTCCTGATGCGCTTAAAGCTAATTTTGCCCTGGTTGAACTTGTCAAAAACATTGCTGCTAAAAAAAGAGTGACGCCTGCACAGATTGCCATCGGATGGCTTTTGGCGCAAAAACCCTGGATTGTGCCTATTCCCGGTACCACAAAATCCGGAAGACTAAAAGAAAACCTGGACGGGGTACAAGTTTCCTTCTCCGAAAGCGAGTTGGCAGAAATAAGTCAGGCAAGTGCTGCCATTACGCTTGTTGGAGAACGCTACGCTGAAAAACAGCAGCGTATGATTGATCGATAACAACTCCCCAAACGAGGCTTAAGTGAGAAAATGTGTTGTTCTTGCGGCACTTTTACCATTTTTCCTGGCATGGGAAAATCACGCTGTTGCAGAAACAGCCGTGTTCTCTTCCAGACAAACTATTTCACCAGATGGTTCACAAGCATCTTTACCGGGCCATGCAGGCTGGTTTACCGGTAATGTCAGGATTGATCCCCTGTTCCCTGCAACGGAGGAAAGCCCTGTTTCCGGCGCTTATGTCACCTTGGAACCTGGTGCCCGTTCTGCATGGCATATCCACCCGGCAGGACAAACGCTTGCAGTTATTTCAGGCGCCGGGCTTACCCAGGAATGGAGCGGTACTATTCGTGAAATCCGGCCGGGGGATATGGTTCATTGCCCTTCCGGTATCAAACATTGGCATAGAGCTTCTCCTCGTACCGGGATGATGTATATGGCAATTACCGGTACAATCAGCGGGAAAAATGTCCAATGAATGAAAAAAGTCAGCAATGTTCAATATGGCACAGCAATAGCTATCAAGGAGAAAAGTAATGAAAAAATGGTTATGCAGTTTGTTCTTTGGATGCCTGGGACTTATTCCGGCAATAACTTTTGCTGGCAATAACACATCGCCTAAAACCCTGATTGTCTATTTTTCACAGACAGGCAATACAGATTATATTGCCAGGGAATTACAGAAGAAAACAGGCGCTGATATTTTCCGGATTGAAACAGCAGTACCTTATCCTGCCGGATATCAGGCCATGACTGACACCGTAAAAAAAGAACGGGAAACAGGCAACCTGCCTGCCCTAAAAGGGCTGCCGGAAAAAATAGCTTCTTATGATTTGATTCTGGTGGGCAGCCCGGTATGGTGGTATACCATTTCCACACCGGTAATGAGTATGTTAAATCAGTTTGATTTCAGCGGCAGGAAAACAGCTGCTTTTTGCACGCATGGCGGCAATCCGGGTACTTTTTTTACCGATTTTAAGAAACAGGCAAAAAACGCCGTTGTATTGGATGGATATGAAATTTATAAGCCCCAAAGCAAAGCGCCGGTTGTCATCAGTGAATCCCTGGATGCCTGGCTTAATGCACTCCTAAAGTAATATAGGTATGTTTCCTGAGAAAGAAAGCAACCCTGATAATAAAACCGGAATTTGTTTTCACCCAAACAAATTAGGGCTTATAGCTTGTTTGCTCAAGGAATCATGAAAAGGAGATGTTCCACCTACAGACAGCTCGTCAAAAATAAGGTAAAAAAGCCGTTTTGTTTCTGCTTTTGATGGCGGCGTTTTCTGTTAGGCTAGTACTTGAAGAAGTGTTCAAATATCAGGGGGTCAATATGAGCATCGACAAAATTACAGACAGGATTCAGTTTGGTGTCGCCTCCCCTCCGTATCAAAGCAGGAGCGCAGGAACAGATTTTGAGGACATGCTAAAACAGATCAGGGAGGATCTGAAAGCGGCCGAAATGCACTATACGAGAAATATCCTGAAACCTGCCGGTACATCCCGGAACAATTCAGCAGACTCGACACAGGAAATAGCACAATCCGGAGTGCCATCGCTTTTCAAAATGGATCAGGTAGAATTTTCTCTTCTGGATGCTATGTTGATGACAGCACTGGAAGAAACTCGTCTTGCTAATGCAAATACTCTGAAAAATCAGGGTATGCAGACGCTGCCCGGACTAAATATCCAACCCAAAGCAGGTTAAGCCGGGATAGCCAATTATCTACCCGTCTTTTCTATAAAAGACGGGTTTTTTATTTGGCGGGAAAGTTCTCCCCAATCTATAGAATACAAGGAAAGCGGGTAATATTTTCCTTCAATCTGTTTGTGGAATTTCCGGTTGTTTTTCCATCTTTAAAAACTGCATAATGCGCTCATAATATTTATCAACCAGTTTGGCTGGAATATTATTTTCTTCTACTAACATATGAGAAAGCTGTGCCAGTTCTTCCATGATTTCCCTGCCCTCTCCGGTTTCGCACGCAGAGGATGCTGCTGCACAGTATGCAGTCAATGCAGTAGATGCGTTAAGCAAATCTTCAGGTGAGTGTTTTACCCAAGGCGTCTGCTTTTCAAGGCCGTTTCCTCCAGCAAGCAAATTATCTGCAATGGCAATCATCTGATCCATCACTGAGCATAATTGATCCAGGCCTGTTTGCCCGGCAGATTTGTCTTTTGGGTATAACGTATAAAGCGTGGAAAACTCTCTGCCCAATTCTGATGCAAGTTGGGAATAAACGGGCAACCTGTGCTGCCCCTGAAGAGCATATACCCGGAAATAAAGTGCCTTTTCTTTTTTAAAAGCCAATTCTTCTTCTGTGCATGCAGCTTTTCCTATAAGCGGCAGTGCCAGCAAGAACAAACTGCATGCAAGATATTTTTTCACATCTCTATTCCTTTTTTTACTTGGTCATGTTCTTTCCTGCTTGGCAGAACCTGGCCGGGGAACCACGCAAACGGCAAAGGCAGCAATAACCAGAAGCACGCTGACAATCAGCATGATTTCATTGGTTGCCAGCATAACACTTTGGGTAGTCGCCATGTTGTTTATCAGTGCCCTTGCCATTTCTGTCGGCATACCCGCTTCGGCTGCTATCCGGAAATACTCTCCCGATGCATCAATCAGACCGGAAAGTTCGGTATGCAAATAGTTTGTCTTGTCTTCCCAGGCAGTGGTAACAATGGAAGTAGCGATAGCGCCGGACAATGTCCGGACAAAACTCATCAAACCGGCTGCTGAAGCAGTTTCATGTTCTTCCACACTGGTTAACGCCAAACCTGTTAACGGAACAAAAAAGAAAGGCGAGCCCAATCCCATGAGCATAATCGGCAAGATAATCCACCAGTAATTGGCATCTGTATTTAAAAAAGAACGGCAAAAGGCGATGATACCCAGCCAGATGACGCCGCAGAAAATCAGTTTCCTGGGATCTACGCGACGGGAAAGAATAGCCGCAGCCGGAGCAATAAGAAAAGCACTGACTCCGCTCCATGCAGTAGTTTTACCGGACCATGTGGGGGTATATCCCATATAGGATTGCAGCCATAGCGGCGTTAAGACATTAACGGCAAAATAGCCGCCAAAAGCCAGGGCAATAGTAAAAAGGCAGGCAGAGTACCCCCGGTGACGAAATACCCTGATATTGACAATAGGATGCTCCTCAGTCAGCTCCCATATCATGAAAGCGCAAAATCCAATGACAGCGATAACCGCCAGAGCAACAATATAGTTGGAAGAAAACCAGTCCAGATCCTTGCCTTCGTCCAGCATCAGCTGCAATGCGCCGACCCAGATAATCAGAAGCCCCAAACCAACCACATCAATCGGCGCCTGCTCAATTTTTTGAGGAAGATCTTTTAGCATTTGCCACGCCAGCCAGCTGCAACAGATAGCAATCGGCACATTGATCAGGAAAATCCAGTGCCAGGAATAGTTATCGCACAACCATCCTCCCAGAATGGGGCCAAGCACCGGTGCAACCAGGGTTGTCATGGCCCAGAGCGTTGTTGCCGTCATGGCTTTTTCCCTGGGAAAAATTCTCAAAAGCAGCGTTTGTGTCAGTGGCATCATGGGGCCGCCAGCCAGCCCTTGCAATATCCTGGCCCCTACCAGCACTCCCAATGTATTGGACAAACCGCATAAAAAAGAAAAAATGCCGAAAAAACTCATGGCACCCACAAACATCCGCACAGCGCCAAACCGGCCGGCCAGCCAGCCTGTCAGGGGAACAACAATCGCTTCTGCAACCGCGTAAGAAGTAATGACCCATGTTCCCTGGCTGGTACTGGCGCCCAAACCACCGGATATGCTGGTAACCGACACATTTGCAATCGTCATGTCCAGCACTGCAATAAAATTGGACATGGAGAGCAAAATAGCCATTACCCATAGCATTTTTCCCTGAAAAGGTTGTTCTGCGCTGGTATTCATAGATGGCATACCCTGTAAACCGGCATTACTTCATATCGCGGGTATCAATCGTTACTGTCATGGAAAGCCCGACTGAAAGCGGATTGGCTTTCAGTTCCTGGGGATCAAGACGAATACGGACAGGCAGGCGTTGCACTACCTTGATCCAGTTGCCAGTGGCATTTTGCGCCGGAATAATGGCAAAAGCCGATCCGGTCCCGCCGGATAAGCCTTCTACTACGCCGTTATACACCACTGATCTGCCGTAAATGTCAGCATGCAGCTTTGCTTTCTGTCCCACATGGACACGCTCAAGCTGACCTTCCTTGAAATTGGCATCCACATGCATCTCGTGAAGCGGAACCACAGAAAGCAAAACATCACCAGCCTGAACCCGCTGTCCCACCTGCACAGTCCGTTTGGCAATCACGCCGTTTACCGGCGAACGCACCACAGTTCGTCCAAAATCAACTTCCGCCTGCCTGACACGCGCTCTGGCCTGCTCAATAGCCGCTTTTGCCGCCTGGACAGATGCTTTTCCGGAAGTATAGGCATTTTGTGCGCGAGTCAATTCATCACCGGAGACAGAACCATCCCCAACCAATGCGCGGCGGCGTTTCAGGTCAATTTTTGCCCGTGCATAATCAGATTCAGCCATAGCCAGTTGTGCTACAGCATGTTCGGCATCCGCTTTGGCCTGCGCCAACGCCAATTTTGCATCCACTTCATCAATAACAACCAGGATTTCCCCTGCCATTACATTTTGTGTATCCACTACCCTGACTTCCTGGATGGTACCGCCTGTTGAGGGCGTAACCTGCACAACCTCTACAGCTGTATAGGCATTATCCGTTTCAACAAAATAGGAACCCCAAAAAAACCAGTACAATCCCCAGGTTATTGCACAAACCACAATCGCACAACCCAGCAGAATAAATCCCTTTTTCCGGCGGACATTGGCCGGTTTTTCAAATTTCTCAGGCAAATCAGAAGATGAGGTCATATCATTCCTTGTCTCCAGGCAAAACGGTATATCCTCCGCCTAACGCTTTTACCAGGGCAACATCCAGTGTAAAAGAGCGTGACCGGAGATCGCTTTGCAATCGAAGATTGGACAGCAAGATCTCTTCAGCTGCCAACACTTCAATATAATTGGACAGCCCGCCGTTATACCGCTGATTCACAATGCGATGCGCTTCCCTGGCAGCTTCAACAGCTTGATTTATTCTGGTTAACTGCCTGCCAAGCGCTTTCTGGCTGGTTGCAGCATCAGCGACTTGCTGCAAAGCCTGCGTGACAGTCATGTTGTAATTGCCAATAGCTTCTTCCAATTCAGCCTGCGCAACAAAAAGCTGCGATCTTAATCTGCCACCGTTAAAAATCGGCAGGGAAACAGCAGGTCCGACAGCGCCAAAATCAGCGCCAGAACTTCCCAGATGATTAATACCTAAAGCCTGAAAACCGATAAGGGCAGATAAATTGACATTGGGATAAAATTCCGCTTTTCGTTGTTCGATAGTACTGGCAGCAGATTCCACCCGTTTTCTTGCCGCTACGATATCAGGCCTTCTTCCCAGTAAATCCAGCTGTATTTGTTGCGGCAAGGAAAATCCTTTTTTCAGGTCAAGAACAGGCCGTGAAATGGCAAGACCTCTGTCCGGCCCTTCCCCCATAAGTGCCGCAAGTTGATTCCTTTGGAGTGCCATTAACTCTTCCAGTTCCAGCAACTCTTCCCGCGCCGCAGCCAGCCGCGCTTCTTCCTGGCGAACGCTTGCCAAAGTTTCCATACCTTCCCGGAAACGGTTGCGAAAAAGCCGCAGATTTTTGTCTCGTACTTTTATAGCGGCCTTTGCCGTATCATGGGCAGCATACAGCCGGGCCAATTCGCCATAAGCAGACGCAATTGAAGCCGTTAATACCAGCCTGGCTTCTGACCGGTCGGCATCTGCTGCTTCCGCAGCAGATGTTGCCGCAGCCAGTGCTGCCCTATTTTTCCCCCAGAAATCAATTTCCCAGCTAAAATCCAGGCTGGCTCTGCCATAATCACGCCAGCCATGTTTTACATTGCTTCCTCCAGCAGTTCGATAGCTTTGCTTTTCTGCAGAAACTGAAACATTGGCATCCACATCGGGATAAAGCGCAGATTCCGCCCACTCAGCCATGGAAACAGCACGACGCAATCTTGCTTCGGCAATAGCCATGTTGGGAGAATTAGCCAGACCTTCCTGAATAAGCGCGCCAAGTTGGGGATCGCCGTAAATACACCACCATTCGTCTCCAGGCCATACCGTGTTGTTTCCCTGCAAAGTTTCTTCGCTTGCATAAGCGTCAACTGGCCTGATTTCCGTTTGGCTTTCCAGATCAGGCATCCAGGCACAACTGCCCAGAAACAGTGTCCCCAGCACTACACCCATATGCAGGGCAAAGTGGAGCTGCCTGGCAGAAAAAAGAGAGTTTTTCTTCATACAATTGAACCGTACTGTACGGTTCAATTGTACCTTACAACCGGATATAATCAAGTTGCTATTTTTGCGTCTTTACAAATTATGATGAATCAGATACGCAGCAAAAAAAGACAGGCTATACTGGAAACGGCAGTACAGGTTTTCAGGGAAGTGGGATTTCACAATGCCTCAATGAACGTCATTGCCAGCCGTGTAGGCGGTTCCAAGTCAACATTGTATAACCATTTTCCCTCAAAGGAAGCCCTGCTTCTGGAAATTATCCGCCATGTTGCCCGGCTCCAGAACCAGGAAAAAAGCACTATCCTGACAGATGCAGCGCAAAATTACATCAATGCTGCTTTTCTCGCGCTGAATGAGCCGCCGGACGATGTACGGGCTACACTCCTCCGTTTTGGGGAAAACTTTATCAGTTTTCTTTATATGCCTGAGTTGCTTGCCATCCGCCGCTTTCTTGTCGCTGAATCCCGGCAATCGGAAATTGGACGTATCTACTATGAATCCGGTCCCCGAAAAGCGTTGGCACAAATTGCCGCCTACCTCAAAAAAGCTATGGAAGCAGGAACACTCCAGAAAAAAAATCCGCTGATTGCGGCCGCCCATCTAAGAAGTCTTCTAGAGGCAGAATGTTATGAATACTTTCTGCTAAGCATGGAAAAACCGCTTCCGGCAAAGCGCATACAAGAAATGGTTGAGACAGCTGTTACGGTTTTCATGGCGGCATATGGAAAATGACAGAATTTTCCGTTGCGGATTTTTATGCTGCACCCAATCTAACATCCTGCGCAACAGGCCGCCTTGTTTGGTCTTGACCTGTTTTATTCTGAAAAAGTAATAAACCGGTAAAGACCAGGCAACTTTGTCAAGTCTCAATCAGTTCAATCCGGTATCCGTCCGGATCTTCAAGAAAAGCAATAACCGTTTTACCGCCTTTGACCGGACCGGGTTCCCTGGAAAGCCTGCCTCCCTTTTCCCGAATACGATCACACATGGCGTAAATATCGTTGGTTCCAATGGCAATATGCCCATAAGCTGTTCCCATCTCGTAATGGTCAACACCATAATTCCAGGTCAGTTCCAGCTCGGCATGGTCAGGATTGCTGCCATATCCCAGATAGGCAAGCGTATATTTGAATTCAGGATTGTCTTTCATCCTTAACAGCGTCATGCCCAGTATATCGGTATAAAAATTAATAGAACGCTGCAAATCACCTACCCTGATCATAGTATGGAGAATACGCACTACGTGTTCCTTTCATTGTTGTTCTTTTTCTTATTCCGGCTGGTCGCCGAGCCAGTCGGGATCTTCTGTCCAGATTGCTTTTTTTTCTGCCAGCGATCGTGGCAAATCCAGTATACGCTGGTTTGCCGATCCCCTGAAACGTAGCGACAGATTGCGTTGCTTGATGACAAACGGTCCGTCAATCAGAATATCGGCCCATGAGAGCAGTGCCAGCATATCCGGATCAGCATGGGCAAGAATGTCCTCAAAGACATAACCGGTATAAATAGCCAGATCCAGTTTTTTCTGCCGTATCATTTTTGCAAGCGGCAAAAGAGAAACCGCCTGACTCAGCGGTTCTCCCCCGCTGAAAGTTACACCCGTCAGAATCGGATTTTTGCAAATCCGGCAAAACAATTCTTCAGCCGAATACCACCTGCCTCCTTCCAGCGGGATAGACTCAGGATTATGGCAACCCGGACACGCTCTGGGACATCCCTGAACAAAGAGTGTCAGTCGCAATCCGGGGCCGTCGGTTATGGAATCATTCTCTATACCGGCAACACGAATCCTTCCGGCATCAGGCCTGGTGCTTGACACGATCCGATTCCTCGGCACGCTTGGCATTATTGAAACGTTCCAGCGTACCGACCAGATAACCCGTTATGCGACGGATACGTTCAAACTTGATTCCGTCCTCTTTTTCCTTGCGTCCGCATTTCGGACACACTTCGCCAATAATGCCGTTGTAACCGCAAACCGGATCACGATCTACCGGATGGTTGACTGAACCATACCCTACTCCGGCTTCCTTCATGGCGCGCACTACTTTCTCAAATGCCTTGACATTATTGGATGTATCGCCATCCAGTTCCACATAAGTAATATGCCCGGCGGCTGTCAACGCATGATAAGGCGCCTCAATCTGGATTTTTTCATACGCCGAGATCGGGAAATAGACCGGCACATGAAAACTGTTTGTGTAATATTCACGGTCTGTTACACCTTTGATAATGCCAAATTTTTGTTTGTCCATCC
This sequence comes from Oxalobacter formigenes, assembly GCA_023667225.1. Taxonomy (GTDB): domain Bacteria; phylum Pseudomonadota; class Gammaproteobacteria; order Burkholderiales; family Burkholderiaceae_D; genus Oxalobacter; species Oxalobacter formigenes_C. Next base: position 550,031 of record JAMPAN010000001.1, on the reverse strand, counting down.
GAACAAAACGCCCGGAGAGTCCTTCAGCAGGAGTAGCCAGCAAAGAGAAATTTAACCCGTGTTTTTCGGTCATTCTGTCAAGAAAATCATTCATAAAACTGATAATTTCCAGGCCAAGATTGCGCGCTTCCTTGGATTCTCCGTGATGTTTGCCCGTCAAAGCCACCAGTGTTTCTGCCAGGCCGATAAAACCAATTGACAATGTGCCGTGCTTGAGCACTTCGCCAATTTCGTCATTGGGTCCCAGCTTGTCCGAACCGATCCAGATACCCTGCCCCATCAGGAAAGGAAAATTTTTCACTTTTTTGGAAGACTGGATTTTAAAACGATCCAGAAGCTGTCTGGCAACCAGCTCCATTTTCCGTTCCAGCTCATCAAAAAACCATTCCATGTTGCCTTTGCTGTTTAGGGCAATGCGAGGCAAATTGATGGAAGTAAAGCTCAGGTTGCCTCTGCCAAAGGCAATTTCGTTTTCCGGATCAAAAGCATTGCCCATCACGCGTGTGCGGCATCCCATATAAACAGCCTCGGTTTCCGGACGGCCAGGGCGGTAATAACGCAGGTTAAACGGCGCATCCAGAAAAGCGAAATTGGGGAACAGCCTTTTTGCGCTGACTTTGCAGGCAAGCTGGAACAAATCATAGTTCGGGTCTCCCGGATTATAATTGATCCCTTCTTTAACCTTGAAGATATTAATAGGAAAAATAGCTGTCTCGCCATTGCCCAGGCCCGACTCCATTGCCAGCATAATATTACGAATGATCATCCGGCCCTCTGGCGAGGTATCTGTACCGTAATTGATGCTGGAAAAAGGCGTTTGCGCACCGGCACGGCTGTGCATGGTGTTAAGGTTATGAACCAGCGCTTCCATGGCCTGGCGCACATCGCGGTCTGTTTCCGTTTCGGCATTTTCTTTGGCAAAAGCCTGAATAGCCGACAGAATGGCGTCTTCCTTCACCACCGCCGAAAAAGCAGCTTTTTCCTTTTCCCGAAAGGCTTCAGGCATAGCCAGGCAAGGGAAAAGCCCGGATTCTGCCTCAATAGCCTGGAATATTTCCGCTATCTTTTCCTTACTTGGATTTTCAGCAGGAACCAGTAACTTTAAGGCTTTGAAAAAATTGGAAATATAATTTTTTTTGTAGGATTTTTCCACGCCCCTTGCCAGGCCGTAATCAAAATTAGGGATACTTTGCCCGCCATGCTGATCATTCTGATTTGACTGAATGGCAATACATGCCAGCGCTGCATAACTCTGGATACTGTTGGGTTCCCTCAAATTACCATGCCCTGTTGAAAAACCGCCCTCAAACAGTTTCTTGATATCAATCTGGCAACAGGTAGTAGTCAACGTATAAAAATCGAAATCGTGAATATGAATATCACCTTCCGAGTGGGCTTTTGCCTGTTCGGGCGACAGTACAAAGTGCTTGTAATAATCCTTGGCACCTTCCGATCCATACTTGAGCATCACTCCCATTGCCGTATCGCCATCGACATTGCCGTTTTCCCGCTTGATGTCGCTTAACGTTGCATCCTTATGGGTCAATTCGTCAAAAACACGCATCAAACTGGTATTGCGTGTCCGTACCCTGCTGCGTTCGGAACGGTAAAGGATATATTTTTTGGCTACATAGGCGTAACCGCTGTCCATAAGCACGGTTTCCACCATATCCTGAATATCTTCAATACTGGGGGATGCTTCCCGAAAACGAAGGCAGAGCTTGTATTCTACCGCTTTGGCAAGGCGCATGCTTTCTTCCAGATTACCGCGATTGCATGCTAGCAGCGCCTTGTTAATGGCTTCGGCAATTTTGGTAATGTCATACGGTACTATCCGCCCATCTCTCTTCTGGATAGCACTGAAGCGGAACTCTGACCCGGCAACGCCATTTTCCAACTGGGCATCCGAATCAATTTCCTGAACTGATTCAAACATATCCTCTTTCCCCCGAAAGTTAAGTTCCAAAGCAAAATATTATAATTTCTCCCGGCAAATCGTGCTTTTCTCCTTTTATTTTTTCTGAATTCGCTTTCAGGCCAATACCTATCAGGGTTTCAGGAAACAGGGAACTCGACACCCTCCTCGCAAAGCCGCATAAAACCGTCATGTGAAAAAAAGAAAAAATTCTCTTTTCTTGATCTGGATCAATTTTATTCGCTGTTCAACACCATCACAGAAAAAGTAGTCAATAACACCCATATATCCTGTGTCCCTCATCTTGCTGAAAAGCCGCCGACTCATTTTGTTAAAAAGGGATAGAATGCCCGCCAAATGATAACTGCCAGGAATTTCATCGACTTGCCAACATGAGCATACCTGAACAAAAAATGCCGGAACAACAGGCTGACCAGCCTCTTGTCCCGTTATCACGGAAAGATACCGGCTATACATTGAAAAGCCACCTTCATGCCTGGCTGCCTGCCCTGAGCCTGAGTTTTTCCGCTTTTATTTTTGTCAGTACCGAATTTATGCCTGTCGGCCTTTTGCCGGATATGGCGGCAAGCCTAAATCGGTCACAGCCGGAAATGGGCACCATCATGACTTTTTATGCGTGGACTGTTGCACTCATGTCGCTTCCACTAACCATTGCAAGCGCACGTTGCGAAAGGAAACGGCTGCTGCTTGGCGTTTTGCTGGTATTTATCGCCGGCAATGCAATGGCTGCCTTTGCTTCCAGCTTTTCCATGCTGCTTATCGCCAGAATCGGCATTGCTTTGGCCCATGCCATTTTCTGGTCTATCGCTGTTCCCCTGGCATACCGGGTTGCGCCACAGGGGAAACAGCCGCAGGCACTGGGTCTTGTTGTAGCAGGCGCCGCGCTTGCTGTTGTGCTTGGCGTACCGCTAGGCACGGCAATTGGTCATAGCTTTGGGTGGCGCTGGGCTTTTGCCGCTGTCAGCATAATAGCCCTGCCCGTTTTTGCCGTCATGTGGCTGACTTTACCGATGCTTCCCAGTGCCAATGCCGGTTCGTTGAAAAGCCTGCCGGTACTGTTTCACCGTCCGCCCCTGATCGTAGCTTACATCCTCACAGCAATGGTCGTATGCGGCCATTTTGCCGCCTATACTTACCTCACTCCCTATCTGGAAAGCATCGGCCAGTTTTCTCCACAACTGGTTGTAGTTATCCTCCTTATTATGGGGGGAGCCGGAGTTATTGGCAGTATTGTGTTAAGCCATACCACAGGAAAATATCCTGTCGTCATGTTTTATCTGCCTGTTATTCTGGTTGGCCTTTCCCTTCTTATGCTGGAAAGTGCCGCTTCCAACTTGTTTTCAGTCTGTACGCTTTGCTTTATATGGGGAGCCGCCATGACCGGCGTTGGCCTGGTTCTTCAGTCCAAAATACTGAAATTTGCCCACGACGCAACGGATGTTGCCACTTCCATCTACTCCGGCATCTACAATATCGGTATAGGCGGCGGCGCATTAATTGGCGGGCAGGTATATAACCGGTACGGCCTTTCCCGCATTGGCTACGCCGGATTGTTCTTTATTGCAGCGGCACTAGCTTTGGTACTGCTTCTTCGCTATGCCCGAAAAAAAGAGATCAATGCCCTGGAAACATTATAATAATTTACATTAATAAATAACTTTAATCTATTGTTTTTTTAATAAATTATTAAATGGAATTTGTTGACTTGATTGGTTATGATGGCCATTCGCCGGATATGCGATAATCACACTTTGCATGGAAACAAGGCCGCAGCAGGAACAATATGCGTTTTGAGCAACATGAAGAAATCCTGAAACAATATGCCGTCAGACTGGCAACCCTTTTGGCGGATGATGTCAAGGTTTCTCCCCTCATCCTGGATGGTCCCAATCATGAGGGGAAAGCACGGTTTATCCAGAAATTTATTCATTTCCTCAAAGAAAACCAAGCCCCTTACCAGTATATTCTGATTGATGCTGCACAATCCGGCAAAAGCCAGCTTGCCATGATGAGCTTCATGGCTGATCTGGCCCACGCCCTGCCTGCGGAAAATCAGGAACGCTTCTACCGTGCCGCTGAACAGCTGCTGTATCTGGCATCCGAACAAAACATGCTGCTCGAAGGCTACCTGAAAAAGAAAAACCTGGCTGCCCTCACCCAGGCAATTTCAGGTTCGTGCGGCGGAAATATGCTGCAGCAATATCTTCATGCGCAGGAAAACATCCGCATTATTCAGAATCTGCTGGAGCAGCACACTGAAAAAAAACCGCTGCTGGTATTTATAAATGGGCTGGATACCTGTCCCGACGATTTTACGGTAAAACTGCTTCATGCCATTGACATGGTCTTCAAGGCAAAAAACATGCAATTCATACTGCTTGCCCAAAGAGAACGCCTCCTGGCCTCTATTGCACAGTTTTGCGGTTCTGCATCTGCCCCTGAAACCTATCTGGAAGAAATAACAGGCCTGTGTTTCAAAATAGGCCGTGCAGCGGAAAACATAATCCGGTAAACCTGGAGCCGCAACCAGACTATCTCGCCCCCTGGAAAGGGGCATTTTCCCGCTCTCCCTCCCCACTTGTGCTAGCATACATTATTCCTGTTCAGGGTTGTTTTTATGACACCGGCTGTCCTTCTTCTTGAAAAACATCGTATTGCTTTTACGTTGCATGAATATGAGCATGACAGCGAAGAAAGGCATTTTGGCGAAGAAGCTGTTAAGAAACTGTGCGTGAATGAGTCCCGTTTTTTCAAGACCCTTCTCGTGTCGCTTAACGGTAATCCCAAAAACCTGGCCGTTGCTGTCACACCGGTAGCAACACAGCTTGATATGAAAAAAGTGGCTAAAGCTTTCTCTGCCAAAAAAGCAGAAATGGCTGATCCCCTTGCCGCACAGCGTGTTACCGGCTATCTTGTTGGAGGCATAAGCCCGCTTGGACAGAAAAAACGGCTTCCTACAGTTATGGATACTGACGCGGCACTTTTCCCGACTATTTTTATTTCCGGCGGAAAAAGAGGATTAAGTATTGAGCTTGCCGGAGCAGACTTAAGCCGGCTGACAGACGCAATAATTGCTCCTATCGCCAAAACGGATTAATTGTAGAAATGCCTTGCTGGCATTTCTTACAAACCATTACACGCTTATTGGACAGATTATTTTTAAAGGAGGACAGAGAAATGGAAGAAAAACAGTTTAAGGAAGGCGCAAAATATTCCGGTGAAATCCTGTATGGCGGCTGCGGCTGTCTGGATTGCAATTACATCAGGGTTATCAAAAGAGAAGGTAACTCTCTTACCTACCAGGAATTTTTGGGCAAAGCAGAAGGAAATATTGTTACCGCCCCGATAGAGACCATTGAAAACTGGGGAGAATATGTTGCAGCCGGCGAGGATCGTTTTTTTGCCTACTCCATTGAAAAAGACTAGGTTTTTCCTTTTTTTCTGGCCTGACAGCTTTTGCGCGCCGTCAGGCCATTTTTATAAATAGGCATAGCTTTTTCTTGGTGTGGGAATCAGGCTATCCCTTTCAGTTCAAACCCGGCAGTTGTTACTGCTTCTCCCATCTGTTCTGCAGTCACTTGTCCATCTGATACAACACGCGCCTCTTTTTTTGCCAGATCCACCTCTGCTTTTACGCCCGGTAAAGCGTTCAACGCTTTCTCCACAGATGCCTTGCAATGGGCACAATTCATTCCTTCAATATAAAGAACCGTTGTTGACGGCATAGTGAACTCCTTTCTTTTCCAAACGGGTAAACTCAGTGAGATATCGTCCTGCCCTACTCTGCCGGTTTTATCTTCCCCTGGCAAATCAACCGGTAATATGTGCCGGTGAAACAGATTAAGCCGAAGGGCATTGACAACCACAAACACACTGGACAAACTCATGGCTGCTGCGGCAATCATTGGATTAAGCGTCAGATTAAAGGCAGGATACAGCAGCCCGGCTGCTATAGGGATACCCGCCACATTATAGGCGAATGCCCAGAAAAGATTCATCCTGACCGTTTTCAGCGTAGTACGTGAAAGATCGTATGCCGTTACCATATCGGCCAGATCGCTTTTCACCAGCACCACATCTGCCGATTCCAGCGCTACATCGGTTCCCGCGCCAATTGCCATACCAACATCTGCTCTGGCCAGAGCCGGAGCATCGTTAATGCCGTCCCCTACCATCAACACTTTGCGGCCTGACTGCATTAACTGGCAAATATGCCCGTCTTTTTCCTGTGGCATAACCTCCGCTATCACCCGGTCAATGCCAACCATCTGGCGAACCGCTTCTCCTGTGGCTGCATTGTCGCCCGTCAGCATAATGACCTGTATGCCCCTTGCTTTCATTGCCATTACCGCAGCCCGGCTGCTGCTGCGTGGCCGGTCCATCAAGGCCAGCATACCAACAAGCCTTCCATCACACGCAAAATACAGGGGCGTTTTTCCTTCACAGGCGAACCTGGCTGGCATTTGTCCTGCCAGCGACAAATCAACGCCATGCTCCAGCATCAGGCGCCGGTTTCCGGCAACACACAGGCTGCCTGAAACCACTCCTTGCAGCCCCAGTCCGGAAAGCGCCTTGAAATCACTAACCTGAACAGGCGTTAAATTACAGTTTTTTGCTTCCTCTATAATGGCTCGCGCGAGAGGATGTTCAGAACGGGATTCCATCCCGGCAGCCAGCGACAGTAATTCATCCTGCGATCCATAAAAAGGCAGATTATCCGTTATTTTGGGATAGCCCTCCGTTACTGTCCCTGTCTTGTCCAGCACAACGGTATCAATACGACAGAGATTTTCCAGCGCTTCCGCATGTTTGTACAAAATGCCTTCCCTGGCGCCTTTTCCTGTGCCGGCCATAATGGCAACCGGCGTAGCCAGGCCAAGGGCACAGGGACAGGAAATAATCAGCACCGAAATAGCGCGCGCCAATGCAAATTCCAGTGAATGCCCAGCAAAGAGCCAAACTGAAAAAGCCAGCAGAGATACTGCCATCACTGCCGGAACAAAAATACCGCTGATTCTGTCCGCCAGTCTGGCTACAGGCGCTTTCGATGCACCCGCCTCCTCAACCAGCCTGACAATACGGGAAAGCGCTGTATCTTCGCCTACCTTTTCAGCACGCATGGTGAAATAGCCGCCGGTATTAAGTGTGGCTCCAGTCACAGCGTCTCCCGGCATTTTTTCCACCGGGAGGCTTTCTCCGGTTAAAGCAGATTCATCAACAGCAGAAAAACCTTCCAGCACAATGCCATCGACCGGCACGCGCGCCCCTGGCCGAACAGCCAGCACATCGCCAGCACGAACCGCTTCCAGCGGAACCTCTTCTTCCTTGCCCTCACGAACCACCCATGCAGATGGCGGTGAAAGATCAAGCAACGCCTTAATAGCAGCGCCTGTTTTTCCTCTGCTGAAAGCTTCCAGCATCCTGCCAAGCGTAACCAGCGTCAGAATCATCGCTGCGCTCTCAAAATACAGGTCATGCCGGTAATACATGGCAACATCGGGATAGCCGTTACCTACAGCCCAGCCAATCCGATATAAGGCAACGACTCCATATACCACAGCAGCCGAAGCACCCACAGCAATCAGGCTGTCCATATTGGGCACACCGCCCACCAGCGAGCGGAAACCGCCGGAAAAATAGCGGTAATTGATAATCAGAATAGGCAGACAAAGCAAAAATTGCGTCAACGCATAGATAACCGTATTTTCCGTTCCTTCCAGGATATCCGGAAAAGGCAAACCAGTCATGCTGCCCATGCTGACATACATGAGCGGCAGCAAAAAAGCCGCAGAAACACCAAAGCGCCACGCCATAGCAGACAATACCTTGTCTGTTGCAGGACGGATATCATTTTGTGCCGTCCCATGCAGCCTGGCATCATAACCCGCCTTTTTCACAGCTTCGCAGATAGCTTCCGGAGAAAGCATGGCCGGATCATATTCGGCAGTCATACTGTTAGTCAGCAAACTGACTTCGGCATGGTGCATACCCGGCAGTTTTTGCGTAGCTTTTTCAACATGAGCGACACAAGCCGCACAATTCATGCCCCCAATATCAAATCTGTTTCTCTGGTTCATTGTCCTCTTCTGTTTGCATTCCGAGGTTGAAAACATCCTTTTTACAACAAGGCCAAGTCAATCATACCCCTTTGTTACGCAACTTGTTATAGTTTAATTTTTACTTTAAAAACAAAGTATAATTATATGATACATAATACTTTATAAAAGTATTATTTTTATTCTTTTCCCCTGGGCTCCGGCCATGAAAAAAGACAATTATGCGGCAAAACAGTAAAATGCTTTTTCTTCACAGATTATCCTTCCAGATGCTGCTCAACCTGCCATGACTGTTACCAAAGCCAATCTTCACGGAATAGCAGCTATCCTGATGTGGAGCACCTTGATTGCCCTGGTGCGTTCAGTCAGCCAGGCCTTTGGCGTAGCTGGCGGAACCGCACTTATTTTTACTGCCGGAGCTATTATATTGTGCCTGCGCCAGGGCTTTCCTCAAATCCGGTTCATGCATCCGCTGTATCTGTGGGGATGCGGCTTTGCCTTTGTCATGTACGAACTCCTTATGTCGCAGGCTATCGGTCTGGCTGCAAACAACAGCCAGACACTGGAAATCAGCATGATCAACTATCTGTGGCCATGCGCCATCGTATTTGTCGCTATCTGGATTAACCAGGAAAAATTGCGATGGTGGGGATGGGCAGGCATTCTGCTTTCCCTGGCCGGCATCTTTGTTTGTCTGGCCTCAAACAGTGAAACCAGCCTGGCCGGAATCATTATCCACATGACAGAAAATCCGCTTCCCTATGCGATGGCTTTTATTGCCGCTATCTTGTGGGGATTTTATTGCAACCTGAGCCGCCGTTACGGCAAGGGAGACAATGCCGTTCCTCTGTTTTTCATTGTCATAGCCTCCGTGCTCTGGTGCCGCTTTTTCCTTACAGGAAGCACACTTTATTTTCCCGATTGGCCGGCATGGGGCGAGCTGGCCTATATCGGCGTTATCTTTGCACTTTCCTATGCCTGCTGGGAAACCGGTATCCAGAAAGGAAACATGATTTTTCTGGCAGCTGTTTCCTATTTCACGCCAGTATTTTCTGCCCTTTTTATTTGTTTGTGGCTTCAAACCCTGCCCCACCCCGGCTTTTGGGCAGGCGTTGCCTGCATCGTAACAGGCTCGCTCATTTGCTGGAAAGCTTCAACCGAAAAAATGCCTCTCAATGAAAACCGAGAGTCCTAAAACCGATATTTAAATTCCCTGTCAACATACAGGCCTGACCAGACAATAATGACAGGCCAGGCCTTTAACACAAAAATTAAACCGGCTGTTTCCTGTGAGTGAAAATACCCCAGACAAACAACACGATTAAAGCACCGACCACAGCGATGGCAAAACTGCCGAAGTTAAAGCCATTAACCGTGCCAAACCCGAAAAAGGTACTGATCCAGCCGCCGACAACCGCGCCGGCAATACCCAGAATCATGGTCACAATAATACCCATTCTGTCTGGACCTGGCCTGATCAAACGGGCCAGTGCGCCGGCAATAATGCCGAAAACAATCCAGGAAATAATTCCCATCGCCTGCCTCCTTGCTGGTTGTTATCAGAAAATCATCTTGCTGATTTTCAGACTATTCCGGCAAGGGAAAGTTCTTTTTCTATTATGGAGAAAGCCGTTTTTTCCCCTAATAGAAGCCTTTATTGACTCCTGTCATTTCAGCGTCATTCTTTGCTGGCCATATATCAAACAGAAAACGAATTATAAAAAACAATTTCTTCCAGAGGCTTGCGTTGCAAATGCTTGGGACTGGGCACAGCGTCTTCAGCCGGATATCCCATAACCAGAAGAGCAACCGGCTCAAGCGAAGGCGGAATAGAAAAGGCTTTTCTTATACGTTCCGGATCAAAATACATCACCCATGTCGTTCCCAGCCCGATATCTGCTGCTGCCAGCATCATTTGTGTAGCGACAATACTGCAATCAATCTCGCCGCTGTTCTTTTTATCATAGGGACGAACCCAGGCTTCCTCCTTTTCGCTGCATACCAGGAAGAATACCGGTGCGTTGAAATGGTAAGATGTGCATTCTCTCAATCGGGCACGCGCCTGCCTGTCTGTAATGACAAGAATACGTTGCGGCTGGAAATTGACAGCAGTAGGCGCCAGCTGCCCTGCCCTAAGCACATATTCCAGTTTTTCCTTTTCTACTTCCTGTGTAGCAAACTTGCGGACAGAATAGCGTTTGGCTGCCAAATCGTTAAAACTCATGCGATTCTCCTGTAAACAAGATAAAAACCGGTAAGTGGATTTATTTACCCTCATGCCGCCGGTTTCCGGCATACCCCTGTAAAATACCACAGCAACATGACTTCTCAGGAAATACGCCTTGAATTTCATTGCTGTCCTTGTCATTGCGCTGGCGCTTTCCCTGGATGCCTTTGCCGTTGCGCTGGCTTTTGGCATGCAGCCGGAGCGGGTTACTCCCTTTCAGGCCATAAAAATTGGCAGTCTATTCGGCGGATTCCAGTTTCTCATGCCGGTAGCAGGATGGTGGCTGGAAAAAGAAGCGCATCGCTGCATTGAACCATACGATCATTGGATAGCCTTTATTCTCCTGGCTTTTATCGGCAGCCGCATGATTCGCGAAGCCTTTCACACGCGACATAACCCGCCACACCATCACCAGACATATACAGGAACACTCTTTCTGCTCGGCATCGCAACCAGCCTGGATGCACTGGCTGTCGGACTGTCATTTTCTGTCCTCAATACAGCCATCTGGATACCCGCGCTGGTTATCGGAGCAGTCTGCTTCTGCCTTTCCGCCATTGGTCTGTATGCCGGCAAATGGATCGCCCGCCTGTCCGGTACTGATTTCTTCAGCAGCAAGGCCAACATCATCGGCGGCATTGTTCTGGTAGCGATTGGTATCCATATTCTTCAGCAGCATGGCGTCTTTTCCTAAAAACGCACCACAAACAAGCCATGCCGCAGCGCATATTATCCTTCTCCGGCCGTTTTTTGCCGGTGCCATTGTTTTGTCTGCACCACTAGAAAACGGATGAGGCTAAACGTCAGATAAACAAGAACCAGATACGCCACCATACCCAAACGGTGCAAACCTATCAGGATCAAACAAACTGCCAGAATACCGCCCGTTAACAAAACACCCTGCCAAAAACGCCGGTAAAAACCAAGTGCAGTTCCCCATACACGGGGACGAAAAACCCGGTTGACTGGACGAACAAAGGCATTCATCAGCAAAATCGCATAAGACATATATTCAAAGCGCACATCACTTGTCAGGAAAATTGCTGCAACCATACCTGTCATCACACCAAAATACAGCTTCCCCCAGGGCGTTGAAGAACTGGTCGGCATGTCGGTTGCCATGTAAACAGCCCCAAGAAGAACACCTCCAGGGGAGAAACGAAGCGGATCTCCCGGAAAAAACAGGGAAAATCCGGTCAACATAACGCAAAATCCGAAAGGAATGTGCCATGAGATACGACGCCTTGCCAGCAAATACACTCCTCCCAGCACCAGAAAGAAAACAGAATACTCACCAATAGCCCCCGATGGCCTGAAAAACAATTCATCCAGGAAAATCTCGCCAAAAAACGGCAGGCTACCTACATTTACGGCTTCAGCGTTGTGCCAGATATTGCCAGATGCCATAACAAGAGGAAAAAAAACGGTCATACATTCCCGCCCGACAAGTGCCGGATTGAACATATTTTTTCCAAGCCCTCCCAACAGGAGCTTACCAAAAATCACAGCCATCGCGCTGCCAAAGGCTGCCGCATAAAGAGGAGTAAAGGGCGCCAAAGTCAGTGCCAGCAAAATACCGGTAACGATAGCCGAGCCATTGGAAAGAGAATCCGTTTGTCCGGTAGCCAGCAACGAAAAAAAGAATTCAGCAGCAAGCGCACTCCCGACAGCAACCAGCACCACCATCAACGGCACATACCCATAAGCCAGCCACGACATAAAAATACAGGGCAACAGCGCAATAACCACATCTGCCATTACGCTGGCAGTATGGTCACGGCTATGAATAAACGGCGGGGCAGGCAACCTGGCGCACACGGTTTTTCTCCTTGCCGGTACGGATACTTTCCATCAGCGGCACCCGGGATGGACAGACATACTCGCATGCGCCGCACTCAATACAGGCAGACAAACTGTATTTTTCTGCCATCACACTGTATCTTTCTTTTTGGCGTAGCTCATCATACTTCATGGGCATCAGCCGCATTGGGCAAACATCCGCGCAATAGCCGCATGAAATGCAGGGACTTCGTCTGACAGCCATATCCGGCAACACAATCAGCCCGCCGGTTCCTTTTGTTATCGGCATGGAAAAATCCATGACCGGCCGTCCCATCATCGGCCCTCCCAAAACCAGCTTTTTCCCCTCATGCAAAATAGCAAGTGTCTCCAGAACATGGCGAACCGGCGTACCAATCCGGATTTCAAAATTACCAGCCTCCTGCCCCACACCTTCACCTGCTACTGTAACAATTCGGCTGACAAAAGGCCGGGAATGAACAATGGCATCATAAACAGCCCTGACAGTCCCGACATTACTGACAACAATGCCCGCTTCAGCTGCACGCACGTTGCGCGGTAATTCTTTTCCGGTAACCGCATAAATCAGCTGAAGCTCGCTTCCCTGGGGATAGGCATCGGGAAGCAAGGCCATACGGCAAACCAAACCTGCCTGCCCTGAAAAAGAAACCAGCCGTTGTCCAACTTCCCTGTTATGATTCTCAATGGCAATAACCACCTCGCGCGCAGCCAGTATCCGGTTAATCAGGCTGATGCCAACCATCAGTTCTTCAGGCTGCTGTGACATAACAGCATAATCCGCATTCAGGTATGGCTCGCATTCCGCGCCGTTGATAATCAAAGTATCAATCTTTTTACCGTCACACTGGTACTTCACTGCCGTCGGGAATTGGGCACCCCCTGCTCCTGCAATGCCTGCCTCGCTAATTCTCTGAAGCAATATATCAGCAGAACAGGTTTCAGGATTCAATATAGGCAGGCTTGCTTCCGTTTCCTGAAAATCATTTTTGATATCAACCAGTAATGCAGTTGTTCCGTCTGCCAGCAAAGATTCCCGGATACCAGTCACCTCGCCCGACACAGGCGCATGAACACTCACAGAATATTGTCCCGTATCGCAGGCAATCAGCTGATACTTCATCACTTTTTGACCGATGGAAACCAGCGGACAGGGATTTCCCCCGAAATGGCGCGTCAAGGGAACAGATAAAACAGGCGGTGCTGCCAGCGGCACAACCCGTTTGAAACGAGTTTGCTTTTTTGTGGAAAAAAAGCGGGCTGTCATATCACTGCCTGCAGCGGTCATTGTGATCCTGTCGCCTTTTCAGCTGTTTTTTTCTCCAACACAGTTTTACTGTTCCGGCGTTTTTTGGCAATCCTGTGTTTTTGAGGAGAACGGATATTTTTCCGGGCCTGCAAAGGAACAGAAACATTTTCTTTTTGAATCTGCCTGCTTTCTGCAACTGCATTGTCTTCCTTTTCAGTGACAGCCGATCCTTCCCTGCCTACATTGATCCAGAATCCCCAAACAATCAGGCCAATGCCGGAAAGAAAAATCGTGATATTTTTCAGGATAAACATAAAACCAGGCCTGTATGTCCAGATATTCCGGATTATTCGCCGATTATTTTTACCAATACCCGTTTCCGCCGCTTGCCGTCAAATTCCCCATAAAAAATCTGTTCCCAAGGCCCCAGATCCAGGCGGCCTTCTGTCACAGCAACAACGGCTTCACGACCCATCACCTGCCTTTTCAGGTGGGCGTCCGCGTTATCCTCATATCCATTGTGCGCATACTGCTCATAGGGTTTTTCCGGTGCCAGTTTTTCCAGCCAACGCTCAAAATCGTCATGCAGCCCTGATTCATCATCATTAATGAAAACAGAGGCGGTAATATGCATGGCATTGACCAAGACCATCCCTTCCCGGATGCCTGATATCCGTAATTCATTTTCCACCTGCGGGGTAATATTGATATAGGTGCGCCGCGTCCCGGTCTCAAACCATAACTCCTTGCGATGACTCTTCATGCCCCTTCTCCTGGTTGTTAACCGACATGCTTCAATTGTATGACAACTGCCCGTGCAAAACCATTTCACCGGCAAACTCTAGGGTAATACCGCATCAAAACAGGCGAAACATCCTGCTATATCGTTTTATGCTGCCAATCGGCAGTTCGCATATAAACCTGGGAAACAGCCAGAACACATCCCCAGTAAATGTGTTCATTCAACCAGCAGGCAGCTACATCTGCCTTGAGATGGAAAATAACACCGTAAATAAAAAGACTGACCGCCACCATGGGACCCAGATCCAGCAATAATGCCGTACGGGTATTGCCCGTTCCGGAAATAGTCTGGAACAGAATGAGCGCCGGCACAGCAATAACCAGCGATGTCACTGCCACCCGTATTGCCGCCCGGCTGCCAGCCACAAGATCCGCCTGATCAGTATAAATACGGGCAAAAAAATCAGGAAATGCAAAAATAACCAGCGCAACGGGCATGGTCATCAACAGACAAAGCCGGATAACCTTCCAGCAGGTACGCCAGACCTGTTCCTGCTTTCCTGCGCCAATCAGGTTACTGGTAATGGAAACAGAAGTTGAGGCAAGCGCAAAAATCGGCATAAACATCAGGGTAAGAATACTGCGGGTAATATTCGAAACAGCAATAGCCCGTTCTCCCAAATGTTCTACTGCCACAAAAAACACAAACCAGATAGCTACCCCTGCCAGATACTGAATCATAATCCACACAGCCACATCCAGAATACGTCTGACCAAAGCCGCTTTGAATCCCCATGAACCCGAAAAGCCATATTTATCCAGATCGGTATGCCTGCGGGTGTACAAAATGAAAAAAAGCATGACAACACTTTCTGCAATACCGGAAGCCAATGCCGCGCCGCCAATTCCCATTTTCGGGAATCCCCATTCCCCGAAAATCAGCAGATAATTCAAAATCACATTGACGGCAACCATCAGAAAGGAACTGGCCGTCAAAATCCGGGTTTGCCCGATACCAACATAATAAGCCCTGAAAATCAGGCAGATAAAAGCAGGACAAAAACCCAGGCTGCGCCAGTCAAGATAACGGACAACTGCAACATAAACCGGCCCGGAAGCAAGCAGTTCTTTCAGAATCACAGGCGCAAACAGGCGGGTGAGAAAAAGGGCAAGCAATCCCAGAAAGCCTAGGAAAAAACCTCCCTGGATAACAAGCGGCCCAATATCTGCAAAATGTTTTTCTCCATTTCGCCGGCCAATCAGGATCTGGGCCCCCATTGAGAAACCAAAGCCAATCATGAAAATAGCCAGAAAAAAAACACCGGCAAGCGCCGACGCACCCAGCTCGATTTCTCCAACCCTTCCAAGGAAAGCCGTATCAGTCATTAAAATCAGATGCTCGGCAATCAGGCTGATCAGGATCGGATAGGCAATTTCCCAGATTTGGCAAGTGGCAACAGTTTTCATATAGCAGTATGTCAAAAAAACTTTATGTTCAGGAAACCTATACCACCTTTTTGCCAAAGCAGACTTGCCTCTTGACAACACGCTTTCGGCTGGCGGCCATCATAAAGGAAGCAACGCATCCTGCCTGTCTCAGGTAAAAATCGGGATTTGTGGCCCGATACCTTTCCAGGCCTGGCCAGTCAGACAGACAAAACAAACTTTGTTCCCCGCTTTTCAGCAGTATGCCTGCACCGCCGCAAACCGGATTGCCCTTAATGCAACAACTGCTCCCTTAACGCACGGTAATCCGTTTTGCCGCTGCCCAAGATGGGAATAGCAGCAACTCTTTCAATACGCCGGACGGCATAAATCGGCGAAAGGCCAGCCTTCCTGATAGCGGCGCGAACTTCATCAAGCGTAAGCGGCAAAGAAGTAAAAAGCACAATTTCTGCCCCATCCTCCTCCGGCACCGCTTCAACTGCCAGTGCCACCCCCTCCTCTGGCCTGGCTGGATGAGAGGAGAAAGCTTTTAACAACACTTCCTCAATTCGCGGCAAGGAAACCATTTCTCCGCCAATTTTGACAAAACGCTTCACCCTGCCCTGAAAAATCAACCTGCCCGCTTTGTCCATGCTGACAAGGTCTCCTGTCCGATACCAGGTACAGCCTTCAAACTCCACAAAAGGCGATGGCGCTTCTCCCAGATAACCGCCAAACACATTTGGCCCGCGTAACAAAAGCATTCCGGTTTCTTCCGGAGCAACCCGCCCGGTGATCACACCATCTTTTTCCCTAACTATTACTGCCGACATGGAAGGTAACAAAAAGCCAATAGTACCCGGATGCACATCTCCCGGACGGTTTACAGACACCGCCGGAGAACATTCAGTAATGCCATATCCTTCGCAAAGCGAGGCCCCAGGACACTGCGCGGCAAAATCCTGGTAAATCTGTTCCTGGCATTTCTCAGCGCCGACAAACGCATATTTAACGCTGGCCAGCCGGTCTGTCCCCTTTGCCTGCTCCAGCATCGCCCCCAGAAAAGTCGGCGGCATTGCCAACAAACTGATTCGGTAATCCTGGATCAGGCCATTTAAAAGAGCCGGTTCCGCCGGATTGGGATGAAAAACGGCCCTAATCCCCGTTGAAAGCGGAATAACCAGGCCAACCATCAGACCAAACGAATGAAAAGGCGGGAGCATAGCCAATACTGTATCCTGTGATGCCAGGTTTAATACCTGGATAATATCTGCAGCATTGGAAAGCAGATTTTCATGGGTCAGCGGCACAGCCTTGGGAAAGGATTCGGAACCTGAAGTAAACAGTACTGCCGCAATCCGGGGAACAGGAAAATACCGGGCCTGCCGCATAATAGCGGCTTTGAACAGTCCGCATAACTTTTCACGCAGGGAAAAAGAAGCAGCCATGCTGTCAAGTGCCAACCATTCTACAGGCAACACACCAGGTTTCAGACTTTCCCAGCCAAGCCGTTCCATCAGCGGAGTCACACTGACAATATGGCGGATACCCGCCAAATCAACACAATGCCTGAAATTCGCCTCCCCTGTCGTCCAGTTAAAAAAAACCGGCGTCTTTCCTGCCAAAAGCGCTGCCATCCAGACAACAGTAACCGCCGGTACTGAAGGCATCATAATGCCAATCTTCTCGCCAGGAAATTTGGCAAAACGCGCGGAGAGAAGCAATGAGCCAAGAAAAAGCCGCCGCCGGTTATACAAGGCATTTCTTTCAGCCAGAAGCGGCTCTTTCGGGTTATGCCTGAGCTGCCTTAAAAAAGCCGAAACAAGACAGGAATGATCCGACGGCAAGGAAAGTGATCCAACAGAAGAAGGGAGAAACCATATATCCGGTGCCGGCGGAACGGGTTTAACAGTCTCATGCTGGCCAATGGCAGCCAGCAGACAATCCGCTACGGTTTCCAGCTCTTCCGGATTGTGGGAAGCCTGTTTGCCGATTCCTTCCATTTCCAGAGCCGCTTCCATCAACATCAGGCTGTCCATCCCCAGATCATGGCTAAGGCTCATGCTGTCATGCAATGGGTAATCCGGCTCAAGCATTGCCGTACGGCGCAGGATACCATAAACGGTTTCCCGTACATTGGGAGGTATATTTCCGGTATCATGCCTGTTCCGGTAAACAGGATGGGCGGGCAATGCTGCTGTTTGTGTTCCCTGCCAAAACCAACGGGGAATACTGATGGCAGGTTGCTCCGTTTCATTGTAAAACGCTTCCAGCCGCCGGTTGAATTCACGCCTGTCTGCTATGGCAGCCAGCTCACCGGCCTCAACAAAATCCACCTGCACCGGCCTTTTGGGCACAAACAGGAAAAAATTGCCCAGAACAGTCAGGATACCTTGCAAAAAAGCACGCTGCAAATCAGGAACGCCCCCTGTTGCGCCATAGCTGAAGGTACTTCCCCACAAACCGCTTGTCCGCACAAGAATAACCTGCGCATCTTGCGCCTGCTGAAGAAGCGACCAGGTTCCCGAATTGCCGCCCACACTTTCCTTTGGCGATCGGTAAATCCGGCCGGAAGGATACATCAGTACCGACCGGCCTGCTTTCAGGCTGTGTAAAATCGCCAAAAGGCCTTTCTGTACCTTGCCTACAGCCTTAAAGCCGTCTTTCATTATATCCGGAATCGTCACAGCATCCAGAATCCGGGCTGCCGCCTTGCCATGCCATCCGGCAAACTGATGCTCATCTGCAAGCGGACGGGGCGCATAATCAGCCAACAGGGAATAGACAATAAAAGGATCCACTAAGGCAGGATGATTAGGCAGAAAAATAGCCTTTCCCTTTATGGAAAGCGTATCCAGGCCGCTGGTAGTAATGCGGTAACGGAAGGAAAGCAAAAAACGCAAACAAGCGCCGAGAAAACTATAGTGTTCACCAGGAAACTGCTTTTTGAGACATCTGAAAAACCAAAACAGAAAAAGCAGTCCTGCCAACGCTCCCCAGGCCAGCCTCCCGGACGGTTGCGCGCTGCCAGTCAGCTCATGCACCCAGTCAAAAACAGAAAAAATAAAACCGGCAAGGATCATGCCGGAGAAAGTGGCAAAATTGGATAGGCCAAGCACTTTCCCCTTCTCTGTTGCCCCAGGCCGTATCTGGATAATGCTGACCAGCGGTATCAGATACATCCCTGCAAAAATACCGGTTAACACACAAATTACCCCCAGGAAAACATCCCGTATGAATAATTCGGCAGGCAGAAAAACAGCCAGGGGAAAAATCAGGATACAGGCGATCATGCCTCCCCCCGCAAAGAGAACAGAACGCCGCCAGAAAACGGCATGTTGCTTCCCGGCTCTTGCCGCACCGGCCGTTATCCCCACACATAGCAAGGCGGCCAGCAAACCAGCCTGCAACATCCCCATGCCAAATTGCCCGGCAACAAGATGCCCCATACACAGCATGGCAAAAGACAACAAAGTATAAAAAAAAGCTTCTGCACTTAATGCCAGGAAAAGCGCCGGATCTTTCTTTTTGTATTGCAAGAAATATCGTACAGAATCAAAGGGGCCAAACAAAGGAAACGGATCGTTTGCAACCGGTATTTCCCGGTTTATCCGGATACGGAAAGCCATTTCAACGCCTGCGGCAGCCGCTAAAACTGCCATTCCGCCAATTAACAGCCTCCCCTGTCCCAAAATCCCATCCGGCAAGGATTCTCCCGGTAAAAATGCCGGCAGATACGGCAACAGTTCTCCCATCGCCATACCGGCAGGCAAAACAACTGCCGCTGCTATTATTATCAGGGAATTGACACGAGGCACATCGGCAGCAGGAAACGCTTCCGGAATCAGGCCATGAAACGGCGGGCTGAAGAAAGCTGACTGGATACCCATAAGCAATACCACAACAACAAGACCTGTCCAGTTCAGGCCAGCCAGCGCAATAGCCCCAAAAAGCATAATACCTGCCTCCGCCAGCTTGGCATAAACAACAAGCCGGCTTTTCGGCACCCTGTCAGCCAGCCATCCGGCCCACGCAGAGCAAACGGCAAAAGGCAAAATAAAAAGGACAATCACCGAACCGCGAAGATAACCTGCCCCAATCGCTGCCGCCAGAAACAGAATTCCCTGCCTGAAAAAATACCTGTTAAAAGCGCCTGCTGCATAACAGGCAACCATGCAGGGAAGCATCTTTAAACTCTCATCAGGAAACGGTTTGCGCATTTTTACGCATTCGCAAAACGATCCTTCAGGATATCCAGATCGCTTTCAATAAAAAGACGAAGCCGTTCCAGTGAATCCAGCACCGCCTTGTAAACAATGGAATAAAGCGCCTGCCTGCCCTGCCGTCTTACGGAAAGAATCCCTGCCTCTTCCAGAACAGAGAGATGGTGAACAATAGTCGAGCGCCCCAGCACAAATACCGATGAAATATCCTTGATAGACAATTCCTCGCCTGGCTCGAACAGGAGCAGAATTTGTTGCCGGGTGGTATCTCCCAGTGCAGAAAAAACGCGCGCAGCCGGTTTCCATTCATCAGGAAACCGTTCAAGATAGCCCCTCCTCATAGTAATCCCTGACCGACATCATATAACCATTTTTATAGTTATTTAACGCTTTAACAAAACAGATGTCAACCGTATTTGCAATTTCAACAGGTTTTGACTATGGTACTGCGTAAATTGTATCAAGGAAGCGGTGAAATTTTGTCACAACAGTCCACAAAAAGCAGCCTGACTGCACTAACTATTGCTGCTGCCGGCGTTGTTTACGGCGATATCGGCACCAGCCCTCTCTATACCATGCGGGCAATATTCGGTCATGCAGGAAACGTTGCCTTTACGCGGGAAAATGTACTCGGCATTGTCTCCCTGGTAATCTGGGGCTTAATTGTCATTGTATCAGTCAAATATGTGCTGGTTATGCTGCGTGCTGAAAACCGTGGAGAAGGCGGAACGCTGGCATTAATGGCATTGGCTCACACAGTCTTCCCCAGAAAATCCCGGCCCTATTTCCCGCTGCTGGCATTGGGTGTTTTTGGCGCTTCCCTGTTTTACGGCGACAGCGTAATTACGCCGGCCATCTCGGTTCTTTCCGCTGTGGAAGGGTTGGAAGTTGCCACGCCGGTGCTGAAACCTTATGTGGTGCCGATTGCATTGGTCATTCTGATCGGACTTTATTCAGTCCAGTACAAAGGCACAGCAGGCATCGGAAAGTGTTTCGGCCCAATCATGATCTTCTGGTTCCTTGTACTGGCAGCACTCGGCATCATCAACATCGTTGCTGCGCCTGACATTTGCATGGCGTTAAATCCCTGGTATGCCCTGCATTTTGTGCTGAAAAACCCTTTCGTTGCTTTTATTGCCTTAAGCGAAGTTGTGCTGGCATTTACCGGCGCGGAAACACTATATGCAGATATGGGCCATTTCGGCCCGGTTCCTATCCGGCGAGCCTGGTTCCGCCTGGTCTTTCCCGCACTGGTGCTCAACTATATGGGCCAGGGAGGTTTACTGCTTGCCAGACCTGAAGCCTTGGCAAATCCCTTTTTCATGCAGCTGGGTTCCTGGAGCATTTACCCGCTGGTTCTCCTCTCAACAATGGCCGTTATCATTGCCTCGCAGGCAACCATTTCCGGCGCGTTTTCCATTACCAAACAAGCCATTGGCCTGGGACTTTTGCCGCGTATGAAAATTATCCACACCTCTCCCAGTGAATTCGGACAAATCTATATTCCTACTATCAACTGGATGCAGATGTGCGCTGTTCTTTTGGCCGTTATTGGCTTTAGCTCATCAGCAAACCTGACGGCAGCCTATGGCCTGGCTGTGACTGGCGCTATGCTTATCACCAGCATCTTCCTGTTTTTTGTCATGCGCTATGTCTGGAAAATCAATCTTTTTGCCAGTCTGCTTGTTCCCCTCTTTTTTGGTGCAATTGATCTGCTGCTGCTGGCCTCCAATACGCTCAAAATCAGCCACGGCGGCTGGTTCCCGCTGGTTGTCGGCATCGGGCTTTTCACAGTCATGATGACATGGCGGCGAGGCCGCGAACTGCTTGGGGAAAGCCAGCAGAAACACGCCATTCCGCTGGCATCTTTTTTGCAGTCGCTTTTTTTCATGCCGCCTCACCGGGTAGCGGGAACTGCCATTTTCCTGAGAGGAGAAAGAGATGGCGCTCCCCAGGCGCTGCTGCATAATCTTTCCCATAACAAAGTGCTGCATGAGCGGGTTTTCTTTTTAACCATCCATGTAAAAGAAACACCCTGGCTGCCCGATTCGGAACGGGTACAAATACAGGAACTTGGCTTTAACTGCTACCAGCTTGATCTGTATTACGGCTTTAATGATGAACCGGATATTCCGAGAACACTGGAATTATGCAAGGAACACGGATATGCCTTTGATATGATGACCACTTCATTTTTTGTTACCCGGCAAACTGTTATTTCCAATCCCCTGACAGGCATGGCAATATGGCGGGAAAAACTGTTCATCTGGATTTACCGCAATGCCCGCAATCCGGCAGACTTTTACCAGATCCCGACAAACCGTGTCATTGAATTGGGCGCACGTGTGGAAATCTGATTCCGGCTGCAAAAACAAAACCGGTCTTGCACTATTCAGGTAAAGGATTCCGGCAGGCAGGAAATCTTCGCCTGGGAAAATGCTATAATTCATATCCTGATATTAACTGCCTGCTTTGCCGTCTTTTTGCATGCCTGATAATTTTGTATATATTACTGATATCGCACCCGAAATCCGGCTGGATATGCGTTATTTTACAAATAATAACTTTACTGGCACGCCTATTGATGGATATGAAAAACCGGTTGCCATGCTCACTCTCCCGGCAGCACTGGCATTGAAAAAAGCAGGCGAAATTTTCCGCAAAGCAGGCTGTGCCATTTGCATTTTTGACGCTTACCGTCCCCAGACAGCCGTCAACCATTTCATTCAATGGGCAAAAAATCCGGATACCAAAACAAAGGCTGCCTATTATCCCTGCCTTGATAAACCTTCCCTGCTTGAAAAAGGCTATATCGCGACCCGTTCCAGTCACTCCAGAGGCAGCACAGTTGATATGACTCTCATTAG
The DNA here is from genome assembly GCA_023667225.1 of Oxalobacter formigenes. Taxonomy (GTDB): domain Bacteria; phylum Pseudomonadota; class Gammaproteobacteria; order Burkholderiales; family Burkholderiaceae_D; genus Oxalobacter; species Oxalobacter formigenes_C. The sequence goes on along the minus strand of JAMPAN010000001.1, from coordinate 527,489 downwards.
CCTTGAAACCCAAAAAGCACTGGATATGGGTTCCTCCTTTGATTTTTTTGATCCCATTTCCCACCACGGTGCTACGGGGCTTACACCTGAGCAAAACGCTAACCGTGCAATGCTGGTTTCAATTATGAAAACCTGTGGATTTATAACCTTCCCGCTGGAATGGTGGCACTATACCCTGGGAAACGAGCCCTATCCCGATTGCTGCTTTGATTTTCCAGTCTGCTAATTCCAAAATAACAAATATATAACAATGTCACATCTATCCCGCTTTTTTCGTTTTATCACGGCATTAACCGGATGCCTGGTCATTTTTATTTTTGCCGC
>JAMPAN010000001.1:451241-527065 GCA_023667225.1 Oxalobacter formigenes | reverse complement strand
AAAAAGGTAAGCGTAGCCATAAGCTGATTACCTCCCCGTCCTGTCCGAAAAAAAACCCTCAAAATCGCCGACCAGCTCGGCGATTTTCACATGGCGGTCATAAATGCCCACCAGCGCGTCCGGTGCTGTACTGGCATACAACCTGAATTTCTCGCAGCCCTCCCGATAAAAAAAGGCTTGTCCGGAAAAACAGAAAACGCCAACGCGCCTGCCAGAAAAATTTTTCTGATACTGAAAAAACCGCCTTACGGCGTCCGTGAGCGCCATCACAGGCTTCACGCGCCGGCGGTTTCTTTTCCTTTTTCTGGCGCTCGCAACGGCCTCTGCGAAAGAAGCGGCGCTCTCTCTTTTCATAGCAAGCCGCAGCAAAAAGGGAAGGAGTCACCCATCATGATATGTTTGAGCTTCCACACAAAAACTTTCATAAAAGGGACTCCTTATGGACATCATTCAAATCACCACCGCAATGGGGGCAATCAAGGGGGCTGTAGAGCTTGTCAAAATCATTAAATCCGGAATGTCTCCCATGTCCGATGTAGTAGCGACGAGCATCATCGAGCTTAATGAGAAACTGATCGACACTCAGCTCGCGATAATGGAGGTCAACGAAGTAATACTCAAAAAAACAGAGGAAATCAGAAAACTGCGCGAATCCCTGTCTCAAAAGAACAGCTACACGCTGGTCAATCTCGGGAATGACCAATTTGTTTATCGCTACAATGTCCCCCCAGTAGGGAGCGATGGAAGCAATCCAGTCCCTGCGCATGCGCCGCACCATATTTGCCAACGGTGCCTCGATGAAAAGGGGATCAAGTCTGTCCTCCAGAGGGGAGGCAGCCTTGTCGGGGATCTCTTGCACTGCACTATTTGCAAGGCGGACCTTTTTCTCTGATCTCATGACTGCCCTCCTCGCAGCGCCTTTTCAATCGCCGCCCTCATCGTGCTGGCCGTTGAAATCGCGTCTGACAGCTCCTTGCTGGCGCGCAAAAGCTCCTCGCGCGTCACACCGTCAACTAGGTCGGCAACCGCACCGGTTGCCTCGCTCTGCTCCTTGACGAGCGTTTTCAGCATCAGGGGCGCATCCAGCGCGCCGCCGTCGGTATCCATTGGCCAGGCAACCAGCAAAAAAGGCCGGAGCAACTCGTTTAACGCTGCTACCCGATAGGCAACCGGCAGTGCGGCCAGAATTGATGGAATAAAATTCGCGGGCAGCAGGTTGCTGTCCTTGCTGGCATCGTCAAGCCACCGAAAAATGCGGTCTGCCGCTGCCTTTTGCCTGGCAAAGGCATCCGGATTGCTTTTGTCGAACCGGATACCCGTTAAAGCCGGGCCGCCGGTGGCCTCATGCGCTTCCACAATGGCCTGCGCTGCCGTTTCACGGCTAAATGCCTGGCTTTTGCGCCAGGCATTCACCTGCTCCAGCAGGACGGCAATCAGGGTTTTATGCGATTCATGACGCATGACTTTTTTTATCCTTCAGTCAAGAATGGACGCGCTGCTTATGAATTTCCAGCAGGCGGCTTGCGATAAAAAAGCCTGGCCGCCGACCCCTACATCCCGAAACGAAATTGCTGATTATTCCAGGGCTGCAAGGAACGAGTCTCGCAAGTTCGCTTTGTGAAATTCCTGTTTCCAGAATTTCTTTGACTATTTTTTGTGTATTGAAATCCATTCATAAATTTTTGCATCCGCGAAAAACAAAGTCAATGCAGGTGCGAAAAAATATTTTCTATTATGCGAAAAATGACTCAAAAAATTTTTTCATTCGGAGAGAGGCTGGTGTGGGCAAGAACGCGCGCCGGGCTATCTCTGTCTGAGTTCGCAAGAATACTCGAAACTGCACCTTCAACAATCGCTGGATATGAAAACGGTACGCGCGCGACAAAGACGATACCGGAAAAACTTTTTACAATGGCAAGGGTACTGAATGTTCGCGCAGAGTGGCTTTGGAATGGAAGCGGATCGCCAGAGCGGTCATCGTCTGACATCCTGTCAGACGTCATCAATCAACTTCCCGAAGAAAAACGCGCTGCGCTGCAAACAATCATTCTGGCGATGAAAAACAGCAACTCAAACATCGCGTAATCATTCGCGTCTGCTTCTATCAGTCTCTATCAGTCGGATTTTTTTGCATTTGCATTGACTTCAGTTTTTGCAGATGCGAAAATTCTGGCATGAAAAGCCACTTCATCATCATTGCCGCCGCCATCGCAGCCCTGATTTTTTGCTATGCGGCCGTGGGAGAAAAAGACCGCAAGGCCGATGCAGACGCCCAGGCACACGCCGCAGCGCTGGCCAGGCTCTACCAGGTCAAAGACGCCGGCCGCGAGCAGCTCGAAATGCAGGTGCTCGCGCTGCAAAGTGCCTGGCGCGATCTCAAAAAACCTGTCCGGAGAAAGCCATGCCGGACAAAATGACTGCCGCCTGGCGCTTTCTCCGGACACGCCAGCCCCTGGCCGAAATGCTTAAAAGCCACAGACTGGAACGCCTCATCAAAGCCGTTGCGGCAGTCCTTTAACTGAAAAAATAAAAATTATGAAAAACTGGAGTAAAAAATGCTGACATTAGAAGAATTGGCAGAAAATCACCAGGCAATTAAAAATCTGGAAGAAATAAAAACACGGGTTGCAATGCTTATATACAGAATAGAAGATGATTTTCTAGATAAGAAAAATATCGAAATGGTGAATAATGAAATACAGGAAATTAAAAAAATCTTATTTGATATTGAAGAAAAATTACCATGAAAGTAATCATCACGATTGAGGACAGGCCTGGCGGCCGTGTCACTACTTTAACTGAAAAAATCGTGAATAAACAAGGAAGGAGAAAAAATTGAGTTGGGGATATGTCAGAATTTCCGACAGGTTCAAATTTAGAACAAAGTCTAAACAGGCGTGAATTTAGAACAAAGACTAAATAGGCGTGAGAAATAGCACAAACACAATATTCAGAAGCAATGGAAATGTACATCAGCAGTCAGAAAAGCTTGCAGATGTTTTGAAAACTGGAGTAAATGCATGACTGAAAATATCCGTTTACGGCTTTCAAAGCTGTACATGAAGTTAAGAGAAAAATTACACTTTTGTATTACGCAATAGAACTGGACGAATTGACAGACGAAGAACTCAAAATCGCCCTGTCATTGGCAGAAGAAACAAAAAAAGCCCTTACAGAAATTGGCAATAAATTTCGCGCGCTGTAGGTGAATAAATGATGTTTACCCCTATTCCTCTTTTCCCTTGTAAAAAAGAACGCGACCGATTATTAGAGCAGGCGTCAGTTATAGCTAAAATACGGGAGACACAGAAACGCATCTCTATATTGTTATATAAAGTCGAGATAGATGATGAAAAAAGAGAGAATTTCGAAAATATAAAAGCAGGTTTTGACGAAATAAAAAATATTCTTCTAAAAATGAACATAAATGAATAATGGCACTGAATAGTTTTGAGAGAAAAATGGATTTAAGATGAAAACCCTAATTGAGAAGATTCTGCACAATCCTTCCTGCTCCTCGCACCGCTGGCCGTATTCTTCCTGTCAACCGCCATCTGGCAGGCAATTCGATAACTTTTAATAACCCCACTTGAAATAAAATTATGACCGTTTCAGAAATAGAAAAAATAAGAAAATTAAAATCCCTATACGATGATTTTAACCGCCATCATAATTTCAAGCCCGGTGATATAGTTGAGTATAAACCGGGGCTACAGACAAAATTAAGTGACGGCCCTTTCATTGTTATTGAAATACTGCAAAAACCTGTTCTTCTTACTAAAGAAAGCCCCAGCACGCCGTATTTTAGAGAAAGGCTGGATATAATTCTTGGCGAAATAACAGAAGGCCACGCTGGGGAAGTATTAGTTTTTATGCACTACGACAGCCGCCGCTTTCAGCCATACGGCTGGACAGAATCAGAAAAACGACCTGTACAATAAAAATGAAAGCCCTATTTCAGCTCCCTGACAAACCGGACATTCTGGAAGAATGGGAAATTATCCGTCTTACCGGCCGTACCGCTCCTGCTGCGCAGATCCGCTGGCTAAAAAGCCAGGGATGGCTTTTTGAAAAAAACCAGGCAGGCGAGCCAATCGTCAGTCGTCTTTATTTCCAGATGAAAATGGCGGCATTGATGCCGCCGCTTTTCTTCCCGCAAAGCAATGGGAACCGGATTTTAATCAGATGTGACGGGAGGCTATACTATGGCCACTATGCGCCCGAAAAAAACCGCCTACGACCTGCCGCCCAGGATGCTACGCCGCAAGAAAACATTAAAAAGCGGCAAAGTTTGGGTTGGCTATTATTATAACGGCAGGGACGAGTCCGGCAACCGCAAGGAAATTCCCCTGGGCGGCGATTTGGCCGAAGCCAAAAGGAAATGGGCAGAGCTGGAAGGCCGGCCGGTATCCCGTGTTGTCACAATGAGTATTGTTTTGACCGCTACGAGCGGGAAATCGTGCCGCAAAAGGCGTTAAACACACAGAGGAACAATCTGTGGCAGATGGAATCACTCAGAAAAATATTTAACGACGCACCGATAGACCAAATTCAGCCGAGGCATATTGCGCAATATCGGGATGCGCGAGGCAAAATTGCCGCCGCACGACACGAGATGGGGTTGCTGTCGCACATTTTCGACTGTGCACGCGAATGGGGCTATACCGACCGGGAAAACCCGTGCCGGGGCGTCAAAAAACCCATCTTGAAGCCGAGGGATTTCTACGCTGATAAAGCCGTCTGGGAGGCGGTTTACAGTCATGCCACACCCGAATTGCGCGATGCGATGGACTTGGCCTATCTCACCGGACAGCGGCCGGGAGATGTGTTGAAAATGCAGCACGCAGACATCCAGGACGGCGCGTTGGTACTGCAACAGCAGAAAACCGGCAAGAAATTGCGCATTTTGCTCGCGGGAACCGAGCTGGCAAAAGTAATCTCGCGAATCCGGCAAAAAAAAATCAGCAGCTTCTACCTAGTTGCGACACCAAGAGGAGAGAGACTGAACATGCCTATGCTACGCAAGCGCTGGAACCGCGCCAAAGAAAAGGCGATGCTGGATTGCCCTGAAATTGCTGAAAAGATAAAAAAATTCCAATTCAGGGATATCCGTGCTAAAGCGGCCAGCGACATTCATGACTTGAAAGATGCAACCGCGCTGCTTGGCCACTCTGAGCAAAAACTGACCGAAACAGTCTATCGGCGGTTAGGGAAAACTGCGCATCCGACTCGTTGAGTTGCGGAGATGATTTCCGCAAGTTGCGGAGATTATTTAAAAATATTGTTATAAATCAATATGTTGCAAAAGAAAGAATATTTCTGCCAACAATCAAACCATCCGGGGGAAAAATACCTCAGAATAACCGGCATCCCTTCCCGTTATCGTGAAAAAGGAAAATGATCCCGTCTTCCATCCCTGAACCCCGGCTTGAGTCACTTAAAAATACTGCCTGGTGGCTGTATATTTTTCACAGCATTGATCTGGTCATTGCTCTCGGGCTCTTTTCATGGATACCGCTCATTATCAGCTATGCTGCCCGCCCGAACACAACAGGCACCTTTATCTACAGCCACCACACCTGGCAAATCCGATCCTTCTGGCTATACTTTGGCCTGGCCGCGCTGGGATGGTTTTTCTTCGTCAGCATCATCGGCATCCCCTTAGCCTACCTTGTCTGGGCTGTCGCCTGGATATGGAAAGCCTATCGTATGATCAAAGGCATCCTGACCCTGAACCGAAACCAGCCCATATCCGCATAATACCGGTAAAAAACGGGTCAAACCTTCAACCTGCGGGCAATATCCGAACGCCGGAACACTTTGAAAGTTCCCATTGCCTTTGCTGTCAGTATATCCCCGTTTCTGACTTCCCCCTCGCAGTAATACAGCGTAGTAGAACGGTGCAAAATCCGGCCTATACCCTGCATACAACTGCCCGTTTTGCCGCCCGGCTGAAAAAAACTGGTTTTCATCTCGACAGTCGCCGCACTGGTCACCTCTTTTACCAGAGAACGCGCTGCCCTCGACATGCTGGCATCAAGCAGCGTCATGATAATACCTCCATGCATCACCTGCCAGCTGTTCATATGCTGCGGTTGCAGCTTAACAGTAATTTCAGCCATCCCGTCTTCCATGCGAACAAGCTCGAAGCCCAACGCATCCAAAAACGGATTTTCTGTAATCCTCATGACCCTTTGCCCACATCCGGGGATTCATCCCGTTTTTTCAATATTTCCACATTGGCTTTCTTGCGCAAGTAATTCATGAAAGCCGCCATTTCCTGTTGCGACATATTCCTCATCAGCTGGGCGCGCATCGCTTCGCGAATCTGCTGGTTGGAACGCGCAGGCGAGAGAACCTTGTTAATACGGTAAATCACATACCCTTCAGCGTAATCCGCCCCATTGATATAAGCAGGCAGCTTGCTGACATCCGCCTTCATAATCGGCATCAGATCCAGCCTGCCTGTCATATTGATCATCTGCCGGGAAACCTTGAGTGGTGCAGAAAATCCCTTCTGCTGTTCCCCTTCCTTCAGCCTGACCAGCTCAGCCTCGCCAGCCTCCCTGGCCAGCTTGCCTGTCTTTTGCAGCAACACAGCCTTTTCAATGGCCGGCTTCACCTCATCAAACGGCCTGACCGCCGCAGGATAATATTGGGACACACGTGCGGCAACCATCAGCTGAGGGCTGATTTCAATCGCCTCCGTATTATGTTTATTCCGGATAACGTCATCCGAAAATATTGCCTCCAGCAACTTCGGATTGCCAAGCACAGGATGCCGTGCATAAGCAGGATTCGGCTCGCGGGTCAGATTATCCGCCTTCAGAATTTTCAGCTTCAGCCTGTCTGCAACCGGCTTTAAGCTGTCAGGCTGCTCATATACTGTATTGGAAAAAATTTCGGCAACCTCTGCATACCTCTTGCCTGCAAGCTGGCGCTTCATCTCTTCCATCACCTGGGCACGCACCTGGGAAAGCGGCCTTTCAACAGCCTCCCGAATATCCGTCAGCAAAATAATGTGATACCCGAAATCCGACTGGACAACATTGCTCAATTCCCCCTTCGTGAGAGAAAAAGCTGCGTCTTCAAACGGCCTCACCATCTTGCCTCGCCTGAAAAATCCCAGGTCTCCCCCCCTTGGCGCAGAACCCGGATCCTGCGAATGGGTTTTGGCCAGCGCCGCAAAAATCCCCGGTTTGGCCTTTAACTGGGCCAGAAGCGATTCTGCCTTGTCGCGGGCCGCCTTATGATCCGATTCCGAAGCATCCTTAGGCACCTCAATTAAAATATGGCTGGCACGCCGCTCTTCCGGCACAGCAAACCGCCTGGCATTTTGCTTGTAATAAGACTGGATATCTGCTTCGCTGATTTTGACAGCCTCTTCAATCGACGGCATATCCAGCACAACCAGTTCCGCGCTGAGATGCTCTGTCACCGTAAACTGGTTGCCATTCTCCTTATAATAAGTTTCCAGCTCCTCTGGCGTCACCGTCACCTTTGAACGATAATCAGCCGCCTTGAAAACCTTGAGCTGAACCTCGCGCTCCTGCTCAAAAAGACGCCAGACCTGTTCCATTACCTGCTGCGGCAAATAAAAACCATATGCCAGCGGCGCAACAATCTGCTGCTGCAACAACTCCTGGCGCACCATGGCAAAGTGCATCTGGTCTGTCATCCCCTGAGCCTTTAATCCTGCCTCATACCTTTCCCTGTTCAACTTGCCGTCTTCCGTTGTCAGGCCGGGAATTTCCATAATGGTCCGCAACACCACTCCATCCGGAACCGTCAGCTTTTCAGAGGCAATTTCAGCCGTCATCACCCGGTTATCAATCAGCCGGTCCAATACCATCCATTTAAAATTGGGCGATTCAATCCATTTGGGATCAAACTGCTGTCCTGCACGCTGCCGCAGCATATCTGCCTGCTCCCTCTGGGCATTTTCCCACTCCTGCTCCGAAATTGCCTTGCCATCCACTTTGGCCGGCGCATTGCCATCGCCCAGCAGGTCATACCCCTGAACCCCGAAAAAAATAAAGGAAGGGACGATAAAGACCAGCAGAATAATCTGGGTCATCAGTTTATTGCGGCGTATCCACTCTAGCATGATGATTTATCCGTGCGGCATAAAAACAGAAAGGATAAAAAAGAAAGGCGAACTTGCGTTCGCCTTTTCAGTCTGGCGGAGTGGACGGGGCTCGAACCCGCGACCCCCGGCGTGACAGGCCGGTATTCTAACCAACTGAACTACCACTCCAAAAAACTTCCAGCTTGACTGTTGGTGGGTGCTGAGAGCCTCGAACTCCCGACCTACGCCTTGTAAGGGCGCCGCTCTACCAACTGAGCTAAGCACCCTTTTGATTCTTAGCCAGTCAAACTTTTTCGGCATTTTTATTACTGCGCCGAGAAAGGTATTAGTTTACCGCATCTTTTAACGCTTTACCAGCCTTAAATTTAGGAACTTTTGCAGATTTAATCTTGATAACCTCTCCGGTACGCGGATTACGGCCGGAACGGGCTGCGCGTTTGCCAACACTGAAGGTGCCAAAACCTACCAGCGTCACACTTTCATTCTTCTTCAGCGCATCCTTAATAGCCTCAATTACGGCGTCCAAAGAACGAGCTGATGCTGCTTTAGAGATATCCGCAGATTCTGCAATATACTCTACGAGCTCAGACTTATTCATGCAATCTCTCCTCAAAATTAGGGTATAGCTGTCAACAGTTTCCGTAAACATGCACAAACAGCATACGGTATCAAACAGTCAAAAACGGTATTTATCTATCGGAAAATAAAACTAGGTCAGCCAATATATACGTTATGGGAAAAACCTGCAATACTTACCCCGGCTACATGCTGGCAGGATAAAAAAGAAAACGAAACCGCTAAAGCCGCTCCTATTTCCCGCTTTTGCGGCATACAAAACGCATCAGCAAAAACAGGCTCCCTCAGCCAGGCCAGGCACCCCACCCCATTTCCGCCGACAGGAATACCCATAAAATCCTGCGGCAAATACAGTCCGCCAATCTTATTCTGGCCATCCGGCAAAAAATCAGGCAGCAGGCTGTCTGGCTGCCCGCCTGCGCTCAATCTCACTCAAAAAACGCTTGCGAAGACGAATACTTTTCGGCGTAATCTCAACCAGCTCATCATCATTAATAAATTCCACGGCATATTCCAGCGAAAGCAAAACAGGCGGCGTCAAGCGCACTGCCTCGTCCGTACCGGAAGCCCGGATATTGGTCAACTGCTTGCCTTTTATCGGGTTGACAACCAAATCATTGTCGCGTGAATGAATACCGATAATCATGCCTTCATAAACCGGATCATTATGGCTGACAAACATCCGTCCCCGATCCTGCAACTTCCACAAGGCATAGGCAACCGCCTCGCCGTCTTCCTGCGAAATCAAAACGCCGTTTCTGCGCCCGGCAAAAGCAGGACGATCCTCATCAACCGGATCGTATCCGTCAAAAATATGGCTCATCAGGCCTGTACCGCGGGTCAACGTCATATACTCGCTCTGAAAACCAATCAACCCCCGCGCAGGAATACGGTACTCCAGCCGGACACGCCCCTTGCCGTCCACTTGCATATCCTGCAGCTCCCCGCGCCGCCTGCCAAGCTCTTCCATCACAGCGCCCTGTCCGGATTCATCCATATCCACCGTCAGCAGCTCATAAGGCTCATGCTTTTTGCCGTCAATCACCTTGTAAACCACTGTCGGCCGGGAAACAGCAAATTCATACCCTTCCCGCCGCATATTCTCAATCAAGATCGTCAGATGCAATTCGCCGCGGCCCGATACCTCAAAAACCGTCTCATCATCCGTTAAGGCAACCCTGAGCGCCACATTGGATTTCAGCTCCCTTTCCAGCCGCTCCCGCAGCTGGCGGCTGGTCACGAACTTGCCTTCACGGCCCGCAAAGGGCGAAGTATTGACCATAAAATTCATCGTCATCGTGGGTTCATCCACCGTCAGCATCGGAAGCGGATCAGGAGAATTGGCATCACACACCGTAGAGCCGATATCCAGCCCCTCTATACCGTTTATCAGCACAATATCTCCGGCTTCAGCAACATCAACCGGCACTCTTTCCAATCCTTTGAAACACAGCACCTGATTGATTCGCGCGCGCAACAGCTGAGAATCAGGCCCATTCATCACAACCACATCCTGCAACGGCCGTATCCGCCCGCGATTTATCCGGCCAATCCCGATCTTGCCGACATAGGAAGAAAAATCCAGCGAGGAAATCTGCATTTGCAACATTCCTTCCGGGTCGGATTCCCTGACCGGCGCATACTGCAAAATAGCCTCAAACAAAGGACGCATCGTCCCTTCCCGCACTAGCGGATCAGTTGAAGCATAGCCATTGAGCGCGGAAGCATAAAGCACCGGAAAATCCAGCTGTTCCTCCGTCGCTCCCAGCTTGTCAAAAAGCTCAAAAGTGGCATTGACAACCCATTCCGGCCGCGCGCCCGGCCTGTCAATTTTATTGACAACAACAATCGGCTTTAACCCCAAAGCCAACGCCTTGCGGGTAACAAAACGGGTCTGCGGCATAGGCCCCTCAACAGCGTCAACCAAAAGCAGCACACTGTCCACCATGGAAAGCACCCGTTCAACCTCGCCGCCAAAATCGGCATGTCCAGGCGTATCCACCACATTGATACGGGTTCCCTCATATGTCACCGCGCAATTCTTTGCCAAAATGGTAATCCCGCGCTCCTTCTCCAGCTCATTGGAATCCATAATGCGTTCACTGACACTCTGGTTTTCCCGGAATATCCCGGATTGGCGAAGCAACTGGTCAACAAGCGTCGTTTTGCCATGATCGACATGCGCGATAATGGCAATATTTCGTATGGACTGATCCATCTTTGGCATAAACCTCATAAAAGCGTGAACAATCGGAACCGGACATTGTACCACGCGGCAGAAACACTGCTGCCGGTCAACCGGCCACCAGCCGCTCCGGCGCCAGCACACGCCCTTCCCTAATTTGCGCCGTCCCCAAAAGTTTCCGGCCATCTGCCGCATAAACCCGTACGCGCCTCACGCCATCAGGAAAACAGAAACCTTCCTTTTCAAGAGAAAACCGCTGGCCATGTATAAAACGGGCAGCCTGTGCCTCGGACAACACGAGCGGGAAACAGGTTGAAAGCAAATAATCTACCGGCTTAAGAATCGTACCTTCAGAATTTTCCGCCTGTTCTATATCAGGCAAAGCCAGCGCATCACTGATATCAAGCGAACCCACCCTGATCCGGCGAAGCGTTTTCAAATGGGCTCCGCATCCCAGCGCCTCCCCAATATCTTCTCCCAGCGTCCTGATATAAGTTCCCTTGCTGCACAATATCCTGAGCGATAAAAAAGGCCAGGAAAAATCAAGCAGAATAATCTCGTAAACCGTCACGCGTCTGGCTTCGCGCTCAATTTCCACACCGGCCCGCGCATATTCATACAACGGCCGTCCATCTTTCTTCAGCGCCGAATACATGGGAGGAACCTGCTCGATTTCACCGGTAAAACGTTGCAAAACCGCATCAATATCCCTTTGGGTTATATGACCGGCATCCCGCGTTTCAAGAACCTCCCCTTCCGTATCTCCGGTAGATGTTTTTACACCCAGGCAAACCGTTGTCTGATAAGTCTTGTCAGTATCAAGCAAATCCTGAGCAAACTTTGTCGCTTCCCCGAAACACAGCGGCAAAAGTCCGGTAGCAAAAGGATCCAGCGTTCCCGTATGCCCTGCTTTTTTTGCATTCAATCGCCGCTTGACCCGAAGCAACGCCTCATTGCTGGATAACCCGGCAGGCTTGTCCAGCAGTACAACCCCGTGCACAGAAACACGTTGTTTTCCTGTAAGTACAGCAGGCATGGCAAAAATGAATTGGAAAAAGCCGGCTCAAACCGATTCGTCATCATCTGGCAAACGCTGTGAATTGGCCTGGGTAATCAGCTCGGAAAGCGCCATACCACGCACAACAGAACGGTCATATTCAAAGCGTAACTGCGGCAAAGTGTGGATATGCAAACGCTTGCCCAGCTGGTTGCGGATAAAACCTGCGGCTTTCCCCAGCCCCTGCAACGTTTCCCTGACAGCTTCCTCGCTGTCATCCAGCATAGTGAAAAAAACCTTGGCATAAGCATAGTCAGGCGTTACCTGAACCTCGGTAATCGTCACCATACCAACACGGGGATCTTTCAGCTCAAAAGCCAGAATTTCAGATAAATCCTTCTGGATCTGGTCTGCCACCCGAAGGCTACGATCCGGCATGGATCGGTTGCGCTTTGTCATGGCCTCATTCCCCTTTCATCAAACCGTCAGCCTTATGCTACAAGGTTCGGGCAATCTCCTGAACCTCATAAATCTCAAGCTGATCGCCTTCCTTGATATCGTTATACCCCTTCAGGGTAAGGCCGCATTCAAAACCTGCCTTGACCTCGCGCACATCATCCTTGAAACGTTTAAGCGAATCAATCTCGCCCGTCCAGATCACCACATTATCGCGCAACAAGTGCGCCATAGCGCTTCGCCTGACCAGCCCTTCCATGACAAAACAGCCGGCAATAGAACCGATTCGGCTGACATGGATCACCTGTCTGATATCCACCATACCCAGAACCTGCTCCCGTTTCTCTGGCGCCAGCATACCGGATATGGCAGCCTTCACATCATCAATAGCATCATAAATAATATTGTAATAACGGATATCAATACCGTGAGTTTCAGCCAGCGCCCGTGTTTGCGCGTCTGCACGGGTATTAAAACCGATAATAACAGCATGTGAGGCCACTGCCAGATTCACGTCAGATTCTGTAATACCGCCAACAGCGGCATGGACAATCTGTACCCGCACCTCATCATTGGAAAGCTTGAGCATGGAAGCAGTCAATGCCTCATGCGATCCCTGTACATCTGTCTTGATAATCAGCGGCAAAGCCTTCACTTCCCCTTCCGCAATCTGGTCAAACATATTTTCCAGCTTCGCTGCCTGCTGTTTTGCCAGTTTCACATCCCGGAACTTGCCCTGCCTGAAAAGCGCAATTTCACGCGCTTTGCGCTCATCAGCCAGCACCAGCACCTCTTCGCCTGCTGCCGGCACTCCTGTCAACCCCTGAATTTCAACCGGAATACTGGGGCCAGCCGTTGTAATCGCCTTGCCGCTTTCGTTTAACATCGCACGTACCCGGCCAAACTCCTGGCCAGCCAGAACCACATCCGTTTTGTGCAACGTACCGGACTGCACCAACACCGTTGCGACAGGGCCGCGCCCCTTGTCCAGACGCGCCTCAATAACCAGACCTTTTGCCGGCACATCCACCGGTGCCTTGAGTTCCAGTATTTCAGCCTGAAGCAACACATTTTCCAGCAAAGAATCAATCCCCTGACCGCTTTTGGCAGAAACCGGCACAAAAGGCGAATCCCCGCCATACTGTTCAGGCACCACCTCTTCCGCAATCAGTTCCTGGGTCACACGCTCTACATTGGCGCCTGACTTATCAATCTTGTTAATAGCGACAACCAGGGGAACACCTGCCGCTTTCGCATGGGCAATAGCCTCCTTCGTCTGCGGCATCACACCATCGTCAGCAGCAACAACCAGAATAACAATATCCGTTGCCTTGGCGCCGCGGGCACGCATGGCAGTAAAAGCCTCATGCCCAGGCGTATCCAGGAAAGTAATCACGCCATTGGGCGTTTTCACATGATACGCGCCAATATGCTGAGTAATACCGCCAGCCTCGCCGGAAGCAATCTTTGTTCTGCGAATATAATCCAGAAGCGATGTCTTGCCATGATCCACATGGCCCATCACAGTCACCACAGGCGCTCTTGGCAGCCATTCCGCATCTGCGTTTTCACCCATGGCAGCCAGTTCGGCCTCATGATCCTGAATTTTGGCGGCAAACGCCTTATGCCCCATCTCCTCCACCAGAATCATTGCCGTTTCCTGATCCAGCACCTGATTAATCGTCACCATCTGCCCCAGCAGCATGAGCTGTTTAATCACCTCAGATGCCTTTACAGCCATCTGGTGCGCCAGTTCTGCCACCGTAATCGTTTCAGGCACATAAATATTTCTGACAATCGCCTCTGTCGGCTGCTGAAAATTGCTTTCCCGTTCTGCCGCCTGCTGGCTCTTGCGGTTCTTGGAACCGCCGCTTCGCCACCCCTCACGGGCAGGCATAGCGCCGCCCCGTGTCTTGAGACCTGTACCGCGTTTTTTTGCCGTTTCTTCCTGCCAGATAGAGGCCACATCGGCAGACTTGATTGATTTCTTCTCGCCTGAACCTTTTTTCTCCTCCTTGGCCTCTGCCGGTTTCTTGTCAGCCGGACGGCGCAAAGTCACGTCTTTCTTTTTGACGTCCTCGCTTTCCTGAACTTCTGGCGGCCGGACCACTTTTTTAGGCGCAGCCATCATGGCCTTGATCTGCGCAATCTCATCTTCTACCGCCTGCCGGGTTCTTTCAGCTTCAGGCACTTTATCGGGTGCTTTTTCCGGTTTCTTTACGGCTTTTTCAGCGGTTTTTTCCTCTGCCGGCTGTACTGGCGCTACAGCAGCGGCAGCCTCTTTTTCCTTCAACTCGGCAGCTCTGCGAGCCTCTTCTTCCGCCTTCAGACGGGCCGCCTTCTCTGCCTCAATCCTGGCCAGTTTAGCCTGTTTTTCCCGCAGTTCCGCTTCCTGGCGGGCAATCAGCTCCGCCTGGCGGTGCGCTTCTTCCGCCCGCTTTTTCTGCTCTGCCTCATCAATAATCGGCGCCGGGGCCTTATGAGGAACTTTCTTTTCCACAACAGGCACTTCCTCACGCCGGAAAGTGCGTTTCTTGCGAACTTCCACCTGAATCGTCCGCGACTTGCCCGATGCATCCGCCTGTTTGATCTCAGTCGTCTCTTTACGCGTCAACGAAATCTTTTTCTTGGCGTCAGGCACACTGCTATGCGCTCCGCGCAAATAATTCAGCAGCTTGTCCTTATCCGCATTCGTCAAGGAATCGTTAACTGATTTTTTTTCAACGCCCGCATTACGCAACTGATTCAGCAGCGCTTCAGCCGGCATATTCAGTTCTACAGCAAATTGAGCTACGTTATTAGTCGCCATTCCTTCCTCTTTCCTGTCTGACGCGGTCCACCCAGTCTGTTTTTACGCGTTGGCAATCACTTCGTCTCGGTGATTTCCCATACGCGCGCCTGCAATGCCTTGGCCTGCTCGTCATACCGCGCATCAATCAGCGCCATCTCATCATCCGTCACATCCTCAAAGCCGCTCTCAACCAGCTGGCGCGCCCGTTCAGTCGGCAAAGCAAGAATCGCGCCAAACTCATCATAGGCCAGGCTGCTGAAATCTGCCAGCGTCTTGATACCCGCCAGCCCCAGCTTTCCGGCCGTACTTTTGTCCATTCCCTCAAGATTGAGCAGCTCCGGCTCCATATCGGCTATCCCCTCTTCCAGGGCCAGCGCCTCTGTTACCAGCGCATCGCGCGCACGGGTACGCAACTCATTAACCGTTTCCTCATCAAGCGCCTCTATTTCCAGCATTTCATTGAGAGGAACATACGCAATTTCCTCCAGCGCGGAAAACCCTTCCTCAATCAGGATATCGGCCACTTCCTGATCCACATTCAGCCTGTCCATAAAAAGAGAACGAACAGCCGCTGTTTCCATAGCCGATTTATCAGCCGACTCTTCAGCCGTCATGATATTGATCTTCCAATCAGTCAACTCGGAAGCCAGACGGACATTCTGGCCGCTCCTGCCAATAGCAATTGCCAGATTTTCCTCATCCACAATCACATCCATGGCATGCTGTTCTTCGTCCACCACAATAGACGAAACATTGGCCGGTGCCAGCGCCCCAATCACAAACTGCGCCGGATCATCAGACCACAGCACAATATCCACGCGCTCGCCGCCCAGTTCGCCCGTCACAGCCTGCACCCTCGATCCCCTGATACCCACACAAGTACCAATCGGATCAATCCGTTTGTCATTCGTAAAAACAGCAATCTTGGCACGCACGCCGGGATCACGGGCAGCGGATTTGATTTCAAGCAGCCCCTGTTCCATTTCCGGCACTTCCAGCTCAAACAACTT
Organism: Oxalobacter formigenes; assembly: GCA_023667225.1. GTDB lineage: Bacteria > Pseudomonadota > Gammaproteobacteria > Burkholderiales > Burkholderiaceae_D > Oxalobacter > Oxalobacter formigenes_C. The sequence continues at coordinate 510,961 of JAMPAN010000001.1, read as the reverse complement.
GATAATAAACTCCGGTGCCGTCCGGGAAAGAATAATCTGCTGCCCCCGGGCATTTCTGTCCACACGCAAAATATAGGCGCGCACCCGGTCGCCTACCCGCAGGTTTTCCTTTGGAATCATCTGATCCCGCGGCAGGCGCGCCTCCACCTTGCCGGACTCTAAAATGGCATCGCCACGCTCCATCCTCTTGACCGTACCGGTAACCATCGCATCGCCGCGCGCCAGGAAATCCGTGAGAATCTGCTCCCGCTCCGCATCACGGATACGCTGCAAAACAATCTGCTTGGTATCCTGCGCAAAACGGCGGCCAAAATCAATCGATTCAACAGGCTCTTCCAGATAATCATCCACCTCAATATCGGGAATTTGTTCCCTGGCCTCAAAATGCAAAATCTCCTGATCCGGCAGCTGGAGTCCCGCCTCATCGGGAACCACATGCCATCTGCGGAAAGTTTCAAACTCGCCTGTCTTACGGTCAATGGCCACCCTGATATCCACTTCGCCGGGATAACGTTTTTTTGTTGCCAAAGCCAAGGCATGCTCCAGCGCGCCCAGGACAATTTCCTTGTCGACATTTTTTTCGCGTGCAAGCGCATCAACCAGTTGCAGAATTTCGAAACTCATTTTTTTCGGCCCCTAAAATTCACCTGTGGCACCAACCGTGCCTTATCTACATCAGAAAGAGAAAAGTGCAATAACGCCGCGCCTTCTTTCGTATCAAATTCCAGCGCCAGCTCCTCTCCGTCAGGCTCTTGCAAAATACCCTGAAAAACCCGCCGGTTTGACATGCCCTCAACAGGCATGCGCAGCTTGATACTGGCTTCCATTCCCGCAAAGCGGATATAATCCGACAAGCGTTTCAGCGGCCTGTCCAGACCGGGCGATGAAACTTCCAGACGCTCATAATCCACATCTTCAACCGCCAGCACATAAGATAACTGGCGGCTGACTGCTTCACAGTCCTCTACCGTAATACTGCCGCGATCAGCCTCTTCCGGTAAAAAATCAATATATACGCGCAAAAGTCCGCCGGACGCCCGTTCCACATCAATTACATCATAACCGCAACCTTTTACGGTCTTTTCTATCAATCCCTGCAACAAGCCCGCCTCCGGTTAACCGCTTCCCTCATGTTTTCCCTGACTGTAATGAAAAAAAAATGGGCATACGCCCATCTTCCCGTTTTGCTATATTCTTTCAAACGCCAGGTCAATTTCTTATTATATACAACTACATATATAATCGCAATGCTTTTATCCTCACCTGATAACGAAACAAAATCCGGCAACAGCATTAAGGCTGTTTTAAAAGTTTCCTCTTCTGAATGTAAAATCCCCCTTTCCTGTATTCATCCAAAACCTGTTTGCATGGCAAAACCGCATACCCGATGTCCGAAAAATTCTTATACGATGAAACTTCCATACAGGTCCTGAAAGGCCTGGAACCTGTCCGGCAACGGCCAGGCATGTACACCCGCACCGAAAATCCGCTGCATATCATCACCGAAGTCATAGACAATGCCTCGGATGAAGCCATGGCAGGCTTTTGCCGGCACATTCAGGTAACCCTTCATGCCGGCAGCGGCGTCAGCGTGGAAGACGATGGCCGCGGCATACCGGTCGGGCTGCATCCCGAAGAAAACATCTCAACGGTAGAAATTATCTTTACCCGTCTGCACTCAGGCGGAAAATTCCGGAAAGGCGCGGAAAACGCCTATGCTTTCTCAGGCGGGTTGCACGGCGTGGGTGTCTCGGTCACCAATGCCCTCTCCCAAAAAATAGCCGTCTCTGTCTGGCGGGATAAAAAACGGCATGAAATCACTTTTACCAACGGCGCCGTCTCAACCGCATTGCAATCCTTCCCGCTTTCTCGCGGTGAAAAAAAATCCGGCACAAAAGTCACCGTCTGGCCGGATCCCCGCTATTTTGATGACGCTGCCATTCCTGTCGGCGAACTTCGGCGGCTGCTGCGTTCCAAGGCGCTCCTGCTGCCTGGCGTTACCATTACCCTTATAGATGAATCCCAGGAAAAAACCGAAACCTGGCAATACAACGATGGTTTTCGCGGCTATCTGTGCGAACAGCTTGGGTTGGAAACAGGCGAGGAAACCGCCATTCCGTTTTTCCAGGGCAAAAGATATATCGCTGGCCCGCAGGAAGGCTTTGCAACAGGCGAGGGAGCGTCCTGGATTGTGGCATGGACAGCCGAAGGACCGCTGATACGCGAATCTTTTGTCAACCTCATCCCCACGCCGGCCGGCGGCACGCACGAAAGCGGCTTAAGAGACGGCCTGTTTACAGCCGTCAAAAATTTTGCGGAAATGCACGCCCTTTTGCCCAAGGGAATCCGCCTGCTCCCGGAAGACGTCTTCTCCAGGGTTTCCTTTCTCCTGTCGGCCAAAGTGCTTGACCCGCAATTCCAGGGCCAAATCAAAGAACGGCTGAACTCGCGGGATGCCGTCAGGCTGGTTTCGCACATGGTACGTCCCCCGCTGGAACTCTGGCTCAACCAGCATGTCGACCAGGGACGCAAACTGACAGAGCTTGTCATTCGACAGGCACAATCACGCCTGCATGCTGCACGCAAGATTGAAAAGAAAAAATCATCCGGCGTCGCCGTACTTCCCGGAAAATTGACCGACTGCGAATCAACCGATACCACAAGAAACGAGCTGTTTCTCGTTGAAGGCGATTCAGCCGGCGGCTCGGCAAAAATGGGAAGAAACAAGGAATTCCAGGCCATCCTCCCTTTGCGCGGCAAAGTGCTCAACTCATGGCAAACAGACAGAAACCGCCTGTTTGCCAACCAGGAAATCCACGATATCTCCGTTGCCATTGGCGTGGACCCGCATGACATTGCCGATCCCCCTGACCTCTCCGGATTGCGTTACGGCAAAATATGTATCCTGTCAGATGCCGATGTCGATGGCTCCCACATCCAGGTATTGCTGCTCACCCTGTTTTTCCGCCATTTTCCCAAACTGATCCAAAACGGAAACATCTACATCGCACGGCCGCCGCTCTATCGCGTTGATGTCCCGGCACGGGGAAAACGGCCTGTACAGAAACTGTACGCACTGGATGAGACCGAGCTCCAGACCATTCTGGACAAACTCAAAAAAGAAGATGTCCGCGAAAATGCCCCCACCATTTCCCGTTTCAAAGGGCTGGGAGAAATGAACGCCGAACAACTGTGGGAAACTACCTTAAATCCGGATACCCGCCGCCTGCTTCCCGTCATACTGGGTGAAACCGGGCTGCAACATTCCCAAAACCGCTTCCAGATGCTGATGGGAAAAGGCGAGGCCGCCGCCCGCAGGGCATGGATGGAAGAACACGGAAACGAAGCCCAGGCCGATATCTGACCAACAAAATACCTTTATGGAAACTGCACAACAACCCAGCCTTTTCAATCAGCCGCAGCCGGATCGCCCGCCTGAAGGAGAAGCCCTGATACTGGCCGGCTTTGCCGAACAGGCCTACCTCGACTATGCCATATCCGTTGTTCGGGGCCGCGCCCTGCCGGACGTATGCGATGGGCAAAAGCCTGTCCAGCGGCGCATCTTGTATGCCATGAACGAGCTGGGGCTGGCAACCCACTCAAAACCCCGGAAATCAGCGGCAGTCGTCGGCGATGTCCTGGGGAAATGGCATCCTCACGGCGATCAGTCCGTTTACGATGCCCTGGTACGCATGGCACAGGATTTTTCCATGCGTTACCCCTTAATTGACGGCCAGGGAAACTTCGGTTCAAGAGATGGAGACGGCGCTGCCGCCATGCGCTATACCGAAGCGCGCTTAACGCCGATTGCCGAGTTGCTGCTTGCGGAAATTGATCAGGGAACAGTCGATTTCATCCCGAACTACGATGGTTCCTCCAGCGAACCCCGGATACTTCCCTCCCGCTTGCCGCTCACCCTGTTAAACGGTTCTTCCGGCATTGCTGTCGGCATGGCGACCGAAATTCCCCCGCACAATTTATCCGAAATCGCCAGAGCCGCCATTGCGCTAATCCGCAACCCGCACATCAGCCATGCCGAACTCACGGCAATCATACCGGGACCGGATTTTCCCGGCGGGGGGCAAATCATTACCCCTGCTCCGCAAATTGCGGAAATATATAAAACCGGCCGAGGCAGCCTCAAAATTCGCGCCAGGTGGAAAATTGAAGAACTGGCAAAAGGACAATGGCAAATTGTCATTAACGAACTGCCTCCCGGCGCGTCCTCCCAGAAAATTCTGGAAGAAATCGAAGAACTCACCAACCCTAAAGTACGGACAGGCAAAAAATCGCTCACACCGGAACAAAATACCCTGCGCCAGACCATGCTGGGCATGCTTGACACCATCCGGGACGAATCTACCCGCAACGCACCGATCCGCCTGGTTCTGGAACCCCGCTCAAAACGGCAAAATCCGGAAGAACTGATGCAAACGCTGCTCTCGCACACCTCGCTGGAAAGCAACGCATCCGTCAACCTGGTCATGATAGGGCTGGACGGCCGCCCCCGGCAAAAAGGACTGCGCGATATTTTAGGGGAGTGGATTACCTTCCGCTTTGACACAGTCCGCCGCCGTACACAATGGCGGCTGGGAAAAGTCGATGACCGGATCCACATCCTGGAAGGCCGTGAAACCGCCCTGCTAAACATTGATAAAGTCATCGGCATCATCCGTGAATCCGACGAACCCAGGGAAGACCTGATCACAACTTTCCATCTATCCGAAAAACAGGCTGACGACATCCTGGAAATCCGCCTCAGGCAGCTGGCCCGCATGGAAAAACGCAAAATCGAACAGGAACTGTCTGAACTGCGCGAAGAGAAAAATACCCTGCACGACCTGTTGAACAATCCGGATTCTCTGAAAAAACAGATCATCAAAGAAATAGAAACCGACCGGAAAAAATTCGGCGATGCCAGACGGACACGTATTGAAGAAGCCCGATATGCCCGTGTTGAACAAAAAATCATGGATGAACCGGTAACCGTCATCATCTCTGAAAAAGGCTGGATACGCTGCCGCTCCGGGCATGGGCATGACCATTCCCAATTAAATTTCAAAACAGGCGATACCCTGTACGGCGCTTTTACCTGCCGCAGCACCGATACCCTGCTGGCATGGGGGCTGACCGGCCGCATTTATTCAGTTGCCGTTGGCAGCCTTCCCCATGCCAGGGGAGACGGCATCCCCATTACGACCCTCATTGAAACAGCCCCCGGTGACCAAATTATCCACTACCTTGCCGGACCCGCCAGCCTTTCCCTGCTGATTGCAACCCGTTCAGGCTACGGCTTTCAGGCAACCATCGCCGACATGACAAGCCGTACCCGCCAGGGCAAACAATTCATCACCCTGGAAAAAAGCGACTCGCTGCTCCCGCCAAAACCTCTTGCAATAAAAGACAAATGGATCGCCTGCCTGTCCGAACAAGGACGGTGCCTTGCCTTCCCTGTTGAAGAACTGCGTTACCTGAAAAATGGCGGGCATGGCGTCACGCTGATGTCACTTGCGCCGGATGAATCCCTGCTCGCTGCCCTGCCCGTTGATCAACAGGGCTGCCTTGTTGCCTGCCAGGCAAAAAACGGCTCCCGGCATGACATCCGGATAACAGAAAACGGGTTGGCCGCCCATATCGGAAAAAGGGCAAAAAAAGGACGCCCTGTTGAATCCCGCTTCAAGCCCGTCAGCCTGAAACCTGTACCGCCTGCAACCGAAACAGAAAACCTTCCGGAAAAATAAGCCGTTTGCCTATATACTGAAAAATGAAACAAACTCTCTTTCACTTTGGGCCGTCATGCTTTTGCCTTTTCCAACCAACTTTCCAGATAAGGCTAAAAGCCTCCTTGCCAGGGAATCGCGCCCTGCTTCGGGAAGACAAACGATAAAAAACGGTACTCATCTAATCAACGCAGGGCACAAAAAGTATTTTCCTGGCCAGACAGCCGTTCTTCCAGGGCAAACTGAAATCCAACACTTTCATGCCTGGAGAAAATACCCTATCCTCGCAAAATAAAACCTTCCTCAGACAGACAAAACACATCAGGTAATTGCATGCCATCTCAAGTAATATTTTTGCCTGGAAACCGGGTAAAAATACCACAAGCCCCAATAATTACTGCCATTCACCGGAAAACGACAATTTCCAGGGATAAATAATGGTAAAAGGCATATTCACAGCTATTTTTTGAAGCTTTCTGCTGCCTTTTACCTTCAAATGTTTCCTGTGCCATGGCAACATTTCCCTCACAAAAACATGAGGCCGATGATGTTGCTGCCATAAAATTACAACACAACATCAGCCTGTTCTCCCCAGGAAACACCCCGTTAAAAATTATTTAATAAGACAGCAGAGCCATCCGTCAGTAATAAACAGGACTATTCAACCTCGGCAATCATTTCCATTTCTATACAGGCCCCTGTCGGAATCTGCGCAACGCCAAATGCCGAACGGGCATGCCGTCCCTTCGGCCCAAAAACATCAGCCAGCAATTCCGATGCGCCATTTGTTACAAGATGGTGATCCGTGAAATCGCCGGTTGAATTAACCAGACTTAACACCTTCACAATTCTTTTGACACGATCAAGATTGCCGCCGCAGGCTGCCTGTAAAGTTGCCATCATATCAATCGCAATATTTCTTGCTGCCACGCGGCCTTCCTCTACCGAAATATTTTTTCCAAATTGCCCGACGTAGGGCTTTCCCCCTTTCTTGGCAATATGTCCGGACAAATACACTAAATTACCGGACTTAACAAACATGACATAGGCGGCAACAGGCTCGGCCGCTTCCGGCAAATCAATCTGCAAAGCTTTCAATCTTTCATAACAAGACATTTTCGTCTCCCGTTTCCTGTTAGTTTCCCAAAACAATTACCGCCCGGCAATATACCACCGGAAAGATAATATCGCTACAATATCCGTTTTCTACCGGTTGTCGCCCTGAACACATATTGCTGTCCTCTTTCCTTTTATTACGTTTCCCGAAGTAGCCCCCGACAAAAAAGAATCTGCCTGCCCGGTAATTGCCCCATTCCGGCAGCAGCTCTTCCGGAAAAACGCCAAAATACACACACACTAAACAAGATGAAAACTGTTCCTGTCATTCTTGATACCAATGTCTGCCTCGACCTGTTTGTTTTTCATGATGCACGCTGCTGCGATCTGAGAAAAATGCTGGAAACAGGCATTGCCTGCGCCGTCACCCGGGAAGATTGCCGAAATGAATGGATTCGCGTATTGGGATATCCCTCCCTTTCCCTGGATGAAACAATACGCCATAGATGTATCAATGAATATGATGCGCTTGTTTCCTGCCGGGATTATCACAAAAAGAACTATGCCGTTCTTCCTGTATGCCAGGATAAAGATGACCAGAAATTTCTGGAACTGGCCTACGACGCCAATGCCGTCTTTCTGCTGACAAAAGACAAGGCTTTATTAAAGCTGTCCTCAAAAACAGGAAAACAGCGCCTCTTTCATATCATCAGGCCGGAATCTTCTTCCATGATAAGCGCTGCATAAGCAGAAGTTGCACAAAAATATAAACATCATTTCTTTTGACATTTTACATGATACGATTAAAATAAATTAAGCTTGACTGTAAAAGCAATTTATTATTGTTGTAAATGTGTATCATTCTTCTTCAATCCAACCGATTTACAGGATAATCATGTCAACATACAAGCAAATACAAGATCAAATCAAACAACTTCAGCAACAGGCAGAAGAACTGCGCAAAAAAGAACTGAGTGAAACCATCAGCCAGATCAAATCAATGATGGCAGAATATGGCATCACTCTGGCAGATCTTGGCATGAGTGGAAAAAGAAAAGGCCCTCGCGCAAAAACAACGCTTTCACCCAAATACCGCAATCCGGAAACCGGCGATACCTGGTCCGGCCGCGGGAAAGCCCCCAGATGGATTGACCCGAACAACAAGGAAAAATACCTGATCAAATAAGCGCCATGCTGCTTATGCAAAAAAAGGATAATCGCCGTGATTGCGGCGATTATCCTTTTTTGCAGGGCAAGCCTTTTTCCGGAAATACGCTTTTTTCCGTGTTCTCCCCTTCATGACATCTTGCCAACACCAGCGCCTTTTATTCGGCAACCATCACGATTAATATAGACATATCTCTTCCTGGAGAATACCCAATATGTCATCTCGTCCTTCCAAAACGGTTTATCGCAAAAACTACACGCCGCCTTCGTTCCTGGTCAATACCGTTGACCTGACCTTTGAACTGGATCCGGCGCAAACCCGCGTTCTGTCCAAAACCGAACTGGTGCGTAATCCCGAAGCCAGTCACGCCGATATCATTCTTTATGGCAAAGAACTGAAACTGTCAGGCATCACCTTAAACGGCCGCCTCCTGAAATCCGGGGAATACACCCTGAAAAACGATACATTGCGCATTGCCAACGCCCCTGCCATCTCGCAGCTTGAAATAGAAACCATCATCCAGCCTGAAAAAAATACCTCACTGATGGGGTTATACCTGTCCAACGGCAATTTCTTTACCCAATGTGAAGCCGAGGGATTCCGGAAAATCACCTATTTTCCGGACAGGCCGGATGTCATGGCAAAATACACCGTTACCCTCAAAGCCGCCAAAAAACAGTTTCCCGTACTGCTTTCCAATGGCAACCTGATTGCGCAAGGCGATCTTCCCAAAGGCCGCCATTATGCCAAATGGGAAGACCCGTTTAAAAAACCTTCCTACCTCTTTGCCATTGTGGCAGGCAAACTGGTTTGCAGGGAAGAAGAATTTATCCTGGCATCCGGGAAAAAAGTCCTGTTGCAAGTCTGGGTTGAAAAAAACAATCTCGACAAAACCGAACACGCTATGGCTTCCCTCAAACACAGTATCCGCTGGGATGAAAAACGCTATGGACTTGAGCTGGATCTTGACAGGTTCATGATCGTTGCCGTCAGCGACTTCAACATGGGCGCAATGGAAAACAAGGGACTCAACATCTTCAATACCCGTTTTGTCCTTGCCAATCCGGAAATCGCCACGGATATGGACTACGCCAATATTGAATCTGTCGTGGGCCATGAATACTTCCACAACTGGACAGGCAACCGCATCACATGCAGAGACTGGTTCCAGCTCTCCCTGAAAGAAGGGCTGACCGTATTTCGTGACCAGGAATTTTCTGCCGACCGCATCGGCACCGATACCGGACGGGCAGTCAAACGCATCGAAGATGTCCGCACCCTTCGCCAGCAGCAGTTTCCGGAAGACGCAGGCGCTATGGCGCATCCGGTCCGGCCTGACTCGTACGAAGAAATCAATAACTTTTACACGGCGACCGTTTACGAAAAAGGGGCCGAAGTCGTCCGCATGTACCAGACCCTTTTGGGCAAAGAAGGATTTCGCAAAGGCATGGATCTGTACTTCAGACGCCATGACGGCCAGGCTGTCACCTGCCACGATTTTCTCATGGCCATGGCAGACGCCAACAACCGCGATCTGACCCAATTCGAAAACTGGTACAGCCAGGCTGGCACACCCCGCCTGAAAATCCGCACCAGCTATAACAGGAAAGCCCGTTCCCTTTCCCTGTCATTATCACAATCCTGCCCCCCTACGCCAGGGCAGAAACGGAAAAAGAACCTCCTTATCCCGTTTGCCTTCGGCCTGCTTGATGCCGAAGGCAACAACCTGCCTGTCAAAAGCACTGATACCGGTATCCGGACAAACCTTCCCCATGCAGCGCCAGGCACCGCCCTTTTGGAACTCACGCAAAAATCCTGCCGGATCACCTTGACAGGCATTGATGAAAAACCCGTTCTGTCTGCCTTGCGCAACTTTTCTGCGCCTGTCATTCTCGAATACGACCAGCCTGACAAAGAACTGGCGCTGCTATTTTCAACCGATCCAGACGCATTCAACCGGTGGGAAGCAGGGCAACGCCTGGCACTGCGCCACCTTGTGCGGCTGGCTGAAACTGCCCGTGCAGAAAAGCCTCTCGTCCTTCCTGAAATCGTCACCAAAGCATTTCATTCAGTCCTGTCCAATGAGAACCTGGCTCCTGCCTTCCGTGCACTGGCGCTCACACTTCCGGCCGAAACCACCATTGCCGAAGAAATGCAGGAAATCGATCCCCAGGCCATATTCCGGGCAAGGCGCTTCATGCAGCAATCCCTTTCCCGCGCCATGCAAAAAAACTGGCTGGCAACTTACGAAAACATCCATACCCGGCATCCCTGCCTCCCCGAACCCGAAGAAGCCGGGAAACGAAGCCTGCGCAACCTGGCGCTTGCCTACCTGATGGCAGCAGGAGACAAAAAAACGGTCGAACTGGCCGTTTTCCAATACGAACAGGCTGACAACATGACAGACCGGCTGGCTGCCTTAACAGCGCTTTCCCATGCCGGCACCCGTTTGGCAGCTTCTCCTGCCAAACGCTGCCTTCGTCACTTTTACCGCACATTCCGCTCTGAAGCACTGGTAGTTGACAAATGGTTTGCCCTGCAGGCCTCCGATCCGGCAGCTTCTGCCGGAGCTATCCAGAAACTGGCCGAACATCCCGCCTTTACACTCACCAACCCCAATCGCGCCAGAAGCCTTATCTTTGGTTTTTGCATGAACAATATGGCACAATTTCATGCCAGAGACGGAAGCGGCTACAAACTATGGGCCAGATATGTACTTGCGCTGGACAAAATCAACCCTCAAATTGCAGCGCGGCTATCCCGTGCGCTCACCCAATACAACCGTTATATACCGGAGTTGAAAGAACAGGCAAGAAAAACATTGGAAAGTATCGCGGCCTCCCCGTTATCCAGAGATACCAGCGAAATTATCGGAAAAATACTGGCCTCCTGACACCCCGCCAACCAAACAGGAAAAAACACCATGAGAAAAAAACGCATCAGCCTGACACAGCATCTAATTGAAGAGCATCGCATCGCCAACAACATCCCGGAAGAGCTGAGACTCTTGCTTGAAGTCGTGGCCCGCGCCTGCAAAACCATCGGTAATGCGGTAGGCAAAGGCGCGCTGGGAGACATTCTGGGCAGCGCGCAAACAGAAAACGTTCAGGGAGAAATCCAGAAAAAACTGGATATCCTCTCCAACCAGATCCTCCTGGAATCCAACGAATGGGGAGGATATCTGGGGGCTATGGCCTCAGAAGAAATGGAAACCATTCACCCCATATCAAACGATTATCCAAAAGGGAAATATCTCCTTCTTTTCGACCCGCTGGACGGTTCAAGCAACATTGACGTCAATGTCTCCATTGGCACCATCTTTTCCGTCCTTCAAACACCGGAGACCGGAGAAACCCCAGCAGAAAAAGACTTTCTCCAACCAGGCCATAAACAGGTCGCTGCCGGTTACGCGCTTTACGGTCCCCAGACCCTTTTCGTCCTCACAACAGGAAGAGGCGTCAACTGCTTTACGCTTGACCGTGAAATGGGGTCGTGGGTGCTGACCCAACGCAACATGCAAATCCCGGCCGATACCAGCGAATACGCCATCAATGCCTCCAATTCCCGTTTCTGGTACCCGCCCGTCAAGCGATACATCCGTGAAATGACAGAAGGCAGCGATGGCCCAAGGAACAAAAACTTCAACATGCGCTGGGTCGGCTCCATGGTCACCGATATGCACCGCATACTCAGCCGAGGCGGCATCTTCATGTATCCGGCTGATACGCGAAACCCGTCGCAGCCTGGACGCATCCGCCTCCTGTATGAAGCCAATCCGATGGCCTTTATCGTAGAACAGGCCGGCGGCGCGGCAACAAACGGACACCAGCGTTTAATGGATGTCCAGCCGGACAAACTGCATCAGCGTGTTCCTGTATTTCTTGGCTCCAAAAACGAAGTAGAGCGGGTAACCCGTTACCATCAGGAAACCTGATTTTATGCACAAAAAAATGAAATATCCTGCTGAATAACGCTAAAATTGGAAGTTTGGCCCAATAAGCCATATCGTCATGGCAAGACAAAACCCAAAAATGAATACGATTACCTTTCAGCAAATCATCCTGACACTCCAGCAATACTGGAACAAACAGGGCTGCGCCCTGTTGCAGCCCTATGATATGGAAGTCGGCGCCGGCACCTCCCATCCTGCCACTTTTTTGCAGGCCATCGGCCCGGAACCCTGGCGGGCAGCCTATGTACAGCCCTCCCGCCGCCCAAAAGACGGCCGGTATGGCGAAAACCCCAACCGGATGCAGCACTACTATCAATACCAGGTCGTATTAAAGCCGGCCCCGGAAAACATCCTTGATATTTACCTGGGATCGCTGTCCGCGCTGGGACTGGATCTGAAACAAAACGATGTGCGTTTTGTCGAAGACGACTGGGAAAATCCCACGCTGGGCGCATGGGGCCTGGGCTGGGAAGTCTGGCTAAACGGCATGGAAGTCACCCAGTTCACCTATTTTCAACAAGTAGGCGGCTTGGATTGCAAACCCATCCTGGGTGAAATCACCTATGGCCTGGAAAGGCTGGCCATGTACCTGCAAGGCGTAGAAAATGTCTATGACCTGATCTGGACAGAATGGGAAGACCGCGGCATCCGTAAATCCCTGACCTATGGCGATGTCTTTCACCAAAACGAAGTTGAGCAATCCGCCTACAATTTTGAAGGAGCCAATACCAAACTGCTCTTTCCCCAGTTTGCCAACTATGAGGCGGAAGCCAAACGGCTTATCAACGATAAACTGATCCTGCCCGCCTATGAAATGATCCTGAAAACCGCCCACACCTTTAACCTGCTGGATGCAAGAGGCGCCCTGTCCGTTACCGAACGCGCCGCCTATATCGGCCGCATCCGCACGCTTTCCCGCCTGGTAGCGCAAGGTTATTATGAATCACGCGAAAAACTGGGCTTCCCTAGGCTGGGCAACGCCAAACAGGCTGCCTGAGAAAACGAAAGTTAAAACAAACAAATTGACCTGCCGCAGGCAGAAAGAAAGTTGCACATCATGAATCAAACGCTGCTGGTTGAGTTACTGACCGAAGAACTGCCGCCCAAGGCGCTGGGCAAACTTGCTGATGCCTTTGCCGATACCATCGAAAAAGGGTTAAAGCAGGAAGGATTTCTTACCGCTGCTTCCCAAAAAACCGTATTTGCCACACCCCGGCGCCTGGCTGTCACGATCAGCGACGTTTCCCCCATGTCGCCGGACAAAGCTATCCGCCTAAAAGTCCTGCCTGTTTCTGTCGCCCTTGATACAAAAGGCAACCCGACCGCTCCGCTCAAAAAAAAGCTGGCCGCGCTGGGATTTCCCGACATCACTGTCAACGACATGGAAAAAGCCATAGACGGCAAAACAGAAAGCTTCTTTTATACCTACACCGCGCCGGGTTCCATGCTGGCAGCCGGCCTGCAAACCGTACTGGAAAAAGCTATCCGCAGCTTGCCCATCCCCAAAATGATGACTTATCAGCGGCCCGATGGCGAAACAGTAGAATTTGTCCGGCCGGTACACGGCCTCCTGGCCCTGCATGGCGCACAAGTCATTCCTATTGCCATCCTGGGCCTGCCGGCAGGACGTACCACACACGGCCACCGTTTCCTGACAGAAAGCGAAATCGTCATACCGGAAGCCAATGCCTATGAAGCCACACTGGAATCACAAGGCAAAGTCATCGCCAGCCTCAGCGCCCGTAAAAACAAAATCCGCGCCATCCTGCATGACAAGGCACAGGGCGACCAGGTACTCATGCCTGAGGCACTGCTGGATGAAGTCTCCGCACTGGTCGAATGGCCGGTCGTCTATGAATGCCATTTCGAACCGGTCTTTCTCGATGTTCCCCAGGAATGCCTGATTCTGACCATGCAGACCAACCAGAAATATTTTGCATTGACAGACTCGGCAGGCCGCCTCCGTTCGCGTTTTCTGATCGTGTCGAACATGGAAACCAGCACCCCGCAGCGCATTATCAGCGGCAACGAGCGGGTTATCCGGCCTCGCCTTTCAGATGCCCGTTTTTTCTTTGAACAGGACAAGAAAAAGAAACTGGAAGACCGTCTGCCCGGCCTGGCCAACGTGGTTTACCACAACAAGCTCGGCACCCTGGCGCAGCGTATGGCCCGGGTTCGTATCCTTGCCGTTTCCATAGCAGAAATGATGCATATTGATACAGCGCTGGTTGAACGGGGCGCGCGGCTTGCAAAAGCCGACCTGTTGACAGAAATGGTAGGAGAATTCCCGGAATTGCAGGGAATCATGGGAACCTACTATGCCAGGCATGATGGCGAACCGGAAGAAGTTGCTCTGGCATCTACCGAACACTACCTGCCCCGTTTTGCCGGAGACAGGCTGCCAGAAACCCAAACCGGCACAGCCATTGCCCTGGCAGACAAACTGGAAGCATTGGCAGGCATATGGGGAATCGGATTGCAGCCCACAGGCGACCGCGATCCCTTTGCTCTTCGCCGCCATGCCCTGGGTATCCTGCGTATCCTGATAGAAAAGAAACTGCCGCTTTCTCTGCGTACCCTCCTGGCCGGTGCCGTAGGCATCCTGGCCGCCAACGCCAGCTTCAAGGATCCGACAGAAGAACTGATACCGTTCATCATGGATCGCTTAAGAGGCCTGCTGCGCGACAGAGGCTATACCCCCGACGAAATAGAAGCCGTGCTTGCGCAAAACCCGGACCGGTTCGATAACCTCCTTAACCGACTGGAAGCCGTCAAGGCATTTGCCGCCCTGCCGGAAGCCGAATCACTGGCTGCCGCCAACAAACGCATTACCAACATCCTGAAAAAATCCGTCATCCGGGCCGGCATGGTGCAAACGGACCTGCTTCAGGAAATACCGGAACAGAAACTGCACGATGCCATGCACAGAATCAAGCCTTTGGCAAACCAGCGGCTGATCCAGGGAGACTATACCGGCACCCTGCAAGTCCTGGCGCAGCTCCGCAACGATGTTGACGCATTCTTTACGCATGTCATGGTCATGGCAGACGACCAGAAACTGCGCCATAACCGGATAGCCCTTCTGACCGAGCTGCATACCATGATGAATCAGGTAGCCGATATCTCCAAGCTGGCAACCTGAAAAGGAAACCCTCCATCATGAAACTCATCATTCTGGATCGTGACGGCGTAATCAATCAGGATTCTGATTCATTCATCAAGTCACCCGAAGAATGGGAACCCATTCCCGGCTCCCTGGAAGCCATTGCCCGTCTGCATCGTGCAGGTTACCGCATCGTCATTGCAACCAATCAGTCAGGCATAGGAAGAGGCCTTTTCGACATCATTACGCTCAACGCCATTCACCAGAAAATGCATGCTGCCGTCAGGGCAGCCGGCGGCGCGATTGATTCCATCTTCTTTTGTCCCCATACAGCCGGCGACAACTGCGATTGCCGTAAACCACGCCAGGGCATGTTCAATGCCATTGCCAGACGCTACGATACTTCTCTTGAAGGCATACCGGCAGTGGGAGACTCCCTGCGCGACCTGCAAGCCGGGTTCCTTGCAGGCTGCCGCCCCTTCCTGGTCATGACCGGGAAAGGAAAAATAACAAACGAAAACGGCGGCTTCCCGCCTGAAACCGTCCTGTTTGACAACCTTGCAGCCGTTACCGCCTATTTGCTGGATACAAAAGGGGAAGCCAAACCGGAAAAGCAGCAAAAAACCTGACCCGATTTATCCAGCGTACCACCCCAAAGAGGCCATCTTGTCAAAGAAACTGCTTTTTTTCCGCTCTTTCCTGCTTGTCTGCATACTTTGTCCTGTTACGCTGATATGGGCAACCATCTGCCTGCTGACCTTTTTCCTGCCTTACAAGATACGCTTTCTCCTGGCAAGCTCATGGAACAGAGTTGCCATCTGGCTGTTCAAATACATTTGCGGCATCCAATACCAGGTTACCGGCTATGAAAATCTTCCGGATGAGCCGGTTATCCTCCTGAGCAAACACCAGTCAGCCTGGGAAACCATCTTTCTCTTATATGCCATGCGCCATCCTACTGTCTTTGTCCTCAAAAAAGAATTGCTGCGCATCCCCTTTTTCGGATGGACTCTCATGCTCCTTAACATGATCCCGATCGATCGTTCGCAGGGAGCCCGCTCCTTCCGGAAAGTAATTGAACAGGGGAAAAAACGATTGGCCGAAGGACAATGGATTGTCATTTTCCCGGAAGGCACCCGCACAGCAGTCGGTGAAAAAATCAAATACCGGACAAGCGGCACACGGCTTGCCATTGAAGCACAAAAAAAAGTCATTCCCATTGCACTGAATTCCGGGGAATGCTGGCCGCGCCATTCTTTCATCAAAAAACCTGGGAAAATCACGGTCTCTATTGGAACGCCCATTTCACCCGAAGGGAAATCCCCCGAAGAAATGATGTCTGAAGTCGAGACATGGATTGAATCCGAAATGCGCCGTATCTCGCCGCATGCGTATCAAAGTGTGTAACGATGCAAAAGCTATTGAAATCCGGCTTTTCCCCGCTTCAGCTGGATCTGTTTACGGCAGATATGCCATTAATCCTGCCGCAAAAAACTGCCGGCAGAACAAAAAAACCTTCTCCGGCAGATCCGCCGCCCCCCTTGGCCAAAAAACGTTTCATTGAACTCAACGGCATAGCCATTGAATATGAATTCCGGCGCTCCCAAAGACGCTCAATCGGTTTCCTGGTCAATGAAAACGGCCTGAGAGTAACCGCTCCCCGGCGGCTATCCCTCCAGGCAGTAGAAAACGCCATCAGGGAAAAAGCGCGCTGGATAACAAACAAACTCGACTATTTCCGCACCCGGTACAAACCGCAAACAGCACTGCCCACGCTGGAAAACGGCATGACCCTCCCCTACCTGGGCAACCCAATCCGCTTGCAGTTACACCAGGGCCAGCCCGACCATATCCTGTTCCAGGCCGATAATCAAGAACTCGTCATAACAACAGCGCAGCCCCTGCCCTCTGCAACATTGGCAAACCGCCTCAAAACCTGGTTTCAGGAAAAGGCCCGGGAAACTTTTGCAAGCCGCCTGCCTGTTTTTGCCGCCATACTGGGCGTCAGTTATCGCAGCTTTTCCCTTTCATCCGCAAAAAGCCGGTGGGGATCATGTTCCATTTCAGGCCATATTCGCCTTAACTGGCATCTTGTTCACTTTTCACCTGAACTGATTGATTACGTTATCGTGCATGAACTTGCCCACCTCCGCGAGATGAACCACAGTAAACATTTCTGGAAATGGGTCTCGCAAATTTGTCCCGATTACAAGGCGCTCCGCAACAGACTTCGGGAAGAAAGCCGCCAAATACCCTTCCTCTTCTAGCCGTCCTCTTCTGCTTCAGAAACCGGATTTTGCCCTTCATCCCGTTGCATTGGAAGATCCTTGAAAATAAAGGCAACAGCACACATCAACCGTAACAAATCTTTTGGGGAAACATAACGGGAAACAAGCATATACAAAATGGCAATCAGATTGCCTTTCCTTTCATGGTTCAGCACCAGCTTTTCCCTGTCCAGCCATTCCTCTACAATCCTTGCCGCCAATGCCAACCTGGATTCATCCGGAACAGCTGATGGTTTATCCTGCCGGTTTTCTTCTTCAGCCGTCAGATACTCCTCCACATCCTGCCTGGCAACAACGCCCGAATCAGGCCGATCTGAAAAGAGATACCTGTCAGGAACCTCAAAAACCTTCCTGAGGCCGCCGATTCCATACTGCTCTTCATAACGCCAGCCTTCCTTTGCCGCACGCGCCAGGATACTGGACTTTGTTGTCGGCAATCCCGGTAACCGCTTTTGAGCAATTTCTGCAGCTGTATATAACTTTTTCATCAAAATACTTAACAAAAAACGGCTCAAAAAAAAACAGTATGATTCCAATCACCCAAACACCGTTGTTTTAACAACAGGCCAACCCATCACGCAACATAACACCTTGCTATACTTAATAAAACAGTTAAAACACTTTAAATGGTCAGCTATAATCGGGAGATAAAAACAACGTATAGGCTGCTTTTGCATTCAGGGATTTTTCAAAAATTTGTTCCATAAGTGAACCAATATTATCACCACATAAGAACTATGGGCAGATTTCCTCTCATTTATCGCTCATTTCTGCACATTCCCACCATCAAATTTTTGCCATTGCCTTCTTTTCATCCCGTTCATAGCGCCATTCATTTGGAAAAGACGCGTATTATGCTTTCGCCAGATACCGTATAAAACATGTCCCCTTTAATTGAACAACAGACTTTTTTCACTATTGATAAAACACTTTGTCCAATACAGTTTCAGAAAACCTGTTTTTATCATCAGCCAAACAAACCCCTCCCCTTGATAGTATTTATAAAAATACAGATTGATGAATTGACCGGAAAGCACAGCGTCGTTTTTGCTTCCCCCAAAAAGGTCAATCTGATAGGCGGAAAATGAACGCCGGCCGGGATACCTCGCTTAGCCGCTTCTCACAGAGTGGCAAAAGTACCACCATTACCGGGCACTTCTGTTTTTATCATCTCAACACTGTGCAGATTCATTCTGCTGCCGGACGCTTCCGGCATCATCTCTAACCCTTATCTGTGCCCTGTTCCCTGTCTTGGGCAAACCGGCTTGCCTGCCAGTCATTCCCTTACAGAAATCCCCCGTTTTTTGGCCATAAACAGAATATGCGTTTACAATATCCGCCGAAAACACGGGATTTTCCTCTCTGCAATGATCGTTGTAAAACCGCCGGGGAAAAATCTTCGCACTGATATTCTTCTTCCATCATGGAAATCCAGATGATTCACAAAAGCACACTTGAAAATATCGGCATCAACGTACCGGAAGATGCCAGCCGTTTCTTTACCCAGGATTCCAATATCATTTTCCTGATCCCCTCTGCAGACGAATACGGATACAGCATTATCATTGAGGAAACCTCCGTCAAAATCCCGTTGACAACACAACAGATTGAAGCGCTCAAAACAGCAAACTGCTATGGCGAAACAGGATGGACCCTTATCTGACCGGCCGGTCAGATAAGGCATCCCATCAATCCTTCTTATCCGGCCAGCCGCCCCGCTTCTTTTCCACGAGTACCGCCCGCACATCTTAATTTAGACACAGGGAAGCAATATAAATTGACCCGGCGCGTCCCCATTTCCCTGTTACTTTTATAAAACCGGCAACAGCCCTTTTTCTGAACCCATTCCATGCACAACGGGGCATTATCAACTTTATCCAGGATATTGCCGTTATCATGCTGATAGCCGGCATTGTGGCGGTTTTATTTCACCGGCTAAAACAACCTGCTGGTACTGGGATACATTGCTGCCGGCATCCTGATTGGACAGCATACCCCGCCATTTAAGCTGATAACCGGCAAACATACAGTTAAAATCCTGGCAGAACTCGGCGTCATTTTCCTGATATTCTCACTTGGGCTGGAGATTTCACTCAAAAAACACCTCAAAGCAGGGACAACCGCTTTTATAGCCGCCTCGCTTGAAATTGTCCTGATGATTTGGCTTGGCGACCAAACCGGCCTGTGGCCCGGCTGAACCAGCAACCTGGACGCCCTGTTTTTGGGTGCGCTGCTGGCTACTTCCTCAACCACCATCATCAAGGCGCAAAAGACCTGAAAATAAAAAACGAACGGTTCGCCCAGCTCATTTTCGGCATCCTCATCGTAGAAGACATCCTGGGCATTGGCTTAACCGCCCTGCTTTCCGGTATCGCCATCTCCGGTGCCGTCAACAGCCGCGACGTCTTTTCCACCGCCGGCAAACTGTCGCTCTTTATGATCGTCGCGCTGGTTTTCGGCATCCTGCTTGTTCCCCGCATCCTGGCCTGTGTCGCCAGATTCAACCGGGATGAAATGCTTTTGGTCACTGTTTTGGGGCTTTGCTTCGGATTCTGCTCCTTGTCGGCAAACTGGAATACAGCATGGTTTTAGGCGCCTTTTTAATTGGCGCCATCATGGCGGAAGCAAACGAACTGGCAAAAATAGCACGGCTCATCGAACCCATACGGGACATGTTCAGCGCCATTTTCTTTGTTGCCATCGGCCTGTTGCCGGATCCCCGCGCATGCTGGGACATGCCTTTCCCATCCTCACCATCTCCCTTGCCGTTATCCTGGGAAAAGTCGCCAGCTGCACCCTGGGCGCGCTGGTGGCCGGCAATAACGGGAAAACCTCCATCAAAGTTGAAATGAGCGTCCGGAAAAGCGTAACCGGCCGGTACACCAAACAAGTCAGGCACGCCAAATCATTCCCCTGCTTCTCGCCATTGGCGTCATTATCGCCATCATGCTCGTATTGCGACAGTGGTTCATCCGCATTCATTCCCGTCTTCAAATCGTGCTTTATGAGATAATGGATCATAGCTATGGCGGCGATTCGTCCGACAGTTGACTTTCTTTAACAAAATCCCATTCTGTCAGCCGTTATACAGAATAAAATTTTTATTTTCCATTCACCTCTTCAGGCTTGCCATGTCACAGGATAACCTCAAACTCTCTGTTGCCCGCGCTGCGCTGGCATACCTTCCGGAAGGTCAAATTATCGGCATCGGAACCGGTTCAACTGCCAATTTCTTTATTGACGAACTGGCCAAAATAAAAGAAAAAATCAAAGGTGCCGTGGCCTCCTCCGAAGCAACTGCAACACGCCTTCGCTCGCATAATATCGCCGTATTTGACTTAAACAGCGTTACTTCCGTCCCTGTCTATATCGACGGAGCAGACGAAATCACACGGGAAGGCGTCATGATAAAAGGCGGCGGCGGTGCACTGACCCGTGAAAAAATTGTCGCATCAGCCGCCGGCCAGTTCATCTGTATTGCCGATGAATCCAAACTGGTAACCACCCTCGGCGCCTTTCCCCTGCCAATAGAAGTCATTCCCATGGCACAGGCGCTCATTGCCGGAAAATTGCGCTCCCTGGGGGGAAATCCCTGCCTGCGCATGAAAGAAAACAAGCCCTGCCAGACAGACAACGGCAACTTCATCCTGGACATCCGGCAATTGCAGATAAACGACCCGGTTGCCCTGGAAAAAGAAATCAATAACCTGCCTGGCGTGGTAACCGTGGGACTTTTCGCCCAAAGGAAAGCCGATATCTGCCTGCTCGGCACAACCGGCGGCGTTAAAACTCTCGCATTCTGACACTCCGCCCAACCAGGCTCATGCTCAACACCTTGTTACATCAGTGAAATTCAATGCACATGTAAATTTGCTTGACAAAAAGAGAAGCTTTTCCGTAAGCTTTTAGGTTGCATTGATCTGAAACAAGTAAAGTAAATATATGGCATCCCGATATGGCCTCAGGCTCTTTGTAACCCTTTTGACAGCAGCCCTTCCGTTTTCCCTGCCGGATGCCTGCTCAGCTGGCGATATTTCCCTGCCCAGATACAGCAAGGATGCACAGCTTGCTGCTTTTCATTCCTCGCTCAACACCCGCATTCCCAGTGCAGAAATCATTGAAGATGATCCTGTAACAGAAGTGCTGTCCATGTATGAAATTGATGTCTGGGACAGAATTCGCAGGGGATTCGCCATTCCCGATCTGGAAAACCCGCTGGTCGGCAACCATGAGCGTTATTACCTCAAAAACCCGGAATACTTTGAGCGAACAACCATCCGTGCCTCCCGCTACCTCTTCCATATTGTTCAGGAACTGGAAAAACGGGGCATGCCCACAGAACTGGCCCTTTTGCCCTTCATTGAATCCGCCTTCAATCCCCATGCAAGATCATCTGCCAAAGCAGAGGGAATGTGGCAATTTATCCCCAGCACAGGCCTCCATTACGACCTGGCGCAATCAGTTTTCCGTGACGACCGGCGCTGCATCCTTTCCTCTACAGAAGCTGCCCTAACCTACCTGCAAAACCTCTATAACCAGTTCGGAGACTGGCACTTGGCGCTTGCCGCCTATAACTGGGGAGAAGGCTCCGTCAGGCGCGCCATCCGGAAAAACGAAGCGGCAGGACAGGCTATTGACTTCAACAGCCTGTCCGCACGTATGCCTGCCGAAACACGCAACTACGTCCCAAAACTGCAAGCAGTCAAAAACCTGATTGCAGCTCCAGACCAGCATGACATTCGCCTTCCTCAAATCGAAAACCAGCCATACTTTGTCAAAATTGGCAAAACACGGGATATTGATGTCAAAGTAGCCGCTAAACTGGCAGAATTATCCATTGAAGACTTCCGTGCGCTCAACCCCCAGTTTGGCCAATATGTCATTACCGGCGGATCGGATGTTCACCTGCTGCTGCCAAAAGAAAATGCCGAAAAATTCAGGCAAAACCTGGCAAACTGGAAACAGCCCCTGTCCTCATGGACAGCCCACCAGGTTACCCAGCCTCGTGAAACCGTTGAATCCATTGCGGAAAAATACAACACCACACCGGATACCATCCGCCACGCCAACCACATTCCCTCCCGAATGGTGCTGAAATTCGGTTCAACCGTACTGGTACCCAAACCGGCTTCCGCAGACCATAAAAACGAAAAAGACATTTCGCCTGAAATTGCGGCAACAGGCAAAATAGCTCTGGAACGCATTGGCTCGCCTACCCGCATTGTCCAGGTAAAAGTCAACAGGCAGGATAACCTTGCCTCTATCGCCAAGCGCTATAAAACCAGCGTTGCCGATATCCGTTCCTTAAACAGGCTGACCAGCGACAAAATAACATCCGGTACCATTTTAAAAGTGCATGTTCCCGTAAAGGCAGCCTCAAAACGGGCCATTTCCAGGCCGCGCGCTGCAAACAGCCACATTCTCCAGAAAACAAAAACCGGCTGATAAGCTGCTTTGGAGAGCATCTCCTGATGAGCTTTTATACTTATTCATACAACAAACAACAATAAAAAAGTTGCCGCAACTGAAGCGACAGCCTACAATTTCACGATTACCTTTTACCCTGGTGCTTTTACTGGAAATAAATACCAAAAAACATCTGCGACAGGCTTGCCGCAGAACAAACAATTGTAATTGGAGTGATGAATGGGATTTTTGCAAGGGAAAAAAATTCTGATAACCGGCTTGCTTTCAAACCGTTCCATTGCACATGGAATCGCCCAGGCATGTCATCGCGAAGGCGCTGACCTCGCCTTCACCTACGTCGGCAGCCGTTTCAAAGACCGCATTACCGAATTTGCCAAAGAATTTGGCAGCAATATGGTCTATGAGTGCGACGTTACCAGCGATGAACATATCGCCAGCCTGTTCGATGAAATCGGCAAGGCATGGGGAAAACTGGACGGCCTGGTTCATGCCATTGCATTCTCCCCTCGCGAAGCCATTACCGGAGACTTTTTTGACGGTTTCTCCCGTGAAGCCTTCAGAATCGCCCATGACGTTTCCGCATACAGCTTCCCGGCTATGGTCAAGGCAGCCAAACCGCTTTTCCAGCCGGGTTCTTCTGCCTTGACGCTCACCTACCTGGGCGCCAACCGGGCTATCCCTTACTACAACACCATGGGCCTGGCCAAGGCATCCCTCGAAGCAACCGTACGCTACATGGCAGATTCCCTTGGCAAGCATGGTGTCAGAATCAACGCCATCTCCGCAGGCCCCATCCGGACTATCGCATCCAGCGGCATCAAGGATTTCAATCTCCTGCTGAACTTCGTTGAAAACCACGCTCCGCTTCGCCGCAATGTCACCATTGAAGAAGTCGGCAATGTTGCTGCTTTCATGCTTTCCGACCTGGCATCAGGCGTAACCGGCGAAATAACCTATGTGGACGGCGGATTCAACTTCGTCATGGGACTCAATCCCGATGTAGATACCCCTCCTTCCCGCAGTTGATTTACCCTGCCCTCCCGGCCAGATACAATATCTGGCCGGATTTTCCTTTCCGGCAAACTGCCCCTTCCCTTCAGGAAAACAGCCGGTGCCGTTTGGTAATCGTGCCGCTCATTTTTCCGCCAGCTCCTCCAGACGTTGTTTTTGCCATTCACGCTCCTTGGCATCAATAATGGAATGGTCATAAAACGTCACATCCGGTGCCTGCCTGGCCAAAGATAACTGTTCCAGGGCTGCCGATATCCCGCCGGAAAGGCTATAAGATTCCGCAAGTGCCAAATGCATCAGCGCAACCTTTCCCTGCGCGCCATACACCTTGGCCAGCAATCCCTGTATCATGGCGTCATTGCGATAAAGTTGCGCCTGCTTGCGGAGATAAGCCAGCGCCTTGTCATACTTCCCGGCATGGTACAGCACCCCTGCATACTGATAAGACAACGCCCTGGATGAAGGAAAGCGGGAAAGCGCCGCTTCAGTATCCTTTGCAGCCGCTGCATACTGCCTGGAAGCCGTCTTAATATCAATAGCCGTAACAGTCAGCGCCAAACTGCGCTGCGCCGCCTTTTCTCCAATCAGCTGCCGCGCCTCCTGCAACAATGCCGCCGCCCTGGCAGCATCATCCTGCTTTAAGGCCAGCAAAGCCTGCCCGTAATAGCCGGCCGATGCCAGATAACGTCCCCCTGTCTTAATCATTTCCTGAAACCCGGCAGAAGCAGTCTCAACCCCCTTTGCGCTGTTGTCCTGCAAAAGCTGCGCACGGATACGGACATAATAAAAATCCGGTGTATCCGCATGCTGGCGATAAGGCTCGGACTGTACCCGTGCCTCAATATCCGCAATCCGCTCGCTGGTTAACGGGTGAGTCCGCAAATAGGCAGAAACCCCCTCGCCGTAATTCCGGTTTGCCCTTTGCAAACGCTCAAAAAACAGCACCATGCCGGTAGTATCAAAACCGCCTCCACGCAATATCAGAAAACCGATACGGTCAGCTTCCCGTTCCGCATCCCGGTTAAAATTCAGCTGCTTTTGTATTGCCAGACCCTGGCCGCCCACCGCCAGCGCCCCGGCGGCATCCGCATTCTTGGCAGCGCCGGCAATCGCAGCCAGAACCAGCGAAGCAATCGGAATCAGCATATCCTGCTTCTGGTTGCCAATCATGCGCGCAATATGCCGCTGGGAAACGTGCCCGATTTCATGCGACAGCACTGAAGCCAGCTCCGATTCGCTTTGAGCCGCAAGCAATAGTCCCGTATGCACGCCGATAAAACCGCCCGGCAAAGCAAACGCGTTCAATGTCGGATCACGCAGCGCAAAGAAAAAGAAATCATTGCTGGTTTCCCCGCGAACCTCCGGCACCGCATGAACCAGCTTATAGCCAATCCCGTTAAGATATTCAGTAACAACATCATCCTCAATATAATCCGGATCTGCCTGGATACGCCGCATAATCTCAACCCCTATCCTGTATTCCATCATCGGCGAAAGCTCACTTCCGGCAGCATCCCCCATCGTTGGCAAATTACTGTATTGTGCATATACGGCAGGCGGCCACACCCATGCAAACAGCAAAGGCAACAACAGCATCCTGCAAAAAGCAGATAACCGTTTTTCTCTGAAGAACCGTTTCTTTCCCATCATGTTATGATACCTTCTCCGGGCAGCGGGTTCACACCTGCCCCGCTTCATTTTGTCATCCTTAAAACCATGTCCCCATCTTCACGCAACAGCCCCATACTGACCCATTTCAATACAGAAGGCCAGGCGCATATGGTTGACGTTGCAGGCAAAGCCGATACCCGCCGTACAGCAACAGCAGAAGGCGCCATCCTGCTCAGACAGCCCGCATGGGATCGTGTCAAAGCCGGCACAGCCGAAAAAGGAGATGTCCTCGGCATTGCGCGAACAGCCGCCATCATGGGCGCCAAGCGGACAAGCGACCTCATTCCCCTGTGCCACCCGCTGCCGCTTACCCACATCAGCGTTGATTTTATATTGCAGGAAGAACCGCCCGCCGTCATCTGCCGTGCCCGCGTTGAAACAGTCGGCAAGACCGGCGTGGAAATGGAAGCATTAACTGCCGTACAAACCGGTCTGCTAACCATCTACGACATGCTGAAAGCCATTGATAAAGGCATGGTCATCCATAACGTTCGCCTTTTACAAAAAACAGGCGGGAAATCGGGCAACTGGCCTCCCGAAACCTGTGCACCCTAAAGCTGCCTGTCAGTGAAGCCGGGAATCCTCTCTGGCCGACTCAGGCAGCTCTGCATGCACCAGCTCTGCATGCACATCTGCAAACAACGGGCCTCCGCACTCCTCGCAATATTCCGTCAAAAAGCGTTCCGGATGTTTCTTCTCGCACAAAACGCCATCCTCATCAAGCGCAGACAAAATATGAACAAGCGCCCCCTGTCCTGCAGGCCTTTCATGGAACCCCGCCTCATCCCCTGGCAACCTGGCTTCGTCCGCATCATATACCGGCCAGACCACACCATACAAAATCTGCGGATTATCTTTCAGATAAAAACCGATACGATATTCCGTAATGAAATCCTGGAGAGTTGATTCAACAAATTCCCCGATAACCGCCCGCAAGTCTTCTGCAGAAACATTCAGAGCATGCGTCAGATAATTGACAGCAGCATGAATAGCGGCAGGCCGAATCTGTTGATCCGCCTTCCGGCAAGCATCAAAAAAAGCGCCTGGCAGAGTAACATCCAGCATACAGCCGGCCATCATACCGGACAATAACGGAACAGCCCTTTTCTGCCAGTCTGCCAGGCACCTTTTCCGTTTTTTTTCACAGCTGGCCAAACTGGCTGCCTCCTGCCAGCGAAACATCGGCAGAGAAACCGGCACAGACGCCGCCATGACCAGATAACGCACATCCGCCAAGAAAGAAGGCATCTCCTGCCGTGACAAAACCGCCGTTTTATCAGACAAAGAAGCGGCAAACTGTTTCTTCAGGGAAAACACTGCCACATGCGATTGGGGCAGCTGGTCAATAGCATAGAGCTCAGGCATCAGAAAAAACGATGCCTTTTCAGCAAAAACCCCCTCTTTCAAAGCAGAAAAAAGCGCGGCATGAAGCGCCTCCGGCAACGGGCCGCAAGGAATGGCAAAACGGGTCCATGCCAAAACCGGCGCAACCATCAAAAGCACCTCACGCTCTGTCCCTTCCCGCTGGACAAAGCAGGATTCGCTTAATGCTTCCACCGTCTCCAGCAACACCTCATATGCGCCCGGATCAGCCTGATAAAGGTACGCAACAGCCGAATCCAGTTTCTCCTGCTTTTTCGTCTCAAGCAATCTCAAAACCGATCCCTCAAGCTGCTTTTGCCAGAAGCGGTATTCAGGCCGGCTGGCCGCCCGGCTGCTTTCCGTTGCCAGAAAAACCAGACGCTGGCTGGCCGGTAAAAGCTGGGAAAAAACCTTTTTTTCAGGATAAGACATGATCAAAACAGAACCCCCAAGGGCTGTATTGTATTAGAGACTGCCGGCTGAAAACAAACAGAGCACCTGATTATCACATGCCGTAAAACAAACAGGCCCTGCAATACAAAATCGCAAGACCTGTTACCCTGGATAATATTGGCATCTCCAAGGGGAGTCGAACCCCTATTCCCACCGTGAAAGGGTGGTGTCCTAACCATTAGACGATGGAGACACTGCCTCTTCCAAAGAAAATTCTGTCAGAAAATCTGGCATCTCCAAGGGGAGTCGAACCCCTATTCCCACCGTGAAAGGGTGGTGTCCTAACCATTAGACGATGGAGACACTGCTTTCCCGTTTCAGCCAACCTGAATCAGGCTGGTGGAGGTAAGCGGGATCGAACCGCTGACCTCTTGCATGCCATGCAAGCGCTCTCCCAGCTGAGCTATACCCCCGTAAGAAAGCAATAATTATAACAGAATATTAAAAATATGGGTAAATTTTATGTCCGCCATTTTCCCTTCAATGCAACATTTTCGGTTTATCACCCATTCATGCGCTGTTTTCAGGCAAGATAAGCCGATAAGCGCGACAACACCCTCTCCCTTCCAAACAGCACCACCACGGCGTCAATCGAAGGCGTATGCAGCTCACCCGTTAAAATCAGCCGTAACGGCATCGCAAGCTGCGGCATCTTCAGCTTGTGCGCGGCAAGAACCTCCTTCGTCATCGCCGAGACAGCAGCCCTGTCCCACGCAACCGTTTCACATTTTCCGGCAAAATCCTGCAAAGCCGCACGGGAAGCCTCTCCCAAATGTTTCTGCATCAATGCCGGATCAGGGTGCGGTTCCCGGTAAAACAGCATCGCCGTATCAGCCAGCTCATGAAGCGTATGGGCACGTTCCTTCAACAGCGCGGCCACCTCCTGCAAATCCGGCGCATTTTCCATCCGCGCGCCCATATCCGCCATCCTCGGCAAAATCATCTCAGCCAGTCTGGCATTGTCTGCCTGCCGGATATAATAGTTATTCAGCCACTTCAGTTTTTCCGGATTAAACTGGGCGGCAGAGCGGGACATGTGGTCAAAATCAAACCACTGGCAAAACTGTTTTGCAGAAAAAATCTCGTCATCCCCATGACTCCAGCCCAGCCGTGCCAGATAATTAAGCATGGCATCCGATAAAAAGCCCTGCGCCGGATATTCCATCACCGACACCGCGCCATGCCGCTTGGAAAGTTTCTCGCCGTCATCTCCCAAAATCATGGGCACATGGGCATAAAACGGCAACGGTGCGCCCAGTGCTTTCAGAATATTGATCTGGCGCGGCGTATTATTCACATGGTCATCCCCCCGTATCACATGGGTAATGCGCATATCCCAGTCGTCCACCACCACGCAAAAATTATAGGTTGGCGTCCCGTCCTGGCGGGCAATAATCAGGTCATCCAGTTCCCGGTTGGAAATAGTAATCGTCCCCTTGACCAGGTCATTCCATGTCACGCTGCCCTCTGTCGGATTCCTGAAACGAACAACCGGCTTTCTGCCTGCGGGAACAGGCGGCAGCACCTTGCCGGGTTCAGGACGCCAGGTGCCGTCATAGCGGGGATGCTCGCCTGCGGCACGCTGCCTCTCCCGCATAGCTTCCAGCTCCTCCGGCGAGGCATAGCAGTAATAGGCAGAACCATCTTCCAGCATCTGCGCAATCACTTCCCGATACCGATCCATCCGGCGCATCTGGTAAAAAGGTCCCTCGTCATAATCCAGCCCAAGCCATTCCATCGCATCCAGAATAGCCTGCACTGCTTCCGGTGTAGAGCGTTCTACATCCGTATCTTCAATCCTGAGAACAAACTCGCCGCCAAAATGGCGGGCATAGGCCCATGAAAAAAGCGCAGTGCGCGCGCCGCCCAGATGAAGAAAACCGGTCGGGCTGGGGGCAAAACGGGTTCGGACTGT
The DNA here is from genome assembly GCA_023667225.1 of Oxalobacter formigenes. Taxonomy (GTDB): domain Bacteria; phylum Pseudomonadota; class Gammaproteobacteria; order Burkholderiales; family Burkholderiaceae_D; genus Oxalobacter; species Oxalobacter formigenes_C. The sequence continues at coordinate 481,835 of JAMPAN010000001.1, read as the reverse complement.
CATGCTGCAACCAGGAAAAATGAAAAAGCATATTTTACCGCGGCCGCAGCATTTCTTGAACTGTCTCGGCAGCCACCAAAGCCAGCCCTGCCCGCTTCCGGCAAAAAAATGGCCGCATAGATTTCTCTATGCGGCCATCCTTATCCTGCTTTTCAGGCTATGGTACTACCTTACGCAAACATCTTGCCTGTTTGCAGAACCACCTGATAGATACCCCAAATCAGCGGAATACCAACAATCAGCCAGCAAATGATCAGAGTGCCGACAGAAGTCGGTTTTGCCGGAGGAATAACGCCGGAAGCCTGTGCAGCCTGAATCTTGTCTTCCAGTTCAGCCTTGACAGCCTTCACTTCCTCTTCCGTCATGTAGTACTTGCTGTTGACCGGACGAACCAGGACAACGAAAATGGTTTCAACAGCCAGGAAGCAAGCCATGATATACAGGACGACAGCATAAGCCTGAGCCTTGGGAACACCGGCATTTAACTGCATGTCGCGGATAACGTTGACAAGCACCGGAGAAACCAGGCCGGCGGTTGACCATGCCGTCAGCAGGCGGCCGTGGATAGCGCCCACAAACTGGGTGCCGAACAGGTCAGCCAGGTAAGCCGGAATCGTAGAGAAGCCGCCGCCATAGAACGAAATACAGATACAAACGGCGCACAGGAACGCAACCAGGTTCAGCGAAGAAGCCAGCGTCGGGATGGCAGCATACAGGACGCAGCCAACGATGGAGTAAATGAAGTAAACCGTTTTGCGGCCCAGTTTATCGGAAAGCGAAGCCCAGACAACACGGCCGCCGATGTTAAACAGGGAAAGCAGACCGGTAAAGCCCGCAGCCACCATGGCAACCTGGCCTTTTTGCGCATCATCCAGCTGGTCAAACGGTACGCCCGGCATACCAATAAGGTTACCGGCAAACACCTCCTGGAGAAGCGGGGAAGCCATTGCCAGCACACCGATACCGGCAGCAATGTTCAAAAAGAGCATGAACCAGCAGAACCAGAACTGGGGAGTCCGGACAGCCTTGCTGGTAGAAACATTAAATGAGGAAGCCTCAACCAGACCGCCGTGGCCGTCGTCAACCATATTGCCGGTATGTTTCGGTTCCCAGCCTGCCGGTTTATAGCCTGATGGAGCGACCCGGATAGTGAAGCAGCCCAGAAGCATCATGACCGTATAAATGCAGGCCATCACGAAGAAAGCCTGCCACAGGCCGACAGAAGTGGAGGAGCCGAAAAAGCCGATCAGCTTCTGTGCCAGGGGAGCGCCAACCATTGCGCCGCCGCCGAAACCGCCCACAGCCATACCGGTTGCCATGCCAACCCGGTCAGGGAACCACTTGATCAGCGTTGAAACCGGCGTGATATAGCCCAGTCCAAGGCCAATACCGCCAATAATTGCGGAAAGCCAGGCAATCCACAACTGGTGGGTATAGGTCGCTACAGACAGCATAAAGAAGAAAAAGCAGAAGCAGACGCAGGATGCCAGACCGCATTTGCGGGGGCCGACATGTTCAAGCCAGTTACCCAAAATAGCGGTCGTGGTACCCAGCATGAAGAACAAAATACTGAAAATGACCGCGCACATAATCACTTTCCAGTCGCAGCTTGTCGTGAAAAGCTGTGAAAATATGCTTGAGTCAGCGGGGCATTCCAGTGCCTTGCCAAGCCCCTGGCTCACGCCGACCAGACGGGACATCGGCAACCAGAACACGGACATACCATAGCCCATACCCACGCACAGGTGGATCATCAACGCTGACGTCGGCACCAGCCAGCGGTTGAATCCCTCCCCTGCAACAGTATATTCCTTATTTAGGAATTTTAAGCCAGCCATACTATTACTCTCCTAGGATTAAAAAACAAAAATATCTTTATAGATATTCCAAATACTTAAGGACAACATGCAAAACGCATGTCATAAAAAAACTTTTTTCAGTCATAAAAAATGCTTTTTGACACAGCATGATAACACCGCATTTTTTTATCATCTATAGGCAATTTTTTGCATAATTTTTTCCGCTTCGGGTTAAAATACGTTATGTATAAAGTTTCGATCGAACCGCACTGGCGCATTGCCTTTGGCGGCAATCCTTCTATGGATACCGCCTTGCTGCTGCGGCTGCTGACCTTAATCCACTCGGAAGGCGCCATTCTGAAAGCTGCACAAACCATCGGGCTTTCATACCGCCATGCCTGGGGATTATTGCGCGAGGCGGAAAACATTTTCGGTGCGCCGCTGCTTTCAAAACACCGCGGCCGCGGAGCCACCCTCACCCGGCTGGGCACAACCCTGCTGTGGGCAGACCGGCGCATTGCTGCCAGGCTTTCCCCCACCCTGGCAAGCCTGTCCTCCGAACTGGAGCGGGAACTGGAACGAAGCATCTCGGACAGAGTCCATCCTTTGCGGCTTTATGCCAGCCACGGTTTTGCCGTCGCCGCGCTGATGGAACAGATCAATGCCGCCGGTTTATCTGTTGAACTGCGCTATTTAAACAGCCTGGAATCCATTGCCGCCCTCTCGCAAAAAGAGTGCGAGTTTGCCGGATTCCATGTGCCGGTCGGCTCCTTTGAAACAGAAACCGTCCGTCTGTTCATGCAATATCTTTGCCCGAACCGGCACCAGCTGATTCATCTGGCTTATTTGAAGCAGGGCCTGTTCGTCGCGCCGGGCAACCCAAAAAAAATCCGCCGGCTTGAAGACATTGCAAAACCTGGCATCCGGTTTGTCAACCGGCAGACCGGTTCGGGCACACGGCGCGCGCTGGAACGCCTGCTGGAAGAAAACCATATTTCCTGTCACGACATCAACGGCTTTGAAACCGCCGAATTTACCCATGCCGCCGTTGCTGCCTACATTGCCAGCGGCATGGCCGATGTCGGTTTTGGCGTAGAAACCGCGGCCCGCCAGTTCGGGCTGGATTTTGTACCGCTCATGCAGGAACGCTACTTCTTTGCACTGTGTAAAAACACATGGGAAAAATACCCCTCTCTAAACGACGTGCTGACTATCATGCAAAACCCCGACTTCAAAAAACACGTCAACCAGCTGGGCGGATATGATGCAACAGAAGCCGGCCGCATATTAAGCCTTGAGGAAGCCTTCGGCACAGCTGCTGCATAAAGGCTACATCCTTTCCACTGCTATTCCGGGAAATTTCCCCTTGCCGTCTTTGGGCAATTGCGAAATCTTCATACCCAGGCGGCGCGCAATTTGCAAAAAAACGCGTGAAACCGCGCCATCCGGCTCAATGATAACCGGCGGCGTTCCCTCGTCGCCCTGCTCGCAAACCGACATCCGAAGCGGCAGCCTGCCCAGCACATCCACCCCGTGCCGGATGCCCAGCTTTTCAGCGCCGCCTTCCCCGAAAACCGGTTCGGCATGGCCGCAGCAAGAACAAATATGCAAACTCATATTTTCCACAATACCCAAAACAGGAATATGGAGCTTCTCGAACATGGCCAGCCCTTTCTGCGCATCGGAAAGCGCCACATCCTGCGGCGTTGTCACAATCACCGCGCCGGTCAGCGGCACACGTTGGGCAAGCGTTAAGGGAATATCTCCCGTTCCTGGCGGCAAATCAAGAATCAGGTAATCCAGGCCACGCCAGTTGGTTTTCTCCAGAAGCTGCAAAAGCGTCTGCGTCGCCACCGGCGCACGCCAGATAACCGGTTCTTCCGGATCAATCATCAGCCCGACAGACATAAACTGGACACCATATTTTTCCAACGGATCAAACGTCTTCCCGTCCGGCGACTGCGGCCGTGCTGTTTCCCCAAACAGAACAGGCAATGAGGGGCCATGCACATCCGCATCCAAAATACCCGCCGCCGCACCTTCTGCCGACAACGCCAGTGCAAGGTTGGCCGCCACAGTTGATTTGCCGACACCGCCTTTTCCCGAAGCAACGGCAATCATATTCTTAACCGCAGGCAACGGCTTCAGGACGCCCTGCACAGCGTGCGCATGGATATCGGACGTCACCTCCACGCGGATATCGCCTATACCGGGCAAATTCCGCAGTGCACCGGTAATCTGCGCCCTTATCGCTTCCCACCGGCTTTTTGCCGGATACGGCAGCCCGATCAACACAGAAACATGGTTTTCTTCCGCATGAATCTGTTTTACCAACCGGGAAGAAACCCAGTCCAGGCCGGTATCTCCGTCAATCACCGTTGAAAGAACACGGCTGACAGCCTCGGTTGTAATGTCCATTTTTCCTCCGCTTGGCAAAAAGTCAGTCTAACGCAATTGCCAAAGATACTACAAAGCCCTATCCTTTAGCTTTCCCTGTTCTGTCACCCTGTTTTTACCAACTGCCATGTCAAGAAAACTGTTTGTCACCACTGCGCTTCCCTACGCCAATGCCCCCTTCCATATCGGTCATATCATGGAATATATCCAGGCCGATATCTGGGTTCGTTTCCAGCGAATGCAGGCCGATAACGGCAAACAGCGCGAAGTACATTTCGTCTGTGCTGATGACGTGCATGGCGCGCCAATCATGATTGCCGCAGAAAAAGCAGGCAAAACCCCGCAGGAATTTGTCCGGGAAATTGCGGCCAGCCGAAAAAAACCGCTGGACGGCTTCCACATCCGTTTTGACAACTGGGATTCGACAGACAGTCCGGCCAATCACGCGCTCTCACACGAAATCTACCGGAAACTGAAAGCAAAAGGGCTCATTGAGAGCAAAACCATTGAGCAATTTTTTGACCCGGTCAAAAAAATGTTTCTGCCGGACCGCTATATCAAGGGAGAATGTCCCAAATGCGGCGCAAAAGACCAAAACGGCGATTCATGCGAAATATGCAGCTCCGTTTATGCGCCGACAGACCTGAAAGCGCCTTATTCCATCCTGAGCGGCACCACGCCGGTACTGAAAACCTCAGAGCACTTCTTCTTCCGTTTGTCCGACCCGCAATGCGTTGCCTTTTTGCGTGAATGGATACTGGGCAGCGTCAATGGCCGTCCCCGCCTCCAGCCGGAAGTCGCCAACAAGGCCAAAGAATGGCTGGAAGGAAAAAACGGCGAAGAAAGCGGCCTGTCCGACTGGGATATCAGCCGCGACGCGCCCTATTTCGGCATCGAAATTCCTGATGCTCCTGGAAAATACTTTTACGTCTGGCTGGATGCGCCGGTCGGATACCTTGCCTCTCTGAAAGATTACTTCAGCCGGATCGGCAAAGATTTTGATGCCTTCATGGCAGATCCAAAAACCGAACAGTACCACTTCATCGGCAAGGACATCATTTACTTCCATACCCTCTTTTGGCCCGCCATGTTGCACTTTTCCGGCCGGAAAGTGCCAGACAGCGTCTTCGTACACGGTTTCATCACCGTTTCCGGGGAAAAAATGTCCAAATCCCGCGGAACCGGCATTTCGCCTGCCCGTTACCTGGATATCGGCATGAATCCCGAATGGCTGCGATACTACATTGCCGCCAAACTAAACGCCCATGTTGAAGATGTGGACTTTGCGGCAGAAGATTTCATGGCGCGGGTCAATGCCGACCTCATCGGAAAATACGTCAACATCGCCAGCCGGGCAGCCGGATTCATCACCAAGAAATTCGGCGGCCGTATCCATTCAGGCAGCAATGGCGCTGTCCATCCGCTGCTGGAAGAACTCCGTTCGGGAGCCGGTGAAATCGCCGCGCTTTACGATGCCCGTGAATACAGCCGCGCACTCAGGCACATCATGCGCTATGCCGACCTGGTCAATGCCCATGCAGATGAACTCAAGCCCTGGGTGCTGGCCAAATCTCCCGAACAGGCGCCCTTGCTGCATGAAGTATGCGGCCGCCTGCTGGAAGCCTTCCGCATCCTCACCATTTACCTGAAGCCGGTTTTGCCGGCCCTGGCAGAGAAAGTGGAAAAATTCCTGAACCTGCCTCCCATGCAATGGGCGGATATCGGCGCTCCTATGGAAAACGGCCACACCATCCACCCTTACGAACACCTGATGCAGCGCGTAGATGAAAAAATGATGGATGCCCTGCTTGAGCCGCCGCCAGCCGTCTTGCCTCCGGAAGAAAAAACAGCGCCGGCCATTGAACCAATCGCGCCGGAAATCACCATTAACGAATTTGCAAAAATCGACCTGCGCATTGCCAAAATCCTGGAATGCAGCCTGGTTGAAGGAGCCGATAAACTGCTTCGGCTTTCCCTTGATATAGGGGAAGCCCGCCCCAGAAATGTCTTTGCCGGCATCCGGAAAGCATACCGGCCGGAAGAACTGGTCGGCAAACTGACCGTCATGGTAGCCAACCTCGCGCCAAGAAAAATGAAATTCGGCATTTCCGAAGGCATGGTGCTGGCCGCCTCCGATCCGTCCGATTCCGGCATCTACATCCTGCACCCGTGGCCCGGCGCAAAACCCGGCATGAAAATACGCTGACAGCCGGACAGGAACAACAAAAACCAATGGATATCCTCTTTTTCTGGCGGCAGCCCAGATACCGCTCCGATCTGGATACCCTGCTATCCGGGCTGATCAAAGAAAACCCGGCGCTGTCTGTCCAAAAAGAAACCGGCATGAAACGCCTGTGGAACCGCAGCCCTTTTGATGCGGAAGAGACAGACAGCTTCTGCCATGCCGGCAATCCGCTTCCTGCATCAAAAACAGGAAAATGACAGCGGCAAACCCGGCGTTCCCTGAAAAAAGCCCGGTATCCGGCCCGTTGCAAGCCGGGCCGGTTCCCCTTGCCAGGCTATACGGCGAAACCCTCCTGGAATTGCCGGCAGATCTGTACATCCCCCCCGATGCACTGGAAATCTTCCTGGATGCCTTTGAAGGCCCGCTAGACCTTCTCCTTTATCTCATCCGGCGGCAAAACTTCAACATCCTGGATATCCCCATGTCCCAGCTCACCGTACAATATCTGGCCTATGTAGAGCAAATCCGCCAACGCAAGCTGGAACTGGCCGCCGAATACCTGCTCATGGCTGCGGCGCTCGTGGAAATCAAATCCCGTATGCTGCTGCCCGCCGTCAAAAATGGAGACGAGGAAGAACCGGAAGATCCGCGGGCAGAACTGGTCAGACGCCTGCTGGAATATGAGCGAATCAAAACAGCGGCAGGCAAACTGGAAAGCCTGCCTCTGCTCGGAAGGGATTTTTTCACACCCTGCCTGCCTGTTCCCCTGGATACCGCGCCGCGCTGGCCGGATGTCTCTCCTGAAGACCTGCGCCAGGCGATCGCCGGCATCATCCGCCGAAGCAAACTGAAAAGCAGCCATACCGTTGGCAAACAGGAACTGTCCGTGCGGGAACATATGTCCGCCATCCTCAGGAGCCTGCAAGCCGGCAATTTTATTGAATTTCACGAACTGTTTGACGCATCGGAAGGCGTAGCTGTCGTTGTCGTCCACTTTCTGGCACTTCTGGAACTGGCCAGAGAATCCCTGGTCGAAATCACCCAGGCAGAACCTTTCGCCCCGATTTACATCCGTCTGCGCGCAGCCCAATAAGCCGCTTTTTCAAAAGAGGCTGCATAGATGAGCGGTTTCATCATAAAATGGCGTTTTTTCGATGCTTTCCGCATGGCGGCTTAAATCATGAAAATTGTTACCACTATTGAAGAGTTGAGAAACCAGTTGCACGGTCAGTTGCGCACCGCTTATGTCGCTACCATGGGCAACCTGCACGAAGGCCACCTCTCCCTGATACGTTTGGCAAAAAAACACGGTGATCCGGTAGTGGCCTCCATTTTCGTGAACCGCCTGCAATTTGGCCCCGGCGAAGACTTTGACCAATACCCGCGCACCTTCCGCGCGGATGTGGAAAAACTGGAAAAAGAAGGCGTCTATGTTCTTTTTGCGCCCACAGAAAAAGACATGTATCCCGAACCGCAGGAATTCCGGGTTCAGCCGCCCGCCAATCTGGGCAATGTGCTCGAAGGCAAATTCCGGCCCGGCTTTTTTAACGGCGTCACAACCGTTGTGCTGAAACTCTTTTCCAGCATCAACCCAAAAATTGCCGTTTTCGGCAAAAAAGACTATCAGCAGCTCATGATCGTCCGCAGCATGTGCCGGCAATTTGCCCTGCCGGTAGAAATCCTGGGAGCGGAAACCTTCCGTGCCGAAGACGGGCTTGCCCTGTCTTCCCGCAACATGTACCTTTCTGCTGAAGAACGCAAGGAAGCCCCCTTCCTTTACCAGACGCTTCAGCACGTTGCCGAACAGGTGTATAGCGGATACCCCGACATCCCAAAACTGGAAAAACACGCTATGGATAACCTCTCCCGGCGAGGCTGGGTTCCGGACTACGTCTCCGTCAGGAAACGCGCCGACCTTCAGCCGCCGGCAGCAGACGATATTGCCGAAAAAAAACCGCTCGTTGTCCTGGCCGCCGCCCGGCTCGGCACAACGCGGTTAATTGACAACCTGGAAATATAGACTGTGGAGGAAACGGTATGAAAAAAACCGCTGCACTGTTGCTGTTCGCCTTTTTTTCCCTGAATGCCTGTGCGGAAGAAAACTGGCAATTTGTCATTGCCTCCGACAATGAAGAAATCTATGTTGATACCAACTCCATAGGGAAAGTCGGCAAATACAAAACGGCAGAAAGCATCTTCAACTATTCCGTCCCCGCCCGCGCGCCCGGCACAAAATTCAGCTTTATTTCCGATCGTTCCCTCTTCTTCTTTGACTGCCAGAAAAAACGTTTCGGCAGGGCTACCCAGATCCTCTATTCCCGGCCAAAAGGCGAAGGAGAATCCCTCATGACCTTCTCTGGCAAAATAGAAGATATCCGCTTCCAGAAAGTCGTTCCTGAAACAATCGGCGAAAACTTTTTCAATTTTGTCTGCACCGTTCCCGGCAAATAGAAAAACACCGGCCTACCGGGCGCGCCGCCTCTGGCGCGCCTCATCCATCTTCTTGCACAACGCCTCCGCCCCCTCAATCAGCCGGGGGCCCGGCCTGTCCATCAAATCGGCTTCCACCTCGAAAAGATTATCCTGCCTGACCGCCGCCATCATACCAAAGCGGCGCCAGAACCCGCCGCCAGCAGGGCCGCCGCTGCCGGAAATAAAAATCACATCCGGATCTTTTTCCAGCACCGCCTCCATGCTGATACGGGGCGCAAGCACCGGCAAATCCGAAAAAACATTCTCGCCCCCGCAAATCCGGATAACCTCGCTGACAATATGTGAGCCGTTCAACGTATAAAGCGGCCTTTCCGAAACCTGGTAAAACACCCTGAGCTTTTCCCGTTTTGCATACTGTTTCTTCAACTGAGCCAGGCGTAAGCGCCACAAACGCGCCTTTTCCCTTCCCCTTGCCTCCTGCCCCACCAGCGTGCCAAACCGTTCCAGCGTCGCCGGAATATCCTCCATCCGCTTTGGATTGCTGTAAAAAACCGGAATCCCCATCCGCTGCAACGAGTCAATCTGGCGGACCGGGTTGCCGCCGCGCCAGGCAATCAGCAAATCCGGCTTTAACGCCAGCACCCGCTCCACACTGATCTGCCGGTCATTTCCCACCATCGGAAGCATACGCGCCTCTGGAGGAAAATCGCTAAACCCCGTCACCCCGGCAATATGCCCGCCGCCCCCGGCCTCATAAAGCAGCTCGGTAATATGCGGCGCAGCAGAAATAATCCGCCTGGCCGGAAAAGAAAGCGTCACCAGGCGCCCAGCATCATCCGTCACCCCTGTCGTATCGGCCCAGGCCGCAGAAAAACAAAACGCCAGTGCCAGCACAAACTTCTTCATTCTGACTCTTTTCACCTATACCGGAATATAAACCGTGCGTCCTTCATGGTGAAACAGGGTAACAGGATACCCGAAACAGGCAGAAAGCGGCTCCGCCTGCATCACCTCCGATACTGCCCCGGCCTGCCACTTTCCCCCTTGCCCCATCAACAGGGCATGGGTAGCCGTCCTGGCCGCCAGGTTAAGGTCATGCAGTACCATCACCACACTTTTCCCCTCTTCCCGGCATAACCGGCCCACCAGCCGCATCAAAGCGGCCTGATGCGGCAAATCCAGCATATTGGCCGGCTCGTCCAGCAATAGAAGCGGCGTATCCTGCGCAAGAATCGCGGCAAGCGCCACCCGCTGGCGCTCCCCGCCCGATAACGTGCGGATATCGCGATCTTCCAGCGAAAGAATATCCATCTGCCGCATAGCCTCCTGCGTAAAAAAACGCTCCGCTTCCGATTCCCGGTAACGACGCGCATGATAAGGGTAACGCCCGGCCATCACCACCTGCCGGACGCGGTACGAAAAAGCATCCCGCCTTGTTTGTGAAAGAAAAGCGCGTTCTCTCGCCAGCGCCAGCCTGTCCCAGTCAGCAAGCGGTTGCCCCTTCAGGCGCACCTCCCCCTCATCCGGCTCACGCAATCCGGCCAGCGTCCGCATCAGCGTTGTCTTGCCAGCCCCGTTGCTGCCAAACACCACCCAGCATTCTCCCGGCAAAACCGTGCAATCCAGCCCGGCAAGCAGCCGCCTGCCTCCGGCAGAAAGCCCCAGTCCGCTAATTTGCAGCATCCTGGCCGTCCCTGAAACGGGATAACTGCCAAAGAAAAACCGGCACGCCAATCAAGGCCATCACCGCACCCACAGGCAGCTGGCGAGGCGATACCACCGTACGCGCCGCTGTATCAGCCAAAACCAGAAAAATACCGCCGGAAAACAGGGAAGCCGGCAGCAGCAAACGATGATCCGGCCCGAACAGCCTGCGGCAAAAATGCGGCACCACCAGGCCAACAAAACCCAGATTACCGGCATTGGCAACCGCGCAAGCCGTCAGGAGCGCGCCGCCGCCAAAAAGAAAGCGCCTCACGCCGCCCACATTCACCCCCAGCGCCGCCGCTTCCCCGGCATACAGCGCCAGCAGATTCACCGAACGCGCCAGCCTGAGCATACCGGCAAACACCGCCGGCAAAGCCCAAACAGAAAGCCAGTTCAGGCGCGCCCCTTCCAGGTCGCCCGCCAGCCAGAAAACCATGCCCCGCAAATAGCCGTCAGGCGCAACCGAAAACAAAAGCGTCACCAGCGCCCCGCAGCCGAAAGCCACAATCACGCCCGTCAGCAAAAGCCGCGCCATGCCGCCTGCTTCCGTTTCCCCGCCCCACTCCCGGCGAACCAGCCAGTAAAGCAAAAGAGCCACACAAACCGCCCCGCAAAAAGCAGCCGCATCCGCCATCCAGGCCGCAGCGCCCAACAACAGCGCCAGCAGCACCCCCACAGAAGCACCGCCGGAAACACCCAGCACATAAGGGTCTGCCAGCGGATTGCGCAGCAGCGCCTGCATCATCACACCGGCCAGGGCCAATGAAGCCCCCGTCCAAAAAGCCGCAGCAACCCGCTGCAAACGAAGCTGGAGTATCGCTGCCGTAAAAGAAAGCGGCTCCCCGCGCAGGCATTCGGCAAAGGCATCAGGCAAGGCATCCCACGCCACGCCTGCCGGCCCGGCCAGGCAGGAAAACAGCACACACAAAACAGCCAGCAGCGCCAGCACAAGCAATATGCCGGCATAACCGCCCTGCCGAAACGCACACTCTCCCGTTTTTCCTGCCTGCTCCAGCCTTACACCCTCTTTTCAGTCACACTACATCTTCCAGTTGACGCCGGCAAAGAACCCGCGATCCGGCATATCGTAACCGTAGGCCGTCTGGTAATCCTTGTCAAACAAGTTCTCAATGCGGGCAAAAACCGAAAACTCCTTGCTGACCTGGTAACGCGCATTCACGTTGAAAACCGCATAGGAAGGCAGCCGCCGGGAACCATACGAATCCGGGCGATGCTCCTCATAGTGCATGTCTCCCCCAAAAAACCAGGCCCCCAGCGTTTTGGAAACATCCAGCGAAGCCGTCTTCTTCGCGCGCCGGTCAAGCTGCTTGCCGGTATCGCGGTTTTCCGGATCCTGGAGCGTCAGGTTGCCCCGTATATCCAGCCCGGCCAGCTGCGTTTGCCCATTCAGCTCAAACCCCTTGTTCTTGACCCGGCGCACATTGAAATACTGGCCGATCCCGTATCCAAAACTATCCACACCTGTTTGAACCCAGTCAATCATATCGCGGGTATGCGTGTCAAAGAAAGTAGCGCGCACCAGTGTGCTGCCGCGTGCATACTGCAAGCCCGCCTCATAGGAACGCGACCTTTCCGCCTCCAGAGACCGGTTTCCGGAAGAAGAGTCATAAACCTGATACAGGGTAGGCGCCAAAAAAGCAGTCGAAGCGCTGGCAATCAGCTTCCAGGACGAAGTCAGGTCATACCCGTACCCCAGATAACCGGTCGTATCCGAACCGGATTCCTCCACATGGTCATACCGCGCGTTTACCTGAAGCGAATGGTCTCCCATCCGGCCGTTCACCCCGGCATACAGGCTGTGGTTCGTCCGGGAAACCTTGGCAGGCGCGCCAATATTCGCCTTCTCCCTGGCCACATCCACGCCGGCAGTGGCTATCCAGTCAGGCGAAAGCGCCAGCTGGTTCTGCCATTGGGCAAGGGATGTATAACTCTTGAATTGGCTGGGAAAATCGCCATAGATGCTACCTTTTGAATAAGCTTTTCGCTCTATTTCCGTCTGCGAGAGCGTCACCGTCGAATCCCAGTCGGCAGTAAACCGGTTCTTGCTGAAAACCGCCGCTGTCCATTCCCTTGATGTCCCCCACATCTGACTGTCAGGACTTCCCCCCCCGTCATAGTCAGACTTGGCATCAAAAGCATAAAGCCGTGCGCCAAATTCATTGCCCGGTCCCCATTCGCGGGAAATCGCGGCATTGATACTCACATCGCGCGTGCCGTCGTCATCCGTATTTTCATTCGGATACTGGTGCCGGTTCATCACCGAATAACCGTCCGTCTTGAAGCGCGTTACGCCAAGCATATACTTGATTTCCTCCTGCTTGCCGGAAAAACTGGCGCTAAGCCGGGTCGTATTGTCTGTCCCTGCCTCCGCAGTCAGGCTGACGCCGGGCTTGCCTTGCCCCTGCCTGGTAAAAATCTGGATCACGCCGCCTATCGCGCCGGAACCGTAAATAGCGGAAACATTGCCCCGCACCACTTCAATCCGTTCAATCTGCTCTGGCAGAATATGCTGAAGTTCAACAGGAGTTCCAGTTCCTGTTGAATCGCGCAGCGGCACGCCGTCCAGCAAAATCAATACATGCCTGGACTCTGCCCCCCGCATAAAAACCGAAGTCGTCTTGCCAGCCCCGCCGTTTCGCGCAATATTGATGCCTGCCTCGCTTTGCAGCAATTCAGGCACATCCGTTGCCTGCCGGTTTTTGATCATCTCCCGCGTAATCACTGTGGTGGAGGGAAGCGCTTCCTTCTGGGGCTGGAGAATACGCGAAGCCGTCACCACAACAGGAATCAAATCCCCCCCATCAGAAACAGACTGTGCCAGAGCAGGCACGGCAAAACAGGCAGCAAGGGAACAAAAAAGACGCGCCGGCTTCGATACCGGCAAAAATAAAAACATAAAGACACTCCTCGAAAATGCAATACCTGCGTCCCCGCAGGCTTCATTTGAACAACGTGAGGAACTGCCCTGATACGAAAAACAAATCCCTCTGCACAAAGGGAAAAAGGTTTCCGGAACCGCCCGTTCCTGCTACGTCACCTGTATCTGGCCGGTATCCGGGCTGCAAGTCTTCCACAGAAAAACAAAAGGAAAATCTGTCCTGCCTTCCCATGCAAAACTGCACAGTGGCGTAATAGAACAAACCGTCAAAGACACTTGCTTACCGTTGCGGGGGCAGCACACGTTGGCCGGAAAATCCGGCGCCGTGTTTCCCGTTTAACCGCGAATCAAACACATCCGCGGGCACCAGAGAAACCGGATTATAAAGAAAGCCAGGTGAAAAGCAACAGGAATCAACACCGCTTTCCGGAAAACAACCACGCTGCCGGGAGTAAAATAAGCCAATAAAACACCTTTACCGGCATATTTGCGTATGCGCTTTACCAATCCGGACAGCACCTTTTCCCATCCCGGCCTTGCCCGCACCCTGCAATGGATGCTGGGCCTGCACAGGGAAAAGCGCCCGAAATCTCCTGCTTCCGGCGTGCCGGTTCCTTTTGTTTACAATGACGGCAGCCTGCTGAAAAAAGGCAGGGATACGCTGACCTGGATAGGACATGCTTCCTTTCTTGTCCAGCTCGCCGGGAAAAACATCCTGATTGATCCGGTGCTTTCGCAAAAAATAGGATGGATAGAAAGAAACTGCCCGCCTGGCCTGGCTTGGCCCGCCCTGCCAAAAATCGATCTGGTGCTCATCACACACAACCATCGCGACCACATGGATGCGCCCACGCTCAAAAAACTGGGGCCGGAACCGCTTTATATCGTCCCGCAGGGGCTGGGAACCTGGTTTTCCCGGCGCGGCTTTAAGCGTGTGAGGGAAACCCGGTGGTGGCAAAAAGAAGAAATAGCCGGCACCACCATCACCTTCGTGCCAGCCCAACACTGGAGCCGCCGCGGCCTGGCAGACGGCAATACCAGCTGGTGGGGAGGATTCGTGCTGGAAAAAGACGGCCTGCGCCTCTATCACGCCGGCGATACCGGATGGTTCAACGGCTTTGCCGAAATCGGCCGGCGCACCGGCCCCCTCCATGCCGCCTTGCTGCCCATCGGTGCCTATGCGCCGCGCTGGTTCATGAACCCCCAGCATATCAACCCGGAAGAAGCAATCGCCGCCATGCGCCAGCTCGGCGCAAAAAACCTTGTCCCTATGCACTGGGGAACATTCAAACTCTCAGACGAGCCGCTGGATGAGCCGCCGCAACATCTGCAATCCCTCTGGGAAAGAAAAAACCTGCCTGCTGCCTCGCTAAAAAAAGCCGCTATCGGGCAAACCCTGCTGCTGGATCACTTCATCTGACCTTTTTTTGCGCCCTTTTCAGGCAAAATAAAAAGGAATGCCGCCTTGCGGGACATTCCTTATCACAACGCCGCTTTCCTGCTTCAGGAAAAAACGCTGCGTCTCCTGTCAACGCTATCCGTTTTTCCGGGATTTTCCCGAACGGCTGTTCTCGCCGCCCTTGCGTCCGATAGCGGCCATATGGGCACGGTTCTGGCTGACAGCACTCCCTCCCTTCTGGCCTGCAAGGCGCGCTTCTTCAGAAGTAAACACATGGGCCTTCCCCTGTGCATGGGCGGCACGTCCGCCCATACTGGAAATTTCCCGTTGCCGTTCCTTGGACATTGCGGCAAACCCGCGTTTCGCCGGCGTCTTGCTTGCGTTTGCCTGACTTCTTGATTCTGAACGCATAGTCATTCCCCTTTTTACATAATGCAGTCCTTTACGGATTCTTTTTCCCGAAAAGAGACAGCCAGGTTAAAAACACTTTCAAAACCACGTCAGCTTGGAGAAGGTGCTTCATGAAAAGTTCCTGGCGGAAAACCGGCGCTTCCACAGCCTGGGGGGGGTAAAAATACCCGGTTCCACTTAATCCATCCCTTTTAGCGGGAAAAATCCCTGCGCAGCCGAAAACGTTTACGTTCTTTTACAGCTGATTCAGAATAAATTTGATTTACTTCAAAATCCTCCCTGCTGATAAAAAGCATATTGATACCATTAAGAATCTTCCTACAAACTTTTTGTGTTTTTCCTACAGGCATATTCAGCCAATACCGATATCAACCTATTTTAAAAATTGACATAATTCAAACATCATGACTCCTGGAGTTTTGGAACAAAATGGTCATGAAACCTGTTAATTCAATAAACTGGAGGATGTGAAATAATGCTTTCAAAAAAATCAAATGAGATCTCTGCCAATCTGTTAAAATCCGTTTCCCTGGAAGCAGGCCGGCAAAAAAACGGAAAACTGTGGTCCAGCCTGAAAGAAATCTGCGGCCTGCTTCACATCCAGCTTTCCCCCGGCTCTTCAATAATCAGCGAAGAAACACTTTTCCAGCACGTTCAGTTCAAAACCGGGCAGCGTATTCATATGATCGGCCAGCCGTTTGAAATGCTCTATGTCGTTAATTCCGGTTTTTTGAAAACCGTGCTGATTGATGAACTGGGTAATGAGCAGATTCTCAGCTTTCCCATGAAATCCGATCTTCTTGGCGTGGACGGCATCCATTCAAAATACTATCCTTCCGAAGCCGTAGCGCTTTCCGCCTGCGATCTGATACTGATCCCCTTCAAAAAACTCACCGCCCTGATCCGCCTCTATCCCGAACTGGAACAAGCCATGTACAGCGTCATGAGCCGCGAGCTGGTTCGCGAACAAAGCATGATCTCCATGCTGGGTTCATTAAGCGCAGAAGGCAGAGTCGCCCGTTTTCTGGTATCGCTTTCAGACCGGTTTGCCCAAATGGGATACTCCAACCGCATTTTCAACCTGCGCATGACCCGGCATGAAATCGGCAGCTATATCGGGTTGACGCTGGAAACCGTCAGCCGGACGCTCTCCGCCCTCCATGATATCGGCTGGATCAGTGTTGACCAGAAAACCATCGAAATCAGGGATATTCAGGCCCTGCGCAGCTTAAGACGGCTGCCAGGCTCCAGGCGCTCCCGTGATAAAAACCGGATAGCCATAGAGGAAAATACCGTTCTTCCCGCCATCCATCCCGGCAGCCTGCCGAAAGCCGGTTACCCCTCAGGCAGCCTGCGCCAGACAGCCTGACACCGCTGCAAGGCAAAAAAAGGGAGAGAAAACCTCTCCCTTTTTTTGGGGGTAACAACAGCTTACTGCATCGTTTTCAGGCGTTCTCCGGCCTCGGCGGCCGCTTCGGAATCCGGATATTTTTCCATCAGGGTACGCAAAGTCTTTTTTGCCGCCCAGAGATCCTTCAGCCCAAGATGGCTGCTGGCCATGCTGAGCATCGCTTCCGGTGCTTTCGCGCTTTCCGGATAACGTTTCACCAAAACCGCATGGGCAGACAAAGCACCCTTGTAATCCTTGAGCAGATACAAAGCATTGCCAAGCCCATGCTGCGCCAAAACAGCCAGCCCTGATTTGGGATAGCGTTTCAAAAAAGCCCCGTATGCAGAAGCCGCTTCCTTGTAATGGCCTGCCTGAAAAGCAGCTTCCGCCTTGTCAAACGCCTTCCTTTCCTCTGGCTGTACCACAGCGCTTTTGCCATCCACCGTCACCTGCCGGGGTTCAAATTGCCCCAGGCGGCCATCCAGATCCAGATAAAAATCTTTCTGCTTTTGCTGCAATACAGAAAGCTCGTTCATCAACACTTCAACCTGCCCGTGCAGCCTGTCCACATCCTGCCTTAACGCCTCATTTTGCCGGGAAAGCTCAAGAAGGGCAGATTTATCCGCCTTCTCATTAACCTTTGCCCGCAAATCCAGGATAGAACGCCGCGCATCGGCATCCTCAAAAAGCGCCGCCTGTGCCTGCCAGGAAACCAGGCAGGCAGCCGTCAGCGAAAATAAAAAAACGGCCGTTTTCATCGCTTACTGATAAACAATATCAGCCCGGCGGTTTTCAGCCCAGGCAGCCTCGTCATTCCCTGCAGCCTTTGGTTTTTCCTTGCCAAACGAAACTGCCTCCATCTGGTTGTCATCCACACCCAGGAGCAGCAGCACCTTGCGCACAGCCTCCGAGCGTTTCTGTCCCAGCGCCAGATTATATTCCCGGCCGCCGCGCTCGTCCGTATTGCCCTGAATAAGAATATGGCGATCCCTGTTCTTGTTCAGATAGCGGGCATGAGCATTCAACAGCGGCTGGTATTCATCCTTGACGGCATAACTGTCAAAATCAAAATAAACACTGCGCCTGGCCAGTTCCCCGTCGGGATCATTCAAAGGATCCGTCGAGCCGGTATCAACCGTGGAAACCGTCCTTGAATCAGTTTGCGGCTCAATATCCTCATCCAGCTTGACCGAAGACTCACAGGCTGCCAGAAAAACAGCTGCCGAAAAAACAACCAGCAATTTTTTCAGCTTGTCCATACGCATTCCTCCCAAAAAATTATTTCATATATGGTCCCCATGCC
Source organism: Oxalobacter formigenes (assembly GCA_023667225.1). Classification (GTDB taxonomy): domain Bacteria; phylum Pseudomonadota; class Gammaproteobacteria; order Burkholderiales; family Burkholderiaceae_D; genus Oxalobacter; species Oxalobacter formigenes_C. The sequence goes on along the minus strand of JAMPAN010000001.1, from coordinate 463,912 downwards.
GGCTCGCGGATATCGCTGGCCTGCATGGAAATATTCTGCCTGATATGCCCGTCTGCCGAAACAACCGAAAGCATGCCCTGCCTGCCCTTTTCCGTTGCATACATAATATATTTGCCATTGGGCGCAAAACTGGGGGATTCATCCCGCGAAGTATCAGACAACCGCAGCTCCTGGTTATTGGCCAGATCAAGCAAATATACCTGAAATTTTCCCTCCCGCCTTGATATATAGGCGAGATGCCGGCCATCAGGCGCAACCCGCGGGCTGATATTGTAGCCGCCGGAGAAAGTTACACGCTGAACATGATCCCCGTTAATCCCCATCCGGTATATCTGGGGCGAACCGCTCCGGTCGCTCGTAAAATAAATAAACTGCCCGTCCGGTGAAAATTGCGGCTCCGTATTGATGGAACTGGTTTTGGTCAGCCTGCGCAGCCCCTTGCCATCTGCACTGACCCAATATATTTGCGTCAGGCCGTCGCGGGAAAGCGCCACCGCAAGGGAAGAACCGTCAGGAGACCAGGCAGGGGCCGAATTGCTCCCCTTGTAATTCGCAATCACCGTCCGTTTCCGCGTAACCAGATCCTGCACATAAACAACCGGTTTCTTGGCCTCAAACGAAACATAGGCTATCCTCTTCCCGTCAGGAGACCAGGCAGGGGAAATAACCGGTTCATTGGAACGCAAGGCAACCTGCCGGTTTTCCCCGTCTGCATCGGCAACCTCAAGCTGGTAAGCCTTTCCCGATTTGGTGATATAGGCAATACGGGTGGAAAAAACCCCCTTTTCCCCTGTCAGCTTCTCATAAATATCATCGGCAACCTTATGCGCTGAAAGACGCAGCGCCTTGCCTGGCGACCCCAGCGAAAGGGAAGAAACCGGCTTCCTGGCCGCCATATCATATAAGGCATACCTGACTTCATAACGGCCGTTTTCAGTCCGTTTAACACTGCCTGCGGCCAGTGATTCAACCCCCTTTGCCCGCCAGTCCTGATAATTCACACTGGCATCCTCGGCAAGCATCTCAGGCGTATCAACAATATTAAACAGGCCGCTTCGTTCCAGATCCGCCCGGATAATGGCCGAAAGCTTCTGCCCGGCAGCAGATTCCCCCGGAAACCCGGCGACAGCAACCGGAATCTGCCGCGCCCCCACGCCTGCAATCTCAATGCGCACTGCATCCTGCCCCCATGCCTGTGACGCCAGCAACAGGAAAGCGCCCCATAGATAAAAAAAGCGCCGCAAACAGCCTGCCTTCATCTGCATAATCTAACCTTTCGGTTTATGGGAAACTTCAAACCTTGACGGCACCTTGCCCGCCTGGCTGGGCGGGAAAGGTGCCGATTTCTCAATCGCCCGGCGAACCGCCTCGTCAAAACCGGGCACACCGGACGCCCTGCGTTTTTTCATTCCTTTGATAGAACCGTCCGGCAGCAGTTCCACATCATACTCAACAGGCGGATTGCCATTCAAGCCGGCAGGCACATTAAAAAGCGTATTCGATTTAATCCGGGCGCTCACCTTTTGGGTATAGCCCGCATCCGCCCCCGCGCTGCCTGTAGAATAAGCCGCCGTGCCGCTTCCGCCAGTCCCGCTTTTGGCGGCAAGCCGTCTGGCCTCCTGCTCCAGAATAGCGTCCGCTTTTTTCTGGTCGGCCAGTTTAAGCTGCCTTTCCTTCGCTGCCTGCGCTTCTTTCTTCTTCGCTTCCGCCTGCTTCAATTGCTGCGCAGGCGCCTCCTGGCGCTTGGCTTCTTCCTTCTGTTTTTCTTCCTTCTTCTTTTCCTCCGCCTTAAGCGCAATATCCGGCGGGATCTTTGGCTGCGCCTGCGGCGGTTCGGCCGATTCCGGCAGCGCCTGCTGCGCGCTCTCCTCCTCAATCGTTTCCGCCTCCGGCGGCGCATTTGCCTCCGGCGCCGCTTCCCTGACCGCAATATCCCAGACCTCGGCTTCAGCCTGGCTGCCGCCTTCTGTCTGCCAGCTCACGCCTACCCACAAAAACGCCACCAGCGCCGCATGGACAAACAGGGCCAGAACCAGAGACTGTTTTGTCTTTGATTCAGGGGGTATAACAGGCAATCCCTGGCCGCTCATCAATTCTGCCCTGCCTAACGGGCTGCCAGCCCAACCCGCTTTATGCCCATTTTCCGGGCATCCGATATCGTTCTGACAACCTCTTCATAACGAATATCCTTGTCACCCGAAATCAGGATAGCATAGTCAGGGTAACTGGCATGAAAGGCGCGCAGCCTTGCCATCAGCGCCGCATGATCCGGTACAGATTCATTAGGGCCGTCTGCCTTTCCCTCATGCCGGATACCAACCTCGGCCGGCAAATCCGGCCTGAGCAGGATATGAATATAACTGGAAGGCGGCTGGGCAGTCTGCTCAGCCGAAGGCAAATTAATGGATCCCGGCGCAGTCATTGGTGACACCACCATAAAAATCACCAGCAGCACCAGCATCACATCAATATAGGGAACGACATTCATGTCGGACTTAAGCTTGCTTTTGCGGCCGCCCCGCAGGGAACCCGGCCCTGAAATCTGGTATGACATGGCCTGCCTCGCTTATTTGGACTGCCTTTGGAGAATATTGGAAAACTCCTCAATAAAACTCTCGAAGCGGATAGCCAGCCGGTCCACTTCATGCGAATAACGGTTATAGGCCAGCACAGCAGGAATAGCGGCAAACAGCCCGATAGCCGTTGCGACCAGCGCTTCCGCAATACCGGGCGCAACCGATGCCAGCGTAGCCTGCTGCACATTGGCCAGGCCCCGAAAGGCATTCATAATCCCCCAGACCGTGCCAAACAACCCCACATAAGGCGAAACAGAACCCACCGACGCCAGGAAAGACAAATGGGATTCCAGGTTATCCATCTCGCGCTGGTAAGCCGCCCGCATGGCCCTGCGCGCGCCGTCAAGAAGCGCTGCCATATCCGTTCCCGACAGAGCCGCGCTGGATTTGCCTTTCATATATTCATTCATCCCGGCATAAAAAATGCGCTCCAGCGCACCGGTCCGGCTATTGCCGCCCGCCCGGTCATAAAGGCTCTTCAGGTTGCCGCCCGACCAGAAAGCGCCTTCAAACGCTTCCGTCTGGGTACGCGCATTCCGGATAGCAAACATCTTGCGGAAAATATACGTCCAGCTCATGACAGAAACAGCAAGCAAAAGCGCCATCACCAGCTGGACAAGCAGGGAAGCATTGGCAATAAGCGAAACAAAAGAAAGATCAGGCGTAGCGGTCATATCAGACGTCAGGCAGTTGGCAAAGAATCAGGATTCAGGCTGTTTTTCATTTTCGCCAGAATATCGGATGGTATCGCAACCGGCCGCATCTGTGGCAATGAAACTGCAACAATCTGTATCCGGGTGCTGGCAAGCAGCGTATCGCCGCGCCATGCCTGCTGTAAAAAATGGACAGATGCGCGGCCCAGGCGTTCCGTTTCCACCGTAATATTGAGCTGGTCATCCAGCCTGGCCGGTTTAACATAGTCAACCGTCATCCGGCCAACAACAAAAACCAGCGCATAATCATCCATAAGCGCCTGCTGCGTTACCCCCAGGCTGCGCAGCCACTCCGTTCTGGCCCGCTCAAAAAATTTCAGATAATTGGCATAAAACACCACACCGCCCATATCCGTATCTTCAATATAGACGCGAAGCGGCCACACAAAAGCAGCCCGGCTGCCGGGCAAGGCATCGTTTTTTCGGTCCGGCAACATAGCAGAACCGGCGTGCATTCCCGTCATAATCAGAAATGCCCCCTCCTTTTCCATCGTATGCGGAAATCATCAACAACCGGCACAATAGCCAAAAGAAGCAAAATCGCCGCCAGAAACACCGTTGTCAGATAACCTATCCGCTGAAAGCAGAACACACCGGCAACCCCGCCCAGAAAAAACATAACAAGCAGATTCACCAGCAAAACCAGCTTGCCCCGGTTCGCGCGGACATAAATTTCATCTTCCTTGCCAATACCCCGGTTCCAGAAAAGCATCTTGCCAAATTCAATACCGATATCTGTCACAATCCCCGTCACATGCGTCGTCCGGATAACCGCATTGGAAATACGCGTAATAATGGCGTTTTGCAGCCCCATCATGAAACACAGCAGCATCACCGTGCAGGAAACAAACAGCCCCATATACTCATGGAGTTCCGGCCCGGCAAAACCGAAGATCAAAAGCAGCACAGCCTCAAAAACCAGAGGAAGCGCATACTCGCTTCGCAAGCGGCGGCCGCGCGCCCAGTTCACCATCAGCTCAGTACACGCTGCCCCCAGGGTAAAACAAAGCAGCGAGCCCAGCGCTGCCAGCGCAAACCGCAAATCACCCAGCACAATCCCGTCGGCAATAGAAGAAACAATCCCGGTCATATGGGAAGTATATTGGTAAACAACCACAAATCCGCCCACATTGATCGCGCCGCCGATAAACGCCAGCGACAAACCGAGGTGGATATCAGCCTTCAGGCTGCGGTGCAGCCCGGTAAGCCTGCGCAAATAGAGAATCAGCATAAGTCACCTTCACGGAGAAAACCGGCCATGCCAGCCTCTTTTCGCCTCAACACAAAAGGCAGAACAGCCAATCAGGTTTTTGGCAGCGTCACGCCCACTTGCTTTTGATACTTCCCGCCGCGGTCCCGGTAGGAAGTCTCGCATACTTCATCGCTTTCCAGAAACAATACCTGCGCGCAGCCTTCCCAGGCATAAATCTTTGCCGGCAGCGGCGTTGTATTGGAAAACTCCAGTGTCACATACCCTTCCCACTCCGGCTCAAACGGCGTCACATTTACAATAATGCCGCAGCGGGCATAAGTCGATTTTCCCAGGCAAATCGTCAGCACATTGCGCGGAATGCGGAAATACTCGACAGTGCGCGCCAGCGCGAAAGAATTGGGCGGAATAATGCAGACATCGTCTTTAATATCCACAAACGACTTCTCGTCAAAATGCTTGGGATCAACAGTCGTGCTGTAAACATTGGTAAAAACCTTGAATTCATCGGCACACCGGATATCATAACCGTAGGAAGACAACCCGTAAGAAACAATCCGCTGGCCGTCCAGCTCCCGGATCTGCGATTTTTCAAACGGCTCAATCATGCCGTGTTCTTCGGCCATTTGCCGGATCCACCTGTCAGATTTGATACTCATATCGTCTGCAATGAAAAAAAATAACCCTGCATTTTAGGGAAAACGGGCAAAACAGCCGTTCAATCCCTGCTATTTTACATGGCTTTCCCCCTCTTCAGGAAAGAAAAACGGCTCATCTGCCCTCTTAAAAACACAGCAGCATAACCGGATGCAGTGAACCGGCGGCAACACTGATACAATGAAAGAAATAAATTTTTACGCCGGATCCGGCTGTTTTTTGCCACCTGCAACCTGAAACGGGAAGGCCATGAATCTATCCAACCATTTCCTGATTGCCATGCCGTCCATGGATGATCCGGTATTCGGCGGCACGGTAGTCTATCTGTGCGAACATAACGAGCGCGGCGCACTGGGCATCGTCATCAACAAGCCCACAGACATTACCATTGACAGCCTCTTGCAGCGCCTGGATATGAAACTCGAAATACACGCCCTGATGGGGCAGCCCGTCATGTTTGGCGGCCCTGTTCAGGACGACCGAGGCTTCGTGCTGCATTCCCCGGAAGGCAATTTTTCATCCACCCTGCGCATCAGCGATGATATTGCCTTTACCACATCGCGCGATGTGCTTGAGGCCGTTGCGTCAGGCGAAGGATTGCGCCGGGTGCTCATCAGCATCGGCTATGCCGGCTGGAATCCGGGGCAGCTTGAACAGGAAATCGGGAAAAACGGCTGGCTGACCGTCGCTGCCGACCCGCATGTTATTTTCGACCTGCCCATAGCAGACCGCTATGCGGCTGCTATCAGGCTTCTGGGAATTGATCCGCTCATGCTGGTAGCGGAAAGCGGTCATGCTTAATTCGTCTGCACCGGAAAAACTCCCCCATCCGGACGCGGAGGGGGTTATACTGGCTTTTGATTTCGGCATCAGGCGGATCGGGATGGCAGTCGGCAATACGCTTTTAAAAACCGCCCGGCCCCTGGCCGTTATCCATGAGGAATCCAATGCCGGGCGCTTTGGCGCCATAGCTGCTGTGCTGAAAGAATGGAAACCGCTGAGGCTGGTTGTCGGGCTGCCGTTTCATGCCGATGGAACCGCGCATGAAATGACCCGGCGCTGCAAACGCTTTGCCAACCAGTTGCATGGCCGCTTTGGTATGGATACAGTGCTGGTTGACGAACGTTATTCCTCATGTATTTTGCATGTTAAACCGGGCCAGGCGGATGATGCCCATGCCGCCGCGCTTATTTTGCAACAATATTTCGATGAATCTATCTCCTGACAACCTCAACGCAGAAGCGCTCTATCAGACGCTCCTGGCGCAAATACAGGCCCGCCTGGCAGAAATGCCCGGCCTCGCGCTGGTCGGCATCCGTTCCGGCGGCGCCTGGATAGCAGAACGCATGGCAAAAGACCTGCATTTGCCCACGCCGCCCGGCTTTATCGATGTCTCCTTTTACCGGGACGACTACGCCAGAAAAGGCCTGCCTGCCACAGTCAAACCCACGCAAATCCCTTTTGGCGTTGAAAACGCCACAATCCTGCTGATCGATGATGTGCTCTACACTGGCCGCACGACACGGGCGGCCATCAACGAACTGTTCGATTACGGCCGCCCGGCAAAAATCCTGCTTGCCGCCTTAATCGACAGAGGAGACAGGGAATTGCCCATTGCGGCAGATTTCGTGGCCGCAGCCGTATCCCTCTCCAGGAACCAGGTGCTTGAACTGCACCGTGCCAACGACCATACTTTTTCTCTGACGGTGGAACATGCCTAATCCCCAGCTAAACCATCACGGCGAATTGCAGCATCTGCTCACCCTGGAAGGATTGCCCAAAGACATCCTTGCCCACATCCTGGATACCGCTTCCTCTTTCCTGAGCATCTCGGACAGGGAAGTCAAAAAAGTGCCGCTCATGCGGGGGAAAAGCGTTTTCAACCTCTTCTTTGAAAACTCCACCCGGACGCGCACCACCTTCGAAATTGCTGCCAAACGCCTCTCTGCCGATGTTATCAACCTGAACATCAACGCCTCCAGCACCAGCAAAGGGGAATCACTGCTGGACACCATTGATAACCTGGCCGCCATGCACGCCGACATGTTTGTCGTCAGGCACGCCCAATCCGGCGCGCCCTTCCTGATTGCAAGGCACCTGAAAGAAGCCCGGCTGCACCATATCCACGTTGTCAATGCCGGGGACGGACGCCATGCCCATCCCACGCAGGGCCTGCTGGACATGTTCACCATCCGTCATTATAAAAAAGACTTCTCCGGCCTGACTGTCGCCATTGTGGGCGATGTGCTGCACAGCCGGGTTGCCCGCTCCGATATTCACGCGCTGAAAATACTGGGCGTGCCGGACGTTCGCGTTATCGGCCCCCGGACACTTGTCGCCCAAAGCATGGAAGACATGGGCGTCCGCCTGTATGCCGATATGGCGGCAGGCCTGAAGGGCGCAGACGTCATCATTATGCTGCGGCTGCAAAATGAACGCATGAACGGTGCCCTCCTGCCCTCTGCACAGGAATTTTTCAAAAATTACGGCCTTACGCTGGAACGGCTGGCGCTGGCAAAACCCGATGCAATCGTCATGCACCCTGGGCCGATGAACCGAGGGGTGGAAATTGATTCGGCAGTGGCAAGCTGCCCGCAGGCGGTCATCCTTTCCCAGGTGACCTACGGCATCGCCGTCCGGATGGCCGTCATGAGCATCCTGGCCGGCAATGGATAATCCCCCTTGCAACACCTTGCCGCAGATGCGAAGACCAAGGATACCTTCCCTATGAAACTGTACATTCAAAACGGCCGCCTGATTGACCCGGCCAACGGCATCGACAGCCGGAAAGATATTTACATTGCCGAAGGCCGCATACTGGCCGTTGCCGAACCGGGGCCATGCCGCCCAGGTTTCACGCCGGATCGCGCCATTGATGCAAAAAACCTGGTGATATGCCCCGGCCTCGTTGACCTGTCAGCCCGCCTGCGCGAACCCGGATACGAATACAAAGCCACGCTCGAATCCGAAATGCAGGCCGCCGTACAGGGAGGCATAACCAGCCTGGTCTGTCCCCCGGATACCGATCCTGTTCTGGATGAACCCGGCCTGGTTGAAATGCTGAAATACCGCGCCCGGTCCCTCTGCCAGGCCCATGTCTATCCGCTCGGCGCACTGACAGTCGGCCTGAAAGGCGAAGCCTTGACAGAAATGACCGAATTAACCGAATCCGGCTGCATCGGCTTTTCACAGGCAGCAGAACCCGTCCGTGATACAGAAATGCTGATGTGCGCCATGCAATACGCCAAAACCTATGATTATTGCGTCTGGCTCAGTCCCCAGGATGCCTGGCTTGGCCGCTCAGGCATTGCCCATGCCGGGCCGGTAGCGGCAAGGCTGGGGCTTTCCGGCATCCCCGCCATTGCGGAAACCATCTCCCTTTACACCCTGTTTGAGCTGGTTCGTCAGACAGGCGTCCGCCTCCACCTTTGCAGGCTTTCAACAGCCAGAGGCATCGCCCTTGTCCGCGCGGCAAAAAAAGAGGGATTGCCGGTAACCTGCGATGTCGGCATCCACCACCTCCATCTGACAGAAGACGACATTGACTTCTTCGATCCCCATACCCGGATGCTGCCGCCATTCCGCTCCCGCGCAGACCGCGACGCCATCTCCGAAGGACTGCTGGATGGCACAATTGACGCCGTTTGCTCCGACCACACACCGGTTGATGATGACGAAAAAATCCTGCCGTTCGGCGAAGCCACGCCGGGAGCGACCGGCCTGGAACTGTTGCTTCCCCTGGCGCTGGAATGGGCGCATGAACATGCAAAAAACGCGCCCGGCGCCCTGGCAAAAGCCATCGCCAAAATCACCAGCGATCCGGCAAGCATCCTAAAACTTCCCTGCGGCAGGCTCAACCCTGGCTGTCCGGCAGATATCTGCCTTTTCAACCCGGCCGAAAAATGGACAGTAGCGCCTGCCATGTTCGCCAGCCAGGGCAAACATACGCCGTTTTTGGGCAAAGAACTGGCAGGCCGCACTGTCATGACCCTTGTAGAAGGCCGCATTGCCTACGAAAATACCGCAAAACAGCCTGCAAACTGATATGAAAACTTACTTGCGTGCCTTGAAAATGGTGTTGCACACCGCAGCGGCTGTATTGACCGGCATCTTCCGTTATCCGTTCTGGAACAGGGAAAAACGCCGTGCCTATATCCAGGCATGGTCACGCAAGCTCTTTTCAGCCGCCGGGATTGAAGTCACCGTTGTCAACAAACACCTCCTTGTCCCCAACGCCCTGATTGTCTCAAACCACCTTTCCTGGCTCGATATCTTTCTTATCAATACCGCCCAGCCCAGCCGCTTCATCGCAAAAGATGCCATCCGCTCCTGGCCCGTTATCGGCTGGCTCGCAGCCCGTGCCGGCACTGTCTTCCTCAAAAGAGACAATGCCCGCGATCTCCGCAACACCTTCCGCATCCTAGTAACCTGCCTGCAAGCCAGGGAACACTTTGTCTTTTTCCCGGAAGGCACATCAGGCGGCAGCCAAAGCCGGCTGCTTCCCTTCCACCCCAACCTTTTCGAGGCAGCCATTGAAACCGGCTCCCCTGTCCAGCCCTGCGTGCTGCACTACATAGACAGGCACAACCGCTTTCACAACGCGATTGATTCCGAAACCAAACTGTCCCTCTGGGACAACATCCTGCGTGTGCTGAAAGCCGACGCCATACGGGCAGAACTGCTTATCCTGCCGGCAATAGAAACCGCCGGCATGCAGCGCCGGGTACTGTCGCAAAAAGCGCACGACGCCATCAAGGCAGCGCTCCTGGCCCATCCTGCATACCTCCCGCCTGATAATCCACCTGAAACACAGCGCGATCGGCAAGCCTGACAGCCGTAAGCTTTCTTCCCCAGACACATCCCGTATCCAGCCCAATCAAATCGCGGCGCAGCAGCAGGCCCAGTGCCGACCAGTGCCCAAACACCACCGTATCGCTGCCTGCCGTCCTGCGCGCGGCAACCTCAAACCAGGGAACCATACCGGCAGGCGCGTCAGATACCTCCCCTTTTGCCCTGAAATCCATTTGGCCTGCCTCGCTGCAAAAACGCAGGCGGGTCAGCCCGTTGACAATACAGCGCAAACGCTCTGCCCCTGACAGGCCGTCTTGCCACCTGTCAGGCTGGTTGCCATATATTTCGCGCATAAAATCTGCCCATCCCTCGCCCTGCAGAACCGTCTCCACCTCTTTTGCCAGAGAAAGCGCCTGGCTGGCCGGCCACTGGGGCAGCACACCGGCATGAACAAGAAGATGCCCCGCCTCATAATGCGCCAGCGGACGGGTGCGCAGCCAGTCAATCAACTCCCGGCTGTCCGGCGCATTCAGGACAGCATCCAGCGAATCCATAGCCTGCTGCTTGCGGGCACCGGCAGCCACCGCCAGAAGATGCAAATCATGGTTGCCCAATACCGTCACCGCCCGCTCGCCCAGGCTGCGGACAAAGCGAAGCGTTTCCAGCGAATGCGGCCCCCGGTTCACCAGGTCGCCTGCCAGCCAGTAACGCGCGCCGGGCGTCTCACGCTCAATACGCCTAACCAACGCCTGCAACGGTTCAAAACACCCCTGGACATCGCCGACAGCATAAATTCTCATCTCTTGCCCATTTCCTGAAAATGGCACATCGCCTTGCATGTCATGTAAAATGCCTCCTTGCCAATCCTGGTTTTATTGTAATCCGATTATGAAACAAGACATTGATTCTGCCGCCATTGCAGCCTGGCTACAGGAAAACCCGGAATTTTTCAATGAGCAGGCAGAACTGCTTTCCCGCATTCGCCTTGTCAGCCCGGTTATCGGCAAAACCATTTCCCTGCACGACCGCCAGATTGAAATCATCCGTGAAAAAAACAAGGGTCTGGAACGCCGGATTGCCGAGCTTATCCGGATCGCACGGGACAACGACACCCTCATGCGTCATATCCAGAAATGGACCCGCGCCATCCTCAAGGCAAAAGGCGGCGCAGACCGTCCCCGCACCCTGCTTTCGGAACTGCAATCCATTTTCACCATCCCGCATGCGGCCCTCCGCCTCTGGAACCTGGACAAAACCTATGCCGGAGAATGGTTCACACAAGACATTTCGGAATCCATCCGGATTTTCGCTCAGGGCCTGCAAGCGCCCTATTGCGGGAAAAACAACGATTACGAAGCCAGCCGGTGGCTGGAAGAATCCGCCTCCATTGCCTCTGTCGCACTTGTCCCCTTGCGCACAGAAAACGGCACCTTCGGACTGCTCGTTTTGGGTTCCCCCGATGAAACCCGCTTTCGCGACGGCATGGCAACAGATTTCCTCTCTGAAATGGCCCAAACCGCCAGCGCAGCGCTCGCCTGCCTGATAGCATAACACCCATGCCCCGCCTGCCCTTTCCATCTGCCGGCGAAGCCATCCAGGCCTACCTTGAAAACCTCTCTGCGCAGCGCAAACTGTCCGGCCATACAGTCGGCAGCTACCGGCGCGACCTGGAACAGCTCCATAAAATGGCAGGCGATACCCCCCTGGAAAAACTGACGCACCACCAAATACGCCATTTTGCATCCCGGTTGCACGCAGAAGGATTAACCCCCCGCTCCATTGCCCGAAAACTCTCCGCCTGGCGGGGATTTTACCAATGGCTGGCCGAACAGGCCGGATTGGCGGCAAACCCGGTAAAAACCGTCAGGGCGCCCCGCCAGAAAAAAATCCTGCCCAAGGCGCTTTCCGTTGACGATGCAGTGCAACTGGTTGCAACATCCCCGCAGGAACAATCCCCTTCCCCGCAGGATCACCTGGCCTTGCTGTGCAACCACGCCATGTTCGAGCTGCTCTATTCCAGCGGATTGCGCGTCTCCGAACTCACCGGGCTGGATATCCGTCCCTTCCAGGAAAACGGCTATACCTCCTCAGGCTGGATTTGCCTGGAAGAACAGGAAATCATGGTAACCGGGAAAGGCAACAAAAAACGGCGCGTCCCGGTTGGCCTGCCGGCAGTTGAAGCCATCCGCGCCTGGCTGCAGGAAAGAGAACAGCTTGTCCGGCAAGAAGAACCAGACGGGCAGCATGCCCTCTTTATCAACCGGAGCGGCCGCCGCATGACACCGCGCATGGTGCAGATAAGGCTGAATGCCCACGTCAACAAACTGGGGCTGCCCATGCACGTCCACCCCCACGTGCTGCGCCATTCCTTCGCCTCCCACATCCTGCAATCTTCAGGAGACTTAAGAGCCGTGCAGGAAATGATGGGACATGCCTCCATTGCCTCAACCCAGGTATATACAGCACTGGATTTCCAGCACCTGGCGCGCATCTACGACGCCGCCCACCCCAGGGCCAAAAAGAAATAACCGCTCCCCCTCAAAAAACATCCCCTCCCGGCAGCATAGCAGCCGCTGTTATCCGCAAAATCGGCTTTCCCGCTTCCCGTATCATGCTGCCGGCACGGCTCCCCCGTCCGCTGGCATCCCAATAGCCAGCCTCACCCGGAAAAAACACCCCGGCAAACCCCGCCAAAATCACCCCCAAAATTGCCCAAAACAGCCC
>JAMPAN010000001.1:388053-451141 GCA_023667225.1 Oxalobacter formigenes | reverse complement strand
AGCTTGGCTTGCCTCTTTTGCTGTCAGAAAGTGGCAAGGTTATTTTGGGATGTCCAAACCAGGATAAACGGCGGTACGGCAACACGGCCCTGGCATTGCCTTTTGCCCGGCATAACGCAGGCTATGGCAGGCAATCCTGGGGGATGGATAACAGGAAAAACTGTCACCGAAAAAAACCGTATAAAAGCTGCTGCCGGTTTATGCGGCAGGAAAAATCCCTTGCCTGCCCGATCCCTGGAAAGCGATAACACACCGCCAAATTCTACCGGACAAATGCCGCTATCCGGCAAGAAAACTTTTTACAGGGATTTCCCCTTTCAGCTAAAATTACAGCAGCCTTTTTTCTGCGTAGCCAAAACTACACATTTCAGCTCATGGGAAAACTGTTTATGAAGGCGGCTCTGTCCGTCTTCATCTGCTGCCTGATTTATGAGTTCTTTTATATTGGAACGGGAGTGCCGTTTTATTCCGGTATTGCGTCAGTTATTTGCCTGCAACCGGAAATCAAAAGCACCTTTCGCGTTGGCCTGAACCGGACAATCGGTACGTTAATCGGCGGTCTGACAGGCATGGTCGTCCTTTTCATCATCCGGGAACTCAGCATTTTCCGGCTGCCTGCGCTGAAATATCTTCTTATCTCGCTCTGCATCCTGCCGCTGATGTACATTGCCGAAGCGGTTAAAAAAAACCGGTTTTCCGCTATCCTGCAAAAAAGAAACGACCTGAAAAAACTCTTCTCCATCGCCCCCCTGGTTTTTCTGGCCGATTTCATGCGAAAAAGCGCGCTGACCAACATTACCTGCATCGCCTTCTTGAGCGTTACCATTACCCACGGCACAGATCTCAGCATATTCAATTTTGCGTTCAACCGTATTCTCGATACCCTGATCGGCGTATTCGTTTCATTCTTCGTCAACATCATCCCGCTGGGCCGCCAGGGAAAACCGTCTGCCAGTGAAGAAAACATGAATTGATTACAGCCCGGACAATCCTGGACAAATGCAAGTTTGCCGCCGGATAATGCGCCTTGCGCATTTGCTATCATCCGGAAACGGGAAAACAGCGGCAGAGCCGGGCGGAATCCCCCTCCAGGCATGACTGAAATCATTTCCTCCTGAGACCGGGCTTGCGAAAGATTGCAATCTGGTGTGCAATACCGCCTGATAACACCGCTTCCCGGTTTATAATTAAACCCCGATTATTACAAGTGAAGGGAACCGTCAGCGTGAATACAAAAGCGAAAAAGGCAGCACCGGAAAAAACAGACAATACGCTCCTCACTGAAGAACAAATTCTGAAAATGGGCGACAAGGATTACATGAATCCGGCTCAGCTTGCATTTTTCAGAAACCGGCTGAAAGAACTGGAAAGCAAACTCATCAGCAATGCCGGAAAAACCACGGAAAATCTCCGCGGCACCCCTTTGGTGCCTGACCCGGCAGACCGTGCCACCATTGAGGAAGAACATGCGCTGGAATTGCGCACCCGGGACCGTGAACGCAAACTGCTGAAAAAAGTGCAGCAATCCCTGGCCAGCATTGATGCCGGCGACTATGGCTGGTGTGAAGAAACAGGCGAGCCTATCGGCATTGCCCGCCTGCTGGCACGGCCGACAGCAACCCTTTCACTGGAAGCACAGCAGCGCCGCGAGCTGAAACAAAAACTGTATGGCGACTGATCTTTCCGGACAGTTCCAGCAAAAAAGCGCATGAAAATTCATGCGCTTTTTTTCACAGGCTGTCTTTTTTCATAACAAGACCGCAGCATTATCGCTTCACCACCAGCGGCCGGCTTCCCGTCGCGCCGATCTGCTGCGCGGCATAATCCGCTGCTTCCTGCGAAGTGAAAGGCCCGGCAAACAGGCGGTAATAATCATCTGCCGCCACAACCTCCACGCCCGGCAGCAAATGCGCCCAGTTTAAGACATACTCCGCCTGCGTTGCCTTGGCATTGCCAATTTGCTGGTAAGCGCCCAGCTGAAGATAATAAGCCACTATTGTTGAGGGATTTCCCGTCCCGGCAGCTGCGGCCGCAACAACCGGCGCTGGGGCTGGCCGGGGAGCCGGAGAAGCAGTCGTTTGCGCAGCGGCTGTCCGGGATGAAACAGATGCTGCGGGTACCGGATTTTGCGAGCGTGCCAGATTAATCCGTTCAATCTCATCCGGTAAAAGATGCTCAACTTCCAGTAATGCACTGCCCTTTTGCAAATAATCCAGTTTCAATGCGGCAGTATAGGAAAGATCAATAATCCGGTCAGAATGAAACGGCCCGCGATCATTCACCCTGACAATCACCTGCTTTCCCGTCCCCAGATTGGTCACCCGTGCATAGCAGGGAATAGGCAGCGTAGGATGCGCAGCCGTCATCTTGAACATATCGTAAATTTCCCCGGAAGAAGTCTTGTTGCCGTGAAACTTCTTGCCGTACCAGCTCCCCGTTCCTCTTACCTTGTAAGGCCGGTTGTCAGTCACCGGCACATAAGTCTTGCCAAACACCGTATAGGGCCGGTTGGCCGCGCGGGCATAAGGTTCCACACGGGGAATGGCATCCGGCGTATTCTGGAGATCTTCCGGCGTATATTCCATCGGGCCGTCGTCTTTGTAATAACCTCCCCGGCCGGAACCGGCTTTGGGCAGGCCCGATGCAGCTGTGCCGGAAGAAACCCCGGCAGAAGAACGCCCAGAAGGCTGGCGGACCGTTGAACACCCCGTCATCACCAGCGAAACCGCCGCCAGCCAGAAAGCCAGAAAGCAAAGGGAACGCACCTGTTTTCTCGCCCCGCCTGTCCTTGCAAACCCGCACAAATGCGGCACATCACTGATATTCATAAATAAAATCTCATTCTCTTCGTGCAAACACCCATTTTGCTGCTGCCCTGGCATAACCCCTTACGTTTGCACCAGCTTTCTGTTTCGCTGCACACTCATCAAAATCCCCGCGCCCAGCCCCAGCGTAACCATCGCTGTTCCGCCATAACTCATGAAAGGAAGCGGCACGCCCACTACCGGCAATATACCGCTGACCATACCCATATTCACAAAGGCATAGGTAAAAAACATCATGGTAATCGCCCCTGCCAGCAAACGCGAAAACAGGGAAGAAGCCTGCATGGTAATCGTCATACCGCGCACAATCAGCGCCAGATACAAAATCAGCAAAATCACATTGCCTGTCAGGCCAAACTCCTCGGCATAAACAGCAAAAATAAAGTCCGTCGTCCTCTCCGGAACAAAATGCAAATAAGCCTGCGTTCCTTTCAGCCAGCCCTTGCCGGTGACCCCGCCGGAACCAATAGCAATCATGGACTGGATAATGTGAAACCCTTTTCCCAGTGGGTCGGAAGAGGGATCAATCAGCATCATCACCCGCTGCCGCTGGTAATCATGCAGCATAGACCACACCAGAGGCAGGCTGGCGGCAGCGGTAAAAACCAGCCCCGCTATGGCTTTCCATGACAGTCCCGCCAGAAAAATGACATAAAAACCGGAAGCCACAACCAAAAGCGCCGTCCCCAGATCAGGCTGCTTCATAATCAGCGCGGCAGGAATGCCAAGCAAAATCGAAGCGCCCAGAAATTCGCGCCAGCCAAGCCGGCCTTCACGGCGCTGGAAAAACCAGGCAAGCATCATCGGCACAGCAATCTTCATAATCTCGGATGGCTGGATAATCACCCCGACATTGAGCCACCGGCGGGCGCCTTTCCTGATTAGGCCAAACATGGCCACAGCCAGGAGCAGCGCCACGCCGGCGGTATATAACGGGACAACAAAGCGCATCAGAACCGGCTGGGGCACACTGGCTGCAATCCACATAACGGCAAAACCAAGCATAATATTGCGCAGCTGGTCTTCCACACGCCCCGGAAAATCAATCCCGGCAGAATAAAGTGTAATAAGCCCTGTAGAAATAATCAGGAACATAATCAGTACCAGCGGGCCATCCAGCACGGCAACCTGCCGCCTGAAAAAATGGATGATCGTATTTTTGTCAGGAATATTCATTGGGCCAGTCCATCCATTTCCGAAGCGTGCCGTGCTGCATCCGTTGTGTGGCCGGATTCGCCAGATGAAACAGGGGATAACTCCTCCTCCCTGCCCACCGCCGGCACCATATCCTCAAACTCCGTTTCTTCTTTTCCTGCTTCATCCTGCTCCGAAACAGAAATCTCTTCAGGCACATAAACCTTCTCTTTTCTGGCGGGACGCTTGCCCAGCAAATAATAATCCAGCGCCTTGCGGGCTATCGGCGCGGCGGCCGAAGCGCCGAACCCGCCGTTTTCCACAATCAGCGCCAGGGCAATAGTCGGCCTGTCGGCCGGTGCAAAAGCAATATAAAGCGCATGGTCGCGATGCCGCTCCGCAATATTGCTGGCGACATATTTCTCATTTTGCTTTATGCCAATCACCTGGGCGGTGCCCGTTTTTCCGGCAGATTCATAACCGGCGCCGGCAAAAATCCGGGCAGACGTGCCCTCCTTCGTTACACCGGTCATGGCGCGCTTGACCACATCAATATTTTCCTGCTTAAGCGCCACCTCCCGCGTCTCCGCAACAACCTGCCTCTTCTCCCGTGTCACACTATTTTCCACAACATGAACCAGATGCGGCCTTTTCGTTTTCCCGTTATTGGCAAGCATGGCAGTGGCATATGCCAGCTGCAAAGGCGTAAAAGAATTATAGCCTTGCCCGATCCCCAAAGAAATCGTCTCGCCGGCATACCACTTTTGCTGCTCCGGCGTCTTGAACGCATTTCTTTTCCACTCGGTGGAAGGCAAAAGCCCCTTCCGCTCATGAGCAAGATCAATGCCGGTCAGTTCGCCAAAACCAAACCGGCGCATGAAATCATGAATCGTGTCAACGCCCATTTCATTGGCCAGAATATAATAATACGTATCGCAGGAATGCACGATAGACTTGTACATATCCACAAAACCATGCCCGCCTGGCTTGTCATCGCGGAAACGGTGATTGCCGAAATAAAAGTATCCCGGATCCGAAATACCCGCCTCCGGCGTCCGCTTGCCCAGCTCCAGCGCCGCCAGCGCCATAAAAGGCTTGTAGGTAGAACCTGGCGGATAAGCGCCTCTTAACGGGCGGTTAATCAGGGGATGGTCGGGAGAATTATTCAGCTCATCCCAGCTTTGCTGATCAATCCCTTCCACAAACAGATTCGGGTCAAATGTCGGCGTGGAAACATATGCCAGAATCTCCCCCGTCTCTGGCTGAATGGCAACCAGCGCGCCGCGCCGATCCCCAAAAGCCTCCTCAATCACCTTCTGAAGCTCAATATCAATAGACAAATACAAATTATTGCCGGAAACCGGCGGACTGCTGGATAAGGTTCTGATCGCCCTGCCGCCGGCAGAAACCTCCATCTCCTCATACCCGGTTATACCGTGCAGCTCCCGTTCGTGGCTTTTCTCAATGCCCTCCTTGCCGACATAATTGGTGCCGCGGTAATTGGCTTCATCCTCTTCCGTCAGATTATCCACATCCTTCTGGCTCATCCTGCCGATATAGCCAATCACATGGGAAGCCACACTCCCCATAGGATATTGCCTGAACAGCCTGGCCTGGATATCCACTCCGGGAAAACGATACCGCTGTACCGTAAAGCGGGCCACTTCCTCATCAGTCAGCCTGCTCCGGATAAGAATACTTTCAAACCGTTTCGATTCCTCACACAGTTTTTTAAACCGCTTGCGGTCGCGGGGTTCTATCGTCACCACCTTGGCCAGCTCGTCAATAACCTCGCTTAACTTTCCCTTGATTTTCGAAGGCGTTACCTCCAGCGTATAGGCAGAATAATTGCGAGCCAAAAGCACTCCGTTGCGATCCATGATAATCCCCCTGTTGGGGACAATCGGGACAACAGAGATGCGGTTCTCCTCCGCCTGGGCTGCAAAATTGTCATGACGGACAACCTGGAGCCAGAAAAAACGGATAAACAGAAGAAAAAAGCAAACCAGAACCAGAACCAGCAGGGCAGCCAGCCGCCAGCGAAAAGAATGGAGGTCGCGATCAATATCGTTCAGGTTGGCCATGCCGGAAAATAATCAGCGTTTTTATCATCAGGTGCAGACACCGTTTTCCTTGGGGCAGGCATCACAGGGGACGATCCAGATCCTTGTCAATCGCCCTGCGCTGCGGTGCCAGCAGAACAACCGTCAACAACGGCCACAAAGCAGCAGCGACACAACTGCCCAGCAAGCTTGCCCAGCTGGAAAAGCGGTCATTGATCAAAAACTGCACAAACATCTGTATCAGCTGCGTCAAAAGCAGTAAAGGCAAAACCATCCATATCTGCTTTCGCAGCGGAAACCACAGTACCCGCCGGTGAATCGTAATCGCCAGATACGACAAAATGGCATAAGCCAATGCGTTTTCGCCCAAAAGCGTCGCGTTATTGACATCCATCAAAAGCCCCATGCAAAAGGCAGTACCCATCCCCACCCGCCGGGGCTGATGCACCCCCCAGAATACGAGGCAAAGCGCTACAAAATCAGGCATACCGACAATTTGCCCCCAGGGCAAAATATTCAGCATAAACGCCGCAAAAAGCGTAAAGGCAATAAAAACCGGGCTGGCCGGAAGCAAAATCGTTCTGGCAGGCTGGGGACGGCTCATTTTATCCCCGCTTTCTTTCTGGCCGCCGCAACATCCGCCTGGAGGCGCGCCTTGCCTGAAGGCTCCTCATCCTCCTCTGGCGGCGGCGGTTCAATAACCTCTCTCGGCATCAAAACCAGCACCTGACGGCTTTTGTCCAGCCCGGCCAGCGGGCGGCAGGCAATATGGTTAAACGTGCCAGCCCCCCTGTCGCTGATATCCATAACCTTGCCCACAGACAATCCTGGCGGATAGAGGCCGTCAATGCCCGATGTCACCAGCACATCGCCTGGCTGGATATCTGCATTCGCCTCCATAAAGCGCAATTCAAGATAACCGGCCTGTCCCCGCCCGTAGGCAATACTGCGTATTCCGGTCCGTGCCGCCTGAACCGGAATAGCCTGATCCTTGTCCGTCAGCAGCGTCACTTCAGCCGTATGCAAAAACACGCGCGTAACCTGCCCGATCACACCATTTTCATCAATCACCGGCTGCCCCAGAATCACGCCATCAGTCGAACCCTTGTTAAGAACCACCCTGCGCGCATAAGATGTCCTGGCATCGTAAAGCACCTCTGCCGGAAGAGATTTGACAGGAAGCCGCTCATTTAGCCTGAGCAGCTGCCTGAGATGAGCGTTTTCGGTTGCCAGCTGTTCTGCCTGCTGCAATATCTGCGCGTTTTCCAGTTCCCGTCTGCGCAGCTCGCCTACCTCTTCCTGGAGGGATGCCAGCGACGCAAAATAATCGCCAGCAGCATAAAGCGCGTCCCGCGGCATCATCGCCGCCTTCTGGAAAGGATACAGCACAAAACCAATCGCCTGGCGAACCTCCACCAGTGCATGGAGGCGGGAATCCACCATCAGCATGACAATGGCAATAAAAATATAAACCGCCACCCTGACGCGAGCCGGCGCGCCTTGCTTGAAAAGGGGCGGTGGTGCATATTGCATGATAAGACCGGCTACAAATCCCCTCCTTCACAGCCAAAAACTGTGAAGGCAAGCTGATATATGCCGTCCCTTCGGGTTAATCTTGGCATACCGGCAATTATTCGTATGAGAAAATGGAACTCAGCTGGTCAATCTTTTCCAGCGCAATACCGCATCCCCGCACCACGCAAGTCAGCGGATCTTCGCCAATCAGAACAGGCAACCCGGTTTCTTCCATCAGCAAACGGTCAATATCATGCAGCAATGCGCCGCCGCCGGTCAGCATCATACCTTTTTCGGCAATATCGGCGCCCAATTCAGGCGGCGTTTGTTCCAGCGCGTTTTTCACAGCCGAAACAATCTGGTTAAGCGGATCAGTTAATGCCTCCAGAATTTCATTGCTTGAAATGGTAAAAGAACGGGGTATCCCTTCGGAAAGATTCCTGCCCTTGACTTCCATTTCCTTGACTTCCGTTCCCGGGAAAGCTGAACCAATGCTTTTCTTGATAGCTTCAGCCGTCTGCTCGCCGACCAGCATACCGTAATTGCGGCGTATATAATTGACAATCGCCTCGTCAAACCGGTCGCCGCCGACGCGAACCGAGCCTTTGTAAACCATTCCGCCGAGGGAAATAATCCCCACTTCCGTCGTGCCGCCGCCAATATCCACCACCATGGAACCGGTCGCTTCCGAAACCGGCAGGCCGGCGCCAATAGCGGCAGCCATCGGTTCCTCAATCAGGTAAACCTTGGAAGCGCCTGCACCCAGGGCAGATTCCCGGATAGCGCGCCGTTCCACCTGTGTTGAACCGCAGGGAACACAAATAATAATCCGGGGAGAAGGCTTGAAAAACTTGGAATCATGTACCATCCGGATAAACTGCTTGAGCATTTGTTCGGTTACCGTAAAATCGGCAATCACCCCGTCCTTCATAGGGCGGATAGCCTCAATATTGCCCGGCACCTTGCCCAGCATCTGCTTGGCCTCGTGGCCGACAGCCTGAATGTTTTTCTTTGCGTTGGGGCCGCCCTCCTGACGAATTGCCACCACCGACGGCTCGTCAAGAATAATACCGGAATTCCTGACATAGATCAGTGTGTTTGCCGTCCCCAGATCGATGGCCAGATCATTTGAAAAATAGCTGCGTAAAAATCCAAACATGAATGATCCCAATGCGCATAAACAAGCGCGTTAACCTGTAAACAAACCTCTCAAGCGAAGCCTGGCAAAAGGTAAAATGCCGCAGCTTCGAAAACGAACCAAACATAAACGCGATATTCTACCTTATAATTTGCCTGATAATCAGCAGTGCGGCATGATGAATACGGCTTTATGCAAAAAATTTTTGCCGGTTCGCTGCACTTCCCCGTTTTGCCAAACAAAAAATCAGGAAAATGAAACATCTTACGTTATCCGATGTCCTTGGCATAGCCAGACTGGCCCAGCTGGAAATTCCTGAAGAACAGCTTCAGAAAAACCTGGAACAGCTAAACGACATCTTTTCCCTTGTTGAAAAAATGCGCGCCATCGACACAACCGGCGTTGAACCGCTCAGCCATCCTGCCGCCGCCTTCCGCCAGGATATCTCCCTGCGTCTGCGTGAAGACATTGTCACGGAAACAGACCGCCACGAAGAATACCAGCAATCCGCACCTGCGGCGGAAAACGGGTTGTATCTGGTTCCCAAAGTCATCGAATAACCCGATTTTGCCGCAATTTTTCCCAAAGCCGTTTTCTTCAAACGCCCATTTGCATTTGATAAACCATGCACACAAAAACCCTTTCCGAACTGTCCGGGCTGTTGCACACCAGACAGATTTCCGCCGTTGAGCTGGCAAAACTTTTCCTCGGCCGCATCCGCCAAAGCGACCTGAATGCCTTTCTGCATGTTGACGATGAACTGACCCTTGCCCAGGCCCGGTCAGCCGATGAAAAACTCGCCGGAAACAACGCAGGCAAACTCACCGGCATTCCCATTGCACACAAAGATATCTTTGTCACCCGCGGCTGGCGCTCCACGGCCGCCTCAAAAATGCTGGCCAATTACACCAGTCCCTTTGATGCGGCAGTCGTGGAAAAACTCCGCGAAGCCGGCATGGTGACATTGGGCAAGCTCAACTGCGATGAATTTGCGATGGGTTCATCCAATGAAAACTCCTGGTTTGGCCCCGTTAAAAACCCCTGGGACAAAACCGCCGTTCCCGGCGGCTCCTCCGGCGGCTCAGCCGCTGCAACAGCCGCGCGCTTAACGCCCGCTGCAACGGCAACCGATACAGGCGGCTCCATCCGGCAGCCGTCCGCCCTGTGCGGTGTCACCGGCATCAAACCGACTTACGGCAGAGTTTCCCGGTATGGCATGATCGCCTATGCCTCCTCCCTGGACCAGGGCGGCCCCATCGCCAAAACAGCCGAAGACTGCGCAATGCTCCTGACAGTCATGGCAGGATTTGACTCCCGCGATTCCACCAGCCTCAAACAGGAACCCGAAGACTTTTCCCGCCTGCTGCAAATGCCCCTTTCCGGCATCCGGATCGGTATCCCGCGCGAATATTTCGGGGAAGGCCTTTCCCCGGAAGTCGAACAGGCAGTGCGCGCCGCGCTGGGCAACTATAAAGAACTGGGCGCCGAACTGGTGGAAATTTCCCTGGAAAACACCGCCATGTGCATCCCTGTCTATTATGTTATCGCCACGGCAGAAGCCTCATCCAACTTAAGCCGCTTCGATGGCGTCCGTTACGGTTTCCGTGCGAAAGAATATGCCGATTTGCAGGATATGTACCGGAAAACCCGCACAGAAGGATTCGGCGAAGAAGTCCGCCGCCGCATCATCATGGGAACCTACGTGCTCAGCCATGGCTATTACGATGCCTACTACATCCAAGCACAGAAAATCCGGCGGCTGATCGCCCTGGATTTCAGCCAGGCTTTCAGCCGGTGCGATGTCATCATGGGCCCCGTCAGCCCGACCGTTGCCTGGAATATTGGCGAAAAGGCAGATGACCCCGTTGCCAATTACCTGGGCGATATCTATACCCTGTCGGCCAACCTGGCAGGCCTGCCCTGCATGTCCATCCCCTGCGGATTCGGGCAGGGAGAAAACCATTCCCGCCGCCCGGTGGGATTGCAGCTGATCGGCAACTACCTTGACGAAGCGCGGCTTTTGGGCATTGCCCACCAGTACCAGCAGGCAACAGACTGGCACCTGCGCTCCCCGGTGTAAACCGGCTGCTGCCGGAAAAACTGTTTAACCCTACCAAACAACAGAGGAACAACCATGCAGTGGGAAGTCGTAATCGGCCTGGAAACCCATATACAGCTCACAACCCAATCCAAAATTTTCAGCGGGTCCTCTACCCATTTTGGCGCGGAACCCAATACACAGGCCAACCCTGTTGACCTGGCCCTGCCGGGCGTTTTGCCCGTCATGAACCATGCCGCCGTTGAAAAAGCCATCCGGTTCGGCCTTGCCATAGGAGCCGGTATTGCGCCCGTCTCAGTCTTTGCGCGCAAAAACTATTTTTACCCCGACCTGCCCAAGGGATACCAGATCAGCCAGTTTGAAAAACCGGTGCTGACTGGCGGTGCCCTCTCCTTTCCCGTCGAAAAAGCAGGCCGCCATGAAACCCGGACCGTGCAGATTACCCGCGCCCACCTGGAAGAAGACGCAGGCAAATCCCTGCATGAAGACTTCCTGGACATGAGCGGCATTGATCTCAACCGGGCAGGCACACCGCTTCTGGAAATTGTGACAGAACCGGACATGCGCAGCGCGGCCGAAGCCGTTGCCTATGCAAAAAGCCTCCATACCCTGGTTACCTGGCTGGGCATTTGCGATGGCAACATGCAGGAAGGCTCCTTCCGCTGTGATGCCAATGTCTCCGTCCGTCCGATGGGGCAAACCGCATTCGGCACCCGTTGCGAAATCAAAAACCTGAACTCCTTCCGCAATCTGGAAGACGCCATCAACTACGAAGTACAGCGGCAAATTGAACTCCTGGAAAGCGGGGGAGAAATCATCCAGGCTACCCGCCTGTACGACCCGGATCGCCGGGAAACCCGGGAAATGCGGACAAAAGAAGATTCACAGGATTACCGTTACTTCCCCGACCCGGATCTGCCTCCCCTGGTCATTTCCAGCCAATGGATCGAAACCGTCAGGCAAACCATGCCGGAACTGCCTGATACCATGCGAGCCCGTCTGGTCAGCGACTACGGCCTTTCCGAATATGATGCCACCGTACTCACCCAGTCAAAAGCCACGGCAGACTATTACGAACAACTGGTTGCCAAATCCGGTCTGGCACTGGCAAAACAAAGCGCAAACTGGCTGATGGGCGACGTTTCTTCCGCATTGAACCGGGACAACATCGGCATCGAAGCCTCGCCAGTCAGCGCGGCACAGCTTTCCCTGCTCGTCACCCGTATTGCAGACGGCACCATCTCCAACAAAATCGCCAAAGAAATCCTGGCCGACATGTGGGAAAAACCCTCGGATGCCCCCGACAGCGTAGATAAAATCATTGAAGCAAAAGGCCTGAAACAAATATCCGATACCGGCGAGCTGGAAAAAATCATCGTCGGTGTGCTGGCGGCAAACCAGAAATCAGTTGAAGAATTCCGCGCAGGCAAAGAAAAAGCCTTTAATTCCCTGGTCGGACAGGTCATGAAAGCAACCCGCGGGAAAGGCAATCCGGCACAGGTCAACACCCTGCTGCGCCAGAAACTGGCTGAAAAACCATAAACCCTTTCCACACCGCAAAAAAACCTGTGCTGTCAGGAAACCGGCACAGGTTTTTTTGCATCCGCTGCCAGCTGTGTTTTCCGCCTCGCCGGCAATAAGAAAACTTTATTATAAATATCGTTAATTTATTAAAATATCCCCGCGCCGGATAACGCGGCGAATCAGGAAAAAATTCCTTGTGATTTTTAAGCAGAAACCTTGCTTCTTAAGCAGAAACCTTGCTTCGGCAAAAACGCCCAGGCAAGACAACATCACATCAAAAAAAACTGTACCCATCTCCTGCCGCCTCACCTTCTCCGGCTGCCTGGCAGAAAAACCTACTTTGCCTGCGGTATGCCTTCTATCCGGCTGCCCGGCCCGATCTTCCTTGAAGAAAACCAGCCCCGGTTCATTTCAAGCGCATAAACAACCCACCCTGCGCTGCAATGCGAATCCGTTGTCAGCGGCGCCATATCTGCAATATTCACAATTTCCCCATCCTGGTCAATAAAAGCCACAGATAACGGAATAAGCGTATTCTTCATCCACATGCAAACCCTGGCCGGCGCACCAAAATCAAACAGCATCCCGCTGTTTTTACCCAGGCGTTTTCTGAACATCAGCCCCCTGGCACGCTGTTCCTCCGTCGCCGCCAATTCCGCCCTGACCGTTTCTTTCCCGATTTTTAAACTGACGGCAGAAAAAGCAGGCGCAGCACTTTCCGCCCTGGCATCTGTAAAGCAAAAAGCCAAAGAAAACATCAACATAAAAACAAAGGCAGTACGTTTCATCTCTGCATCCGGGATAATCCTTTATCAAAAATCATACAATACCCGCACATAAAGAAAAAGGCAGGGGAACCCCCTGCCTTTTTTGCACAAACTGGCAAAAATTATTTCTTGGCAGCGTCAGCTTTAACGTCGGCTTTTTCTGCTTTAACTTCAACTTTTTCTGCCTTGACGTCAGCTTTAACGTCAGCTTTCGGTGCCGGAGCTTGAGCGAAAGCAGCAGTTGCAAACAGAGCGGAAACCAGAACAGCGATCAGTTTTTTCATTTTCTTTCCTTTAAAAGTAAATTGGAAGATATCCGATTCTATCGAATCATTTTCCTTAACGGGGAAAGCTCCACTCCGGTTGACACCCTGGCCGGATTTTTTGGACAAATTCATGCCTCTTTTGCGTGGTCATCTTTTTTCAATACAAAAATACTATTTAAAATCAACTTGCTACAGACAATCTCTCATTTTGTTCATGTTACACCTTGTAACAAATCAGCCCTGTTTTCATAACCGGCCGTTTATCCTCTCCCTGCCTTCAGAATGCGGCAGTCCGGTATAGTGGCAAAAACAACACTATCCCTTCTCCCCTCATTTGCATGAAAGAAAAAACCATGAAACCGCTTATTCACTTCATCCACGGAAAAGAAAGCGGCCCCTGGGGCCGCAAAATCACGTATCTTGCCGGAATCGTCCGGGAAATGGGCTATGATGCAGACAGCCTCGACTACGCCGGCATCGCTGATCCCCGCCAAAGAGTGCGCATACTGGCTGCCGCTCATGCCAAACGCCCTGCCGCCTATCTGGTCGGCTCCAGCATGGGAGGCTGGGTTGCCTTAAGCGCCAGCGCCCTTATTTCAGTAAAGGGTCTCTTTCTTTTGGCTCCGGCCATTTACATGGACGGCTATCCACCCCACCAGATTGGCTGCCCTGGCCATGCCGTCGAAATCGTGCACGGCTGGCGAGACAGCCTCATCCCCTGCCAGAATGCCATGCGTTTCAGCCAGGAAAACCGCTGTACCCTGCACCTGGTTGACGATGAACACCGTCTTAAGCACTGCCTGCCCCAGGTAGGCGCATACCTGAAAGCCTTTCTTGAAAGAATGACGGCAACCGCCTAGGCCATGAACCGGCATATATGCGTTATACTATGACAATTTTTTGAAAAAAGAGGCATATAAAACAGGCACAAGGCAACTTCTCTCATGCAGAAAATGCCGCCGTCTGCGGCCTGCCTGGGGCGGTTGAGTCATGGAGCCATTGTCCTGCAGCAACCATGGCGTTATCTGCTGTCATAACCGCAAGAGTTGCCGCGCCATTTGCATCCAGTATCTGTCTGAACAACAAGGGATAGACAGAAAAAATGAAAAATAGGTAAAGAAAACATCTGTACCTGAACCGAAAAAAGGAGATGACATGATCAATACGATTACCCTGCAAAAAGACGCCCAGCGCTTTCAGTTATGCGACCTGAGCAAAATCGACTTCATCCCCGGCCTGAACATCATCACAGGCGCCAACACCTCCGGCAAATCCTCCCTGCTGAACATCATCAAGGAATACAACTACTACCGTGACGATGCCCCCCAAACCACCGGGGAAAAAGACATGTACCAGATCTTCACGGGCAATCCCGTTGATACGGAAAAATTTGGCTGCAAATCCGTCAAGGGCAAAATATCCAAAGTCGTGGAATATGAACTGGGCGAACTGAACGCCTGGACACGCTTCATCAGCAAACACAAGGATTTTAACGCCACCCAGCTGGGCCAGCTGAAAGCCGAAGGCATCAAATTTTCCAAAGACCTCATCATCCTGTCTGACGAACCGGAAAACAACCTGTCCATCATGATGCAATTCAAGCTGGCCGACTGGTTCCACAACCTGGTTTTACGCGCAGAAGAAAAAATCCAGGTCATTATTGCCACCAACAGCATCCCGCTCATCCTGTTGAAAGACAAACCCAGGGTCAATCTCATCGAACTCAACAACGGCTGGTCTGAAACCATTATCCAGAAGCTGAAAAAAAGACTGGGCTAAAAGCTGCCTTGCGCCTTGCCGGCAGCAGGACACCAGCTTAAACCAGTTGCCGTATGGCGTACAGATTCTTCTGCCCCGAAGGGATAGCTGTTACAGCCAGCCATCCCTTTTTATTGATTGGAAGCAAATGAATTAGTTGCTATGGATTGATAAACTGATTTAATCAGGGGGAAAACAGGATGAATTCAACCTTACCCCCCCGCATAAAAAATGTGTTTTGCTTTTCTTATTTTCAGTGATGGCATTGATTTTTGGCTGCGAAGAAACACACCAATACAGACAAATAAGATATGACGCACAAATAATAGGCGGAGATAATTATATAATCATAAACGGCAGCATAAAACGACGCGGTCTGTATCGGCAGGCAACAGTGCTTACAAACTATGGACAGGCCCAATATCACGGCAATTATTTATATCGGTCTGCCGTAACTAACGAAATTTTTAATTGCCAGAATAACACCATCAAAATTATCTCCAGAAAAACTTACTCTCAACCGTCTGCAACAGGGCAGCTTATCACACGCCAGAATTTCGATGAAAGAGAAAAACAATTTGTCTCTCCTGGAGCAAATTATTTAAACGTCATCCGAAAAGTCTGCTCATATCAATAACCCTTCCAATAAATCCGGAAGAAACAAACCATGAAAATTAAAAAATGCCTCCTGTGCGGAATAGCCTGCCTTGGCCTGATGGCAAACAGCTTCGCGCAGGAATTTAAGGAAGCGCCACCTGCCAAAACCATCACCAAAGCCGTTATCCGGGCCGCCCAATCCTATGCCGATTCACTTGGCTGCGCAGGCAGCATCGAACCGTCTGATGTGGCGGCACTGGTTCCCTGGAAAAATACCCTGCGTAAAGAAGCAGAATATGCCGCAATATGGTATGGCGATATCGGCTGCCAGGGCGGTTCAGGCGCCACAACCGCCAACATCGCCATCGTCAACATTGGCTCAGGAAACACCTTTTATGTTGACCCTGCCCGCTCATCCCCACAAATCAGCTTTGAAACGGCCAACTCCCGAATCGGTGTCTCCCGCATCCTGGGCAATACAAAAAATACCCTTACGCTGGAAGGATTCGACTATGCCGAAAACGACGCTATGTGCTGCCCCTCCATCAGAAAACAATTCACCGTCCGTTCTGACAGCAAAGGCAACTGGCGCATCATAAAAGAAAAAAACCTTCCCCCGCTCCCGCAACAATAACCAGCCGTCAGGCCATAAAAAGCAGGTGTAAACAGAAGAAGATGCTCATCTTCCCCTGTCGTCATTTTTCATTTGACAGGTATCACCTGCCCCTTGCAGCAAGAAAACCGCTTTTCTAAAACAGCTCCAGAAAAAGCCGTGCAACAGCAGAAAGGCTCCTTCCCCTGCGCCAGATAACCGCAGAAGAAGATTGCAGCGTACAGCCCGTTATCCGCATACGGTGAAAATCTTCCGGCGGACGAAGCACCAGCGTTGATTCAGGCAAAACAGCCATCCCCAAACCGCAATCCACCAACGAAAGAATCATGCTGATCTGATCGCTCTCGCAAAATATATTCGGCTCAAGCCCTGCCAGACGCATCTCATCTAAAACCACCTCATGCGCAGGCACCCCTTTCTGACGGTGCATCACAATCAACGGCGATTCTGCCAGCTCCGGCAATGCAATACATGTCTGCCCTGCCCATCTTGCATCCCCCTTGTGCGTCACCGCCACCCACTCTTCCGTCAGAAGCGGCATCACATGGTAAGCGCCAGCCGGAACCGGCAGCCTCACAATGCCAAACTCAATCGCATAAGTATCCAGCAACTCCAGAACGCGGTAAGTACTCCCTCCCCGCCAGTTGAAGCGCACATGCGGATACCGCTCCGAAAACGCCCTGATGCGCTCCGGTATATACAGGCTCCCGATGGCAGGCGGACTTCCCAGAGAAAGCACCCCCTGAAGGCCATGCTTCATATTCCGCACCTCCTCGGCCGTTGTCCCGATCATGTCGAGAATCTGCGAAGCACGCTGATAAAAAACATGCCCCACCTGCGTCAACCTCAGGTAACGGGTATTTCGCTCAATCAGCTTTACCCCCAGCTCCTCCTCCAGCAACTTCAGCTGCAAACTGAGCGGCGGCTGGGAAATATGCAGCCGTTCTGCCGCCTTGCTGATCGTGCCCTCCTCCGCTATCGCACAAAAATAGCGCAATTGTCTTAAATCCATGCTGGTCGATTTATAGAAAAAAAGTATAAATATTCAATAAAAAAAGTATTTCAAATATAAATAGAAAATCGCTATCCTGCAAACAAGAATCCCTTCACCCCCTTGACCATCCGATATAAAAGGAAAACATCATGAAAATATGTATCTACGGCGCCGGTGCCATCGGCGGCTACATGGCCGTAAAACTTGCCGAAGCAGGAGAAAAAGTCTGTGCAATTGCACGCGGCGAACACCTGAAGGCCATACAAAAAAACGGCCTGACACTCATCGAAGACGGCAGGCAAAAAACTGTCAGCATCCCGGCCAGCGACAACCCTGCCGACTTCGGTCCCCAGGATTACGTCATCTGCACCCTCAAGGCAAACCAGTCCCATGAAAATGCCCGAAAATTCGCCCCCCTGCTTGGGCCTGAAACAGCAATGGTCACCGCCATGAATGGCATCCCCTGGTGGTACTTCTACAAGGAAGGCTCAAAATTCGAAGGACGCAGCCTTGAATCCGTCGATCCAGATGGCGAACAATGGAAACACATCGGCCCCCAAAGAGCCATCGGCTGCGTTGTCGATCCGGCTGCCGAAGTCATTGCGCCCGGCGTCATTGAACACCACGAATTCAACCGCTTCATCATCGGCGAACCCGACGGCACACGCTCCGAGCGCGTCACAAAACTGGCAGAAATCTTCACCCGTGCCGGCTTTGATGCCCCCATCAGAGATGCCATTCGCTGGAATGTCTGGTTAAAACTCTGGGGCAACGTCTGTTTTAACCCCATCAGCGCCTTGACACATACAACGCTCGACCGGATCACACAGGGACCGCTCCGTGAACTGTGCATCCGCGCCATGACAGAAACCAGGGCCGTTACCCAGGCACTGGGCGTCAACATCCCGGAAGAAATGATGATACGGCGGCTGAACATAGCAGGCACAGCCATAGGACACAAAATGTCCATGCTGCAAGACATCGAACGCCATCGCTCACTGGAAATCGACGCACTGGTAACAGCCGTCCAGGAACTGGGCAGCTTAACAGGCATCCCGACGCCAACCGTCGATACCCTGCTGGTTCTCGTACAGGAACTGGGACGAAAAGAAGGGCTTTACTGATAAAAAACGCATAATCAGGGAGAAAAACATGGACTACACCGCCATCAGAAACAACCTCGAAAACTATGGCTTCTCAACACAGCTCTTTTCCACAGGAGAAGAAGCCAAAGATTACCTTGCCGCTACCCTCCGGCAGCAAACCATCGGTTTTGGCGGCAGCGTATCCCTCAATGAAATCGGGCTTTTTGAAGCCCTCTCACAAAAAAACATCGTTGTTTGGCACAACAGGGTTCTCTCCGATGAAGTCAGACGGCTGGCCAACCAGTGTGGCATTTACATCACCAGCGTCAACGCCATTGCCGAAACCGGGCAAATCGTCAACATCGACAAAACCGGAAATCGCATTGCCATGATGGCCTTTGGTCCAAAGACCTGTTACTACATCGTGGGAAAAAACAAAATCACCCCCACCCTGGCAGATGCCTTGCACCGGGCAAAAAACATAGCCGCCCCAAAAAATGCCCGGCGCCTCAGGGCAAAAACCCCCTGTGCCAGAAATGCAGACCAGTGCTACAACTGCAACACACCGGACAGAGTCTGCCACATGACCATGATTATGGAACGCCCGCCTTACGGCATGAAAGCTGAAATCATTTTTATCGACCAGAATCTGGGACTGTAACACCATGAACCGCATCATAGGCTTTGTCAAAAACTGGACATTGCCGCTTGCCATTGCCATTGGTACGGCAGGATTTCCCGTTTTTGGTAATCTTGCCTTCCTCCTGCCGTACCTCATTTTTACCATGCTGCTCTTCACCTTCTGCCGCCTTCCCTTCAGCAGCATCCGCTTTAACGCCATGCACCTGTCCCTCCTGGCCTGCCAGCTTGGCGGCAGCCTCCTGGCCTGGCTGCTCCTTACCCCCGTCAACCCGCTCCTCGCCGAAGCTGTCATCGTTTTATTCATCACGCCAACCGGCACAGCGGCAGCCGTCATCACCCGCAAACTGGGCGGCAGCGCGGCCAGCATCACCAGCTTTACCATCCTCTCCAACCAGGCTGCCGCCATTGCTGCCCCCTTCTCTTCCCCATCATCCATCCGGCAGAAAACCACATCGGTTTCCTGCCCGCCTTTCTCACCATCGGCAAAAAAGTCTTCCCTCTCCTTATCCTGCCGCTTTTTCTTGCCCTGCTCATGCGCCGCTTCACCCCGGCATTCAATGAAAAACTGGGCAATTGGCAGGAATGCGCCTTTTACCTGTGGAGCACCGCCCTCATCATCACCGTTGCAAAAACCGTCAACGCCCTGGTTCACCATCCGGATAACGGCATCACAGCCGCCCTCATGGGACTAACCGCACTCATTATCTGCATCCTGCAATTTGTCACCGGCAAACAACTGGGAAAACACTTCTTTCACGACCGCATCACAGCAGGCCAGGCTCTGGGACAGAAAAACGCCGTTCTCGGCCTCTGGATGGCAGATACCTGGCTCACCCCCGGTGTCTCCATTACTGCCTGCGCCTACCTCGTCAGCCAGAACCTCTTCAACGCCTGGCAACTCTGGATAATGCAAAAAAAAGAGAGAGCATAAGCCAGGCAGCAACAAACCTGATTTTGCCCGCTTTTTTAGCGGGCTTTTTTATTGTAATTTCGTCTGTGCCAAAATTGTGACAGATAGTATTGGAGCAAAGGCTTCATGGCAGACAGTTTTTTTCCCCGCAGGAGGCTTCCCGCAGGTTGATCAGGGCTGGGGGGAAAAGGCCATGACAGCAATTACCGACAGACTGGAACAGGCAGGAATCGTTGAAGCCGGAAACTGAGAAATCTTGACATATATCAAGATGGAGAATGTACGAGGGGATGATGGACATTGTTTCTTATTGCGCAATAAGAAACAATTGATATAATCTCTTCATAATCAAGAGTTTTAAGCACAAGGGTCTGCAACTCCTGTTTGAGACAGGGTCTAAGTCTGGTATTGAAGCGGCGCATGCAAAGAAGATTGCATTACGCCTTCATGTGCTGGATATGGCAGAGAAGATTGAAGACGTGGATGTTCAGGGCTTTAATCTGCACAAGTTAAGCGGTGATAAAAATGGGCTTTATTCCATTCGCGCCGCTAACTGGCGCATTACGTTTGAGTTTATCGATGGCGATGTTTATATCGTCAATTATGAGGATTATCACTGATGGCTGGCATGTTTAATCCGCCCCATCCGGGCGGTCTGGTAAAAGAAGCGATGGAAGATCTGGGACTGAGTATCAATGCCTTTGCAAAAAAATTGAAGGTTTCCCCGGCAACTGTTCAGCGGATTGTGACGGAAAAGTCGGCCATCTCGCCGGAAATGGCGTTGCGTTTGTCTGCCACAATCGGTAGCACGGCTTCGTTGTGGTTGCGCTTACAGGCTGATTATGATTTATGGCACGTCAGAGAAAGGGTAGATGTCAGCCAGTTGCAGTCATTGAGACAGTGATCATGTCTTGATTAGATTGTAATCAAGCACATAAAACTTGATACATGACCCTTTTTTGGTGTCAAATGGTGCTTAATTTAATACATGTAGAAATGCCTCCAGAGAAATCCGGAGGCATTTTTTATGCCTGTTTTCCTGGACTTTCAGTTTTTCCCGTTTTGGCTTCATGGAAATACGAAGGGGCTAGCCGGGCGGGAGATGATAAATTCTTTTTTTAGTTTCGGCAACAATAAAAGCTCATTACCCTAAAAACAAACTGATAACAGCTCATCATTTGCATTGATTATGCAAAAGTCCTGCTATGCATTTTCCTGTCACTCATCAAAAATCAGGCAAATCGTGATCTTTCTCCTCTTTTAAAAAACCACTGCCCATTATTCCATATAATAAGATCTATATTGTTTTTCACTTTTACAAGAAAAATACCAAACCAGAAATTATTATATTCTCCTCCAGCTCTATAAAGACTTGCCGCTGCCAGGCCTGCTATCCACAATCGGAAACCAAGGCATCACTCACATCTTCAAGGCTACTTGCAATTTCATATAACCCTATTCCAAGTCGTTTGGAAATCCGGGCAACCATAGCAGACTGGAATTCTGTTTCTGCCACTCCTGCAAGCGCGGCAATTAATTCAGGATGATTCTTTGAAAACCCTTCCTCGAATTGTTCATCAATTATTTTTACCACCTCACGAAAATAGCAGCCTGCTGATCTTATAGAGTGTTCTTCCAATAAATCAAAATTATCTGCAACCATACTTACCTTCAAAACCTTATTATGTCTTTATCAAAAAAAATGCCATGTTCAATTTATTCCACATTCACAAAGTCCCAGGAAAAGAGCATTGCATACACAATAATATCATCATAATTACTTTATATACTATCGAACATGCGATTTGGTAAAAAACTTTATTCCAATAAAGAAAGAACTACTAATATGCAACTATTTCCAGGGAATATGAGCCCCATAAAATAACCTCACTTCTACCCGTGCTGAACAACTCCAGTATGCCTGATCATTTTTAATATCATTTTCGTGCACGTTATCAGCTGTGATATTTGCAATTACACCGACAACCGGTATCATCCGAAGAGCTAAAGCTGCATTTCTTTTTATATTGTTACAGCTATACTGCGCCGAGTTTTCATCATCAATATCATAAATAACCACTTTCTTGCCAAAATATTTATTTTTCAAATTATTTATATTTTCTTTTGTTAGCACAGATCTGTACGCTATTCTTTTGGCACTTTTTATCGTCTTGTAATAATACTGTACGGTTTCCCCCGGCCTATCAGGATCATTCTGAAAAACATCATATACAAGATCATATGTGGAAGTATTCCAGCTGTAATTGGGATATTTTTTATTAAGTTCTTCCAACGTCTTAATATTCTCATTCTTGAAACCTAATTGTGTGATATCAAATTTCAATGGGTTATTATACCTGGGCAAAGCAAGATATTTTTCAATATCAGCTTGCGCTTCGGGAGTAATTATCTTTTCAGATTCAAGTAATGTTGAACAACCTGCCAGGAACATTAACAATATACCCAGTGTTGCTTCTTTTATATTTAACATTGATAATTCCTCTTGCATTTGTTAGGCAATATATTTTCAAGAGCAAGAAATCTTTACTATGCGCTCTTATGAATAAATATTCATCTTGGCTATAACTTTGCCAGAAAACCAGTCACATATAAGCATTACAGATAAATAATATCTTGAATATAATAGGTAACAATAAACTGTATTTCTTGTCTGCTCATATTTCAGGAACCGGGAAACTGGTGCAACAGGTATGGCATGTACCATGCATAATTGCTGCATGTACCTATCACATATATAAGGAACTTATTTCAATAGCGAAGGAACTACTGAAATAGCTGATGAAGCCGCATGGGCTTTTGCACCTTTTGCACCTTTTGTACCTTTCATACCTTTCATACCCACAATTGACGCAACGGTACCAGCATCGGCAGCTATTTTGATCGCATCGTTACTGGAAAGGTTGAGTGCTGATGGATTGTACTCACAGTCTTTAAATTTGGATTGGGCTACTTTGAATGTCTTCTCTCCAATATGCAATTGGTATTGATTGTTATGGGAAAACCATGTCCCTGTTGCCTTGGCCTTGCCTGTCAATTTGATGGCCTCCCCGTTATTACGCAATACTGTGGCACTTTTTTTGTCTTGCATACATTTGGCTTCTTCCGCTGATGAAAGTCCTGAGCATAAGGCTGCGATAGCAAGCAAAAATACATATCCGGCTTTTTTATTCATGATGATTTCCTCTTATAAAATTGACTACTATAAGTGACAATAGTAACAAATTACCTCCGGTTTGTCACTTATAGGACGTAGTCTTATAGTGGCCTGAACCATAGTATTTTTTCCTTTGAGCGAGGAAAAAATGCCGGAGAATCCGTTACTTATGTTTGGAGCAAGACTAGTTCAGCTGCGCAAGGAAAGAGGATGGTCACAAGAAAAATTGTCTTTGGAAAGCGGGTTAGCAAGAAGCTACTTGGGTGGTGTAGAACGAGGTCAGCGTAATATTGCGTTGTTGAATATTTACAAGCTGGCAGAAACACTGGGGATTTCACCCGCTGAACTTTTTAAATACGATGCAAAAAAATGAAACAAACATAATCGTTTTGTTCATTACTGAAAGGTAGGGTGCAGTGTACTTGCAGGCAATAAGCAGGCATCAGATACGCAAAAAAAAGGTTGGCAGCCACATTACTCTGCCAACTCCTTCACTTATGGTGGGCCCAGCAGGACTTGAACCTGCGACCAACGGATTATGAGTCCGCTGCTCTAACCAACTGAGCTATAGGCCCTGAAACCCGGTCAATTATTTTCCAGGAAGCTTTTAAGTTTATCCGAACGCGAAGGATGGCGCAATTTTCTGAGCGCCTTTGCCTCAATCTGGCGAATCCGCTCGCGGGTCACATCAA
Organism: Oxalobacter formigenes; assembly: GCA_023667225.1. GTDB lineage: Bacteria > Pseudomonadota > Gammaproteobacteria > Burkholderiales > Burkholderiaceae_D > Oxalobacter > Oxalobacter formigenes_C. The sequence goes on along the minus strand of JAMPAN010000001.1, from coordinate 427,384 downwards.
ATTGCTTGCCCACTTCCTCCAGCGTATGGTCAGTGGACATCTCCACCCCGAAACGCATCCGCAGCACCTTCGCCTCCCGCGGCGTCAGCGAATCCAGCACATCCTTTACCACATTGCGCATCGAAACATGCAAGGCGGCGTCCGCCGGCGCCAGCGTATTATTGTCCTCGATAAAATCGCCAAGATGGGAATCGTCATCATCGCCAATCGGCGTCTCCATCGAAATCGGCTCCTTGGCAATCTTCATGATCTTGCGGATCTTGTCCTCCGGCATCTCCATCTTCAGCGCCAGGGTTGCGGGATCAGGCTCCGAACCCGTTTCCTGCAAAATCTGGCGGGAAATGCGGTTCATCTTGTTGATCGTCTCAATCATGTGAACCGGAATCCGGATAGTGCGCGCCTGGTCGGCAATCGAACGCGTAATCGCCTGGCGGATCCACCAGGTGGCATAAGTCGAAAACTTGTAACCGCGGCGGTATTCAAACTTGTCCACCGCCTTCATCAGGCCGATATTCCCTTCCTGAATCAGGTCAAGAAACTGCAAGCCGCGGTTCGTATATTTTTTTGCAATCGAAATCACCAGACGCAGGTTGGCCTCCGTCATTTCCCGCTTGGCATTGCGCGCACGCATCTCCCCTGCCGTCATCTTCCGGTTGATATCGCGCATATCAGCCAGCGGCATACCGCTCTTTTCCTCAATCTCAATGAGCTTGCGCTGCAACTCCTTCACCATCGGCACATTGCGGCCCAAAATGGCGCTGTACGGATAACCGGCGCCAACCTCCTCATCCACCCAGTCCAGATTGGTCTCATTGCCCGGGAAAGTCTTGATAAAGTGCGCCCGCGGCACCCCGCAGCGGTTCACCACCACATCCAGAATCTGCCGCTCAACCTGGCGGATGCCATCCATCTGGGCACGGAGCGTATCTGCCAGCTTTTCAATAAACTTGGCCGTAAAACGCATCCCCAAAAGCGTTTCGGAAATCTTTTCATGCGCGGCAACATAGGCCGGAGAATTATAGTGGCCGGCTTCCGTGGCCTCCTGCATTTGCCTGAAACATGCGGCAATCACATCAAACCGTTCCAGCGCCTGCATTTTCAGCTTTTCAAGCTGCTCGGCCGAAAAACCGCTGTCGCCCCCGCCTGAGGCCGTTTTTTCCTCATCATCGCCTTCTTCGTCAGCGCCGTCTTCCTCTTCCTGGTCTTCTTCCGCATCGTCCTCTGCCGCGCTCATGGCAACCGGCAGCGCTTCCTCCTCATCTTCAGCCAAACCGTCAACAATATCGTCAATCTTGATCTCGCCCTGCCGAATCTTCTCTGCCTGCTCCAGAATCTCCAGAATCGTGGTCGGACTGGAAGAAATCGCCTGGATCATGTCCTTTAGGCCATCCTCAATCCGCTTGGCAATCTCAATCTCGCCTTCCCGCGTCAGCAGCTCAACCGACCCCATTTCCCGCATATACATGCGCACAGGGTCAGTCGTCCGGCCAAAATCCGAATCTACGGTAGAGAGCGCCGCCTCCGCCACAGCCTCCGCCTCATCGTCGCTGGTCACATTGATAACGTTATCCGTCAACAGCAAATCTTCCGCATCCGGCGCATGTTCATAGACAGAAATACCCATGTCATTGAACGTATTGATAATGCCTTCAATTGCATCCGGATCAACAATATGCTCAGGAAGATGGTCATTAATCTCCGCAAACGTCAGGAAATTGCGCTCCTTGCCCAGCTTGATCAGCGCAACCAGCCGCTCGCGGCGGCGTTCAATTTCTTCTGCCGTTGCCTCGGAATCACTGGATAACGCATCCTTCAACAGCGCCTTTTCCTTGGCCCGCCTGTCCTTGGCGCGGTTCTTCTCCGCAGCCTTCATTTCAGCCCGCTCTACTGCGTTTAACGCAACCACCTCATCACTTTCAGGCTGGTAATCCTTTGGCTTCCTGCCACGCCGTCCCGGCACCTTCACCTTTGGCAGCACATAACCGGAAGTATCAATCTGCGAGAGGGTCTCGGCATCCGTTGTCACTACCGTGCCTTTTTCTGAAACGGCAACCGCCGCCTCGGCCTTTGGCGGCGTTGATAACAACGCCTTGGGCTTACGGCCCCGCTTCTTCGGCGCAGCATCGGCCGCGTCAGCCGAACCGGCCTGCGGCGCATCATTCATCATGGCAGCCGTTTTATCAGAAACTGCTGCCTTCTTCTCCGCCGTTTTCCGGCCGGAACCCCGTTTGGGAACAATGGCAGCTGTTGCAGCCTGATCTTCCTTTGCGCCATGCGCTGCCTGCTTTTCCTCCGCAGCTGCTTTTACCGGCCCTGCTTTTCTTTTGGCCGCCGTTTTGGAGACCGCTTTTTCTTTTTCCTGCGCCGGTATCCCGCTTGCTCCTTCACCCCTGTTTTTCGTTTTTTTCTCCACACCGGGAACAGCTGCTTCAGCTTTTACCCTGGCACGGCTTCCTTTAGAAGAAGCGGCTGCTGTCGTTTTGCTTTTTGCCGATACCGATTGCTTTGATTTTTTCTTGTCGTCCACTGTGTCCGCCCCAAAACCAACTGATGGGCATAAAGCCCCAAAGCTCACATGTAAAGCTTTAAATTATAACACAAATTAAGCTTTCCCCATCCATTCCTGTTAAAAATCATGCCATTAGGAAAGCTCATTTGCCTGAACCAGCAACTGCTTCAAACGCTGCAATTCATCCTGCAAATCCAGTACATGCTGCCGGTTTTCCAGCGCGCGTCCGGTTTTCATCATATCGTCCAGTTCCGCCGCCGCCAGGCGTATCTGTATTTGCAGCAACGCCCCTTTCAACTGCTTTCTTGCCGAAACCACATCAAAATCCAGCCCTTCCATCATGTCGGCAACCCAATGCCCATAATCTTTTCCGGAAAGCCTGAAATACTCGGCCAGGGCAGCAAAACTCACCTCTTCGCCAATGGCATGAACCGCATTGATAATATCGGCCAAAACCGCCGCATCATCCGGAGAAAAGGCCTCAACCGCATTCCGTTCCGCCTCTTCCAGCTCCGGCGCCAATTCCGGATACATAAACAGAATACGAAGCACCTGCCTGCCCAGCCCTATCACTTGCGGACGCCCCTGCCGCCGGAGAGCAGCCGGACGGCGAACCGCAGGCTTTGCCAACCCCAGAAACTGCTCCAGTTCATCATCTGCCGTCTGCGTCAACTCCCCCAGCTTGTGTACAAGCTGCCTGCGCAAAGCTGAAGGCTGAATAGCCTGCAACAGCGGTTTTGCCACATATTGCGCCCTGGCACGGCCTTCCGGCATATGCAAATCATTTCCCTTTATAATGGTCTGAAACAAAAAACCGGAAAAAGGCACAGCCTGCCTTATTTCCCTGTCAAACGCTTCCGCCCCGTACTCGCGCACAAAACTGTCCGGGTCATGATCCGGCGGCAAAAACAGAAAACGAACACTTTTACTTTCTGTCACATAAGGCAAACTGGCTTCCAGCGCACGCCGCGCTGCCCCCTGTCCAGCCTTGTCCCCGTCAAAAGCAAACACAACCATATCCGTTTGGCGCATGAGCTTCTGCACCTGTACAGGCGTACATGCTGTCCCCAGCGTTGCCACCGCCTGCGGGAAACCTAGCTGCGCCAGCGCTACCACATCCATATACCCTTCCACAACCAGGACATAACCGGCCTCCCGGATAGCCTGCCGTGCCTCAAAAAGACCATACAGCTCATTGCCCTTCTGAAATAAGGCTGTTTCAGGAGAATTCAAGTACTTGGGTTCCCCCTGGCCAATCACCCGTGCGCCAAAAGCGACAATCTGTCCCCGTACATTCCTGATCGGGAACATAATCCTGTTGCGGAAACGGTCATAATGCGAATGAGCCGGGCTTTGCCCATTTTCCGCCTCGCGCCGGATAACCAGGCCAACATCCTGCAGCACTTGCGCCGCATAATCAGGAAACAACGCCCGCAAACCGTCCCGCCCGTCCGGCGCATACCCCAAACCAAAGTGTGCAGCCACTTCGCCGGAAACACCGCGGCCTTTCAGATAGGCAATAGCATGAGAAGCATCCTTTAACTGCCGCCGGTAAAAGTGGCTGGCCTGCGTCATCACTTCCGTCTGCGCAAGGCTCACCGCCTGTTTTTCGGCGCGCTGCTCCGAATTGGCGCGCCAGCCCTCATCCGGCACCGTCATACCGGCATCGCCGGCCAGCTCATGCACAGCCTCAACAAAACCCAGCCCGGTATAATCCATGAGAAAACTAATAGCCGTACCGTTTTTCCCGCAGCCAAAACAGTGATAAAACTGCTTGACAGGACTCACCGTAAAACTGGGCGTTTTTTCAGTATGGAAAGGGCAAAGGCCAAGCAGGTTGGCGCCGGCCTTTTTCAACTGCACATACTTTTCAATCACACTGACAATATCAGTGCGATTCAAAAGATCCTGGATAAATGATTGCGGAATCACGAGCCAGACAGGCCTTCCGGGCAAAACCGGACGTCAGCACATCATGCGCGCCTTAAGCTTTTGCCAGCGCACTTTTGACCATACCGGAAACAACCGACATATCAGCCCGGCCCGCCAGCCGCGTTTTCAACGCCGCCATCACCTTGCCCATATCCTGCGGCCCGGCGGCATTGGCTACAGCTTCTTTCACAGCTTGCGCAATCTCTTCCTCACTCAACGCCGCCGGCATATAAGCCGAAAGCACCTCCAGCTCGGCCTTTTCCTTGTCTGCCAGATCCTGGCGGCCGCCTGCCTCAAACTGGGAAATAGAATCCCGGCGCTGCTTGATCATCTTTTCAATAATGCCAAGCACATCCGTATCAGACAAATCCTTGCGTTCGTCCACTTCCTTCTGCTTCATGGCGGCAGTCAACAGGCGAATCGTGCCCAGCCTGGCGCTGTCTTTGGCACGCATGGCATTCTTCATATCCTCAACAATCTGCTCTTTCAGAGTCATGGCCATTTTCTCCAGACATATTTCAAACACAAAAACCCGCCTCGGAATCCGGTGCGGGTTAAATCAGACTGCCTGATCTGCCGTACAAGCAGAATCAATACATCTTCTTGGGCAATTGCTGGCTGCGGATCCGCTTGTAATGCCGCTTGATTGCCGCAGCAAGTTTCCTTTTGCGCTCTGCGGTCGGCTTCTCGTAAAATTCACGGGCACGCAGCTCTGTCAGAAGGCCGGTTTTTTCAATTGTACGTTTGAAGCGGCGCATAGCAACTTCAAACGGTTCATTTTCTTTAATGCGAATAGTTGTCATGAAATAATCAGATTCGTTTAAATTACCGGAAAGGTTGCTATCCTAACAAATAATTCTGCCGATTGGAAGCCTCTTTTCCAGGTTCCTGACCAGCTGAAAACATGCCTCCCTGGCCTTGCCCCTTCAATCCTCCATCAGGGCACGCACATGCGCAGCCGAGCCGGTAGCCAAACCGTCAAGACTGTAGCCGCCCTCAAGAACCGATACTATTTTGCCCTCGCAGCAATCATTGGCAATCTTTGCCAGCTCCCGGGTAATCCAGTAATAATCATCATCCGTAAAATTCAGTCCGCCCAGCGGATCTTTCTGGTGCGCGTCAAAACCGGTTGACATCATCAGCAAAGCAGGCCGGAACCGGCGCACGGCAGGCAGCATTTCCGCCTCCATCCTTGAGCGGAAAACCGCCGAATTGCACCCGCGCGACAACAGCACATTCACCACATTATTATCAATGCCCGTCTCATAACGCGCCCCGGTCCCCGGATAAAAAGGCGACTGATGGCAGGAACCGTAAAAAACATTCGGCTTGTAATAAAAAGCATCCTGCGTCCCGTTGCCGTGGTGCACATCAATATCCACAATCGCCACCTTCGGCACCTTGAGCGTTTCGGCAGCATAAGCCGCAGCAATGGCAGCCTGGTTGAAAATACTGAACCCCATCGCCCTGTCCGGCTCGGCATGGTGCCCGCAGGGCCGCGTTGCGCAAAACACCCGCTTCACCTCTCCTTTAAGCACATCCTCCACCCCGGCGCAGGCCGCCCCCACACAGGCCAGTATGGCATTCCATGTGCCGGGCGACATCACTGTATCTCCGCCATCCAGCGGCACATACCCGGTCTTTGGGCGCATCCGCTCTATCCGGTCCACAAATTCCGTGGTATGCACCAAAAGCAGCTGCTCGCGCGTCCCCAAAGGGGCATCTTTCCATTCCACCCCCTTAAATTCCGGCGCTCGCAGCGCCCGGCGAACCGCTGTCAGCCGTTCAGGACATTCCGGATGCGTAGGGCCGGGATGATGTTCAAGGCAATAATCCGAGGTATAAATCCGGAGCATATCGGTAAACTCCTTCCGGTAAAAAAAAACAGGCGAAATCCCCGCCAGGGGAAACGGCAAAACCCGCGCCATTGGCGCAGTTTCAGCCCGATTTTATCCTATTGGTGCCGCCCTGCGGAAAAAGCCTGCCGGGCGAAGGGAACAACGGCCAGTTTCCTTCACCGGCTGGCGGCAACCCCGCCATCAGGCATTGTTTTTCGCAACAAAATCCCAGTTCACCAGCTGCCAGAAAGCCGCCAGAAACCTGGCGCGGGCATTGCGGTAATCAATATAATAGGCATGCTCCCACACATCACAGGTAAGCAAAGGCTTGTCGGAACCGGCAAGCGGCGTCCCGGCATTGGAAGTATTCACAATATCCAGCGTCCCGTCCGTTTTTTTCACCAGCCACGTCCAGCCGGAACCAAAATTGCCAAGCGCGCTTTGCGTGAACACTTCCTTGAAACGTTCAAACGATCCCCACTTTGCCTTGATATCCTCGGCCAGTTTGCCAGACGGCTCGCCGCCGCCATCAGGTTTCAGGCACTGCCAGAAAAACGTATGGTTCCATACCTGCGCGGCATTATTGAAAATGCCGCCGGATGACTTTTTAATCATCTCCTCAAGCGAAGCCTGCGCAAATTCGCTGTTTTTGATCTGGTTATTAAGATTCGTCACATAGGTCTGGTGATGCTTGCCATAGTGAAACTCCAGCGTTTCGCGGGAAATATGCGGCTCCAGCCCGTTCAGGGGATAAGGGAGGAGAGGCAGTTGGTGTTCCATGCGTATTCCTTTCCTTGAAAAACATCACAATATAAAAAGTCATTATAAGGGGAAGCCGGCATTTATGCCCCCATGCCGCAGCAACCGTATTATTCCCTGCCAGCCTCATCGGCTGCCGCGCCTTTCGCTTCCTGCCTCTTGCCTTCGTTTTGCAAAAGCGCCCTCATCCTTGCTGGACAATTGGCCAAAGCGCCCCGATAATAGAAAATGATTCTTTCATTTATTATTCCGTCCATTTTGCACACAGCATAATGCCATCATCAAACTCTGAGCAAACTGCCGGCAACGAAGAACATACACCACGGGACTACGCTGCCCTGTCCGCCAAACTGGAAGAAACCCGGCGGCGTCTGCGTTTCTTTGAAACTCTCATTGATGAACTGCCCAACCCGATCTTTGCCAAAAACAAAGATGCCCGTTTTTGTCTTCTCAACAAAGCCTATGAAAAATTTTTCCATATCCGCCGGGAAGACCTGCTAAACCTGACCGCACTGGATCTGGATTACCTGAAACAGGAAGTCCGGGAGAAATGCCAGCGTGAAGACATGGCAGCCATCCAGAGCGGCAGCGAAATTCATTATGAAACAACCTACCAGACTGAAGACGGGAACCACTGCGCGCTTTACTGGAGCAAGGGCATTGCCATACCGGATTCAGGCGAAAAAGGGCTGATAGGAGTCATCGTTGATATTTCATCCCAGAAATTTCTGGAAAATGAACTGAACAACAACATCAAAAAACTGGAATCCGCCCATAAAGAACTGCAACGCATCAGCCAAACAGACGAATTGACCCAGCTGCCCAACCGGCGCTTTTTCAATACCCGTCTGCTGGAAAGCATTGCGCCCGGCAACCGCCATGCACAGCCGTTTTGCCTGCTCATGGCCGACCTTGACCATTTCAAAAACACCAACGACCGCTTCGGCCATGACGAAGGAGACGCCACATTAAAAAGCTTTGCAGATATCCTGCGCCGGACCTGCCGCTACGAAGATGTGGCCGCCCGGTTTGGCGGCGAGGAATTCATGCTGTTGCTGCCCCTCACCCGGCATAGCGAAGCCCGTATCATGGCAGAGCGTATCCGCAAAGCTACAAAAAAATATCTCCTGCCTGACAAAAGCAGCCTGACAGTCAGCATCGGCGTCACCGAATTCCGGCGCGGCGACACGCCGGACGACATCAGAAAAAGAGTCGATGCCGCCCTGTACGAAGCCAAGGAAAACGGCCGCGACCAGGTTGCCGGATAACGCGCAAAAGAGACGGCACTGCCAATCATGATAAAAATAGCGGCACAGGCAGAAAAAATACACCAGGCCAGCACGGCTGATACCCGCCCTTTGCCGCGTTGGCCTGCAAATCAACAACCAGAAAACACGCTGGCAAAAAACCGGGAGAATCCATGAGCAACTGGGATATGTGCTTCTACTGCAAAATAAAAAACTGCTCGCTCGAAGACTGCCCTCACCGCGACAGGGGCAGGCTGGAAAGGAAAACCGCCAATAAACCGCCTGCACCGAACCCATCCGGCTCGTGTTCGCCTGGCAAACCAGTGCCTATGCCGCCGGGCAAACATACCCCCCTGTAAAAAACAGGTTCCGGCATTGGAGACTCCCGCCACAAAAAATCCCTTTTGGGGGCGTTATACTGACAAAACTTTCACCGCCTTTTTATCAACCGGTTGCTATCCCGCATCAAAGGCGGCATTTCCAGGCTGCCACAGTATTCGGCCAATGCCCTTTTCTTACTAAAAACATCGGATTGAATACCTTCCCTGCACCATCCCCCTTTACATATCTCCCCCATTTGGAATAACAACATGGCATTAAACCTGAGACAAACTGTCATTGATATTCTCAAAAGCCGTCCCAACCAGCTTTATACAGCACGGCAATTGGCTCTGCATATTTTTGACAGCAAAAAAGAAGAATGCCTGGCAAAAATAGAAAGAAGCAAGGCCGCCATCATTCCCATTGACACAGAAGGAGCCTTGCTTAACCAGCTTGTGGCAGAAATAGGATCAAGCAAAAACCGTATCTTCAACTATCGCCCAACATAAAGATAACGGCAGAGCGGCCCAGAAAATACTATTACTCGGAAAAATCCGGCGACCAGGAAATCAGAGAAGCAGAAAAATCCTCCCAAACAAACGGACATCCTGAACATCATTCCTATCCCCTGCTTTGCGAATATCTGTATAACGAACTTAACATCTGTCCCAGGCGGATTGATGAAAAGCGATCCGCCAATTTAAGAGGAAATAATGGCAGCAAATGGCTTCACCCGGATATCGTTGGACTAAAAAACCTTTCAGACGGCTGGGATAAAGACGTTATAACATGTGCAGACAAACACGCCTTTGACAAAACCTCCTTATGGTCTTTTGAAGTCAAAATTAAAATCAACCTCTCAAACGTAAGAGAATACTTCTTCCAGGCAGTTTCCAACTCCAGCTGGGCCAACCATTCCTATCTTGTCGCCCAAACCATAGACGGCAGGGCAATGGATGAATTGCGTATTTTATGCGGCGGCCACAACATCGGCCTCATCCAGTTAAACAGCGAAAATCCTTCCGAAAGCCAGATTTTGATACCGGCAATGGAAAAGAAACAACTGGACTGGAACATGATCAACCGCATCACAACAGAAAACCCGGATTTCAAAGAATTTATCAACCGGGTTACCGAATTCTACCAAACAGGAAAAATCAAAAAACACGAGTGGCATATTCCTGAAAAAAGAAAAGACCGAAATAAAACAGCAACTGCCAGCCTGGATAACTTGTTGTTTTGATGCAGGTTCCGATAATGTTCAGGCTGAACCTGTCCTGATTGGACAGGATATCACTTCACATCCGAACCATCCTGGTTTTTCAGCTCGGCAAACTTGGCCGCCATCGTCGGATTGTTGCGCGTCAGCTTCTTGATCGTCACATCCTGCGCCTTGTCATTGGCAAGTCGCAGGTTTCTGTCAGCGCCAAGCAGGGCATCCTTCGTTTTCTGCAAGTGGTCAATGGATTTGTCAATCTCTTCAATCGCCCTTTGGAAATGCCGGGAAGCCAGGCCATAATTTTTTGAAAACGCATTCTTGAACGTCTCCAGCTGGGCTTCAAAATTCGCAATATCAATATGCTGCGCCTTCACCAGCGCCAATTCCGATTTATATTGGAGCGCATTCATCGCCGCATTGCGAAGCAGCGTAATAATAGGAATAAAAAACTGCGGACGAATAACATACATCTTCGGATAACGGTGGAACACATCCACAATCCCGCTGTTATACAACTCGCTGTTTGGCTCAAGCAAAGAAACCAGCACCGCATATTCGCACCCCTTTTCCATGCGGTCTTTATCCAGCTCCTTCAGGAAATCCTCATTCTTCTTCTTGGTCGCCGTCTCGTCATTTTCATTTTTCATCTCGAACATAATCGAGACAATCTCGGTGCCGGCCTCATCCACATCGCGGAAAATGTAATCCCCCTTGCTGCCGCTCCGGGCGTCATTATCCTTCTCAAAATATGCCCGCGGAAACGCCGTCGCACGAATCCGGTTAAATTCCGTCTCGCAATGCTGCTCAAGCGTTTCCCCCACCATCTTCGTTGAAAGCCGTGCCTTCATATCCCGAAGGCGTAAAATTGCATCATCACGATCCTTTATCTGGGCCTCATACCGTTCCTTCAGCGATTTCTCGGCCAGCGTTTTTTCAATTCTCGCCAGCTCCAGGCCGCTTTTCAACTCATCGCGCTCCTTCTCAACCGCGCTCACCGCCTCGGCCACTGCCAGCCTTTGCGCCATGCTGCCCGCATCCAGCTTTGCCTTCAGCGCCTGAATCTCGGCCTCTTTTGCGGAAGCAATTTTTTGCAGCTCGTTTTTAAACCTGGCATCCGCCAGCCTGGAAGCATCCTCCTGCTGCCGCTTTGCCTGCCCAAGCTGGTGAAAAAGCGCATCGCGTTCCTTTTCCAGCGCACTCACTGCCTCGGCCACCGCCAGCCTGACGGTACTTTGCTTGTCCCTTTCTGCCAGCTCAAGCCGCTCATGCAGCTCCTTTTCAAAATCACTGTCCCGAACCTGCTTTAAAATATCCGCATAACCTGCCTCATCCACCTTGAAAACCTTTTTACAGTGCGGGCAAATAATGTCATGCATAATCATTGTCCTTTTGGGAGTGCAGGATAAAAAGAAAAAGCGCATGCCGCGCCGGTCCAGAAAAAACAGAAAGCGGAAAATTATAGCATCAGCCCTCCGGCAGCCTGCCATAAATCGCACAGCAGTAATTTTTGCGGCAATACCCTTGTGTTCCTGCTCTTCCCAATAATCTGGCAACAGATAACATTCCGGTTCTCTAGAAAGCGTATTTCCATTTTTACCTGGCATTTTCTCCAGCTGCCAGCACGGCAAATCCGCTTTGCTGACACGCCAATAACCGTTTACAAAATAATCACCTCAAAACCATTCATCATACTTCCGTGAGGCCACTTGCAGTACTCTTGCTTTCTGCCCGCCTCCTCATATACCTGGCAGAATAATATCTTTTACTTACTGACACCGTTTCCGGCCCTTTCAAAAGAAAACATCGGAATATTTGTCAAAGGCCGTTTTCCTTAAAAGCGGTATTTCATGTGTCTGTATCTCCCCGTCAATATTGACCAGCAAATACAGACCTCCCGTCTGCCAGCTTACAAGACTCTTCTTTGAGCCTGGCATTTCGTGGCAAAACATCAGTAAGCAGCGGGATGATTTTTGCCATATCAGCACCTATGGGAGTATCAACGAACGTTACCGGACGTTAAAAAAACAAAAAACCGCGTAACTGCCTGGTTTTACACGGGTTATCGGACTTTATAGAACGGTAAAAAACAGGTTGATGGAGGCTGGGGACGGAATCGAACCGACGTAAACGGCTTTGCAGGCCGCGGCATAACCACTTTGCTACCCAGCCTTTGAAGATCGTTGGAGCGGGAGAAGGGTCTCGAACCCTCGACCTCAACCTTGGCAAGGTTGCGCTCTACCAACTGAGCTACTCCCGCATAATGGCCGACCCGGAAATCTCCGGTTCTGCCAGTTCAAACGTTGAAAAGGCACTGATGCTGGAGCGGGAGAAGGGTCTCGAACCCTCGACCTCAACCTTGGCAAGGTTGCGCTCTACCAACTGAGCTACTCCCGCAACAGTAAAGGCAGGTATTGTAACATCTGGCTATTGCTTGTCAAGACCATTGCAACGCTAGCTGTCTTTTTCTTTCATCAGCGGCCATGCTTTTTTCAGATAATAAAGCATGGAAAGAATCGTCAGCGTTGCGGCCACAACCAAGAGCCAGCTGCCGATAAGCCGGGTATCCAGCATATTCAGCAAACGGTCATAGTACAGGAGCATGGGAATGGCAATCATCTGCGCAGTTGTCTTGATTTTGCCGATAGAACTCACCGCAACCGATTGGGATTCCCCAATCCCGGCCATCCATTCACGCAAGGCAGAAATGGCAATTTCCCGCCCGATAATAATAAAGCCGAGAATGGCATGAACCCGTCCCAGCTGCACAAGAACCAAAAGCGCCCCCGCCACCATCAGCTTGTCAGCAACAGGATCAAGAAAAGCACCAAAGGCAGAAGTCTGGTTCCAGCGCCGGGCAAGATAACCGTCAAACCAGTCTGTAATGGAAGCAATGATAAAAATAATGGCAGCGCCCAGATTTTGCAGATCAGAAGACAACCACCCCTCCGGCAGGAAAAAAATGCCGACAACAAGGGGTATCATGGCCATCCTCAGCCATGTCAGGAAAATAGGAACGTTAAATGGAATAACGCGTTTTTTTTCTATTTCGCAAATACTTTGCATCTCAATGCCTGCCCAAACCCGTATTTTATGCCATATAACCCAATTTTAGTGTTAGTGTAATTGATTATATATTTGCTGTGCCAGCCTGCGGGAAATCCCGTCCACACTCATCAAATCCTCTACGCTGGCATCAGCAACCGCCCGCAGGCTGCCAAAGCGCGCCAGCAATTTCTGGCGGCGTTTTGCGCCAACGCCTTCTATCTCCTCAAGGCGGGAAGTTTGCCGCTTCTTGTCCCTTTTTGCACGCATACCGGTAATGGCAAACCGGTGCGCCTCATCCCGTATCTGCGCCACCAGCATAAGCGCAGCCGATTCCTTGCCAAGCTCTTTCGGGGGACGTCCATCGGCAAAAACAAGCGTCTCCAGGCCAACTTTCCTGCCTTCGCCCTTTGCCACCCCTATCAGGAGCGAAATATTATGCCCCAGCTCGGCAAAAACCTGGCGCGCAGCCTCAACCTGCCCTTTGCCGCCGTCAATCAGCACAATATCCGGCATTTTATTTTCACTGCCGGCCAGCTTTTCATAGCGCCGCACAAGCACCTGCCGCATGGCGGCATAATCATCGCCAGGCATAATATCGCTGATGTTATACCGCCTGTACTCGCCGTTTTGCATAACATGGTGCTGGAAAACCACACAGGAAGCCAAAGCGGCCTCCCCCTGGGTATGGCTGATATCAAAAGCCTCAATCCGCACGGCATCCGGATCCGGCACATCAATCCCGGCCTCTTTCAGCAAATCCTCCACCCGCTGCAACTGGGCATTATCCTGATTCAGCACACGTTCCAGGGCAATTTCCGCCCCCTTTTGCGCCATATCAAGCCACTGGCGGCGCACCCCCTGCGGCTGAAACACCAGATGAATACCGTGGCCGCACTGCGCCATCAGCACCTGCATCAACTCCGGTTCATCCATCTCCACATGGGAAATCAGCGTGCGCGGAATCGGCTTGTTAATATAATGCTGCGCAAGAAACGCCTTGAGAACCTGGGATTCTGCCGTTTCACCATCATGCCTTATCGCCTCATCCAGATTGGAAGGAAAAACGGCATGGTCTCCAAGATGGCGGCCTCCCCTGACCATTGCCAGATTCACACAGGCGCGGCCGCCCTGCACCGCCACCGCAATCACATCCACATCCGCATCACTGCCGGCATCCATACTCTGCTGGTGAAGCACCTTGGAAAGCGCGGCAATCTGGTTGCGCACAGCCGCCGCTTCCTCAAACTCCAGTTTTTCGGCAAAATCCAGCATCCGTTTTTCCAGCTCCCGGAGTATATCGCTTTGCTCCCCCCGCAGGAACCGGGCGGCATTCTCCACATCCCGCCGGTAATCCGCTTCGCTCACCAGTTTCACACAACTGCCGCTGCAACGCTTGATCTGGTACAAAAGGCAAGGCCGGGTTCTGTTGGCAAACACGCTGTTTTCACAGGTACGCAAGCCAAACACCTTCTGGAGCACCTCAATGGATTCGCGAACAGCCCAGGCATTGGGAAAAGGGCCAAAGTACTGGTTTTTCTTGTCAACAGCGCCGCGGTAATAAACCATCCGGGCATAATCCTCATTCGTAATCTTGAGATAAGGATAAGACTTGTCATCCCGAAAAAGAATGTTATAGCGGGGCTGGAGAGATTTAATAAGGTTATTTTCCAGAATCAGCGCCTCTGCCTCGCTGCGGGTAACCGTCGTTTCCAGCCGCGCAATCTGCTCAACCATCATCCTGATACGGGGAGAAAGCGCTGTCTGACGGAAATAACTGCTCACCCGCTTTTTCAAATCCCGCGCCTTGCCAACGTAAAGCACCCTGCCTTTGGCATCGAAATAACGATACACCCCTGGCAAATTGGGGAGTTTCCGAACCGTCCTCAACAAATCCCGGCGTGTATCAGCCCCGGCGTTCTCTGTCATGCCTTTTGTTCTGTTCCTGCCGCCAGCACCGTTTCAAGAGCATGGCAATACTGCGCTTCTTTCTGAAGCGCATCCCAGCCGGGAGCCGGCCTGGCAGGAAAAAGGCGAACCAGCCGCTCCCGTGAACAAATGGCAGTCTCGTCAAGCGGATAATTCAGCCCTGCCAACACCTCGTCAGCCTTGTCAGGCGAATTGCAAATCAGAACCATATCGCACCCGGCATCCAGCGCCATCCTGGCGCTTTCCACCACACTGCCAACCGCGCGCGCACCCTCCATGCTGAGATCATCACTGAAAATCACCCCGTCAAACCGAAGCTGTTCCCGAAGAATCGAAAGCCACCTGGCCGAAAATCCTGCCGGTTTGGCATCCACCTTCGGATAAATCACATGGGCAGGCATTACACCGGCCAGTCCTGTGCTCATCCAGAAATAAGGAGCGGCATCCTTTTCCATAATCTCATCCAGGCTCCGGTTATCAACCGGAATAGCATGATGCGAATCCGCACTCACAAAACCGTGACCGGGGAAATGCTTGCCGCAATTGGCCATACCAGCCAAAGCCAGACCATAATTTATGCTTTGCGCCAGCTGGGCAACCGCCTGCGGATCATGGTGAAAAGCCCGGTTGCCAATAACGGCAGATTCGCCGTAGTCCAGATCCAGCACCGGTGTAAAAGAAAAATCCACACCACAGGCACGCAATTCGCTTGCCAGCACATACCCCGTTGCCGTCGCCGTCTTGCAAGCCATCACAGGATTGTCATCCCAAAGCTGTCCCAGGCGGCGCATGGGAAGCAGCAGCGTAAACCCGTCGCTGCGAAAACGCTGTACACGGCCGCCTTCATGGTCAACCGCAATCAGCACATCATGGCGCACCGCACGAATAGCCTGCGTCAGCGCCGTCAGCTGCGCCCTGTCGCTGAAATTGCGCGAAAACAAAATTACCCCGCCTGTCAGCGGATGACGGATACGGCGGATATCCTCATCATTCAAAACAAGTCCTGCCACATCCAGCATCACAGGGCCGGGCTGATAAACCGGGTCAGCGGCACAGGGATGTTGCTGCATAGTCATCGTTTCAATCGCCATCAGAATTATTCTCGCACTGTTCAACAATCACAAAAGCAACCGCATATTCCGTTTCATCAGAAATCGAAACCTGTGCAATCAGCCGTTTTTCATCCATATATTCCTTCAGTCTTCCACTGGTTACCACAACAGGTTTGCCGCCGGGAGCATTAAGCGTCTGCATGGCCCGCCAGGTCATCGGCATCCGCATACCCAGCCCAATCGCTTTGGAAAACGCCTCCTTGGCCGCGAAACGGGTAGCCAGATAACGCAGGCCGCGCACTTCCACCCGGGATTTCCGGTGCCGGTAGCGCACCATTTCATCCGGCCCCAAAATCTTTTCCGCAAGGCGGTCTCCCCGGCGCTCAAGCGCCGCCTTAAGGCGCGCAATCTGAAGAATGTCCGTGCCAATCCCGTAAATCATGCGTTCGCTCCCGGCACACCGGAAAAACCGCGCGCCTGCCAGATCAGCGCCTTCATCTCGCGCACCGCACTTTCCCAGCCGGAAAAAATAGCCTGCGCAACAATCGCATGGCCAATATTCAACTCGGCAATATCCTTTATGGCAGCGATATCCTGAACATTGCTGTAATGCAGGCCATGACCGGCATTAACCTTAAGCCCGGCGCACTTCCCTTCTGCCACACCGTCCCGTATCCGTTCCAGCTCCCTCAGCCGGCCTTTTTCATCCGCCGCATCGGCATAAGCCCCCGTATGCAGCTCTACCACCGTCGCGCCGGTCTCTTTTGCCGCCAAAATCTGCTCCTTTTCAGGGTCAATAAAAAGACTGACGCAAATCTGCGCATCCTGCAACCGGCCAACCGCCTCCTTTACCCGGTCGAAATACTGCACCACATCCAGCCCGCCTTCCGTTGTCAGCTCCTCCCTGCGCTCTGGAACCAGGCAAACATCCTGCGGTTTAATCGAACAGGCAAAATCAATCATCTCGCCGGTAACGGCAGATTCCAGATTCATGCGCGTCTTGAGCAGGGGACGAATCGCCCGGACATCGGCATCCCGGATATGGCGGCGGTCTTCCCGCAAATGCAGCGTAATCCCATCGGCCCCCGCCGCCTCGGCCAAAAGCGCCGCCCGCACCGGATCAGGATAAACCGTACCTCTGGCATTGCGCAGCGTCGCCACATGATCAATATTCACGCCCAGTTCAATGGCCGGGCCAGCCTGTTTTTGCAAACTTCCCATATTCCAGTCCTACAACTGCATCAGATCAATCAGGATTTGCCTCGTCTGTATCTGCGCGCCGTTCAGATGATGCGCCAAAAGCGAACGCATCAGCAACTTGCTTTGCGCCTGCGTCATTGGATCGGCATAATCCCCTCTGGCCATATCCAGCAGGGTTTTTCCAGCTACACGAGGCGCGGTATCCTCCATCCTCGCCGGGCGGGTACCTCCCTCCGGATCAACAACATAAATCCCCTCCGGGTCAACCAGGCAGCCATCATGCGTGCTGATGGAAAAATCAGCCGCCACCCCGGTTTCCTTTAAAACAGCCAATTCAAACTGCCGCAAAACAATCTGGGCCGATTCGGTATGCGCCAGCCGTGTCAGCGCCGTCACATAATGATCAAACAACCCAGGATGCGGGTCTTCACGCGCCGTCAGCTTTAACAGCAGCTCATTCAGATAAAAACCGTAAAGCAGCGCCGAACTCTCCAGCGGCACCATACCGCCCACCCATTCGGCAGATATCAGATTGCGCAGCTCCGCGCGGCCGCTCCAGCCAAGCGAAAGCGGCTGAAAAGTCTGCAACACCCCCCTTAGACGGGAATGCGGCCTTTTAGCCCCCTTTGCAATCAGCGCCACCCTGCCATGGTCACGTGAAAACACCTCGACAATCAGGCTGCTTTCCTTGTAAAAGTGGCTATGGAGAATAAACCCTGGCTGCTCATGCACGCGGTTCTCTGGCATAGCACGCCTGGCAGGAACCTGCTGGCGCATTTTTCCTTTTTCCGCCGCCCCGGCTTCTGTTTCTGCCGGGCAATCCAAAGCAGGCTCAACAAACCGGCAAACGCTGCCGTTTTCGCTGCCCATACCATCAACCCCGCAGAAAGCCCTTTCCAGACTCATTCGTAACCATAGGCCCGCAAACCGGCCTCATTATCTGCCCAGCCGGATTTGACCTTCACCCAAATTTCAAGATAAACCGGCACGCCAAACATCTTTTCCATGTCCATCCTGGCTTCCGTTGACATCTCCTTTAAGCGTTCTCCCTTATAGCCTATCATCATGGCGCGGTGGGCGCTGCGCTCGACCAAAATAGCGGCAAAAATCCGGCGAAGCCTGTCCTTTCGCTCAAACTGCTCAATCACTACCGTGCTGGTATAAGGCAGCTCATCCCCACAGAAACGGAATATTTTTTCACGCACAATTTCCGCTGCCATAAAGCGTTCACTGCGGTCAGTCACATCATCCGCTTCAAAAACCGGCTCGCCATAAGGCAAAAGCTGGCGTATCTCCCTCTCAAGCTCCGCCAGCTGGAAACGCTTTCGCGCCGATACCGGCACCACCGCACTGAAAACATGCCGCGCCGTCACCGTTTCGGCAAAAGCAAAAAGCGCCGCCTTGTCTTTCACGCGATCAGTTTTGCTGATCACCAAAACAGCAGGCACCTCCTTGGGAATCAGGTCAAGCACCTGCGCATCTGCCTCGCCAAAAACACCTGCCTCAACCAGAAACAGAATCACATGAGCCGATTGCAGCGTCTGACTGACCGTTCTGTTGAGATTCCTGTTTAACGCATTGTTATGGCGCGTCTGGAACCCCGGCGTATCAATATAAATATATTGGGTATCCTCATCAGTCTGGATACCCATAATCCGGTGCCGGGTTGTCTGCGCCTTATTGGAAGTAATGCTGACCTTGGCACCGATCAGCTCATTCATCAAAGTCGATTTGCCCACATTGGGGCGGCCGATAATCGCAATATAACCGCAGCGAAAATCCTCCGGGCCTGTTTTATCCTCTGTCATTTGCCGGTTTCGCTCCCCTGTATCGCCGCAGCGCCTGCGCGTCCCTTGCGTTTCCTGCTTCCGGAAACAGCCGCTTTGGCATGTGTTTTCAATTTTATCAATTCCAGCGCCTGTTTGGCCGCTTCCTGTTCCGCGCCCCGCCGGCTGCTCCCGGAACCGCATACGCGAATATCCAGCCTGGGCACCAGGCATTCCACATCAAACGCCTGATTATGCGCTGCGCCATGCGTGGCAATCACATGATATTCGGGCAGCGCCATGTGGCTGCCCTGCAAATATTCCTGCAATTGCGTCTTGGCATCCTTGCCGAAAGTCTGCGGGTCAATCCGATCCAGAAACGGCAGGAAAAGCCGGCGAATCACCTCCTGCACCGTCGGGAAACCGGCCTCCAGAAAAATTGCGCCAAAAAGGGCTTCCATAGCGTCTGCCAGAATGGAAGGACGGTTAAAACCGCCTGCCTTCAGCTCTCCCTCACCCATCCGCAGAAAAGAAGAAACCGCTATTTTTTGCGCCACATCAAAAAGCGCCTCCTGCCTGACCAGACTGGAACGCATCCGGGACAAAACCCCTTCGTCCAGATCCGCATACCGCTCGTAAAGCAAGAGGGCAATCACACAATCCAGAACGGCGTCTCCCAAAAACTCCAGCCGCTCGTTATGCCTGCTGCTATAACTGCGATGCGTCAACGCTGTTTTCAGGAGCGTTTCATCCCCAAACACATACCCCAGCCGCTCCTGCAATAAAGTCAGTTTTTCCATAAACGGTCTGTCCCGCTGCCAGAAGCGGGAAAAAAACCTCCTAGCGAACACTCCCGATCCGCCTCATATCGCCCAGATTCATCCAGACAAAAAAGGCCTTGCCTACAATATACTCGTCCGGAACAAACCCCCAGTAACGGCTGTCCAGGCTGTTATCCCGGTTATCCCCCATCATAAAATAGTATCCCTTAGGCACCATACAGGCAAACCCCTCGGCATTGTAGGAACACAGGTCGCGGTACGGGAACGAATCCGGATTAAGCACATACGGCGGCACATTGTCATCATTGAGTATCCGGTGCTCTATCGGAGCAAGCGTTTCCAAAAACTGCCGCGCATAACTCAGCCGTTCCTGATCAAGATAATCCGGCAGCGGCTGGTACTTTGCTTCCTTGCCGTTGACCGTCAGTTTCTTATTTTTGTACACCACCCTGTCGCCGCCAATGCCAACAACGCGCTTGATATAGTCAAGAGAAGGGTCCTTTGGATACTTGAACACCACCATATCGCCGCGCTGCGGGTCATTAAAACTGAACACCTTTTTATTGATAACCGGCAGGCGTATGCCATACGTATATTTATTCACCAAAATCAGATCGCCGGCTTCCAGCGTAGGCAGCATCGAACTGGAAGGAATCTTGAAAGGCTCATATAAAAAAGAACGCAAAAAGAAAACCGCCGCAATCACCGGAAAAAAACTGCCGGAATATTCAATCCAGACAGGCCGCTTGATCAATCTTTCCCTGAGTGCCTCACGCCCGTTTTCATCCGGCACAACGCCTTCCGAACGCAGTTTCTCCCGCTTTGCATCCCACGCGGCAAGCGCGGCATCCGCCGCCAGACGGCGTTTTTTTGACAGATACAACACATCCAGAAACCAGATGATGCCTGTTGCCACCATCAAAACAAAAAGAATCAGCGCGAAATTGCTGAGAATGGAATGAAAACTCATTTCTCATCCACTTGTAAAATAGCAAGAAATGCCTCTTGCGGCACTTCCACCGAGCCAACCTGTTTCATCCGTTTCTTGCCCGCCTTCTGCTTCTCCAGCAGCTTGCGTTTCCGGGTAATATCGCCGCCATAACATTTTGCCAGCACATTTTTCCTCAACGCCTTGATATTCTCACGGGAAATAATAGTCGAACCAATCGCCGCCTGAATAGCCACATCAAACATCTGGCGCGGAATCAGCTGGCGCATCTTCTCCGCCACAGCCCGGCCGCGGGACTGGGCACTGGAACGATGCACAATAATAGCCAGCGCATCCACCCTTTCCCCGTTAATCAGCATATCCACCTTCACCACATCGGACGGACGGTATTCCTTGAACTCATACTCCATCGAAGCATACCCGCGCGAGAGCGATTTCATCCGGTCAAAAAAATCCAGCACAATCTCGGCCATCGGCATCTCGTAAGCCAGCCTGACCTGCTTGCCGTGATAATGCATATCCATCTGGATACCGCGTTTCTGGTTGCACAATGTCATAATGGGGCCGACATACTCCTGCGGCATATAAAGATGCACCGTCACCACCGGCTCGCGGATTTCCTCAATTGTCCCCGGATCCGGCATCTTGGAGGGATTGTCCACCTGGATCAGCGACCCGTTCTTCAGCAACACCTCATAAACCACCGTCGGGGCAGTCGTAATGAGATCCATGCCGAACTCACGCTCCAGCCTTTCCTGCACAATTTCCATATGCAGCAGCCCAAGAAAGCCGCACCGGAAACCAAACCCCAGCGCCTGGGATACTTCCGGCTCATACTTAAGCGAAGCATCATTGAGCTTCAGCTTCTCCAGCGAATCGCGCAAGGCATCATACTGATTCGATTCCACCGGAAACAACCCGGCAAACACCTGGGGCTGCACCTCCTTGAAACCAGGTAGCGGACTCTCCGCCGGCCGCAACGCCAGCGTAACTGTATCGCCCACCTGTGCGGATTTCAACTCCTTGATACCGGCAATAACAAAACCGACCTGCCCGGCCGACAAATACTCTTTGGGCTGGGAACGCGGCGAAAACACCCCGACGCTTTCCACCTGATACTGTGTGCCGGTCGCCATCAGCTGGATACGGTCTTTGGGGCGGACCACGCCATTCTTGATCCGCACCAGCATCACCACACCCACATAATTATCAAACCAGGAATCAATAATCAGCGCCTGCAACGGGGCATCAGGATCGCCTTCGGGAGGCGGCGTCCTCGCAATCAGCTCCTCCAGAATATCCTCAATCCCCTGCCCGGTCTTGGCAGAGCACAAAACAGCATCCGAGGCATCCAGGCCGATCACATCCTCAATTTCGGCTTTCGCATTGTCCGGATCAGCCGAAGGCAGGTCAATCTTGTTCAGAACCGGCAGCACCTCCACCCCCAGATCCAGCGCCGTATAGCAATTGGCTACCGTCTGCGCCTCCACCCCCTGCGAAGCATCAACAACCAAAAGCGCGCCTTCGCAGGCAGAAAGCGAACGGCTCACCTCATAACTGAAATCAACATGCCCCGGCGTATCAATCAGGTTCAGGTTATAAACCTTCCCGTCCTTTGCCGTATAGGATAAAGCCGCCGTTTGCGCCTTGATCGTAATACCCCGCTCACGCTCCAGATCCATGGAATCCAGCACCTGATCTTCCATCTCCCGTTCAGAAAGCCCTCCGCAGCACTGGATAATACGGTCTGCCAGTGTGGATTTACCGTGATCAATATGAGCAATAATGGAAAAATTACGGATATGGTTCATTGATTTCCCGAAATACAACAAGGGACCCCTCTCCCTCCTGGGGAAGAATCCGTTTTCCTTTTCTTTTTATTGTGGACGCGTCCCTTGCATTTTACCGGATTTCATCCCGTAAACAGGGCACTTTGTATTCTTTCAGCGCTCCCGGCCCCTGCCTTTGTTCTGGATTCATAATAATGCAAAAAAGACGCCCTGTCCCGTTATTTTCTTCCCGAACGTGCCGGACCGCCCTTGCCGGCACGCCTGCCTGGCGCAGCATTGCCTGCCGTCCGCCGGGTTTTGGCAGGCAGTTTTCCGGACAGGTATTGTCCCTGTCCCATCCTGACAGGCGCCGATTTCCAGGCAGGCACCAGATGGTGCGGCCCATTGCCAATCAGGTCAGACCGCCCGTGACGGCGCAGCCACTCCCTTAATATCTGCCAGTTTTCCGGATCGTGATAACGTAAAAAAGCCTTGTGCAAACGACGCTCCCGCCCCTTGCGAACCGTCTCTACCGTCTCCGATTCCCGCGTCACCTTCAACAGCGGATTCTTTCCGCTGTGATACATCGCCGTAGAAAGCGACAGCGGCGTTGGCATAAACGTCTGCACCTGATCCGGCCTGAAGCGGTTCTTCTTGAGCCATAAAGCCAGGCGCAGCATATCCTCATCCGTTGAGCCGGGATGGGCAGCAATAAAATAAGGCACCAGATATTGCACCTTCCCCGCCTCTTTTGAATACTGCTCGAACATCCGCTTAAACGCCTCATAGGTATCCATGCCAGGCTTCATCATCAGGGAAAGCACCCTTTTTTCAGTATGCTCTGGCGCAATCTTCAGCAGGCCGCCCACATGGTGCGTCGCCAGCTCGCGGATATACTCTGGAGAGCGGACAGCCAAATCATAACGCAAGCCGGAACCAATCAACACCTTTTTGATACCCTGCAGCGCCCTCGCCTTGCGGTAAAGCGCAATCAGCTTGCTGTGATCCGTATCCAGATTCACACAAATAGAAGGATACACACACGACAGGCGGCGGCAAAGCTGCCTCGCATTCTCGTTTCTGCAATTCATCCGGTACATATTGGCGCTCGGCCCGCCCAAATCGGAAATAATGCCGGTAAACCCCTCCGTTTTGTCCCGTACTGCCTCAATCTCCCGCAAAACAGAAGGTTCCGAACGGCTCTGGATAATCCGGCCTTCATGCGCCGTAATGGAGCAGAAAGCACACCCGCCGAAACAGCCCCGCATAATACTGACCGAAAAACGGATCATCTCCCATGCCGGAATCCGCTTGCCCGCATAAGCCGGATGGGGAGCGCGCGCATAAGGCAGCTCATAAACCCAGTCCATCTCATCCATTGCCAGCGGAACAGGCGGCGGATTCAGCCAGACATCCCTGTCAGCATGGGCCTGCACCAGCGCACGGGCATTGCCCGGATTGGATTCAAGATGCAGCACCCTGGCAGCATGGGCATAAAGCACCGGATCATCCTTCACCGACTCAAAAGAGGGCAGGCGCACAACCGTGCGTGCAGCCTCCTCCAGCCTGGCGGCTATCTTGCCTGCCTTGTCAAGCGGCCTTTCCGTTCTTTCCCCAGCCGTGCGGCACGAAACAGCGCAGGCAGGCTCATAAGGATTGGCATGCCGCTCCACCCGTCCCGGCCTGTCAACATCGGTGGAATCAATCTCCTGCCAGCTGCCATCCGGTTTCCAGCCGCGCGGGACCATAAAAGCCGTTCCCCGCAAATCCCGGATATCCCCAATCTTTTCTCCGGCAGCCATGCGATGTGTCATCTCGGCCAAAGCCCGTTCCGCATTACCGTAAATCAGAATATCAGCCTTGGAATCCGGCAAAATCGAACGCCTGACACTGTCAGACCAGTAATCATAATGCGCTGTCCGGCGCAGGCTCGCCTCAATCGAGCCAATCATAACTGCCACACCGGGATAAGCCTCCCTGGCGCGCTGGGCATACACCAGCACCGCGCGATCCGGCCTGTGGCCAGCCTCGCCGCCAGGCGTATAAGCATCTTCCGAACGGATTTTCTTATCAGCCGTATAACGGTTGACCATGGAATCCATATTGCCCGAAGTAATGCCAAAATACAGTCTCGGGCGGCCCAGCGCCCTAAAGGCAGCGGCAGAATGCCAGTCAGGCTGGCTGATAATCCCCACCCGAAACCCCTGCGCCTCCAGAAAACGGCCGACTATCGCCATCCCAAAACTGGGATGGTCCACATAAGCGTCCCCCGTCACCAGAATCACATCGCAGGCATCCCAGCCAAGCGCATCCATCTCTTCCCGGCTCATGGGAAGAAAAGGAGCCGCTTTTCCTGCCTTTTCAGCATCATGGGAAAAATAAGAGAAAATTTTTCTGGGCTGGCTCATATTCAGGGCACTAACGCATCAGGACGGCATCGGTAAAAAGAAAATACCCTCCCCGCCATAAAGGGAAAAACATGGCTTCCGGCAAATCAGGCCGGCTTGGGATAAGAAACAGACAAAACGAGCAGCTCCTCCATGCCGGCAGGCGTATTCAGCATCACCGTATCCCCTTCCCGCGCCTTGGTCAGAATCCGCGCCACCGGGGAAATCCAGCTTATCTTGCCATGCAGGGGATCAATTTCATCCACCCCCACAATCGTTACCGTATTTTCTTCGCCGTTTTCCCGTTCATAAGTCACCGTTGCGCCAAAAAAAATCTGGTCGTTGCCGTAATGCACACTGGGATCAAACTCTTCTGCGGATTCAATCCGCTTGATAAGAAAGCGGATACGGCGGTCAATCTCCCTTAAACGGCGCTTGCCGTAAATATAGTCCCCGTTCTCGGAACGGTCCCCATTGGACGCCGCCCAGGAAACCACCTTGACCACTTCAGGCCGCTCCCTGTCAATCAGGTGAAGCAACTCATCCTTGAGCGCTTTCAGCCCGGCTGGCGTAATATAATTCTTGAAACCGGCCGGCAGAGGAGGCGGAGTGCCTGCGCCCTCCTCTGCCTCATCCGCATCACTTTCTCTGACAAAAGCCTTGTTCATACTTGCCCGAACTCAGCCAGCCAGCGCCTGGCGGAAATCATCCAGCAAGTCCTGCGTATCCTCAATACCGGCAGAAACCCTGACAAGCGAAGAAGCAATCCCCTGCTTTGCCTTTTCCGCTTCGCTCATCTCATGGTAAATAGTATGCGCCACCGGATTAATCAACGTGCGGGTATCGCCCAGATTGCTGGCAAAAACACCGAGTTTTAAACGATCCAGGCAGGCAAACAAATCAAGCTGTTCAGTAATTTCAAAACTCAACATACCGCCAAACCCCTTAAACAGTTTCTTTGCCCTGTCATGCTGCGGATGGGACGGCAGACCAGGATAATAAACCGCTTTCACCGCCGGCTCCTTTTCCAGCATCTGCGCCAGCGCCATGGCATTTTTGCAGCTGCGCTCCATGCGCAAAGCCAGCGTCTCTGCGCCAACAGAAATATGATGCGCGCTTTCCGGCCCCAGGCAACCGCCAAAATCACGCAGTGCTTTTCCCCTGAGCTGCGCCATGCCGCGCTGGGCTGGCGGCAGCTTCCTGAGATTATCCGCAATATGGGGATAACGCGCCCAGTCATACGCGCCGGTATCCGTCACGCTCCCTCCCATAGCATGGCCATGCCCGCTGATAAACTTTGTCAGCGAATGGATAGACAAAGCCGCGCCCACATCCTTCGGTCGGAAAAGCCAGGGCGAAGTCATCGTATTATCCACCGCAAGCAAAATTCCTTTTTCCTGACACAAAGCGCCAATATTCTCCAGGTCGGCAATCTGGGTGCGGGGATTGGAAATCGTTTCCACAAAAACAAGGCGCGTATTGGGCCGCAGCGCCTTTTCCACATTCTCAACAGCTGTCGCATCAACAAAATCGACTTCCACCCCCATCTCAGTAATAATATTCCATTGGTTCCGGGTATTGCCGAAAAGAAAAACAGACGACACCACATGGTCGCCCGCCTTCAAAAAAGCCGGGAATAATGAACCGATAGCCGCCATGCCGCTTGCAAAACAGACTGTGGCAGCCCCGCCTTCCATGCGATTAATCTTGTCCTCCAATGCGCTTACCGTCGGATTACCCTGGCGTGCATAACGATAGCCAGGCAATTTTCCCTGGAAAGCCGCAGCAAGTCCGGTTGCATTCGGGTAGGAAAAAGTAGCGGAAGTATGGATAGGACGATGCAGCGAACCATACTCTATCGCCTTGCTGCGGTCACTGTGCAGCACAGATGTCGTAAACCCATACGTTTTTTCTTCAACAGCCATAAAAATCTCCTTCAACAGCAGCTCATCAAATAAACACCTGATCAGCGCGCGACAAACGAAAGCGGCAACTGCGCACGCCCGGCCTCTTCAACCTCGGAGGGACGGGAAAGCCGTTCCATCTCAAGACGGTCCAGATAAGCAGGCGTAACATCACCGGTAATATAATTACCGTCAAAACAGGACGCTTCAAAATTCCGGATAGCCGGATTGACATCCATAATGGATTGTTTCAGAGCATCCAGATCCTGATAAATCAGGGCATCCGCCGTCATTTCACGACACACCTCCTCGTCTGTCTTGCCATAGGCAACCAGTTCCTTGCGCGTCGGCATATCAATGCCGTAAACATTCGGGTATTTCACCGGCGGAGCTGCCGAAGCAAAAATAACGCGGGTTGCGCCTGCATCCCGTGCCATCTGGACAATCTCATTGCTGGTCGTGCCCCGCACAATGGAATCATCCACCAAAAGGATACTTTTCCCCTTAAACTCCGAACCAATGGCATTCAGTTTCTGCCGGACAGAACGCTTGCGGGTTGCCTGTCCCGGCATAATAAAAGTCCGCCCGATATAACGGTTCTTGATAAAGCCTTCGCGATATTCAATATCCAGCTTCAGGGCAAGCTGGATTGCGGCAGGCCGGGAAGAATCCGGAATCGGCATTACCACATCAATCTCGCCGGATTTCACTTCCCGCCGGATCTTCTCGGCCAGATATTCCCCCATCTTGAGACGGGAGGCATAAACCGAAACCCCATCCATAAGAGAATCCGGCCGCGCCAGATAAACATATTCAAAAATACAGGGATTCAGACTGGGATTATCGGCACACTGCTTGTGATACAAATGGCCGTCGTTATCAATAAACACCGCCTCCCCCGGCTCGATATCCCTCAGAAAACGAAAACCCAGCCCCTCCAGCGCAACAGACTCGCTGGCCACCATATATTCAATACCCTTCTCCGATTCGGCAAACCCCAGGCAAAGCGGCCGGATACCATACGGATCACGAAAAGCCAGAATTCCCGCATCAATAATATGGGCTACCGCAGCATAAGCGCCCTTTGCCCGCTTGTGCAGCACAGCCACCGCGCGAAAAAGCGCATCAGGATCCAGCGAATAACCCGTTGTCGTATCCTCAATAGCGTGCGCCAGCACATTCAGCAGCACCTCAGAATCCGAATTGGTATTGATATGGCGGCGGTCATTCCTGAACATCTCCATCTTGAGCTGCTCGCAATTGGTCAGGTTGCCATTATGGGCAAACGTCATGCCAAAAGGCGCATTCACATAAAAAGGCTGCGCCTCCTCCTCATTGGAAGCCGATCCTGCCGTAGGATAACGCACATGACCAATCCCGGAATTACCAGGCAGCGCCCGCATATTGCGGGTACGGAAAACATCCCTGACAAGGCCGTTTGCCTTGTACATGGCAAACTTGTTATGCGCGGAAGTCGCAATACCGGCCGCATCCTGGCCGCGGTGCTGCAGCAACAACAGCGCATCATAAATCAGCTGATTGACCGGGGAATGGGAAACAATACCAATTATGCCGCACATCAGGAGGCTCCTTGCTTAAGATCAACTGTTGAAATCAAAATAGGACAATTACCGCACTTCCTTCAAAATCCTGCCGCTTCAGTATGAAATACTCTCTGCCATGCCTGCCGGCAAAAAAGGCAGCGCCATCCTGGCTGCCTCTTCCGCATAAGGACTCAACATCGCATTTTTCCAGAAAGGCTGCTGCGGAACAGCCGTCATGCCGCACAACAAAACCAGAACCAGACTGATCAAGAGGCCTCTGGCCAGCCCAAAAACACATCCCAAAAGCCGGTTCAAACCGGACAGGCCGTCGGCACTCACCAGTGCGTCAACCGCCTTGGCAAGCAGCATCATGGCAATCCGCGCGGCAATAAACAACACAATAAAAGCCACAATAAGGCGCAATGTGGCTCCCGGCAAGACAGCCGGCAACATAGGCGCAAGCTTTACGCCATACATATTGGCAACAATAAAGGCAACAACCCAGCCTGCCAGAGAGATAACTTCCCGCAAAAATCCCCGAGTAGTTCCGATAACAACCGAACACCCCAGCAAAAACAGCAGGATATAATCAAAAGCCGTCAAATCATTTCCGATCTTTTTAATTAACCAGCGTGCATGGCAGCTTTAACTGGCTTAATTTGGCGCAGGTCTGGTTAACTTCCTTCCCGCCGTGCAAAGGTCCAATCCGTATCCGGATACGTTCCTCCCCTTCCTTGAGCGCCACCTTCTGGGTATAGGAAGTCAACCCTGCTTTTTTCAGCTTATCCTGCAATTCTTTCGCCTTGTCCGGCGAGGAAACTGCCGCCACCTGAATTACCGCCTTTGCCTGCTCGCCTGATTTGGAAGCAGCCTGCTGCTTGGCAATAATCTGGCCAATAGGATCCTCCGCCTTGGCTGTTCCTGCTTTGGATTCCGGTTTTGCAGGCTCCCTGGATTCAGGCTTCCCGGTACGCGGATCGGGTTTTGCGGCAGCCTGCCTGGGCTGCTCCCTGCTATCATCTGCCGCCGGCTTCTTGGCCGGAGGCACTTCAGCCGGTTTTGGCTGCGTCTCATTTTTATCGGGAAGAACCGGTGCCCCCGGTTTGGCTGCTTCTTTGAGCGTATCAGGCACCGCTGCTTTTTCCTCTGCTTTTTTCTTTACCGGTTCCCGTGATACTGTCTGAGACGGCTTATCACGCGACGGGATATCAATCAGAATATCCTGTGACACCGTCTGCGGCTCCGATTCAAAAATCATGGGTAACACAATAACAGCGGAAAGCGTAATCGTTACAGCGCCGACCAGGCGTCTTCTCGCCCGTTTTTTCTCAGGAAGAATCGGATCTTCTCCCTCCGGAGAAAGCGCATTCTTTTGACGCACAGCCCCCTCCTGCGCAACGCTGTCCGTCCTGGCCTGCAAGCCGGAACCTGCCGCTTCCTCAGGCTTTTTCCGGCGAAAAAAGGAAAACAGGCTCATGCTCTCACCGCACCATATCACAACCGGCCTGCCCCGGCGGGGTAATACCGGCAACGACCCAGAAAGATCCGAAGGCCACTATTCTATCATCTTTACGAGCCTGCAACCTGGCTGCCGCCAGCGCATCCGCCGGCGTGTCAAAAAGCCGGATCCTGTCAGGAAAAACACCTGCCGCCAGCAACTTTTCCTTTAACACAGCAGTTGTCGCCCCCCGTGATAAAGGAAGCCCCGTCAGATACCAGAAATCCACACTATCCTTAAACGGCGCAAGCACCCCGCCAATATCCTTGTCTGCCATTGCGCCAAACACGGCATGCGTCAGATGAAAATTTCCCATGCCGCGCAAATTCTCTGCCAGCACCGCTGCCGCATGGGGATTATGCGCCACATCCGCAATAATCACCGGCGCTTTCTGAAGCACCTGAAAACGGCCCTGCAAACACACGCCTGCCAGGCCGGAACAAACTGCCTTTTCATCAAAAGGCAGGCTATCCTGCATGGACTCAAGCACCATCAGGACATTAGCCGCATTTTTTACCTGCGTTTTCCCCTGCAAGCCAGGCAAATCCAGGCCGGTAAACCGGCGCCTGGGGCCGGTATAATCCCAGCATTTTCCCTTACAGGAAAAACAGTAATCCCTGCCCAGAATATGGAGGCGCGCGCCAACCTCACGCGCATACGCCAGCAGAGCCTGCGGCGGATCCTCATCCCCATAAACAGCAATCTGCCCCGGCCGGAAAGTTCCCGCCTTTTCATATCCAATCAATTCACGGGTATCTCCCAGGTAATCCACATGGTCGATATCCACATTGGTCACGACTGCCGCCTGCGCATCAACCAGATTGACCGCATCCAGGCGACCGCCCAACCCTACTTCCAGAATCGCCACATCCAGCCCGGCATCCGCCAGAATCTGCATAATCGCCAGGGTCGTAAACTCAAAAAAAGTCAGCGGGACATCCCCGCGCGCCGCTTCCACCTGCCTGAAATACCAGACAATCGTTTCAGCAGAAACCGTTTTTCCGTCAATTCTCACCCGTTCTTCAAAATGATGGATATGGGGAGAACTGTACAAGCCGACCCGGTAGCCTGCCTTTTGCCATATTGCTTCCATCATGGCACAGGTAGACCCCTTTCCATTGGTTCCGCCGACAATAATGACAGGACAGCCAAAACGTATCCCCAGGCGATCCCTGACAGTTTTTGCCCGCTCCAGGCCCATTTCAATATTATTGGGATGAAGGCGCTCAATCGCCTCCAGCCAGTCCGCCAGACTGTCAGCATGAACAGGCATGACAACCGCCTCCATGAAACCGGACAAAATACCCCGTCCGGCAAAACCGGCGGGAAAACCTGTCAGGAAAACCGGAAAACACAAAAAAGAAAAGAAAGCCTGCCATCACCCAAATAAAAACTTGTCAGGCTACCGCTTCAACCGGCTGGTTTTGCAAAATAGCCAAAAGATGGGAAAGCTCCTCACGCATTTCCCGCCGGTCAACAATCCGGTCAATCGCCCCCTTTTGCAGGAGAAACTCTGCCCGCTGGAACCCCTCCGGCAATTTTTCCCTCACCGTATTCTCAATCACGCGCGGACCGGCAAAGCCAATCAGAGCCTTCGGCTCGGCAACGACAACATCGCCCATAAAAGCAAAAGAAGCCGAAACACCGCCCATCGTCGGGTCAGTCAAAACCGAAATATAGGGCAGCCCTTTTTCTGCCAGTTTGGTCAGGATAGCATTGGTCTTCGCCATCTGCATAAGAGAAAAGAGGCCTTCCTGCATACGCGCCCCGCCGCTGGCTGTAATACAGATAAAAGGCACGCGCTGGTCAATGGCCGTCTGCACGCCCCGGACAAACCGCTCCCCCACAACAGACCCCATCGAACCGCCCATAAACTCAAACTCAAAACAGGCCACAACCACCGGCAGCGTCCTGATAGCGCCGCCCATCACAATAAGCGCATCCGTCTCGCCGGTTGACTCCAGGGCAGATTTCAGCCGTTCAGGATACTTCTTGCTGTCCTTAAATTTCAGGGCATCAAACGGCAAGGCATGGTGGCCCACCTCATAACGCCCCTCCGCATCCAGCAGCACATCCAGCCTGTCGCGGGCACGAATCCGCATATGATGGCAGCATTTCGGACAAACATGGGTATTCACCTCCAGGTCTGTCCGGTATAAAACCGTCTCACAGGACGGGCACTTGACCCACAGCCCCTCCGGTATCGTCTTGCGGTTACTGGCCGCATGCGGCTGGATTCGCGGCGGCAGCAATTTGTCTAGCCAGCTCATAACCTCTCCCGATTAGCCTGCTTTGGGCAACTCCAAACAACAGGCTTTTTTCTTCATCTGTGCCCGTTCCTCTTTCCATTTGGCACGGGCAAACAATCCCTGGGCAGCATCATACTGTCTTGCGGCCATTTCGCCAACCGGCATTTACGCATCCAGCGCACAGCGGATAGCAGACACAAAAGTTTCCAAATCTTTTTCAACCTGGTTCTTCTCTGCCTTTTCAAGCACCTGTATCAACCTGCTACCAATAATCACCCCGTCGGCAAACTGGCCGACTACCCTTGCCGTCTCCGCATCGCGAATGCCAAACCCCACGCCAACCGGCACAGAAACATGCTTCTTAATCCGGGGAATCGCCTGCGAAACCGCTTCCGTATCCAGGCTGGCAGAACCCGTCACCCCTTTTAGCGAAACATAGTAAACATAGCCTGAAGCCAGTTTCCCTACCTTTTCCATCCTCTCTTCTGTCGAAGTTGGCGCCAAAAGGAAAATAACATCCATGCCATGCGCCTGCATCAATGCGGCGAAATCCCCGCATTCCTCCGGCGGATAATCCACAATCAGCACACCGTCCACACCACAGCGGCCTGCCTCTTTCACAAACTGTTCCATGCCCATCCGCTCAACCGGATTGGCATATCCCATCAGCACAACCGGCGTATCCGGATCATCCTGCCGGAAAGCCTGCACAAAACCAAGCACATCGCCCAGTCCAATACCGTTCTTCAGCGCTGCCTCCGACGCCCGCTGAATCACCGGCCCATCCGCCATGGGATCGGAAAACGGCACGCCAAGTTCAATCATATCCGCCCCGCCCCTGACCAAGGCATGCATCAGAGAAACCGTGCTGCCTGCATCGGGATAACCTGCCGTAATAAAGGGAATCAGCGCCTTTCTTCCCTGTTTTTGTAATGCGCCAAACCTATGCTGTATGCGTGACATAACGAATCCTTTCCTATGATTTCATCACAAAATGATTTCATGCCATGAAATCACCAACGGATTCCGGCCCGCTCGGCAACCGTATGCATATCCTTGTCCCCCCTGCCTGACAAATTGACCAGAATCACCTTGTCCCGTCCCAAAGACGGCGCGATTTTGGCTGCATAGGCCAGCGCATGGCTCGATTCAAGCGCCGGAATAATGCCCTCAATCCGGCAGCAGTCATGGAAAGCCTGCAACGCTTCCTCATCCGTTACAGAAACATACTGCGCCCTCCCGCTGTCCTTCAGCGCGGCATGTTCCGGACCAACCCCCGGATAATCCAGCCCGGCAGAAACCGAATGCGCCTCGCAAATCTGGCCATTTTCATCCTGCAAAAGATACGTCCGGTTCCCGTGCAGCACACCGGGAACACCCGCCGTCAAAGAAGCTGCGTGCCGCCCTGTCTCAATACCGTCGCCTGCGGCCTCCACCCCGACCAGCCGGACATCCACATGGCCGATATAAGGATAAAAAATCCCCATGGCATTGGAACCGCCGCCCACACAGGCCACCACATAATCAGGCTGACGCCCCGTCATCTCCGGCATCTGGACAAGACATTCCTCACCGATAACAGACTGAAAATCCCTCACCAGCATAGGATAAGGATGCGGTCCCGCAACCGTGCCCAGAATATAAAACGTATCCTCAACATGCGTCACCCAATCGCGCATCGCCTCGTTTAGCGCATCCTTTAACGTTCTGGAACCGGAATCAACCGGCACAACCGTCGCCCCCAGAAGCTTCATGCGGTACACATTCTGCGCCTGCCGCCTCACATCCTCGCTGCCCATATAAACCACACAATTCAGGCCAAAGCGGGCGCAAATCGTCGCTGTCGCCACCCCATGCTGTCCTGCGCCCGTCTCGGCAATAATCCGCTTTTTGCCCATGTGTCTGGCCAAAAGCGCCTGGCCGATAACATTATTGATTTTGTGTGCGCCGGTATGGTTCAAATCTTCCCGCTTCAGATAAATTTTCGCGCCGCCCAGCATCTCCGACCAGCGGGAGGCATGATAAACCGGGCTTGGACGCCCCACATAATGCTTCAGCTCATAACGGAATGCCGCCAAAAAATCCGGATCCTTCCTGAAACGCGCATAGGCAGCAGCAAGTTCATCCAGCGCATGAATCAGCGTCTCGGATACAAAAACCCCGCCATAAGGGCCGAAATGCCCCCGCGCATCCGGCAAGGCATAAGCAGTATTGCGAAAAAGCGCGCGGCTGTCGCGCACCTCAACTTTATCTTCCATGATTTTCTCTCATTATCCGGTAAATCCGCGCCCGCCCTGAAAAAGCGGGCAACACGTCAAACCTCTGTCAGCCAGCCAGGTCTGCCCCATTGACAGCGCGAACAAAAGCGCGAATCAATCCGGCATCCTTGATACCCCGGCTGCTTTCAACACCGCTGCTGACATCAACCGCATAGGGCTGCACCTGGGCAATAGCGCCAGCGACATTTTGCACGCTCAAGCCACCACTCAAAACGACCCGATGCGCGATTTCTTTTGATACGAGAGACCAATTGAATACCTTTCCCGTGCCGCCGTAGGCTTCTGAACGCGAATCCAGCAGCAAACCGGAAAAGCGGGAAGTCGCGGCACGATACTGCGCTTCGTATTGTACCAAATCCTGCGGAAGCGTATCAGCCCCCACCCGAAAAGCGCGGATAAACGGCAGGCGCGCCGCCTCCGCCACAGCAGCACAGGTTGCAGCAGTTTCATCCCCATGAAACTGCAACAGGGAAATACCTGCCGAACAAGCCGTTTCAACCACCTCTTCCTGAAGCGCGTTGACAAACAAGCCCACTTTCGTCACAAACGGCGGTACCGCCGCAATCAGCTCACGTGCTGTTTTCACCGTCACATAACGCGGACTTTTACGGTAAAAAACAAAACCAAGCGCATCCGCCCCGGCTTCTACCGCTGCCCGTACATCTTCCAGGCGGGTCAGCCCGCAAATCTTGATCCGGGTACGGCCATTCATCTTTCCTCCTCAAGCGGCAGAAAACAAAGCAGAAAACACATTCCCGCCCGCCTGCGGCAGGTTCCACTTTTCATCATATATCACCCTGGACAAATACAGGCCGTCCGGCATAAAAGTCGGCGCGGCCTTTTTCCTGTCACATCCCAGCAAAAGCGTTCTGATCCAGTCTGGCGCATAATCCCCCTTGCCCACATAAACCAGCGAACCGACAATATTGCGCACCATATGATGCAAAAAGGCATTGGCCTCAAATGTAAACACAAACAGGTCACCCCGCTTTTCAATACCGATATGACGCATCACCTTAACAGGGGAAAGCGCCTGGCATTCTGCCGCCCGGAATGCGGAAAAATCATGTTCCCCCAGCAAATGGCAGGCCGCTTCCTGCATGGATTCCAGCGAAAGCGGCCGGAAAACCCATCCCGCCCGTTTCTTCAGCAAAGGCGAATTCACAGGGTGGTTATACAACACATACTGGTAACGCCTGGCAATAGCGCTCGCCCTGGCATGAAACCCCAAAGGCACATCACAGGCCCATCTCACAGCAACCGAACCATCCAGAAAAGAATTCACTCCGCGCACCCAGGAAAAGGCAGGCCGGTCAATATGCGTATCCAGATGCACCACCTGCTCGATCGCATGAACCCCGGCATCCGTTCTTCCCGCGCAGGAAACCGGAATCCGGGTTTGCGTAAAACGGAAAATGGCTGCTTCCAGCTGATCCTGAACCGTATGCCCGTCCGGCTGCCTTTGCCAGCCCCGCCACTGGCTGCCGTCATACTCAATGCCCAGTGCCATCCGTTTCATATCGTCCGCTGCTCCGGAAACAAAAAACGGGTATGCCAGCACCCCGTCTCTACCCGAAAACATCAAAGAGACTGCATGGCTTGCGCAGCCTCCTCCGCCTGCCGCGGCGTCCCTTTTTCCATCACCTCTTCCAGCAGCTCCCGCGCGCCATCCTTGTCCTTCATATCCAGATAAGCCATCGCCAGCTCAAGCTTGGCCGCCATCTCCGCCTCGGCCGTCCCGGCATCAGTATCTGCCTGTAAGCCGGCAACATCGGCCCCGCCATCTTCTGCCACAGCTGACAAATCAATATCCGACAAATCCAGCTCCAGCGCCCGCGCTTTTTCCGTGTTATCCACCTCTTCAGCAGCTGCCTCTTCCAAAGCATCCTGGCTTGTCTTATCTGTCTCATTTTCCGCTGCATTGCCCACATCAGCAAGTGCTTCCGCCCCAAAAGCCTCACGCTCTTCTTCAGGCAAAACCGCTTCTTCCGTCAGCGCCTCCGGCAACGCCATACTATCCGGCGGCAAAGCGGCCTGAACAGTCTCCCCCGCCTCCTGGGATAATACTTCGTTCTCTACAGAAGCCTGGTCAAGCGATACAAAGGGTTCATCCTCCCCCCCTTCCCCGAATGAAGGAACATCATCCGCTTCCGGTTCTGTTTCCTGCCCTGCCTCCAATACCTCATCAGACTCATCCTGAAGCGATTCTTCAACCTGGGGAAATTCCACCTCCTCAAACTCTCCTGCCGCCCCCTCTGCTGCCGCTTCATCTGCTTCATTCACCCCTTCCACAGAATCAGATGCCTCGCCGCCTGCCGCATCCTCATCCAGATCCGGCGCTGGCAGATTTTCCAGAAATTCACGGCCGGAAATAATATTCGGGTTAAGCGCTTCTTCCGGCTCTTCACGCAGCGCAGTCTCTTCCCGCATGGAAGCCTTTGCCTGCACAGCTGCCTTCTTCCTGCGCATCACGGCAAGCCCTGCAATCAGTGCCAGCAACAACGCCGTCACACCGGCAGCAACCAGCCAGACAAGACGGTTATTCAGGCCATACTGCCCCTGGCGCTTCCCGCCGGACGCCTCGTTATCCCCGTTTTCTTCATTTTCATTTTCATCATCATCTTCATCGTCATCTTCATCGTCATAGGAAGACTCATCTTCGTTCTCATCGGCCGCTTTCTTCTTTTCTTCAGATGAAGCCGCTTTCTCCGGTGTTCCCGCCAATGTCTGGTTCGGATCTATCCCTTCCTTTTCTCCTGCGCCAGTATCCCCTGCATCAGACACAGAAACATCCTTTCTGCCATCTGAAACAGGCGTGGCATCCCTGCCTTTTGCTGTTTTGTCTGTTGCCGGCGGCGTCTTCTTTTGCCCGCCGGCTTTCATATCCGCAGGCGTTTGTGCCGGCCGGGCAAACGCCGCGCCGCTTTCACTCACAATTTCCAGCAGATTTTTCAATTCGCCGACATTCTTCTCCAGCTCGACAATCCGGTGCCTGTTCTCCTCAACCGCCTGGGTAATCGCTACTTTTTCCTCCACCGTCATACCGGACGGCTGCTCGCCTGGCCGAACCTTGGAAAGCTCCAAACGGTCAGGCAAACGGCTGGCAGGCGTCGGCTGCTCTTTCACCTGGGCAGATATCCGGCCCTCGGCAACCGGCCCGGCGGCAGGCGTGGAACGGGAAGAAGATTTCCTCACCATACCGGCCAGCTTCTGGCTGTAATCACTGAAATTGGCGGCATGCAGCCTGACAACAGAACGTGCCTCGGAACGGGAGATATTCTCGCCGTCATCAACATCGGGAATAGAAAGCGGCGCCCCCTCCTTGAGCAGGTTCATGTTATTGTCAAGAAACGCCCCTGGGTTATTCCGGTAAAGCGCCACCAGCATCTGCTCCAGGGAAATATCCCGCCTGCCCAAACGGGCGGCAATCTTCGAAAGCGTATCCCCGCGCGCAACCACATACCGGGAAGCCGCCGGTTTCTCCAGGGTCTTCTGGCTTTCCTGGCTGCCCAAAACAGCAGCCGGCCGCGCGGCATCCGCCGGAATATTTCTGGTAAAAAGCCGTTCCACCCGCTGCTGCCTGGAAAGCCTTTCCAAAGAAGCGGCGGAAGAAAGCGGTGCAGAACGCAGGCTGGTCCGCTCTGCCGCATCCAGCGTCAGCGCGTACTCCCTTCCCTTCCTTGCCTGTCCCGCCGCCAGTTCCAGCAACAGGCCGATATAAGGCTCGCTCACCGGCTGGGCACTGCGGATACGGGCAAAACGCCGTTCTCCCTCCTGCACGACAGTAATATCCAGCGTTTGCAAAAGAGAGGAATAATCCAGGCCGGAGCGTTTGTAAGCTTCTGCGGGCGCCAGCGCAACCGCCAGATTTGCCGCCTCATCACCGGCAGCATCCAGAATCTCCACCTCCGCCCGCAAAGGCTGTCCCAAAGAAGAAAGCACCGTCAGGCGGCCAAGAGAAGCCGCCTGTGAAAAAGCACACAGCGCAAAAAGAAAAAGGCAAACCCCTGCCTGAAGAGCTCTCTTCACAAATAGGTTACGCTGTTCTGTCGGCATCGGCAGCAAAGTATCGTTATCAGTATTCGGGTTGCCTCACCAATCCTGTGCTGGCATATCAGACGGTATGCGGGCAATCACTCACAGCAATGCACACCGCTTCCCCGGCACAGGATACAGGCTGACCTGTATTGTAACATCCACAAGCCGGACCACAACCATTATCTTCAAGTATTTGCTGAGAACACAACAGATAACAGCCTGTAAAAAAAGATTATTTCCTGATTACGGCTGCTGTTCCCTTTGCTTTCCCAGCCATCTTTCCAGATAAGGCAAAAAAGCTTCCCTTGCCTGGAAATCACTACCCACTTCCGAAAGATGGGTATCATCATAATAAAGCAGCAGCCCGTCTCTATCAAAAACGCGGCATTTATCCAGAGGACAAAAAACATCAACAAGAGAAACCACTGTTGCACCTTTTATTGCAAATAATAACGTCAACATTTTTTCTTGTCCTTCCCGTATATCTTGCTGCAATGGCCCGGAGGGAACACGTTCTTTTCCGGCAAAAAAAACAAGTCGCTTGACGTAATTACGTGCATCAACAGGCAACGTGGGATTATCACCCACAATAATCACTTCCTTTCCTGCTGCCTTTAGTTTATCCACCATATCTTGTAATTTCATCCGGGAAAAAGCAAAACTTCCTCCATTTTTTCTTGCTGTTTCAAACCACTCGGAACCTTTATCACGATGCCTGTCAACTATATATTTAGGGAATCGAAATATCAGAAATACCAATTTCACATCTGCTTTTTTTAGTAAAACATCTATAATTTTTGAATCTTCTCCCCGCGCAAGAAAAAGCTTCATTCTGTCAAGGGGATTCCCCAGAATAACCGTATTAAAACCCATTTCCTTGCCCAGCTTGGCTATGCCGGAATAAGCTGAATTGGCATGACTGTCTCCAACCACCGCTACCGTTTTCTCAAAGTCCGTCCCCGAATAACGGCAATATGTTAGCGCTTCGCATTTATCCTTGCCTACATACTCTATTCCGGCTTGATTGCTGAAAGGAGGAGGATTTAGTTGTTGCACTGCCTTCTCATAAGCCACCATATTCGCCCTATTCGGTAGCCCCTTGTGATTCTTCACATAAA
>JAMPAN010000001.1:334681-387953 GCA_023667225.1 Oxalobacter formigenes | reverse complement strand
CTGATAAGCGCAGTGCCTTCGCCGCCTGCCAGTATGGTTTCATCTGCATAGACTCATTTTAGGATATTGTAGCTTTCCGTGGTGAGAGGGAATAATAACTTTCAGGCCCGCAAACACAGCAATAAGACGCTGACCAGATGAAAAACATCCCGCTGCTTTCTGTACATCAAACAGATGATTAACGAGATGAACTGAAATGCAAATAAATTAACATTGGAAAAGCGCTTTTCCTTTTTCTGGCCCTTATGCCTAACTGCGTAACCGTCAGGAAAGAAAACACAGCGCTGTTTCTGCTCTTTTGCTGGCGACTTGCCGAGATATCCAGTTTTTTTAGCTGTCGGCCTTTCTGCTGCCGCCTATATAGTGCTTTTTATATTCCCTCTTTTTGGGCAAACAGGCCAATAATCTAATAGCCGGCAATCCGGATCCCCGTTTAATCGTCCTGAACAAGGAGCCGGCAGCGCTTTAAAAAGAATTACACAAACGCTGCAAGCAAGTCCGCATACAAACGCCGGAATAAACCGGCATGTTCGACATGAAATCCCCGGCCGTATTGCCAAACAGCGCCTGCCGGATACCCCTTGCCGGGCGGGGGCATCTGCAGCCGCATGGATAATACCGCTGCGCGCAGGCTCTGTGCCTCACAAACAGGATAAAACGGGTTTACATTCAGGCATGCCAGGTTCTTGTCTGGGATTTGCCATTGCGCTTGGCCTCATACATAGCCTGATCCGCTTCATGGATCAATTGATCAACCGGCGTTTCCGGGGTGCAGTTTGCACGCACGCCGATAGAAACGCTTACGCCGGAAAACTTGTGTGAAGCCTTGAACCATTCTTCCAGTTTCTCCCGAATGGAATCCGCCAGGCCGACCAGCTCGCTATCCGCCCTTTCGTGGTGAATACAAATCAAAAACTCATCACCGCCAAGCCTCGCGATGAAATCATCAGGGCAAGCCTCCCGCATGACCTCAGCAAGCTTTTTCAACGCCAGGTCACCGGCTTCGTGGCCCCATCGGTCGTTGACAGACTTGAAGTTGTCCAAATCAACATACAACAGATGAAAAACATCAGAAACAGCATGTTTGAAATGCCTATTCACGGCACGACGGTTGGCCAGGCCGGTAAGATGATCCTCGTAGGCATTCCGGTGGGCCTGGATCTCCAGCTTTTTCTCGGCGGTGATATCATTAAAAACAACCACGCCGCCAAAAGCCTCCCCGAAAATGTCATGCATACTTGTTTCCCCGATGCTGACAAACTTTTTTTCCCCGGCATCCATGAAGCAGGGGCTGTCCATTTCCTGCATAAAAAACCAGTTTTTCCAGTCGTTATAGTTTATCCCGATAATATCGTCCTTCTCTTCATGGAAATAGTCGGTGAAGCGTCGGTTCAAATGGGTAATGATACCTTCGTCGTCATGTATGACTATCGGGAAAGACATAGCTTCAAGAAAAATCTCCATTTCCCTGTTCAGGTTCAGGATATTGGTGACATCCTGGGCAACGCCAACTGTACCAATAATTTTGCCATGCTTGTCATGGATGGGCGTCTTATAGGTTATCAGCCGCCTTTTCTGGTTGCCTATCTTAAGGGTTTCGTCAAACGTGCAGGTTTTGTTGGCCTTGAGAACTTCTGCTTCGCTCCTGATGCAGGCATCGTCATGGTCTGAACTGTCCTTGTCAACATTCCAGATAAAATAATGATCCCTTCCCTCAATCATTTTTCTGGTTTTGCCTGCCGCCTTGCAAAAAGCCTGGTTGACTTTCATGTGGAGTCCATCCAGGGATTTGAACCAGATCATGTTGGGCATGGAATCCATGAGGGTATCAAGCCATACCTTTTCCATCCTGATCGTATTCAGATTGTTCATCTGATCCAGCAGCTTTTCGAGTCTTGACTGCCAGAGCTGCGGGATAACCGGCAAAAACCAGATATCATTGAAAGCGCCAATTTCATCCTCTGTCATTTTCATGACAACCGCCTGTTCAAGACAGGCGACAAGGCAAGCCGGATTATGAGAAGCTGGGCAATCTTTGACAAAAGCCACTTCGGCATTATCCAGATGATCGGTAAATTCGCAGCCCTTTGGCAAATCGGGATGGAAATCAATTCCTTTTTCAATATAAATCTTGATCATTTTCTTTCCTGCGGCAAATGAAAAATATTATCGGCAGTCAATCGCCCCTCATCTGAATCTGTATGACTGGAATCTTCCGCTGTTACTCACATGAAAACAGAAACTTTCCCAAAATTTCCTCTGGAAACAACAAAACCACAAAAAGACAGAACATTGCAATGCGTATCGGATATTTAAAAATATGAATTCATCGCATATATCAATTTTCAATTAAATAATCGGCATTCCAGCCCGCATTTTCTATTCATGCCATCGCGTTTTTGCTTTTTTAATAACCCCGGCAAATCCTTCAGGAAATTTTCTACCCCTTGTTTTCTTTTATTCCGGATTTCAGCCATTCAGGCAATTTCAATATCGTATTTCCCGTTCCTGCCTGCGGGAAATATTCTGGCTGATCAAAGGTGTTACGGATGGCTGCAGAATAACATTTAGCTGAAAATAAGCCAGTCTATCCCTAGTATAGCTTTTTGCGGCGAGAAAGGGAACCGCAACATCAGCCGCCTTGAAGAGATAACAGGGAGGCGAGGGCAATAAAAATGGGGATAAAATAAACCTTGCCCGATAGCGGCAATAAAAACAAAAAACGGCCTTGCCTGACAAAAGAAAAACAGCAACAGGACAAAAATACACTGATGAAACCGCCGTTCACCCAAAAGCCGGAAGCCCCCGGCGCCTTCAGCCTGAAATCTAAAACCGTGCTGTTAAACAGCGGCTACCGGATGCCCCTTGCCGGGCTGGGAACCTACAGCCTTTCGGATGATGCCGCCGCGCAAATGGTTTGCACCTGCCTTCAGGCAGGAGGCAGACTCATTGACACCGCTTCCCTGTACCGCAATGAACAAGGCGTCGGCCAGGGCATCAGGCAATCCGGCGTTCCCCGCGAAACCGTTTTCCTCATCACCAAACTGTATCCGAATCAGTATGTCCATGCCGGAGAAGCCATTGAAACAGCGCTGAAAAATCTTGATACGGGGTATATCGACATGATGCTCCTCCATCATCCCGGCACCCACGATGCCAAAGCCTATAAAGCTATGGAACAAGCCGTTAAAGCCGGCAAAATCCGCTCTCTGGGGCTTTCATGCTTTTACATTGCCGGACTGGAACGCTTCCTGCCGCAAATTACTGTCATGCCGGCGCTTATCCAAAACGAAATCCATCCCTACTGCCAGGATAACGATGTCACTCACTATATCCAGAGAAAAGGCATCGTGGTACAAAGCTGGTATCCGCTGGGCGGCCGGGGATATACGGCAGCCCTGTTGCAAAACCCCGTCATTGCACGGATTGCGCAGGCACACAACAAATCTGCCGCCCAGGTCATTCTCCGCTGGCACCTGCAAAAAAACGTGGCCGTCATACCCGGTTCATCCAGCCCCGGCCATATCCGGGAAAACCTGGATATCTTTGATTTTTCCCTGTCTGATGAAAACATGGCAGCAATCAACGCACTTGACCGCCATGAAAAACACGACTGGTACTAGCAGTGATTTCTTGCCAAAAAATCCGTATCATGAAAGAAACGGCTGTTATTTTTACCCTTCTCACAGGAAAACACCATGCAAACCCGCTCCGCCTACCAGCCTTTAACAGATGCCGTCAACCAGGTTATTGAAACCGGCCTCGCCGAAAAACGGATTCACGGTACGGTTGTTGTCATTGCCCATGATGGGCAAACGGTTTATCACCATGCCGCCGGCTATGCCGACCCGGAAAAACGCCTTCCCATGCAGCGCCATTCCCTCTTTCGCCTGGCCTCCATTACCAAAGCATTTACCAGCCTGGCCGCCGCCGCGCTCATCGAACAGGGAAAAATGCAGCTGGATGACCCGGTTACCCGCTGGCTGCCGGATTTCACCCCGGCAACCGCCGATGGGAAAACACCCGTCATCACCATTCGCCAGCTCCTTTCCCACACAGCCGGGCTGGACTACCGCTGGGCGCAGCCGGAAAACGGTCCCTATGCGCAGGCAGGCGTATCAGACGGCCTGGACATTTCCGGCCTTTCCCTGGAAGAAAACCTCCGGCGTCTGGCCTCGGCTCCCCTC
Organism: Oxalobacter formigenes; assembly: GCA_023667225.1. GTDB lineage: Bacteria > Pseudomonadota > Gammaproteobacteria > Burkholderiales > Burkholderiaceae_D > Oxalobacter > Oxalobacter formigenes_C. The sequence goes on along the minus strand of JAMPAN010000001.1, from coordinate 383,766 downwards.
ATCTACGAACCTGGCACTTCCTGGCAATACTCCCTTGCGCCCGAAGTCATGGGAGCAATCGTTGCCCGCGCCTGCGGCGCATCCTTCCCCGAAGCCATGCAGGCCCTGGTAACCGGCCCGCTCGGCATGACAGATACCGCCTTTCACATCACAGAAAAAGACCGCAGCAGGACAACCATCCCGCACTGCATAGAAAACGGCATCCTGAAACCCATGTCGGAAAAACAACTTGTCATCAATGAAGACGGCTGGCACTTCCTCTTTTCCCCGGAACGCGCCTGGCTCTCCAGGGAATACCCGTCAGGCGGCGTAGGGCTCACCGGAACCGGCGCAGACCTGATCCGCCTGGTCGAAGCCATCCGGACAGACACCCTGCCCACCGTTGGCAAACCCCTCATGGCACAGATGTCCGCCAACATCCTGCCCAACGGCATGCCGCGCGATCCCAGCGCCGGATTTGGCCTGGGATGGGGCATCCTGCTCAACCCGGCGCTGGCGCAAACCCCGCAATCGCCCGGCACACGCTACTGGGGCGGCGTTTACGGCTGCAAATGGTTCGCCGACCCGGCCAAAAAACTCTCGGTTGTCATCATGACAACCACCGCAGCCAGCGTCCGGAACGACCCGGTCTCCACCGGCATCCGAAACGCCATCTATGCCTGCCTGCCGCAATAAATCCGGTTGCCGCACCGCCGCCCGCCTCCTGCCAAAGGCGGGCTTCTTTTTACCTTTGCCGCCAGGACAAACAGCATCAAGATTTGGCCAAATCTGCCGATGAAAAGAAAAGAGTCTTGCTTGCCCGCCCTGCCGCCAGCAGGGCAACAACAGGAAAAAGGAGGCCTGCCATGCAAATCATCTATGCCCAGCCCACCGTAACCGCCCGTCCGGCAGCCGGTTATTCCGCTGAAATCACGACAGGCGCCGTCAGCGCCGTTAAGGAAACCGCCCCCCTTTCGGCAGGCAGCACCACCGTCAACCTCTCGCAGGAAGCCATTGGCCGCTATGCCAGAGATACGGGAGAGGATAAACCGGCAGAAAACAGCAAAGCAGGCTATTCTCCCCAACAGGCAGAAACCGAACCACTGTCAACCTCCGGCGCAGAAGAAAGCAAAAATGCCATTGCCGACACTATGGAACGCCTGCAGGATATGCTTGAAGAAGCCCAGAAACGCCTGGAAGAAGCCCAGCGGCAGCTGGCGCAGGTCATGGCCGAAATGAGAGGCGCAAAAGACGAATCGCAAAAAATGGCGGTTATGCTGAAAGTCCAGGCCGCCCAGGCGCAAGTCATCTCGGCCCAGGGTGAAGTGCTGGAAATTTACTCGCAAATCAACGAACTGCTCGAAGAACAGCAAAAGCAGTCCTGATACGGCAATGCACAACCAGGCCTATCCGCCTGGATAATGCGATATAATGCGCGGATGCAACGGCGAAAAAAAACCTGGGGAGAAACATTCCGGAAACTGGCGCGCTGCTTTATCACCTCGCCCGGCTTAAGGGATGCCATCTCCCGTAATTGCGTCAGCGATTACTACGCACACAAAGCCTACTTTCACAGCCCCCGCTTCAGAAAAGACAATGCCGGGCCGTTTCCACATTTCCTGGCCGTTGCCGCTATCGTGAAAGATGAGGGACTGTATCTGGCCGAATGGATCGAATACCACAAGCTAGTGGGCGTGGATATCTTCTTCATCTACGATAACGGCTCATCCGACAATACGGCAGAAATCCTGGCCCCCTATATTAAGGGGGGGGTAGTGGTGCATATCCCCTGGCCCGGCCTGCGCCAGCAAATTAATGCCTATAACGATGCGCTCCGCCGCTTCAGGATGGAAACGCGCTGGCTGGCCTATATTGATGCCGATGAATTCATCGTGCCGCTGGCAAAGCCCACCATCCCGGAAATACTGGAAGACTACAAAGATGAAGTAGGGCTGTCCATGCACTGGCTCATATATGGCGACAACGGGCACAAAAACTACAGCGATGATCTGGTAATAGAACGCTTTACGGCACACGCGCCGGAACCGGATGAATTCATGAAACCCATCATCAACCCGCGCGCCGCCTTTACCATGGAAGGTCATCATGGCTGCTTCATCGGCAGCCATGCCGCCGTCAATGAAAACGGCCATAAAGTGCGCACCCGATCAAAAGAAAAAGCCGCGTCCGTTATCCGCATCAACCATTACTGGGGCAAATCCTGGGAAGAATACGGCATGAAACAGCGCAAAGGGCGAGCCGGTCAACGTTCCGCCTCATTGCCAACAGACGACTCCTATTTTTCCCTGCGCAACCGCAACGAAGTGCAGGATTCCGTCATGGAAAAATATGTGCCGCTGGTCAAAGCCAACATTATCCAGACACGGGAAACCTGGCTTAAACAGCAAAACCGGGCAGAACAACATCCGCCCACACAGGAAAGCCTCCGATGAACATCCTTGTTACCGGCGCGGCCGGTTTCATTGGTTCGGCCCTGGTGCTTCGCCTGCTTGATCGCGGCGATACCGTTACCGGCCTGGATAACCACAACAACTACTACGACCCGGCGCTGAAAGAAGCCCGGCTTGCCCGTCTCGCCAGCTTTTCCTCCCCCCCCCCGCTATACCCATATCCGCCTGGATCTGGCTGACAGGGAAGGCGTAAAAGCCCTGTTTGCCAGCCGCCCATTCAGATGGGTTGTTCACCTGGCGGCACAGGCCGGCGTGCGCTATTCCCTCTCAAACCCGATGGCCTATATCGACAGCAACATCGTCGGCTTTGCCAACCTTCTTGAAGGTTGCCGGCATCATGGCATCAGCCACCTTGTCTATGCCAGCAGCTCCAGCGTTTATGGCGCCAACACCACCATGCCCTTTTCCGTCCACGATAATGTGGACCATCCCTTAAACTTTTACGCCGCCACCAAAAAAGCCAACGAACTCATGGCGCATGCCTACAGCCACCTGTACGGCCTGCCGACAACCGGGCTGCGGTTCTTCACCGTCTATGGCCCCTGGGGAAGACCCGACATGGTGCCCTTTCAGTTTGTCAAAGCCATCCTTGAGGATAAACCCCTCAAAGTCTTCAACTACGGCAACCACCGGCGCGATTTCACCTACATTGACGATATCGTGGAAGGCATCATCCGCGTTCTTGACCACCCGGCAGAAAGCGATCCCGAATGGAACGGGCAGCGACCGGATCCGGCCTCCAGCACAGCGCCCTGGCGGGTTTACAACATCGGCAACAGCCAGCCCGTCCGGCTCATGGACTACATTGAGGCTTTCGAAGCCGCCCTTGGCAAAACCGCCCAAAAAGAACTGCTGCCGCTGCAACCCGGCGACATGCCCGATACCTATGCGGATGTATCCGACCTGGAAAACCGCTTTGGCTACCGCCCGCAAACCTCTTTCAGGGAAGGCGTAGCGCGCTTTGTTGACTGGTACCGGCGCTACTACCGCGTATAACCCTGCCAGCTGCCCACAAAAAACGTAAAAAATACAGGGCAGCACCTGCCATCAGCCCAAATAACTGTTAGTATTTCTCCTGTTACCGGGACAGGCGTCGCGGTTTGCCTTTCGCGGCCGGCAGCCCGGATAAAGGAGGGAAAAATATGGCAACGCCGTATGAAACAGTAAAAGATGCCGACAGCTTGCACACAGCGATGGACAGGACAAGGGCAGCGCAGCGGATTTTCGCCGCCTACACGCAGGAACAGGTTGACCGGATATTCCTGGCAGCCGCTTCAGCCGCTTCAGCCGCACGCATTCCCCTGGCAAAACTGGCCATAGCAGAAACCGGCATGGGCCAGCTGGAAGACAAAGTACTCAAAAACCACTTTGCCAGCGAATTTATTTACAACACCTATAAAGATACAAAAACCTGCGGCCTCATAGAAGAAGATGCCGCCGCCGGCATCCGGAAATATGCCGAGCCTGTCGGCGTAGTGGCCGCCGTTATCCCTACCACCAACCCGACATCCACCGCCATATTCAAAACGCTGATTGCGCTCAAAACGCGAAACGGCATCATCATTTCTCCCCACCCCCGCGCCAGGGAAAGCACCATCGCGGCGGCCAAAATCGTGCTGGAAGCCGCTGTCAAAGCCGGTGCGCCGGAAGGGATTATCAGCTGGGTGGATTATCCCACCCTAGAGCTGACCAACCTGGTCATGCGCGAGGCAGATACCATCCTGGCCACCGGCGGGCCGGGCATGGTCAAATCCGCCTATTCCTCCGGCACCCCGGCCATCGGCGTCGGGGCGGGCAATGTGCCCGCCGTCATTGACAGCAGCGCAGACATCCGCCTGGCAGTCAACTCCATCATCCACTCCAAAACCTTTGACAACGGCGTCATCTGCGCCTCTGAACAATCCGTCATTGTGCTGGATACCGTCTATGACGCCGCAAAGGCAGAATTTGCACGGCGGGGCTGCCACTTCCTCTCGCCGGACGAACTGGAAAAAGTCCGCAAAACCCTCATCATCAATGGCGCGCTCAACTCCCATGTGGTCGGACAATCCGCGCCGGGCATTGCCGCGCTGGCCGGTATCCAGGTAGCGGAAACCGCCAAAATTTTAATCGGCGAAGTCACCAGCGTGCGCCTCTCCGAAGAATTTGCACATGAAAAACTCTCGCCTGTTTTGGCCATGTACCGCGCGGCCAGCTTTGAAGATGCCATGAACAAGGCAGAACGCCTGGTTGAAGACGGCGGCCACGGGCACACCGCCTCCCTTTTTGCCGACACAGACGCCGCCAGAGAAAAAATTGAGCAATTCACCCGGCGCATGCAGGCTTGCCGCATCGTCATCAATTCGCCCTCCAGCTTCGGCGGCATCGGCAATTTATACAACTTCAGCCTGCCGCCCTCCATGACACTGGGCTGCGGCTCCTGGGGAAACAACTCCGTCAGCGAAAACGTCGGCGTCAAGCACCTGCTCAACATCAAAACCGTTGCCGAAAGGAGGGAAAACATGCTCTGGTTCCGCACACCGGAAAAAATCTGCCTCAACAAAGGCTGCCTGGCAACAGCGCTGGACGAACTGAAAACGCCCCTTGCCAGAAAAAGAGCCTTCATCGTCACCGACCGCTTCCTGTACGAAAACGGCTATACCCGCCCCGTCACCAAAAAACTGGATGATATGGGCATCCCCCATGCCACCTTCTTTGATGTGGAACCCGACCCCACCCTGGCCTGCGCCCGCGAAGGCGCCAGGCAAATGGCCTCCTTCCGCCCGGACTGCATCATTGCCGTAGGCGGCGGCTCCGCCATGGATGCCGCCAAAATCATGTGGGTGCTGTACGAACATCCGGATGCGGATTTTGCCGGCATGGCCATGCGCTTCATGGACATCAGCAAACGCATCTACACCTTCCCCCGCATGGGCGAAAAAGCCTGCTTCATCGCCGTGCCAACCACCTCCGGCACCGGCTCCGAAGTCACCCCCTTTGCCGTCATTACCGATGAAGCATCCGGCATCAAATATCCCCTGGCAGACTATGAACTCCTGCCGGATATGGCCATCATTGATGCCGACATGATGATGGAAGCCCCGCCGGAGCTGACCGCCGCCTCCGGTATTGATGCCGTCACACACGCCCTCGAAGCTTACGCCTCCATGATGGCAACAGACTATACCGACAGCCTGGCTGTCGGCGCACTGAAAATCCTCTTTGCCTATCTTCCCCGCGCCTACGATAACGGCCCGCACGATTCGCTCGCACGGGAAAAAACCGCCAACGCCGCCGCCATGGCCGGCATGGCCTTTGCCAACGCCTTTTTGGGCGTCTGCCACTCTATGGCACATAAACTCGGCGCATTCTTCCACCTGCCGCACGGCGTAGCAAACGCCCTGCTCATTACCGAAGCAATGCGCTTTAACGCAGCCGAAGTCCCGCCAAGAATGGGCACCTTCCCGCAGCACGTCTATCCCGATACCCTCTCGCGCTACGCCGAAATTGCCGAAGCGCTCAAACTGGCAGGCAATACCGAACAGGAAAAATTTGAAAACCTCGTTACAGCAGTCGAAACCCTGCGAAGCCGGATCGGCATCAAAAAAACCATCCGGGACTACGGCATCAACGAACAGGAATTCCTCGCCAGACTGGACGAAATGACAGAACAGGCCTTTGACGACCAATGCACCGGCACAAACCCGCGCTATCCGATGCTGGGCGAAATCAGGCAAATGTACCTTAATGCCTATTACGGCAGGGAGAAGCAAGCATGAAACCGGACAACATCATCGCCACCCGTCCCAACAAAATCATCTACCGGGAAGGCAACACCGCCGTCAAACTCTTCGAAAAAGGCTATTCCCTGGCCGATATCCTCAACGAAGCCCACAACCACGCCATCGTTGAAGAAACCGGCTTCCCAATCCCGCCGCTGGAAGGCGTCAACAAAATTGACGGCCGGTGGGCCATCGTCACCCGCTTCATCGAAGGCAAAACCCTGGCGAAAATGATGGAAGAAAACCCCGAAAAAGCCGATGCCTGCCTGGCGCGCATGGTAGAAGTCCAGCTTGCCATGCACGGATACAGCGCAGGAAAACTCAGGCACCTTACCGACAAAATGTACGAGCGAATCGGCCTGTCGGGCCTGAGCCATTCCGTGCAATTCGAACTGCACGCCCGCCTGGGCAGCCTGCCCAGACACCTCAAACTCTGCCACGGCGACATGAACCCCGGCAACATCATCATCACCGAAGACGGCAAAGCCTTCGTGCTGGACTGGGCCCACGCCACCCAGGGAAACGCCAGCGCCGACGCCGCCCGCACCTACCTGCTCTTCAAACTGCAAAGCCAGAACCAGCAGGCAGAAAAATACATGGCCCTCTTTTGCGAAAAAAACGGCTGCGACCCGGATTATGTACAGAAATGGCTGCCTATCGTTGCTGCCAGCCACCTCGTCAAAGGCCAGCCCGTTGAACGCGAATTCCTCGTCCGCTGGACCAACGTTGTGGCATATTGAAGAACCAATATTTTAGCAAAAATAAAGTAAAATGTTATAGTGGGATAGATAAGAGAGAAAAGAATATTAAAAATATATTTTAATATTTTCCACTATTTATTAACTTAAATTTTCTAACCTATTCTAATCTTAAAAAGATCTTTTAAAAGTAATTTTGTATAGAATCACCATGCTTTTTGCAGACACAAGATATTTAGATTACAAATTTCCTGAACCACAATACTTAGGCGCAAAATATATTCATCGCGAATGGATCGCACAATACATCCCCGAAAACACAAATGCAGTATTGGATGCTTTTTCTGGTTCACAATCTATTGCATACATGCTCAAACAACTAAATAAGAAAGTTATTACTAATGACTTTTTGAACTTCAATAATATAATAGGTAAAGCTCTAATAGAAAATTCCGAACATACGCTTGACAAAAGGGATATAGATATTCTTTTCTCTAAAAATAGTGCTCCCCACGAATTTAATCTTATTGAAAAATTATACTCTAATTTATTTTTTACTAAAGAAGAAGCTGCATTTGCCGATAGCTTTCGTAGCAATGTACAATATTTAGATAACCCTTATAAGCAAGCATTAGCTTTAACCATAATATGCCGGAGTATGACTCGAAAAGTTACAATGGGGCATTTTGCACATGCGCAAGCATTAGTATATGCTGCTGATCCGGTTCGTATTAAGCGTAATCGTAGCCTGATACGCCCGCTAAGAGATATATTTATAGATTTACTCCCAAAGTATAATTCTGCTGTATTCGACAACACAAAAAAAAATGCAAGTTATAATGAAAATATCCTTAATCTACTGCCTCATTTAAATGATATAGATTTGGTATATTTTGATCCCCCGTATTGCAATAGTCATGCTGATTATCAGTCATTCTACCACCTACTCGAAACTTATGTAGAATACTGGAAAAATAAAAATTTTATCAACAAAACCAAGCGTTATGAACCTAAGAAATATAGCGGATTTGATAAAAATAGCGAAGCCTTACCCAATCTTCAACTCTTATTTGAGAGATCAAATCACATTCCTATATGGCTCGTAAGCTACAATGATCGCAGTTATCCCGATATAGCCACTATGATAAGTATAATTGAGCCCTATCGCAATATTAGAATAAAAAGAAAAACCTACAATGCTGGACGGGGTGGAAAAGGTAGTGTAGCTGGCAGCAATGAAATCCTTTTAGTATGTACAACAAAATAAAATTATGACTAATTTTGATAAATGGGAAAAAGAATTTAAATCTCAAAACCTATATTCTTTCAATCACAATAAAAATGGATTATTTTGGCTTAAAGTACGCGCTATCTGCCGAGGAAAACAACTACAACAATTTCTTGAAGAAAACAGGATAATACTTAAGACCACTAAACTCGCTGAGCAAAATAGAGAGCTATTTGAAAAGCTAGAAAATTCGCCCAATGCAATGCAAAAACTTGACAATTACCTAAAAATAAAAAATCACAACTGGTACGATTCCATGGGCATCAATGAAACAAAGCTTAAAGAAGATTTGTACAAGGTGCAATATTATTCTTGGGGAGGAGACCAAAATAATTCATTAGACAAACATCTAGTAAGCAGATATGTAAAAGTAATAAGCACGTACGATGCTCTAATCAAAAAACAACCAGAAATAAAGGAAAACGCATGGAACTATGTGCAGGCAAGCTGGTATAATAACTGGACATCATATCTCATTGAATCATTATTTAAACGCCACGAAAAAGTTATTTCTGCTGTAGGACAGATAAAAAGCGTTGACTTCTTTTTAGAGGACACTCCTGTTGATCTAAAAGTTACATTCTTCCCCAATCAATATATGAATGAAAAAATAAAGACCAAACTCGGCAAGAAAGAACTCACATGGCTCAAACACAAAGCGAAAGAAATAAACATTATTATAAATAATAATCTATCAGACTCACTACAGATGTATACGCTTTCAGAAAAAATATCTGAAATAGGCCGTTCTGATATTATTGATGAACTAAAAACGATACGCAAAGAAATTGTAGTTCAAGCACAAGAAAACCCTGTAGAACTTATAACATGGCTATATACCAACCAAGGTGAAATGCGATTTGGTGCAGAAAACAGACTATTTTTAATTTTAGTAGATACCACAGATATGTCTCAATCATGGAAAATGAAACGAGCATTCTCATTAATCGAACCAAAAATTAATAACTATTTAAACAAATTTAACAAGAATTCTCTCAAAAAAATTAACTTTACATTCAAAGATCGCAACTACAATAGCCTTTCAGATATCATCTTTATCACAAAATAATAGACAACTTACTATTAAAGAAATTTCCTATTTCTTTATATCTCGATCTTGATTACAACATCTCAAAAAGATACAGCAAGACACACACGTTAAAAACGTAGATGTATTATGTCTGAATTACAGGAAAGCAATATATGCCTAATAGGCAAATTCAGCACTTCCCGAATAAAACAGTTGCTATTCCGGCAGCTGCACATTGCAAAAATTCATCTCTACACGAAAATTTTTCCATCTACAAAGCGGCTTTAGCCCCTTCAAGCCAAGATACCCAATAATGTGCAAGTGATTCAAAACTAGCGAATCCCTTGCACCGTATCGCTTTCTTGATTTCAGCTGTAATATCATTTTGGGGTATATTCGCCATGCAGCCTTCTCCAGCTTACAAAGCACTCATATCCAGCATCAGCTAAAACAAGCACTCATTTGCATAATGAAACGATAACAGATAAAAATAGGCTTCCAGTCAGGTTTATATCCTGCAAATGAACCAGCAAACCGCATCCAGGTTCACACAGCGCTTGCCAACAAAAAAGCGCTTACGGCAAAAACCGTAAGCGCTTTGCATTGTCTGGTTGCGGGGGCAGGATTTGAACCTACGACCTTCGGGTTATGAGCCCGACGAGCTACCAGACTGCTCCACCCCGCGTCTGAAGAAAGTAATTATAGCATTCTTCCAGGTATCTTTCAACCCGAAGAAAAACTGCCCTGCAAGGCAGGGCAGTAATGATAAAATGGCAGGCTTTCGTAGATCATTTGTGCAACCTGTTTTTCCTGATTCCTGGCCCCATGAAATTCTGTCCCGAATGCGCCCATCCGGTCGTTTTTGAAATCCCGCCGGATGACAACCTGCCGCGTTACATCTGCCGCCACTGCAAAACCATCCACTACCAGAACCCCAAAATCGTCGTCTGCACCCTTCCCTTCTGGAAAAAAGAAAACGAACTCTCCGTCCTGCTCTGCCGCCGCGCCATCGAGCCGAGGGAAGGCTTCTGGACCCTTCCCGGCGGATTCATGGAAAACAACGAAACCACCAAGGAAGCCGCCAGACGGGAAACCGAGGAAGAAGCCGGGGCAGATATCGTCATGCAGGAACTCTTTGCCCTGATGAGCCTGCCCACCGTCCAGCAAGTGCACCTGTTCTACCTGGCAGAGCTGAAAAACCTGTCTTTTGCTCCCGGCCTGGAAACCCTTGAAATACAAATGTTTACCCGGGAAACCCTCCCCTGGCACAAAATTGCCTTTGCCAGCACCTGCCGCGCCCTGGAACTGTTTTTCGCCAACCCGGAAAAAGCAATCAAAGGAGAATATAAACTGCATTCCCTTGATTTGAAACAGCTGGTCAACCCGGCTTAAACAGCGCCGGGTTACAGAAAAAGCCCCGGCGGGTATCATGCCTGCTATACAAGAATGTAAAAGGAGATTCTCACTGATGGCGACCTACTCCCTCTTTGTCAGCTACGGCTGGCTGCCGGATGACGGCACACAACGCCTGTACGGCCTGCTGGAAAACTACAGGATTCGTCATGCCCCGGACTTCGCCTACGAGCTTTTCAGCATTTCCAAAGATGACCCTATCCAGCAGCTGCCCTCAAAAAAAGCGCTGGCAATGGCCATTGAAGAAAAAATGCGCACCTGCTCCTGCCTGGTCGTGCTGGCCGGCGTCTTTGAAGATTACAAACGCTGGATTGATCTGGAACTGGATATCGCAAAAAAACTGAAAAAACCGGTTATCCTGGTCGAAGCGGCAGCCCCCAAATACACTTCATCCCGGGAAAAACGGGAAGCAAAAAAAATGGTCAAATGGGATGCCAAAGAACTGGGAGAAGCCATCGAGGCAGTCAGCTGACACCGGCCTTTCCTTCCCGCGCACAGGGAAGATTTTTCTGATACAACGGAGACAACGTGATACCCTGGCTGGAACCGGAAGATCCCTTTCCGGATATCTCGCTGGCCTTGTCCAAAGCCGATGGTGCAAACGGGCTGCTGGCCGCCAGCGCCGGCATCTGGCCAGGGCGGCTGCTGGAAGCTTACCGGCAAGGCATTTTCCCCTGGTTTTCCCCCGGCCAGCCGGTGCTTTGGTGGAGTACCGACCCCCGCATGGTGCTGCCAACAGACAGCTTCATTATCTCCCGCAGCCTGAAAAAAAAACTGAACCAGGTCAGGAAAAGCATGATCGGCGGGGGAAAGTGGCAAATCCGCTTTGATTCAGCCTTCCAGGCTGTCATGCAGGCCTGCGCAGAACCGCGAAAAGGCCAGCCCGGCACCTGGATTTCAGAAACCATGATTGAAAACTACGTCAGGCTGCACAAAATGGGATACGCCCACTCCGCTGAAGTATGGCTGGAAGGCAAACTGGTCGGGGGCGCCTATGGCGTTGCCATTGGCAAAATGTTTTACGGCGAATCCATGTTTGCCCGCGTAAGCGACGCCTCCAAAATCGCTCTCGCCTGGCTGGTGCATTTCCTGCGCGCCAACGGCGTCAAGCTCATTGATTGCCAGCAGGAAACCGCGCACCTGGCATCATTGGGCGGAATTTCCCTCTCCCGCAAAGCCTTTTCCGCCCACCTTGCCACAGCAGTTAACCAGCCCCCCGTTACCAACTGGGTTCCCCTGCTGATGGAACCGTTCTAGCTCCCCGTCCTTTCTGCTCCCGCTTACGCTACAATAGAACCGTTTTATTCCCTGTACCCGGTTACGGCGGCCTGTTCCCCGCTCATTCTTTTTACCCTTGGCGGATTGCTCTCATGATGGAAAAACTGATGTATGCGCTTATCCGGCCGGTCCTCTTTTCCATGGACCCGGAAAACGCCCATGAATTTACCCTGAAATCCCTGAGAATGGCCGGATTAAGCGGACTGTCGTGCTTAAACCCGAAAACACCGGCCTCACCAAGAACCGTCATGGGCATCACTTTTCCCAACCCGGTCGGCCTGGCAGCCGGGCTGGACAAAAACGGCATGGCTATTGATGGCCTGGCCTCCCTTGGGTTCGGGTTTATTGAGCTGGGCACCGTCACGCCGCGCCCGCAGCCGGGCAACCCAAAACCCCGCATGTTCCGTATCCCGGCGGCAGAAGGATTGATTAACCGCATGGGCTTTAACAATGCCGGAGTAGATGTGCTGGTCAGAAACGTCCGGGTTTCCCGTTACTTTCAGAAAAAAGAAGGCGTCATCGGCTTAAACATCGGCAAAAACGCCGATACGCCTATTGACCGTGCCGTGGAAGACTACCTGATCTGCCTGGAAAAAGTCTATCCAGTCGCCGATTATATCGTCCTGAACGTCTCCTCCCCCAACACCAAAAACCTCAGGCAGCTGCAAGGCCAATCCGAGCTGGATCAGCTGCTCTCGCAGATAAAGGATGCGCAAAAACGGCAGGCCGATATCCACTCCCGTTATGTGCCGCTCGTCCTGAAAATCGCGCCGGACATGGATGAACAACAGGTCAAAAACATCGCCGCCATCCTGTTGCGCTATGAAATAGACGGCGTCATCGCCACCAACACCACCATCCGGCGCGAACCCATCGCTGGACTTCCCCATGCCGAAGAAGCCGGCGGGCTGTCCGGCGCGCCGGTACGGGATTTCTCCACCCGGATTATCCGGATGCTCAAAAGCGAGCTGGGAGAAGCCATCCCCATCATTGGATCAGGCGGCATCATGAATGGCATGGATGCCAAAGAAAAAACAGAAGCAGGCGCTTCCCTCGTCCAGCTCCTGACTGGCATGGTTTACCGGGGCCCTGCCCTGGTCAGGGAATGCGCCAGGGCACTCGCTTAAATCCTCACGCGTTTTCTGTTTCTGTCCGGGGAAAAACCCGGACAGAACCCACAGGCATCAGGCAGCTTGCGCCAAAGAAGCAGAAAAACGCTCAATCTGGGCAGGCGGCGGCATCTGGACAGACAAATCGGGAACCCCATCCCTGTCATCCGTAATTTTCAGCATCTCATTCTGTTTCAGCAGCCAGTCCCGCAGCGGCCCCGTCACCGGCAAACCGGATATCTTCTTGGAAACCGACAAATTAACCGTCAGCATAATCAGAATCTTGGAAAAAGGAATATCCGGAAACTGATCCAGAAAAAGATTCAGGAAAGCACGGGATTCCAGCACCCACAATACCTTCTTGCTGCTCATATATTGCAGTACGCTGGTAATGCTGTGGCCCCGGCCAATCACCTGGAAAATAAAGCGGTTGAAATTCTTGTCAATCGCCTTGAAATCCAGCTCATCCTCCACCATGATCCGGGAAAGATAGTAAAGCCCTGTCGCCAGCCGGAAAAAACCAACGGCCTGTTCCCGGTTATTGCCATACATACAAATATGCGTCAGCTTCTGCTTGATCGTGTCATCAAGCAGAAGATAAGAATAATAGGAATACTTTTTCATTTCCGGCCTCTTTACCCCAAAGGGGGCAAATTCAAAAAACGGTATCCGTTCCTTGTTTACGGCAGGAAACAAAAAGACTTTACAGCCCCTCGGCGCGCATCGCTTCCAAAACGGCAGAGCGTGCCGCAACACGCTGCTGAAAAGCCTGCACAGAGGGCCACCGGGATAAATCCAGCCCGGCCACCTGCGCATACCGGGTTACCGTAAAAAGATAGGCATCCGCCACAGAAAAATCTCTTCCCAGCAAAAAATCCTGCCCGGCAAGCTGTTTTTCCACAATAGCGTAATACCGGTTAAGGTTATCTCTGAAAACCGCCTTGCCATCCTCCGGCATGGACGGGTTGAAAAACGGGCTGTAGCTTTTATGCAATTCTGTCGCGATCAGATTTAACCACGCCATCAGGCGGTAACGCGCCATGCTCCCCGCTGCCGGCGCCAGCTTCTTTTCCGGCACCCGGTCAGCCACATACTGAAGCACCGCCGCCCCTTCCGTCAAAACCTGGCCGTCATCCAGCTGCAAGGCCGGCACAGCCCCTTTGGCATTCACCTGATAAAAATCCCCGCCCGATACGGTTTTCTTTTCCCGCAAATCCACCCTTTCCAGTTCAAAATCCAACCCGGCTTCCCGCAGTGCAATATGGGCAGCCAGCGAACTGGTTCCCGGTGTGTAATACAGTTTCATCCTATTTTCTCCTCTGATTCCAGTAAACAAACTGCCCGGATACCTGGCGGCATCAACAAGATTACGCCAAATTCCGCCGCCTGTCTTTTTCCGCTGCGGCGGCGCTTATTGATAAAATACGAACCTGCCGCCTGTTCTTTAAGGCAGGCAGCCACGGGATACCTCCTCGCCTGATTTTCATCAGGCCGTTTTATTTTTTGTTTTTCAATCAAACCGGGAGACTTCTTATGAAACACATCCTGTATTTTTCCGCCGCCATCCTCTCCTGCGCATTGCTGCTTTCCGGCTGTGAAAGCACCACCAGCGGCGGCGCAACCGATTCTTCCCGAAGCCAGTTCCTGCTGATTTCTTCCGAAGAAGTCAACGCCGGTTCTGCCAAAGCCTACAAGGAAGAAATGGGTAAAGCCCGCGCCGCCAAAGCGCTCAACACCAACGCCGCTTTAAACCGGCGCGTCAATACCATTGCCAAACGCCTCATCAAGCAAGTCGATGTATTCCGCCAGGATGCCAAGGCATGGAAATGGGAAGTCAATGTCATCAACAGCAGCACCGTCAACGCCTACTGTATGCCCGGCGGCAAAATCGCCGTTTATACCGGCATCATTTCCGAGCTGAACCTCACAGACGATGAACTGGCTGCCGTCATCGGCCATGAAATGGCGCATGCCTTAAGGGAACACAGCCGCGAGCAGATCTCGCAGAAAATTGCCGCACAACAGGCCATCGCCATTGGTGGTTCCCTCATCGGCATGGATTCTCTCTCGCAAAACCTGGCAAACATGGCAAGCGAATATGTCCTCATCCTTCCCTTTTCCCGCACTATGGAAGCCGAATCCGATATCATCGGCATGGAACTGATGGCACGGGCAGGCTACAACCCGGAAAGCGCCATCAACGTCTGGCGCAAGATGAGCGAACTCAACAACGGGGAAGCTCCGCCCGAATTTCTGTCAACCCACCCGTCCGATGCCACCCGCATTGCCAACCTGGAACAAGAACTGCCCAAAGTCATGCCGCTTTATGAAGCCGCAAAAGCCAAAAAAGGCACGGCAGCCAGAAAAACACGGCGCGCCGCCAAACAATAAACCGGCAGAAAGCCATCCGGCCGGCCTAGACCGGCCGGAGACCCAAACACTACTTCCCGCCCCAGGAATCCCTGAGCGTCACAATCCGGTTAAACACCGGCCTGTCCGGGCGGGAATCCTCCCGGTCTGCCACAAAATAACCATGCCGTTCAAACTGGAAACGATCCTCCGGCATAGCCTTCTCCAGCCCCGGTTCCAGATAAGCCGTCCGTATCTCCTTGGCCTTCGGATTTAACGCCTCGCGGAAATCCCGTCCGCCCGCATCCGGATTGGGGTCGGAGAAAAGACGGTCATACAGGCGCACCTCCGCCTCAAAAGCATGCGCCGCACTCACCCAGTGGATATTCCCTTTCACCTTGTAATTGGCGCTGCCCGGCGTGCCGCTCTTGCTGTCCGGGAAATACGTGCAATGCACTGCCGTAACCTGCCCGTTTTCATCCCTGTCGGCATGAGTGCATTCCACCACATAGCCATAACGCAGGCGCACACGGTTGCCGGGAAAAAGACGGAAATACCCCTTGGAAGGCGCTTCCATGAAATCCTCCTTCTCAATCCATAACTCCCGGCTGATCGGAAACCGGCGGCTTCCCCGTTCGGGGTAATGCGGGTGCAGCGGTGCTGTGCACAACACCTCTTCATTTTCCGGAAAATTGTCTATAACCAGTTTTAACGGATTCAATACTGCCACTGCCCGGCTGGCCTTGGGATCCAGGTCATCCCGCAAACTGGCCTCCAGTGTCGCCATATCAATCCAGCCGTCAGACTTGGCCACCCCGATCCGCTCACAGAAAAGCTGGATGGATTCCGGCGTATATCCCCTGCGGCGCAACCCGACAATCGTCGGCATCCGGGGATCATCCCAGCCGTCAACCAGGCCCTCCTCCACAAGCTGAATCAGCTTGCGCTTGCTCATCACAGCATACGTCAGATTAAGCCGTGCAAACTCATACTGATGCGGCAGCGGCCTGGAAAGAAAACCGCCGGCGGCCCTGCCGTCAGGCAGCGTTACCTTCTCGGCCAGGCGATCAAGAATCCAGTCATAAAAAGGGCGGTGATCCTGGAACTCCAGCGTACAGATAGAATGCGTCACCTTCTCCAGCGCATCGGAAACCGGATGCGTGTAATCATACATGGGATAAATGCACCAGCGGTTTCCGGTCCGGTGATGCTCCGCATGGCGAATCCGGTAAATAATCGGGTCGCGCATATTCATATTGGGCGAAGCCATATCAATCCGTGCGCGCAGCACATGCGCGCCGTCCGGAAACTCGCCGTCCCTCATCCGGCGGAAAAGCGCAAGCGATTCTGCGGGCGGCCTGTCGCGGAAAGGAGAATTTTTCCCCGGTTCGGAAAAATTGCCCCTGGAAGCGGCAATTTCCTCCGCGCTCTGGCTGTCAACATAAGCGTGGCCTGCCTCAATCAGATATTCGGCCATCTGGTAAAGCATCTCGAAATAATCACTCGCATAATGGAGATATTCCGTCCCCTCCTGCGTCCAGGAAAATCCCAGCCACTTCACGCTGTCAATAATTGTATCGACAAATTCCGTATCCTCGCGAGCCGGATTGGTATCGTCAAAGCGCAGGTGGCAGCGCCCGCCATAATCGCGCGCCAGGCCAAAATTCAGGCAAATGGATTTGGCGTGCCCGATATGCAGATAACCGTTCGGCTCCGGCGGAAAACGCGTAATCACATCCGGCATACCCTCCCGCCGGTATGTCCCCTTTTTGCCGTCCTGTTCAATGACGGCACGTAAAAAATTGGAATTCGATGGTTCAGATACCCTGTTTTTGCTGTCGTCGCTCATGTCCCGCCCATAAAAAAATGACCGGCATCATTGTACCGTAAGCCGGCGCGGCGGCACACAAATAGCGCGAGTGCTTCCTGATATATAATCTTCCGGCATAAGGTAAAATAGCCCGGCGCAAACAAGTAGTTACCTCTCTTTTTTCTTTTTGGGCAGGCCATGATCCGCATCGTTATTGCCGATGACCATACCATTATGCGGGAAGGACTCAAACGCATCCTGCACGGCATGGAAGATATCTGCGTAGCAGGCGAAGCAACAGACGGCACAAGCACGCTTGCCCGTGTAAAGGAAGGCGGCTTTGAAGTCCTCCTGCTCGACCTCTGTATGCCCGGCCGCAGCGGGATTGACCTGATCAGGCTGATAAAGCAAACCGCGCCCGGCCTGGCCATACTGGTTCTGACCATGTATGAAGAAGAACAATATGCCGTGCGCTCCATCCGGGCAGGCGCGCTGGGCTACCTCACCAAAGAAAGCGCCGGAACCCAGCTGGTCAGCGCCATCCGCCGCGTTGCTTCCGGCAGGCACTACATCAGCGCGGAAGTTGCCGAACAGCTGGCGCTCAACATCGGCAAACAGGATGCCCCCTTGCCCCACTCCCTGCTGTCAGACCGGGAATTCGAGGTTTTCTCCATGCTGACCGCAGGCAAAACCCTCACAGAAATTGCCGGACAGCTTCACCTGAGCGTCAAAACCGTCAGCACACACAAAACCCGTATCCTTCAGAAAATGCAAATCAATACCCTGGCGGAAATGGTGCAGTATGCCGTCATGCACAACCTGCTTTCCCGCACTGGCAGCTAACCGGTTTTCAGGCTTTCTTTTTACTGCCAATCCGGCTTTCCTTTCCCCTGATCAGATTGCCGATATTTTTCGTGTGCCGGAAAAGCAAAAGCCCCCCCATAACGGCAATGGCAACAAACTGGATATCAAAACCGGCCGTCAACCCGTAATACAAAGGGGAAAGCACTGCGGCAACCAGGGCTGCCAGCGAAGAATAGCGCCAGATAAAAGCCACCAGCAGCCAGGTCAGCAGCGCCGCGCCGCCAAGCAAGGGATTGATGCCAATAAGAACGCCCAGTGCCGTGGCAACCCCCTTGCCGCCCTGGAAACGGGAAAAAACCGGCCATAAATGCCCGATAAACACCGCCAGGCTGCCGCAAGCCACCGCTGTTGCGCCAATCCCCCACTGGCCGCCGTATTGCACACCGGCCCACACCACCACCCAGCCTTTGGCCGCATCCCCCAAAAGCGTCAGCAGCGCCGCTTTCTTGTTTCCACTGCGAAGCACATTGGTTGCACCCGGATTGCCGGAACCGTATGTCCGGGGATCTGCCAGGCCAAACAGCTTGCTGGAAACCAGCGCAAACGAAACCGATCCAATCAGATAAGCCGCTATCACATAAAATGCCGTATTCATGTTTCCTGCCAGAAAATAAAGATCCCCCTGCCGCCTTAACCTGTATGATAAAACGCCAACAGGCCATCCCACAAATGCCATTGTATGGATGAAACAATATTATGCAGCATGAAATCCGGCTGGCGAGCCTAAACGTCCGCAATCTTGCCCTGCCAGGGCTGGCATATTATGAAAACACACCGCCCTATTCTCAGGCTGCCTACGAAAGCAAAACCGCCTGGATTGCCGGCCAGCTTGACGAAAGCCGGGCAGATATCATCGGATTGCAGGAAATCTTCTCACCGGAATCCATCCTGCACATCCTGGCAAAAACCCGGCATTACCAAAATGCCCATACCATAACAGCAGAACCGGATGAAGGATTGCCGGCAACCCCCAACGTAGCGCTAATCTCCCGCCTGCCGCCCGCTGCGCCTCCCGTGTTTTACAGCCGCCTGCCGGATAACCTGCAAATCCCCCTGCCCGGCAGCGAACCCTGCATTACCCACTTTACCCGGCCTGTTTTGCACACTATCTTCTGCTTTCCGGGCAATTACCCCGTTCATATCCTGCTGGTCCACCTCAAATCCGGAAGGCCGGACTACCCGGATGAAAATCCTCCGGCCGCGCCGCCCGTGCCCGAACTGGGCGCTTTACGCGCCCTCTTCCGGCGTGGAACCGATGCGCTCGGCATCCGCCGCCTGGTTGCCCGATTGCGGAAAAACGAAAAAGCCCCTGTCATCGTCATGGGCGATTTCAATGACTTTCCCCTTTCCGTCCCCATGCAAATCATTGCCGGCGAAACACCCCTTTCGCCGGCCTCCACAGGAGATATTCTCTACAACTGCCACGACATCCAGCCAGGCCTGCCGCACCGCGAAAAACACAGCCCCTTTTTTCCGGAAACCGCCATCCCGCGAATTGACCACATCCTGATCTCGGAAGAATTTACCGCGCAATCCCGCTTCAGGCGGGGAAAAATAAGCAGTGTCAGACACTTCGGCAGCCACCTCCATGCCAACAGGCCAGAAACATCCGACCACGGCCTGATCATGGCAACACTGCAACTCAAATAAGCGTCTAATCCGGCTGTTTCCCGCCGCGCGGATGGTGCTCGGCATGAATCTGCTTTAACCGTTCGCGGGCCACATGCGTATAAATCTGGGTAGTCGAAATATCGGCATGGCCCAAAAGAAGCTGCACCACCCGCAAATCCGCGCCGTGATTCAGCAAATGGGTAGCAAAGGCATGGCGCAAAGTATGGGGAGACAACGGCATATGGATATCCGCCTGCTTCGCATATTTTTTAATCAGAATCCAGAACATCTGCCGCGTCATGCCGCCTCCGCGCGCCGTCACAAACAGGGCATCCGCCGCCTGCCCGTTCAAAATAAGCGGGCGGGAAGTTCCCATATAGCGGTCCAGCCAGTCCCGCGCCTCCTGGCCGAACGGAACCAGCCGCGCCTTTCCTCCCTTGCCCACAATCCGTAAAATCCCCTCATTTAAGCTCAGCTCCACCAGCTTGAGCAAAACCAGCTCGGAAACGCGCAGCCCGCTGGCATACATCAGCTCAATCATCGTCCTGTCCCGCAATCCCAGCGGCGTATTCACATCCGGCGCGGCCAAAAGCGCTTCCACCTGCGCTTCCGAAAGCGTCGAGGGAAAACGCTCCGGCTGCTTGGCAGACTTGAGCTTCAGACACGGATCTTCGCTAATCCGGCCCTGCCGGAGAAAAAGCTGGTAAAACCGCCGAAATACCGTCAGTCGGCGATTGGCCGAAGCCGCCTTGGTCTGGGCATGGCGTGCGGCAAAATAGGCATTCAAATCCTCTGGCGCAGCCTCAAGCAGCCCCGCGCCCGGCCGCGTCTTCTCCAGCCATTGGGCAAACAGCCGCAAATCCCGCCGGTAAGCATCCATGGTATTTTTGGACAGCCCGTCCTCCAGCCAGAGCAGATCGCAAAATTCATCAATCAATTGCTGGTTCGCCAGCGTCATACCGCCCCCTCATGCGCCAGCAGCCATCGCTTGATACGGAGAAAAACACCGTCCGTCCCCCGCTCCCCTGCAAAGCCGCCCAGCCCGTTTGCCGCCACAACGCGGTGGCAGGGATAATACAAAACTATGGCGTTTGCCGCACAAGCGCCTCCCACCGCCCGCGGGGCAGAATGAAGATGCCGGGCCACCTCGCCATAAGTCCGGGTCTGGCCTGCCGGAATCTGCCGCATCGCCTCCCAGACCCGGCGCTGAAAAACAGTCCCGGTACAGGCAACAGGAAAATCCAGCTGCACCGCCGGATCAGCCAGATAAGCCGCAATTTGCCCGCAAACCGCTTGCGTAAAAGCATCCTCCGCCCGTTCTTCCCTGGCCGGTTCAGGGAGAAAAACCAGCCCTGCAACACAGCCGCCGTCAACCTTGACGCCAATAGCGCCAAAAGGCGCAGGGACCACAGCAGAAAAACCGTTATATTTCCCGGCCTGCTGCGTCATTTCTCTGTACACACCGCGCACCCTGTCCTTCCTCTTTTGGAAAAACCGGCTTCCTCCGCCGGTACTGTTTTCCCCTCCGGATTTCAATCATAACAGTTTGCGCCCGTTTTCTCCCGTCACACAATCTAAAGCCGGTATGGAAAAACTCTGAAGCAGGCCTCAACAAAGCCATAAAAATCAACCGGTTGTATATCAAATTTCGACAAAAATAATAAAATTGTGGCAAAATATACCAACCAGACAGAGACAGGATAAAAAAGAAAAAATACCGAAACGTAAAAGACCATGCGGCAAATCACCGTCAACATCAATACAGAAGAAAAAACCCGCTTGCTGGGCGCTCTTCTGTCACGCCTGTTGAAGCCGGGTCTCAAACTTTACCTGTATGGCGATCTGGGTGCGGGAAAAACCACCCTCACACGCGCCATCCTTCACGCCGCCGGGCATAACGGCCCGGTCAAAAGCCCGACATACGCCCTGGCCGAACACTATACCGTTCCTGTAGGCGGCAAACCGGTTGAACTCGTCCATTTTGACCTTTTCCGCATGGCCAGCCCGGAAGAATTTGCCGAAGCAGGATTTGCGGAATACCTCGGCGGCGATGCCATATGTATTGTGGAATGGCCGGAAAAAGCCGCCGGTATCCTGCCGCCGGCCGATATTACAGGTACCTTTGCCATTCCGGAAACAGAACGGCAAATCACCCTGTGCGCCCAAAGCCAGACAGGCGAAGCCATCCTCCGCGCAATCAGCAAACAACCGCATGACTGAAACCATCCCTATCATGAGTACCAGGCAACGCAACCGGTTCCCCTACCTGACAGCCCTTTTCGCCCTGCTCCTTTTACTGGCGGCCTCCCTGCCGGCATGGAGTACCGGCATCCTGGCCGTCCGGGTCTGGCCGGCAGAAGACCATACCCGCATTACACTGGAACATAACGGCATTGCAAAAACCTCGCACTTTACCCTCCATAACCCGGAAAGGCTGGTCGTCGAACTGGAAGGCATTGAACTGAACCAGGCCCTGAAAGAACTGGTAGGCAAAATCCAGACAAACGATCCCTACGTCAAAAAAGCGCGCGTAGGCCAACCCAAACCCCGTGTCGTGAGAATCGTCTTTGACCTCCGGGAACCCGTCAAGCCCCAGGTCTTTACGTTAAAGCCCGTTAACCAGTACCGCCACCGCCTTGTGCTTGACCTCTACCCTGCCGCCCCGGCAGACCCGATTGCCGCGCTCATCCGCAGCAGCGAACAGGAAAAAAACCCGCCTTCCGCCAGCGCCGCGCAAACCAACAAAAAAGAAACAGCCCCTGCCGCAGTTTCAACACCCTCCCGCGAAACCGCCAAACTGCAAATCAACCGCATGGTCACCATTGTCCTGGATCCGGGACACGGCGGGGAAGATTCCGGCGCAATCGGCTATCGTGGCAGCAAAGAAAAAAATGTTGTCCTGGCAATTGCGCGCCGCCTCAAATCACGCATTGAGCAGGAAGCCAACATGCGCGTCGTCATGACCCGCAACGGCGATTATTTCATCCCCCTGCATACCCGGGTACAAAAAGCGCGCCAGGCACAGGCCGACCTTTTTATTTCCATTCATGCAGATGCCTTCATAGAACCGCGCGCAAACGGCTCTTCCGTCTTTGCCCTCTCGGAAAAAGGCGCATCGTCCACCACCGCAAAATGGCTGGCAAAAAGGGAAAATGACGCCGACCTGATCGGCGGCGTCAACATCAAAAGCCACAACCGCCAGGTAGCCAGCGTATTGCTGGACCTATCCACCTCGGCGCAAATCAAGGACAGCCTGCGGCTCGGCAGCGCAGTCCTGGACGAAATCGGCGGCATCAACCGCCTGCACAAAAACCATGTGGAACAAGCCGGGTTTGCCGTCCTCAAGGCGCCGGATATCCCCAGCATCCTGGTTGAAACCGCCTTCATCTCCAATCCGCAGGAAGAAGCCAAACTCAACGACCAGGCACATCAGCAAAACCTCGCAGAAGCCATCATGAGCGGCATCAAAAAATACTTTGCAAAAAACCCGCCGAAACCCCGCAACAGGATGATGTAATACCTTCCCTGCAATCTTTTTATCCCGCCCCGCCTGCCAGCCGGCGCATAATTGAGGTAAAATAGCGCCTGCTGCTATAAATTGACAGGCAGCAGCACATAAAGCGCTCGTAGCTCAATGGATAGAGTACTGCCCTCCGAAGGCAGGGGTTGCTGGTTCGATCCCAGCCGAGCGCGCCAGCACTTGCATTTTTCTTCCCATGTCTGCGCAAGCTAAAAACATTCAGGACCAGGGTAACGCAACCAAACCGGCAGCAGCGTAGTTTTATGAGTTTTATCTCTATTGAATTTCCCCTCTTGTTTATCCTTTTTTTGCTTGTTTATTGGTGGGGGGGAAGAAGCAACCCCGGCATTCAAAATAAATTAATACTGTTGGCAGGGTACGGCATATTGCTGCGTATAAACAGCTATTACGCTATCGTACTTCTTGCCTATACCATACTGATATATGGGTTTTCTATCTGGATAAACAAGTATCCCCCCAAAAAAAGTTCTTTCAGCCATTATTATTGTCATTTTACTTTTTCTGGTTACCCTGAAGTATCTTGACTTTTTCCACGAGATTATCTCGGATATTATCCCCGTATTGGGAAACAAACTCCATTTTCCTGGAGAAGCTATTAGCGTTCCGCTGGGAATATCATTTTATACGCTTAACGCAATTACCTATCTTGTCTCCATTGGGAATAAAGAAATTCAACCTGCCAGATTTCTTGATGCTGCCTTGTTTCTGTCATTTTTCCCAACCTTCATCGCGGGACCAGTTAACAGGGCAAAAAATTTACTGCCACAAATTCAGACATCCTCCCCCGGAAAAATCGTTAATCCGGCAAGAATTTACATCCTGATTATTATGGCCCTCATAAAAAGTGTTATGGTTGGCGGAGAGCCTCGCCGAAAATTATGTGGATCCTGTTTTTGCCAATCCGGGCGAATATCACTCTCTTGATATTGTTTTTGCCGTATATATGTACGCCATTCAATTATACGTCAACTTTTCGGGCTATACCGATCTGGCAACAGCCATTGCGCTTGCGCTTGGATTTGTCATTCCCGCTAACTTTAATACCCCGTATCTGGCTAAAAACCTGCGGGACTTCTGGCGGCGGTGGCATATGAGCCTATCCTTCTGGATTCGGGATTACATCTACATCCCTTTAGGTGGCTCGCGCAAGGGATTTGCCCATACACAAATATATCTGCTGATAGCCATGTTGGCCTCCGGCTTGTGGCATGGTGCCAATTACAATTACATTATTTGGGGAGGAATTCATGGAACAGGACTGATATTGCTGAACATGCTGGAAAAGCTTTTTGGCAAAAACCGGATAAGCGCCCGTTTCGAATTTCTTTCCATATTGCTTACCGTGAATTACGTCTGTTTTTCGTGGATATTCTTTCGATGCCCGGCATTATCAGATGCAATCGACATCATCGAAGCCATTTTCAGCAATTTCCACCAAACGCCAATGCAATTTAATCCTGTTTTTCTATTTGTCGTATTCCTTGTATTAAGGTCATATCGGCTTATATCTTTTCTTCCGGAACACATGGAGAAAACCCTGTGCAAATTGCATTGGGGATGGCACTTCGCAGTAATCACCCTATTTATATGGCTCATCACGATAGTCTCCCCGCCAGGAATCCCTCAGTTTATTTATGCCGGTTTCTAATAAAATGTTTTCTCGCGCACGACAAGTTATATGCACCATGACCCTGTGTGCTGTATTGTTGGTTATACTGGATTGCCAATCCATCAACAAATATTGGCAACAGGCTGCTTTCCCGTTTCCCCGTTTTGCAGATATACCGGCACCGCCTGCTGCAACCTGCCGGGCATGAAGAAAAAAGCATGGCGCACATAGCCCTGGAAACGCTCATCCAGACACCTGGGAAATCTGCCATCCGCACAAAAAACACGCGCAGGCAATAGGATATTTTGATAACAAAAGATAGCCGGGAGGCCCCTTTGTTTCCGGCTGCGTCTTTATCAGCCGGAACCTGGCGTTCCGTGCGCGGGACATGCGTGTTGAAACAACGAACGCGCCCCGGATCACCAGACCCTGCTCATGGAACTAGAGAGCCGTCCGTTATAAAACCAGCGTTTGCGCCTCGCCGCCCTGCCTTTCCCGTATCTCCCCGATACGGTAAACCGCCTCGCCCAGAGCCTCAAGCTGCGCCAGAGCCGCATCAGCCTGACTGGCGGCAACAATCACCGCCATGCCGATCCCGCAGTTGAACACCCGGTGCATTTCCTCATCCGCCACCCCGCCATGCTGTTGCAGCCAGTCAAAAAGCGGCGGCCTCGTCCAGGCATCCCGATACAGAAGAGCGGTACAGTTCTCCGGTAAAACCCGCGGCACATTATCCAAAAGGCCGCCCCCGGTAATATGCGCCATCCCTTTCACCGGCAGCGTTTTCATCAGGGAAAGAAGCGGCTTCACATAAATGCGCGTAGGAGCCAGCAGCACATCCGCCAGCGGACGGCCGTGAAAATCGGCATTCATATCCGGTTTGGCCTCCTCAAGAATCCGGCGAATCAGAGAATACCCGTTTGAATGCGCCCCCGAAGAAGCCAGGCCAAGCACCACATCCCCCGGCACAATAGTGCTGCCATCAATAATTTTCGACTTTTCAACCACCCCGACCGCAAAACCGGCCAGATCATATTCGCCATCCGGATACATGCCGGGCATCTCGGCGGTTTCCCCGCCGATCAGGGCGCATCCTGCCTGCTCGCACCCGGCGGCCACCCCCTTGACCACATCCGCAGCCATTGCCACATCCAGCTTGCCGCAGGCAAAATAATCCAGGAAAAACAGCGGTTCCGCCCCCTGGACAAGAATATCATTCACACTCATTGCCACAAGGTCTGTCCCCACCGTATCATGCCGGTTAAGCTGAAACGCCAGCCTGAGCTTGGTGCCGACGCCGTCCGTGCCGGAAACCAGCACCGGCTCGCGGTACTTTTTGCCAATCTCGAAAAGCGCGCCAAAACCGCCTATGCCGGCCAGGACACCTTCCCGCATAGTGCGTCTGGCAAAAGGTTTAATGGCGTCAACCAGCGCTTCGCCGGCATCGATATCCACACCGGCGTCGCGGTAGGAAAGAGAAGAAGGGGAAGGTGAAGTCATGATAAAAAACGGTTATCCAGCGTAAAATAGCGGAATTGAGCAGATTGGAAAACCGCATTTTAACAAACTGTCACGCCGGGTAGGGCGACATGGTATTTTTTACACAACGTCAGAAACAAACCGCCTTGTGGCTCAGCATCGGCGTCATGATGGCGCTTTTCCTGCTGTTGCTCGGTCCTATCCTGACGCCTTTTATCGCCGGCGCCATCCTGGCTTACGCGTTAAATCCCGGCGTGGACTGGCTGCGCTCCATCAGGATGGGGCGCTTCAGGCTCTCTCGCACCCTGTCCGTCCTGATAGTCATGGCCATTTTATTTTCCGTTGTCACCGCCTTGTGCCTCATCATCGTGCCGGTGCTGCTCAACGAATGGCCCCTGCTCTATGAGCAAATCCCCATTCTGGCTATCCGGCTGGGCGAATCCATCCGGCCGTTTGTCCGCGATATCGGCATTGATCTTCCGGTTGATACCGCCAGCTTCAAACGGCTGTTGACCGAACAATTCATGCTCCAGGGAGAAGGCCTGTGGAAATCCATCCTTGAATCCGCCAAATTCGGCGGCGCCACCGTCCTTACCTGGGCCTGGAACCTGATCCTGATCCCGGTCGTACTTTTTTACCTGCTCAAAGACTGGCACCTTGCCGTCCGGAAACTGCGCGATTCCATTCCCCGCCGGTGGGTTCACCAGACCATCAGCCTGGCCGATGAAGTCAACGTCATGCTGGCGCAGTACCTGCGGGGGCAGCTTTCCGTCATGCTGGCGCTGGCTGTTTATTACTCTACCGCGCTCGGTATCGCAGGCTACAACGTAGCGCTGCCGGTCGGCATCATCAGCGGTATGCTGGCATTCATCCCGTACATCGGCATCACCATCGGGCTTTCCCTTGCCATCATCGCCACCATGTTGCAATTTTCCGGTGTCGAGGCATGGATCACACTGGCCGTCATTTACGGATTCGGCCATTCCTTCGACGCCTTTTTCATGACGCCGACCCTGGTTGGCCGGCGTATCCAGCTCCACCCCCTGATAGTAATTTTTTCCCTGCTCGCCTTCGGCCATCTCTTCGGTTTTGTGGGCGTACTGGTTGCCCTGCCGTCCTCAGCCATCTTTTCAGTTGCCTTCAGGCACCTGCGGCGGCATTACATCAACAGCAATTTCTATAACTCGTAACCCCCATGCGACAACTGCTGCTGGATATCGGCAAAAAAAGCCCGCCTTCCCTTGATACCTTCGTAGCAGGCAAAAACGAAGAGCTGCTTTCACTGCTGTCCCTCATCGCCCGGCGCAGCGCGCCGGAGCGCTTCATTTACCTGTGGGGCGACAGAGCCGTTGGCAAAACGCACCTGCTAAAAGCGCTGGCGCAATATCCGGACAGCCGCTACATCCCCCCCGATTCGGACAATAGCCAGTTCCAATACGACTCCGGCATCACACTTTACCTCATGGACGACTGTGAAAAACTTTCCCCGGAAAACCAGGCGGCAGCCTTCAGCCTCTATAACGCCGTGCGCGCCGGCGCGGCATACCTGGTCGTTGCCGCCGCCGTCTCCCCCGCCCTGCTGCCGGCCAGAGACGACCTCAAAAGCAGAATGAACTGGGGCCTGGCCTATCGCGTTCACAGCTTGACAGACGAAGAAAAAATCAATGCCCTGAAAAAAGCTGCCGTGGAAAGAGGCGTTGTCCTTTCCCAGGATGTGCTACCCTATCTCATTACCCACTATCCCAGGGACATGCACTCCCTTGCCGTCATGCTGGACGCCCTGGACTGCTACTCCCTGCAAACCAAACGCGCCATCACCCTCCCGCTTCTGCGGGAAATGATGCAAAACACAGAAAACGGAAATGAGCAACCTTGCCCTGTTTGACCTGGATAACACGCTTTTGCCCCTGGATTCCGACTATGAATGGGGCTGCTTTATCGCCCGTACCGGTGCAATTGATACCGTAGAATACGAAAGGAAAAACGCCGCATTTTTCGAGCAATACAAGGCCGGCACACTCAACCCGAAAGACTTCCTGGAATTTGTGCTGGGCACAATCGCCGGTTTTTCCCGCAGGCAGCTGGATGAATGGCATAACCAGTTCATGGAAGAAATCATCCGGCCTGCCATCCTGCCTCCGGCAAGGCAGCTTCTCAAAAAACACCAGGACAACGGCGACCTCGTTGCCATTGTCACCGCAACCAACCGTTTCATTACCGAACCCATCGCGCGCGCTTTCGGCGTCAAACACCTGATCGCGGCAGTCCCGGAAGAAAGGGCAGACGGCACGCTGACAGGCAGGCTCATCGGCACCCCCACCTCCGGGGAAGGCAAAATCACCCATACAGAAAACTGGCTTGCCTCTATGGGGAAAAAGCTGGAAAGCTACGACAAAAGCTATTTCTACAGCGATTCATACAACGACCTTCCCCTGCTGCAAAAAGTCACCAGCCCGGTTGCCACCAACCCGGACGCCCGCCTAAAAGCCTACGCCGGCGCCCATAACTGGACAGTACTGCACCTCTTTCATGCTTAAACGATTCATCCGGAAAATACTGGGAAAAAAAGAAATCCCCCTTCCTGCCAGGAAACCCCACATCCTGCAGCAGGCCGAGCACGGCATTGATCCCCGGCTGCTTTCCTCCAACGCCGTGCGCGTTATCCATATCCTGGAAAAAGCCGGTTACGACGCCTACCTTGTCGGCGGTGCCGTCCGCGACCTGCTGCTGGGAGTCCGTCCCAAAGACTTTGACGTTGCCACCAACGCCACGCCAGAGCAGATTCGCCGCCTCTTCAAGAGAGCCTTCCTCATCGGCCGCCGCTTCCAGATCGTCCATGTCATGTTCGGCCAGGACCTGATCGAAGTCACCACCTTCCGCAGCCTGGCTTCCGCCTCGGCCGTCAAAGATGCCGACGGCCGTCTGCTCAGAGACAATACCTTCGGCACCCAGAAAGAAGACGCCATGCGCCGGGACTTCACCGTCAACGCCATGTACTACAATCCCACCCGCCAGACCCTGCACGATTACCACGGCGGCATGGCCGACCTGGGCAGCCGCGTACTGAAAATGATCGGCGACCCTGCTGAACGCTTCCGCGAAGATCCGGTGAGGATGCTGCGAGTCGTCCGTTTTGCCGCAAAACTGGATTTCCGGATCGACCCGGCAACCCGCAAACCCATAGTCGGCCTGGCGCCGCTCATCAGCAACGTGCCTGCCGCCAGACTGTTTGACGAAATACTCAAGCTCCTAATGAGCGGGCACGCCTTGGCCTGCCTTGAAGAACTGCGCCGCCAGGGGCTCCACCACAACCTGCTTCCGCTGCTTGACCTGGCGCTGAAACAGCCGCAGCATGCCCGCTTCGTCAGCCTGGCGCTGGAAAGAACAGACCAGCGCATCCAGGAAGAAAAACCGGTTTCGCCCGGCTTCATCTTTGCCGCGCTGCTTTGGCCGCTGGTCGCTGAAAAATGGGCGCAATACCGTGAAGCAGGCGAATACCCCATCCCGGCCCTGCACACAGCCGCCAGCGATATCCTGGATGCGCAGACAGAAAAACTGGCCATCCAGCGGCGGATCATTTCCGACATGCGGGACATCTGGGCCCTGCAGCCCCGCCTGGAACGCCGTACCGGGAAAACCGTTTACAAACTCATGGAACACGGCCGCTTCCGCGCCGCCTGCGATTTCCTGCTGCTGCGGTGCGAAGCCGGCGAAACCGATCCTGAAACAGGCAGCTGGTGGAGCAGCTTTATCCAGGCCGGCAGCGCCGAACGGGATGAACTGCTCAAATCCCGCGCAGGCATCCTGTCTGCCGCCTCTTCCCGAAAAAGAAGACGCGGCGGCAGGCGGCGCAGCAAAACATCTGCCCCCTCCGTTCCGGCTGAAACAATGGCGTAAAAAATGGCAGAACATACCGCCTATATCGGCCTCGGCGCCAATCTCGGCAATCCAGGGCAACAGGTACTTTCCGCCATCAAACGCCTGGCATCCCTGCCTGAAACCCGCCTTGCCGGACAGTCCGGCCTTTACCGCACTGCGCCCATAGAAGCCTGCGGCAACGATTACATCAATGCGGTCGTTCGCCTCCTCACCGCCCTTTCGCCCGAAACCCTGCTTGACCGGCTGCAGGAAATCGAAAACGATTTCGGCCGCCTGCGCCCCTGGCGCAATGCTCCGCGCACCCTGGATCTGGATATCCTGCTTTACGGCAGCCTGCAAATGCAAACGCCCCGGCTGACGCTTCCCCATCCGAGAATGGCAGAACGCGCCTTTGTCCTCGTTCCCCTTCTGGAAATCGCGCCAGAAATAACCATTCCGGGAAAAAGCGATGCCAAAACCTGCCTCAACGCCGTCAGCCTTCAGCCTGTCGCCCGGATCACCGCCTGATTTTTTCTTTTCAACTGCTCAAAACACCATGCAAATTCCCGTTATTTTCCAGAGCGCCGGCCTCTTGATTCTTTCCAACGTTTTCATGACCTTTGCCTGGTACGGCCACTTGCGCAACCTGAGCGCCGCCCCCTGGTACATTGCTGCCATCGTCAGCTGGGGCATCGCGCTTTTTGAATATCTGCTGCAAGTGCCGGCCAACCGCATCGGCTTTACCCAATACAGCCTGGCGCAGCTCAAAATCCTCCAGGAAACCATCACCCTCGGCGTTTTTGTGCCCTTTGCCATGCTGTACATGAAAGAACCGTTCAAACTGGACTACGTCTGGGCCGCGCTATGCCTCATCGGCGCAGTTTATTTTATTTTCCGCTCCTGAACAGGCGCGGTATGATAACCTTTTGCCAACTGCCGGTCACCGGCAAACATTTGGAAACCTAAAGGATAATCATGGCCACCTATCTGCAAGATCGTAAAGCCGTCACCATCCCCGCCCTGATGAACCTCTTTGCCAAAGGGGAAAAAATCACCATGTTGACCTGCTATGACGCCAGCTTTGCCGCGCTCATGGACCAATGCGGCGTAGAAATCCTCCTGATCGGCGATTCCCTCGGCATGGTCTGCCAGGGCCATGACTCCACCCTGCCCGTTTCCGTTGAGGAAATGGCCTACCATACCGCCTGCGTTGCCCGCGGCAACAAAACTGCGCTCATTGCCAGCGATATGCCGTTTGGCTCTTTCCCCACGCCTGAAACCGCTTACGAAAACGCGGCAAAACTCATCCGTGCCGGTGCGCACATGGTCAAAATAGAAGGCGGCGCATGGCTGGCCGATACCGTCCGTTTCCTGGCAGAACGCGCCATCCCTGTTTGCGCCCATATCGGCTTGACACCCCAGTTCGTCCATCAGTTGGGCGGCTACCGCGTCCAGGGCAAAACGGCAGAAAGCGCAAAGCGCCTGCTCTCCGATGCCCGCCACCTGGAAAAAGCCGGCGCAAGCCTGGTTCTGATGGAAGCCGTCCCTGCCGCTGTCGGAAAAGAAATAACCAATGCCCTTTCCATCCCCACCATCGGCATCGGCGCAGGGCCAGACTGCTCCGGCCAGGTACTGGTCATGCACGATATGCTCGACATTTACCCCGGCAAAAAGGCACGCTTCGTCCGCAACTTCATGGAAGGGCAAAACAGCATTGCCGGCGCCATCAGCGCCTACGTCCGCGCCGTAAAAGAAGGAACCTTCCCTGCGCCGGAAAACAGCTTCTGAATGCGGCGAACGCAAGAAAAAACAGACCCCGTTTTCAGCAATCAATGATCGACAGCGACCTGACCATCCGGAAACTGGAAATTTTCCTGGCCTTCATGGAGCGGCAAAACATTGCGCGCACAGCAGAAGCCCTGGGCATGAGCGGCGTCAGCGTCCACCGTGCCCTGCATTCCCTTGAAGCCGTCCTGAGATGTCCGCTTTTCGTGCAGGATGGCAGAAACCTGAGGCCGCTTCCCGCCGGAGAAACCCTGGCGCGCCATGCCGGGGAAACCCTGCTTTCCGTCCGCCGCCTGATTGACGCCACACGCCAGGCAGCCGGTTTTGGCAACAACCGGATGAAACTGGGATGCCAGTACTCACTGACAGCCGAAATCGTGCCGCAGCTGATCATGGGGCTGAAACGCCGCCGCCCTGAAATGGAAATTGATCTTTCCATGAACGCCGGGCGCAGCCTGCTCGCCCAGTTAAAAGACAGCCGGCTTGATGCCGTCCTCATATCGCTTCCCGGCAAAAAAACAGAAACAGCCGGCCTGACAGTCCTGCCCCTCTTTGAAGATTCCTTTTACCTGGCTGTGCCGCTTACCGCATCGGAACATATCCGTGAACCGGCCGACCTGGCCGGCCTGCGAGGGGAAAAATTCGTAACATTAAACGACGGCTTCGCCACCGCGCAGCAATTCCGGGATGCCTTTGAAAAAGCCGGTTACAAACCGCTTATCGTCACCCGGCTAAACGATATCTTCTCCCTGATGAACATGGTACAGGCAGGCGTCGGCTACTCCCTGGTTCCCGGCCGCATCGGAAAAGCCTTCGCCAGCTCCGTCAAGCTCATCAGCCTGGCGGAAAAATACCGGAAAAGCCAGACCGTTGCACTGGTTTTCCCCAAAAACCGCGAACGCGATCCGGATATCCTGGCCCTCGCGGCTGAAGCGCGCATGATGGCCCGCCGCCAGGCAAGCCCCGCGCCAACAGCGTCAACCGCTCCTTAACCGCCGGATCAACCCCAAAAGCGGGCCTGCCTCCCGCCGGTCACAGGCAAGCGCTTCCCCCTCGTCCATCACCCGTTTTGCCAGCCCGGTCAACACCGAACCGGGCGGCATCTCCACCGCCAGGCGCACCCCCCGCTCATAAGCCGCTGTCATAGCGTCAGCCCAGCGGACCGGCCTCGCCATATTGCCTGCCAAATCATCCGCAATGCGCTCCGGCTGCCACAGCACCCGTCCCGTGCTGCCGCTCAAATAAGCGGCAGACGGCCGCCTGAATGAAACGCCGCGCATAGCCTCCCTCAGACGAAAAGAAGCCGCTTCCAGAAGCGGGCAATGGGAAGGTACCGCCACCGCCAGCCGCTCCGTCACCGTTGCGCCCGCTTCCCGCGCCTTTGCCAGCACCCGGCGCATGGCATCATCTGCCCCGGCAATCACAAACTGGTCTGCCGCATTGAAATTTGCCATAAAAACCGGGCAATCCGGCGAATGGACAGCCTGCACCAGCGCCGACACCGTCCGTTCCGGAAGACCGCCGACAGCCGAAAGCCCATACCCGGCCGGACAGGCGCTCTCCATCAGCTCCCCCCGCAGAGAAACCAGGCGAACCGCATCCTCAAATCCGAGCGCACCGGAAACCACCGCCGCCGGAAACGCGCCGGCAGAAAGGCCGGAAACAAAATCCGGCGCACCCTCCTCCCGCATCAGCCAGTCTGCGCAAACTGCCCCTGCAATCAGAATACACAACTGCACCGCACGGGTTCGTCTCAGAGCCTCAGGCGAATCCAGCCGCATTACGCTCTCGCCCAGCGCCTCGCTGGCCCGGTCAAACCACAAGCGGCAATCCAGCGCCTTGCCCAGCTCCCCAAGCATACCGGGATACTGCGATCCCTGCCCCGGAAACATAAAAAGCATCCGCTTCATTCCCTTCCCCTCCCGGCAGAAACCGGCCGCCAGGGATCATCCGTCAACACCGGGCCGGTATTTGTTTTCAACATCACCCGCCTGCCGCTCCCCCCATGCGGATGCAGCCACTCCCGCAAGGCAAAGCCCCCCCAGGGCGTCTCCACCTGAACATCCGCCCGGCACGGCAGCAAACCGCACAGGCTCTCCCACATTGCCAGTTCCTCCCGCCTTTCAGGCGGACAGCAAATCCGCAAATCCAGATCGCTGTCCTCATGCAGCACCGCCTCGCCCGTTGCCAGCGCATAAGCGCAGCTGCCTGTCACCCCCCAGCGCCACGGCAAATGGCGCGCCGCCAGCATCAGGAGTGCTTTCACAGGCCGGGCAGCCGCAAAAGGAGAAAGCGCCAGTTTTTCACTATCGGCAACCAGCGCCTCAGGCGTCACCACACGCTTAACTCCCTCCGGCAAAAGCCAGGCGGCCGCCCGCTCCGAACGCGCCCGGCCGCGAATCCCTACCGGAATCAGGCCGTTTCTACCCGCGTCCCGCCTCACCACCACCGGCAGGCCGGGATGCCACTGCCCGCCCACCCATACCGGCGGCGGTTCGGCAAAAACCAGGCTGGAAAAAGCCCCGGTCCACAGCAAATCATGCGGCATCACAAACAGGCTGCTCCCCGGCCCGGCAGCCCTCACGCCTGCCACTGCCTGCGCATCAGCTCGCGGACCCGCACCGTGCCCGCCCGGTTTGGCGCGCCCAGCCGGTTTGAGAGCGAAGCGCCGCCTGCAACAGCCGCGCCCACCGCACGGGAAACCGCCGCGCGCACCGCCTGAACCTCCCTGCCGGTCGGCTTAAGCGGATCAGCCACATCCACCAGCTCCTCCAGAAGCCCCAGCGTCCGGTAATTGGCAATATCGTAAGCCATTGGCGGAATAGTCGAAGCCAGCGCCTCCAGAGAAGCAACCGTCCGCCTGGTAATCCGTGCGGCAGAAGCCTTGCCCATAGCATGGATCATCACCTCCCTGTCATTTAGGGCAACCAGGCGGTTGGCCTGGTAACCATGCGCCAGAAAAGCGCCTGACATCGCCTTGCCCACAATCAGCCCGATAACCGGATGCCCCGCCAGCCGCGCAGTGGCATACGCCCCGGCCGCCGCTGCCAGCGCCAGATGAATGCCAAACGCCTCCTCCCGCCGGCCGTAAGCCTGGCTGGGCACATCAATAATGGCAAGAATAATCCGCTTCTCCGCTTTCTCCCTGTCGGCCTCAACCGCTTCGGCAACCGCCTTGCCTATCGTCCAGCCCTCCAGAAGCCCTGCCTCGCCTTTTGCCGCCCGCGGATAATGGTTTTGGGCGTCAGGCACAACCGCAATCACCCGCGCAGCCCGGCCATCCATCATCCCGTCCGCCACCTTCACAGACGGGCAAAAACCCTCCCTGGGAGTAAACCCGTCTGCAAAAAGCCCAAACCAGACTTCGCCGCGGCCTCTTTTGCCCGTTTCACCGGATGCCATCATGCCTTTCCTCCTTTTCCAAACAACGCCGCCGCCCGCTCCGCGCTGGCCTGCTCGCGGGTATCAAAAGCGGCAAGTTTTTCCAGATAAGCGTCATACTGCTCGCAGCGCAAACGGCCGGGACACCCCTTCTCCATACAGGCCAGCGCCGCTTTCCTCACCTCGTCCAGCGAATCCGCAACCAGCGCATCCACAAAACCCGTACGCCAGCGCGCCTCGCCCCCCGTCAGGCTCCAGATAAACCGGCGGTCGCGCGAATCATATTCCTCAACGCCCGCCTCCTGCTCAATCACCTGCGGGCCGTTCAGCCCCAGCCGCGCCTCGCGCGTCACAATCAGGTAACTGCACAAGGCAGCCGCAATCGACATGCCGCCAAAACACCCCACCGTCCCCGCAATAATGCCAATCACCGGCACATAGCGGCGCAAATCCACAATCGCGGCATGAATATCTGCAATCGCCGCCAGCCCCAGATTCGCCTCCTGAAGCCGCACGCCGCCCGTCTCCAGGCAAAGCACCGCCTGCGTCGGGATACCGTTGCGGTTATCCTCCGCCGCCAGCTCCAGCGCCGCCGCCATCTTCGCGCCGGACACCTCGCCCATGCTGCCCCCTTGGAACACCCCCTCAATGGCAGCCACCACCGTAGGCCTTCCCGCCATCGTCCCCTTGGCAACCACCATGCCGTCATCCGCCTGGGGAACAATCCCCTGCGGCTCCAGCCAGGGCGACATCACATAATCAAACGGGCCGAGCAGCTCGCGGCAAGAACCGGCATCCAAAAGCCCCTTTGCCCTCTCCCGCGCTGCCAGCTCAATAAAACGGGTATCATTCATGGCCTGCCTCCTCAAAAACCTGCTCAATCCTCAGGCGCGCCACACCGGGCGTTGCGCCAAAATCATGGATAAACAGCCGTCCCTGCGGCAAAGTGCGCGAGAGGGCAACCCGATCGAAAAGCCGCTGCCAGCGCAGCCTGCTGCCATCCACCGAAGTTTTAATACTCACCGCCAGCCGCCCCCCGGCGCAAGGCTCAAAAAGCGCCTCCATATCACCAGAGCCAACCACCCCGGCCAGCGCCTTTTTTCCGGCAGCCAGGCTGCCGGGATATTCCAGTTCAATCTGTTCCATTCTTCCTCCTTATTGAATAGCCGTGCTGTCCAGAAACAATGCCGCCGCCAGCAAATCTGCCGCCCCGCCAGGCGAAACCCCCGCCGAAAGCATAGCCGCCTCAAGCGCCGCCAGCGCCCTCTTCCCTTTCCGGCTGCCTGCCCCGCCGCAAAGAAGCACCTGCCGCGCGCCCTCATTCATGGCATTGAGCGCTGCCATCCCGCCCCGGAACAACACACAGGTATCCGTAAGCGATGTCATCACCGCCAGCAAAGCGTCGATTCGCGCAGCCTCCTCGCCAACGCCCGCCTTCCGGCTCCTCGCCAGAAAAGGAAGCGCCAGCCCCGTCACATGCGGGAAACCGCGCTGCGCCTCCTCACGCGCTCCCGGCACGCCATACCGCCCGGCCGCATAGCGCCCCTTCGAGAACCCCGGCTGGCAGCCCCTGTCATCCAGCCGCGCCAGCCGCGCCGCCGTTTTGGCCACCGCACCGCTTGTTGCCGCGCCCCCGTGCATAGCGCTTGCCGTCACCAGGAGCCCCAGCGCCCAGATAGCGCCGCGGTGAGTATTCACGCCGCCGGTTGCCTCCATCATGGCTTTTTCCCCCTCCCGGCCAATCGCGCCAATCTTCCGGCGCAAAACGCCCTCCGGCATACAGGAACAGCCCGCCAGCGCCATCTCGTAAAAAAACGGCTCAAGACTCAACGCAGAAGCCTCCAGCAAAGGCAAATCCATATCCGCATGGGAACCGCGCCCGCGCGCATCCACCAGGCCCGGCTTGGGCGAAAGCCGCGCCTCCTCCAGGAGCGAACAAACCGCCTTCCCCGCCAGCTGCGAAGCCGCCTCCCTTGCGCCAGCCGCATCCATTTGCGCCAGCTCCGGCATCACCAGCTCCGGAAACGGGCAGGCGGGTTATACAGGCCGCCCGACCATTCCACCAGCTCGGCAATACTGCCCGCCGCCAGCAATGAGCGTTTGGCCTCCGTGCGGGCAATACCCAGGTCTTCCGGGAAAGCCACCTTGTTTTCCTGCCTGAGCCGCCGCACCGTTTCCGGATCTGCGCCCATGCCAATCTCCGTAATCCCCGCCACAGCGGCAACCATCGCCTTGCGCTCCTCAAGCGATTTTGCCCGGTAAAGATAGGCAATCCCCTCCTCCGTCAGCACATGCGTCACATCATCGCCGTAAATCATCACAGGCGCCAAAGGCATACCGGAATCCCTTGCCGCCTCAACCGCATCCAGGCTTTCCACAAAAGTCGGGTTTGCGCCGGACTGGTAAGTTTCCACCATCTGCACCACCAGCTTCCGGCCGCGCTCCAGAAGATCATTTCCCTCCATCATATCCAGCCAGGCAGGTGTGGCATGGCGCCTGCCGCGCGGATCATGCCCCATATTCGGTGCGCCGCCAAAACCGGAAACCCGTCCCCGCGTCACCGTTGAAGAATTCGCCGCGCCATCCACCTGCAGCGTCGAGCCGATAAACATATCCACCGCATACTGTCCCGCCATCTGGCAAAACGCACGGTTCGAACGCATCGAACCATCCGGCCCCGTAAAAAACACATCCGGCCGCGCGGCAACATAATCCTCCATTCCCAGTTCGCCGCCAAAACAATGCACCGTTTCCACCCAGCCGGACTCAATCGCCGGAATCAAAGTCGGATGCGGATTCAGCGTCCAGTTCCGGCAGATTTTCCCCTTCAGTCCCAGCCTTTCGCCATACGTCGGCAGCAGCAATTCGATTGCCGCCGTATTGAAACCGATGCCATGATTAAGCGACTGCACCTGATGTTTGGCATAAATCCCCTTAATCGCCATCATCGCCATCAAAATATGCACCGGCTTAATCAGCCTTGGGTCGCGGGTAAAAAGCGGCTCAATAAAAAAGGGCCTGTCCGCCTTTACCACAAAATCCACCCATGAGCCGGGAATATCCACCCTGGGCAAACCGGCGGTATCCTCCGCCAGCTCATTGACCTGCGCAATCACAATCCCGTTCCTGAAAGCCGCCGCCTCCGCAATCGCAGGCGTATCCTCCGTACCGGGGCCGGTATAAAGATTCCCGTCCTTATCCGCCTTGTAAGCCGCAATCAGCGCCACATTCGGAATCAGATCAACAAAAAGGCGGGCATACAGCTCAATATAAGTATGGATCGCCCCCACCTCCAAAAGGCCGTCCTCCAGCAGCTGCGACATCCGCAGGCTCTGCGCGCCGGAATAGGAAAAATCCATCTTCCGGGCAATCCCCTTTTCAAACAAATCCAGATGCTCCGGCAAACTCACGCTCGGCATAATCATATGCAGGTCATGCAGCTTCTCCGGGTTTGCCTTCACCAGCATCCGCGCCAGAAAATCCGCCTGCTTCTGGTTATTGCCCTCCAGCACCACCCGGTCGCCCGGTGCAATCAGCTTCTCCAGCATGGCAGGCAAATCATCCGAAGGCAGCACCTTCCCCTTCAGGCCCAGGCGCGCTATCCGCCTTGCCTTCTCCTGCCGCTTCGTATCCCATCTGCCCGGCGATACACATCGTTCCAACATAGCTCCTCTCCTTTGGCGGGAAAATCAATACCGCCATTCTGGGGAAACCCGCCGGATACATCAATCAGTCTGCCGGTAGAACCATTAGCTTAAAAGTAATAATCGCCCCAAAAACAGCCCCTTCAGCAGCAAGCCGCATCCGGGCCATCCCGCCCTGCTTCCGTTAAAAGCGCCCGGTATAACCCGTCAGCCCACTTCAAAAGCGCCAGCCCCG
Source organism: Oxalobacter formigenes (assembly GCA_023667225.1). Classification (GTDB taxonomy): domain Bacteria; phylum Pseudomonadota; class Gammaproteobacteria; order Burkholderiales; family Burkholderiaceae_D; genus Oxalobacter; species Oxalobacter formigenes_C. The sequence goes on along the minus strand of JAMPAN010000001.1, from coordinate 344,573 downwards.
TCTCCCGGCGGATAGCCCGCGCCCGTTCCCTGAGCGCCTCCCGCGAAACCACCGGCCTTTTCTTCATAGCCAGCGCCACCACATTGCCTTCCCGGCAGGGCGGCAGCGTCAAAACACAGGGAAAAGCCGCCGCTATCGCCTCATAATTCCTTGGGAAACTTTCATGCCCGCCGAAAAGATTCACCGCCAGCACCCCCTCCTCTTCCAAAGAGCGGGCGCACGCGGCATAAAATGCCGGCGTATCCAGCACCGGCCCCCGATCAGTCGCATCAAACAAATCCGCCTGTATCACCGAAACCGAGCCTGGCGGCGCCTCGGTCACAAAATCCATCGCATCCATTTCCGCCACCGCCAGCCTCCCGTCCTCCGGCGGCAAGGCAAACATCGAGCGGCAAACCGCCGTCACTTCCGGATTCAGCGCCGCCGCCGTCACCCGCGCCAGCGGAAAATACCGGTAACAAAACCGGGTCAGCGCCCCTGCCCCCAGGCCCAGCTGCACAATATGCCCCGGCTGCCTGCCAAACAGCATCCATGCCATCATCTGGCGGGCATAAGCCAGTTCCAGCCGGTACGGATCGCGAATCCGCATCGCCCCCTGCACCCATTCCGTGCCGAAATGCAGATAACGCACCCCGCCGCACTCCGAAAGAATCACCGGCGCAAAACAAGCCTTGCGCCGCCCCCGTTTTGGAAAACCGCCCGCCGGACGGTGCAAAGCCGCCTCCTTTTCCACCGAACTCCGTTTAATCAGCATTCCCGTCCTCCGGTTTCCCGAATATTTGCCCGCCGCCAGGCGTCAGGGCGCGGCAGAAGCCGTCATGCGCCCCTTCAACTTGCCGTCAAAATCCTGTAACATCCAATAATATGTCAAACAACTCATAAAGGGGACTTGTCTCCCCCCCCCCCGATGAAAAATAAAAATATCCTTCGTGCCGGTACAGGCTCCCTTTTTGCAGCGTCCGTAATATTCGTATCAGGCATTGCCTGTGCCCAGACCACCCTGACAGCCGCCGTTGACTACACCTTGAGAGACAACCCCGATATAGCGATAGATTCCCGCTACCGCCGCTCTGTGGATGAAGCCCTGGCAGGCGCATACAGCGGCTACCTGCCCAGGGTTGACGTCAACTGGGGCGCAGGACGGGAAAAAGCCTTAAACAGCAACACCGGCTACCACTGGAGCAACACCCTCACCCGCCATGAAAACGGCATCACCCTCCAGCAAATGCTGTTTGACAGTTTCGCCACCAAATACGAAGTTGACCGCAACCGGGCGCGGATGGAATCCGCCGCCCACAAAGTATATGGCTCATCGGAACAAATAGCCCTGAAAGTCGTTGAATCCTACCTGGATGTGCTGAGGCTAAGAGAAATCGTGCGCCTTACCAGGGAAAACCTGCAAAACCACCAGAAAACCTACGACCAGATAAGCATGAGAGCCGGAGCGGGAGTCGGCAGGCAATCAGACGTTGACCAGGCTGCCGCCCGCCTGGCCCTGGCAAAATCCAACCTGGTTTCATCGGAAGCCAACCTGAGAGACGCCGAAATCGCCTACCAGCGCAACACAGGAATGCGTCCTGACGAATTCGTCCAGCCCGAAGGCCCTGGCGAAGACATCATGCCCCGGAACCTGGAAGACGCCATAGATACGGCAAGAGAAAACAACCCGCTCCTGAAACAATCCAAAGCCGATATAGAAGCCGCCCGCGCCCAGCACAACGCGGCAAAAACAGCCTTCGGTCCGAGATTTGACCTTCAGGCAGGCGTAAACAACATAGACAACTCCGGCGGCCTGAGAGGAGACAACGACGACAAATACGTCATGGTCCGCATGAACTGGAACCTCATCAGAGGGGGGGCAGACAACGCCAGAGTAGGCGAAACCAAGCAGCTCCTGTACCAGGCTATGGAAATCATGAAACGAACCCAGATGCAGCTTGACGAAAGCACCAGCTACTCCTGGAACACCTACCAGTCCGCCAAAGGCAGGCTGCCAAACCTGCGGGATCATGCCGATTCAAGCCGGGCAACAAGAGACGCCTACAGCAAGCAGTTTGTCATCGGCCAGCGGACCCTGATCGACCTGCTTGATACCGAAAACGAGTACTACACCTCCACCGTGGAATACACCAACGGGCTCTACCTCGAACTCTTCGCCCGGTATCGTCTCATGGCAGACGAAGGGCAGCTCCTGGCCTCCCTGGGCGTCAACCCGCCGGAAGAAGCCAACGCAAAAGAAAGAGTTGAGCACAGCAACCGCTGGAGCAAAAAAGACTACGAAAAACGGGAAGAAAGCTGGCTGCAAAGAGAAATGAACCGGAAACAGTCCCTGCGGGAAACAGCCGGGCAGGAGCAGGGCGTGTAACAGGCGTTTTTTGCTGGGGGGTATCATAGCGGAAAACGCTTCATGCCATAACCGCCAGCCGTCGCGAAATATGTGATATGTGCCAGCCCTGTCTGAAAAAAAACAGCATCCCCCTTTTTTTCAGACACCTTCTTGCCATACTGGCGGCGGCATTTTTGCTTTCGGCCCTCCTCCATGCCGCCGCTTCCCTGCCCCGGCTCAAAGCCGCTGTAATCAGCAGCATGACAAGCCGCTACGGCATCGGGGCGAAAAAACGCCTGGAAGACTGGGCCGCCATGATGCAAGACACCCAAAACAAGCCGGAACAGGAAAAATTGAAAACCGTCAACGATTTCTTCAATACCATTCCCTATATTTCCGACCTCTCGCACTGGAAACAAAACGACTACTGGGCAACGCCGGCCGAAATGCTCGCCAGCAACGGCGGCGATTGCGAAGACTATGCCATTGCCAAATACGTCACACTGGCCGCATTGGGCATCGGCATGGACAAACTGAAAATTACCTACGTCCAGGCCAAAGTCGGCCAATCCGCCATTGCGCACATGGTATTGGCCTACTATGCGCAGCCTGGAGCCGTTCCCCTCATTCTGGACAACCTGAACCGCCAGATCAAACCGGCCAGCCAGCGCGCCGATCTGACGCCGGTTTATGCTTTCAACGGCAGCGACATTTGGGTAGTCAAATCAGGCAATTTGGGGCGCGTCGGAAACGCAGGTAAAATCAGGTTCTGGAAAGAAATACAAAACAAAATGGAGCAGGAATTTGAATAATCCCGGCCGGACACATCGGAAAAAACAGCAAAAAGGCCGCCTGCCTTATTCTGCCATGCGTATGCCGTATCTGGAGAACCTGTCATGACCCTGCGGCGGCAACTGACACTCATCATCGCCATACTGTTCCTGCTCCTGTTCATTGGAACATTCAGCATCAACATCCGGCATACCCGCGCCTATCTGAACGACCAGCTAAACAGCATCTCCCAGGATGTGGCAACCTCGCTGGGGCTGACCCTGTCGCCCTGGATGGCGGAAAACAACACCGCCATGATCGAAAGCCACGTCAGCGCGCTCTACGACAGCGGCTACTACCGTGAAATCATCGTTTCCGATATCACAGGCAAAGCCATCCTCGAACTGTCCGGCGAGAGCCGCATTGAAAACGTCCCCAAATGGTTCACCAGCCTCTTCCCGCTGGAAACCCCGCAGGGAGCCTCCCTTGTCATGAACGGCTGGAACCAGGCAGGCGCAGTCAAAGTCAGCGCCAACCCGGAATTTGCCTACATCCGCCTGTGGGATAGCAGCATCCGCTTCTTCTGGCTGTTCCTGTGCTGCTTTGCCGTTGCCTTCGGCCTCGTCATGCTGGTGCTGCATTACGTCCTGCGCCCGTTAAAAGCCGTCCAGCAGCAGGCCGAAGCCATTTCCTCAAAAGAATACGTCATCCAGAAAAAACTGCCCTGGACACGCGAACTGCGCGAAGTCGTTTCCGCCATGAACCTCATGTCCTCCCGTATCAGGGAAATGTTCACCCAGCAGGAAACCGCCCTCCAGCACATCCGCCGGCAAGCCTATACCGACAACGTCACCGGCCTGCCCAACCGCGCCTACTTCAACATGCGCCTGCAGCAGATGCTTGAGCAGGATGGCGGCTTTGCCCCCGGCGTGCTCCTCTTCATCGAAGCTGCCCGCCTCATGGAAATCAACCGGAAATCCGGCCACCGTGCAGGCGACACCTTTTTGGGCGGCATGGCGCAAATCATCAAAGCCCAAACCGCCGTGCTGGCCGCCAATGACACCCTTTCAGCCCGCCTCTCCGGCGTCACCTTTGCCGTTGCCATCAGCGGCGTTACCGAAATCCAGGCGCAGGACTTCTGCCAGTCGCTCACAAAAGCGTTCTCCGTCCTGAACGAAAAACAGATTACCCCCTTTGAGGAAGTCTGCCACATCGGCCTCTCCTTCTACCGGGGCCAGACACTTTCCGAATTCCTTTCCGAAGCAGACATTGCGCTAAGAGCCGCGCAAATCAAAGGCCCCAACGCCATCCATTACTACCACAGCCGCCTGATCAGCGAATTTGACACCCTGACAGCCACCCAGTGGATCGAACTCCTGAACCGGACCATCAAAAACAAAAACATCACCCTCTTAAAACAAACGGCGATGAAAGCCGCCTCGCCATCCGAGCCAATGCAGCACGAAGTACTTTTGCGCATCTCCGATAAAGACAGGCTCATTCCCGCCTCGCTTTTCATCCCTATGGTTTACCATTACGGCCTGGCAGCCTCACTGGACAAACTCATCATTGCCGCCGTACTTGAGCAGCTTGCTGCCAGGGACGCCCCCCTGGAAAAAGTTGCCGTCAACCTGACCGCGCAATCCGTATCCGACCATGAATTTGTCGCCTGGCTTACCGCGCTCCTGAAAGCGCATCCCGATGAAGCCAAACAGCTCCTTCTGGAGCTGGACGACTACAGCGCCGCCCGCAGCCTGTCCGCCGTCAAAACCTTCCGGCAGGCTGTTGCGCCTTACGGCGTCGGCCTCGGCATCGACCACTTCGGCCGCAACATCATCTCGCTGGGCGGCCTGGGCGGCCTGAAACCCGATTACCTGAAAATAGACGGCAGCCTGATCAACCGCATCAACGAAAACGAAACCAACCAGCGGATGCTGGAAATCCTCGTCGGCATGGCGCATTCACAGGATATCCTCGTCATTGCCGAATCCGTTGAAACCCCGCTGGAAATGGAAACCGCCGTCAAACTGCGCATAGACGGCTTGCAGGGCTACGGACTGCACCGCCCCGAAACCTGGACAAAACCGGCAGAAAAAAACGCGCCGCTTTCCTGAGACAGAAACAACCCATCGCAAAAACAGCCCATGCCATACGTACAACGCAACAAACAAGGCGGCATCATTGCCCTGACAGCCGAGCCCATCCGTGAAGACGACCAGCTGCTTGGCCTTGACAACCCCGAAATCATGCAATTTCTCGCCGATGGCAGCGCTGCCGGGCAAAACCGGCGTCATGCGGAGCTGCTCATACAGGATCTCCGGCAAATCCGCATTCTGGAAGACCTGATTGACCTGCTCACCAGAAAAGGCGTCATCCTTTTTTCGGAACTGCCCGCCGCCGCGCAGAAAAAAATCCTGAACAAAAAAAGTGCGCGTGAAAAACTGGAACACACCGGCGGCATCCTTGTTCAGGACGAAACCCTGTTTTAACCGCCGGCAGCGCCGCTGCCGGTAAACAAACCCGCCATTGGACCGATATGCCAGACAACACCCAGGAAACCCCCGCCGCGCAGGAATGGAAAATACCGCTTGAAGCGCTCCTGTCGGACGACCCGCTGCTCAACTGCCTTGTCATCCTGACCCGGCTTTACCACCAGCCTTACTCGGCGCAAACGCTCACCGCCGGCCTGCCGCTTGAAAACGGGCGGCTTACGCCGGAACTCTTTCTGCGTGCCGCCGGCCGCGCAAAACTGAGCGGGCGCATCAACAAACGCGCCTTGGAAGAAATCTCCGGCATGACCTTCCCCGCCGTCCTGCTCCTGAAAAACGGCCAGGCCTGCGTTGCCACGGCAAGAAGCGAAACCGGCGTCTGGACACTCGTTTCCCCCGAATCCGGCAGCGGCGAAACCCGCATGAGCACCGAAGAACTTGCCGGATTCTACGATGGCTTCGTCATCTTCTGCCGCCCTGCCTTCCGCTTCGATGCCAGGGCAGACGAACACGGCATCCCTGGAGATGAACACTGGTTCTGGAGCGTCTTCAAAAAAGCATGGCCGCTGTATTCCGAAGTCCTTATCGCCTCCTTCCTCATCAACGTCTTTGCGCTCATTACCCCGCTGTTCACCATGAATGTCTATGACCGCGTCGTGCCCAACCAGGCCTATGAAACCCTGTGGGTGCTCGCCATCGGCATTTTCATCATCTATGTATTCGACCTCATCATGAAAACCCTCCGCGCCTACTTCCTTGATGTAGCCGGAAAACGGGTCGATATCATCCTCTCCGCCGGCATCTTTGAAAAAATCATGGGATTAAAAGCCGCCGTCCGCCCCAAATCCGTCGGCAGCCTGGCCAACAACCTGCATGAATTCGAAATGTTCCGCGACTTCATCACCTCGGCCACCATCACCGCCCTAATCGACCTGCCGTTCACCATCCTGTTCTTGCTCATCATCCTCTGGGTCGGCGGCCCCGTTGTCCTGGTTCCCCTGGCCGCCATCCCCGTCATCGTCATCGTTGCCCTGGCCCTCCAGCGGCCGCTCCAGGGCGTCATCCGGCAAAACTTCCGCGTCGGCTCCCAGAAACACGCCGCCCTGATTGAAACCTTAACCGGCATCGACACCATCAAGGCCGTTGATGCCGAAGGCATCGCCCAGCGCAAATGGGAACGCATCATCGGCGAACAAAGCGAGCTGAGCCTCAAATCCAAACTGCTCGCCACCGCCATCGTCAACCAGTCCATGCTTTTCCAGCAGCTCGCCTACATCGGCGTTGTCATCGTCGGCGTGTACCTCATCTCCGGCCTCTCCCTCACAATGGGCGGGCTTATCGCCTGCTCCATGCTCACCGGCCGCGTCACCGCCCCGCTTGCCCAGGTAGCCAGCCTCATCACCCGCTACTACCAGGCCCGATCGGCAGTCCAGGGCGTGGACAACATCATGAAACTGCCCGTTGAACGCACGCCGGGCAAAAACTACATCCACCGTCCCGTTCTGGAAGGCGCCATCGAATTCAGAAACGTCACCTTCACCTATCCCGGCCAGACCGTTGCCGCCTTAAACAACATCTCCTTCAAAATCCGCCCTGGGGAACGCGTCGGCATCATCGGCCGCATCGGTTCCGGCAAATCCACCCTGGAAAAACTCATCCTCGGCATCTACGAGCCCAGTGAAGGCTCCGTCTGGATAGACGGCATAGACCTCCAGCAAATCGACCCGGCAGACCTGCGGCGCAACATCGGCTACATCCCGCAGGACGTCATGCTCTTCTTCGGCAGCGTCAAGGAAAACATCGTGCTGGGCGCGCCCTACATCGACGATGCCGTCATGATGCGCGCCGCCCGAATTGCCGGCGTCACCGAATTTGTCAACCGCCATCCCCAAGGCTTTGACATGCCCATCGGCGAACGCGGCGAAGGGCTCTCCGGCGGCCAGCGCCAGGCCGTTGCCAACGCCCGCGCCCTGCTCCTGAACCCGCCCGTCTTCGTACTGGACGAACCCAGCAACTCCCTGGACAACCGCTCCGAAGAAAACTTCAAAAAACGGTTTGCCGCCCAGCTTGAAAACCACACCCTGCTGCTCGTCACCCACCGCGCCTCGCTGCTCACGCTTGTCAACCGCCTAATCGTCATGGACAACGGCCAAATCATTGCAGACGGTCCCAAAGAACAAGTCATGCAGGCCCTATCCGGAGGAAAACTTCATGTCGCAAAAAACTGACAGCAAAAAGGCCGCATGGGCCGAACGCTTCAAAAACTGGATACTGCCGCCAAACGACCCGAACGCCCCGGTACGCGAAGACATACCCTTCATGCCCGCGCGGCTGTCCGCTTTTTTCCTCAATCCGCCCAAAGCCAGCCTGCTCATCGTCCGCTTCACCCTCATTCTTTTCATCCTGTCCTTCATCTGGGCCTGCTTCTCCCGGCTGGATGAAATCACCACTGCGGAAGGGAAAGTCATCCCCTCAAGCCACGTCCAGGTCATCCAGAACCTGGAAGGCGGCATCGTTGCCGCCATCCCCGTCCATATCGGCGAAATCGTCAAAAAAAACCAGATCGTCCTGAAACTTGATGAAACCCGCTTTGCCTCATCCGCCGAAGAAAGCCGCGCAGGCCTCCAGGTCATGGAAGAACAGGTCAAACAGCGCGAACAGGAACTCGTTGAAAAAAACTCCCGGCTGGCACAGCTCAGGCGAAGCTACTCCTACATCAACAAAGAACTCCAGCTCTCCCGTCCCCTCCTGGCCCAGGGCGTCGTCTCCGAAGTAGAAATCCTCCGCCTTCAGCGGCAGGTATCCGACCTGCACGGCGAAATCGAGGCAACGCGCCTTGCCATCCCCCGCCTCCAGTCCCAGCTTGATGAAGCCAAAAGCAAACTCGAAGGCGCAGCCGCAACCGATACTGCGGCAAAAGACCGGCTCGACCGCACCACCATCCGCTCCCCGGTTGACGGCATCATCAAAACCATTGCCGTCAACACCGTCGGCGGCGTCATCCAGCCCGGCATGAACGTCATGGAAATCGTCCCGGTAGAAGACAACCTCCTGATTGAAGCCCGCGTCCGCCCTGGCGACGTCGGCTTTCTCAAAGTCGGTCAGCCCGCCACCGTCAAAATCTCCGCCTACGACTTTTCCATCTATGGCGGCCTGGACGGCGAAGTTGAAAACATCACCGCCGATTCCATCACCAGCGAAAAAGGCGAAAGCTTCTACCTCGTCCACATCCGCACCAGGAAAAACCATCTCGGCTCCGATGAAAAGCCGCTTTCCATCATCCCCGGCATGACAGTCACCGCCAGCGTCAAAACCGGCAGCAAAAGCGTCATGAGCTACCTGTTGAAACCCATCTTCAAAGCCAAAACCCTGGCGCTCACCGAACGGTAAAACCGCCGCCAGGCAAAAAGCGGGGCGTCAGGCTGCCCTTTCGCCCCGCTTTACCGGCCATTCCGCCCGCTGGCCACACTGACAGGGACAACCCAAATCTGGCAGGGCATCAAAGAAAACTCTTGGTATGGAAGCGGAGGGAAAACAATACTGAAATTACACAGCCTTCATATAAAGGGCTTTAAATCTTTTGAGGGAGAACGCGGGACTGAAATTCCCTTTGGGAACACCACAGTTTTGCCGGGTGCAAACAGGGCAGGCATTTACGAAGAGAGTACTTTCCCCGCATTTGTGCGCATTTAATATTTTTGCGGATGCCCGTTGCGTTCTTGCCAGCAAAGACATGCGCCGGGGCAGGAAACATAGCGGAGGTTTTGTCAGTTACAGCAAGGCAAAACAGGACGCCTGCCAGAAAGTTGACATACTGGAATCGCACTTGAAAAAGGAGATAGAAACAGAAATAAAAAATAAACATTTTATTCCCTGCATCCAGCTCCATGAGTTTGAAGCCCTCATTCCGGCGGATCCAAAGCAGCTGGGCTGGGAATATCTGGAACATGAAAAAGCCATTGCAAATTTGATTGTCATGGTAGGAAATCAAAACCCTGAACTCATCAACAATAGCCGGGAAACCGCGCCTTCAAAACGCATCCTCAGGGAAATACCGGAATATAACAAGGCAACAGGCGGCCCGGCAATTGCCGAAAAAATAGGGTTATCAACACACCGGAAAAAATGCCCTCATTTCCACAAGTGGCTTTCCACCCTTGAACAACTCAATAAAGACACGCATCCGGCCTCTTCGGCAAATACACTTCCCTGAATTGCAGTACAGTAAACCGGAACTTTTATGCCGCCAGAACTAACAGCGCTTCCCCCCCCCCCGCCAATAAAAAACGGGCGGGAGAATTCCCCC
>JAMPAN010000001.1:245023-334581 GCA_023667225.1 Oxalobacter formigenes | reverse complement strand
GATTGGGCAGGTGGTTTATTGCGCGTGGCGCTTCAATTTATCGCGCGCCGCTTCAGCATGTCGCCACCCAGCCGTTTTCATTCCTTCCCCGCCTGTGCCGCTGTGCCAGCATCTTGAACCTGAGGTTCAAGGTGGTCACGGTAAGTCCGATTTCGGGTTCATCGAACGAGCGATGCGCACGCCCATCAGGCAAATTCCGCAACCGATGCAAGTGAATGGTTCAAAGAATAAATGACAACCGCAAACACCGCAGGGAATCTTCAGTCTACCTGATTCTCTCCCCGTGTCAACCTGTTTTTCACCACAGGCGGCAAATTGTCAAAACAGGTCTTCCTGGGGAGTCAGCGCCTTGTCCAGCACATCGTGCATATCGGTAATCTTCTGCCGGATTTCGGAAAGCGTAAAATCCGACAGCGGCCCTTTTGGCGCCTTCACAGAAAGCAACTCGGCGGCAATCGACAGGGAAGCCATAATGGCAATCCGGTCGTTTCCCCTGATTTTCCCCGTATCGCGAATCGCGCACATTTTGCCGTCAAGATACGACACCGCCTCCCGCAGCTGGTGCTCCTCGCCTTCCTGGCAAGCCAGCCGGTAAGGCTGCCCCATGATAGTGACATCTATCTGGATCATTCTCCGGCCTCCTCCCGCCGCCTGGGCGCTTCCGGCAATGCGCTGATCAGGCCTGCAATCCGCTCCCTCGCCTGTTGCAAACGGGCATTTATCATCCCCTGCTCGCCAAGCAGCTCGGCATTTTGCCGGCGCAGCGCCGCATTCTCGCGGCGCAGAGCTGCTGTCAGCCCTGCCAGCTGGTTTATCTTTTCGGCAAGCAAATCAAAATCATCAATCATTCTGGGTTATATACCCTATAAAAAAGAATAAAACGCATACAACGCGCTGTTGCGCAGATTGCCCGCGTTGTGTACCATCCTGTGACCCGGCATTAAAAAAACGTTTTAGCTTACTGATTTTACATTCTTTTGGCCTTTCTGTTCAATCGTGCCGGGCGAGAGGCCGATAAGATTTTTTCCTGCCGATTGCCCAAGCCGCCATGATACATCCTTCCCCTGCCCAGCCTGCTGCCTTTGTAATCACCATCGACGGCCCCACTGCCTCCGGCAAAGGAACCGTTGCAAGGATAGTCGCCGACCGGCTGGGATTTCACTATCTGGATTCCGGCGCCTTATACCGCCTGGTTGCCCTTCGCACTCTGCAAAAAGGCCTGGCTGCCGAAGACACAGCGCCCATCGCGGCGCTGGCCCAAACCCTGCCGTGCCGCTTTGAGGGAGAACGCATTTTCCTCGATAACGAAGATGTCACCAGCGCCATCCGCAAAGAAGCCGTCGGCAACATGGCTTCCCGCGTCGGCGCGCTCCCGGCCGTAAGAGAAGCGCTCTTTTCCCTGCAAACCCGCTTTAGGCAGCCGCCCGGCCTGGTTGCCGACGGCCGCGACATGGGCACTGTCATCTTCCCTGACGCCCCCCTCAAAATCTTTCTTACCGCCAGCGTGGAAGCCAGGGCGCAAAGGCGTTATAAGCAGTTGATAGAAAAAGGGTTTCCTGCTAGAATTACCGACCTTCGCCGGGATCTTCACGAAAGGGATCAGCGCGACGTTAGCAGAAGCGTAGCGCCGCTCCTTCCTGCGGCTGATGCAAAACAACTCGATACCACCGATATGGGCATTGAGGAAACTGTTGGCCGGATTCTCGAATGGTTCCAGACGAAAATGAAATAGGCGGTGTTATCCGCCATGTGCCGGCAGCCTGAACGGCTTCCGTTTTATTAACCTTGTCCGGCTCTTTTCCTCTTGCAATGGAAAGCGCCGCTTTATTTTTTTTAACCTATGTCAACTGTATCAACCCAAAATCCTGGCCAGGAAAGTTTTGCCGCCCTGTTTGAAGAATCCCTTGCCCGCCATGACATGCGTTCCGGCGAAGTCATCTCTGCCGAAGTCATGCGCTTTGACCATAATTTTGTCGTGGTCAATGCCGGTCTGAAGTCGGAATCCTTTATTCCCATTGATGAATTCAAAAACGATGTTGGCGAACTGGAAGTCAAAGTAGGCGACTACGTTTCCGTTGCCATCGAATCGCTCGAAAACGGCTACGGCGACACCATCCTCTCCCGCGACAAAGCCAAGCGCCTGGCCTCCTGGCTGGCGCTGGAAAAAGCTATGGAATCCGGTGAAATCGTCACCGGCACCGTCAATGGCAAGGTCAAGGGCGGCCTGACCGTGCTGACCAACGGCATCCGCGCTTTCCTGCCCGGCTCGCTGGTTGATACCCGCCCTGTCAAGGACACCACCCCGTACGAAGGCAAAACGCTGGAATTCAAAGTCATCAAACTGGACCGCAAACGCAATAACGTCGTGCTGTCCCGCCGCGCTGTTGTTGAAGCCTCTATGGGCGAAGAACGCCAGAAACTGATGGAAACATTAAAGGAAGGCACCGTCATCAACGGTATCGTCAAAAACATTACCGATTATGGCGCCTTCATTGACCTGGGCGGCATCGACGGCCTTTTGCACATCACAGATCTGGCATGGCGCCGTGTCCGCCATCCTTCCGAAATGCTGACCGTCGGCCAGGAAATCACCGCCAAGGTTCTGAAATACGACCAGGAAAAAAACAGGGTTTCCCTTGGCGTGAAGCAGCTGGGCGACGACCCGTGGATCGGCCTTTCCCGCCGTTACCCGCAAGGCACCCGCCTCTTCGGCAAGGTTACCAACCTGACTGACTACGGCGCCTTTGTTGAAGTCGAGCAGGGCATCGAAGGCCTGGTTCACGTCTCCGAAATGGACTGGACCAACAAGAACGTGGCGCCCAACAAAGTGGTCAAGCTGGGAGATGAAGTTGAAGTCATGGTACTGGAAATTGACGAAGAACGCCGCCGCATCAGCCTGGGCATGAAACAGACCAAACCCAATCCGTGGGAAGACTTTGCGCTCACCCACAAAAAAGGAGACAAAGTCAGCGGCGCCATCAAATCCATTACCGACTTCGGCGTCTTTATCGGCCTGCCCGGCAACATCGACGGCCTCGTTCACCTCTCCGACCTTTCCTGGACCGAACCGGGTGAAACCGCTGTTCACCAGTACAAGAAAGGCGATGAGCTGGAAACCGTTGTGCTGGCCATTGATGTGGATCGCGAACGTGTCTCGCTGGGCGTCAAGCAGCTTGAAGGCGACCCGCTTAACAACTATATCGCCTTGAATGACAAAGGTTCCATCGTCTCCGGCACCATCAAGTCGGTTGAGCCAAAAGGCGCAGTCATCCAGCTGACAGACGAAGTGGAAGGCTACCTGCGCGCTTCCGAAATTTCCCGCGACAGGGTTGAAGATGCCTCTACCCATCTGAAAGCCGGCGACACCGTCGAAGTCATGATTATCAACATCGACCGGAAATCCCGCGCCATCCAGTTGTCCATCAAGGCAAAAGACCAGCAGGAAACCCAGGAAGCCATGCAGAAAATGCAAAACGATTCCAGCGCAGCTTCCGGCATGACCAGTCTGGGCGCCTTGCTCAAAGCCAAATTTGACAGCAAGGAATAACAGGCCGGGAAAGCAATATGACCAAGTCTGAACTGATCTCGTCTCTGGCCGGCAGCTTTCCGCAGCTGCTGGTCAAAGATGCCGAACTGACCGTCAAAACAATACTGGATACCCTGGCTGCCGCGCTGGCAGAAGGGCAGCGTATTGAAATACGCGGTTTTGGCAGTTTTGGCGTCAATATCCGCCCGCCCAGAGTAGGACGCAATCCCCGCTCCGGCGAAAAAGTCATGGTGCAGGAAAAACGCGTGCCCCATTTCAAAGCCGGAAAAGAATTGCGCGAGCGGGTAGATCTCATTGCGCCGGCGCCCGGAAAAGCAGACTAATCGCAATCCGGTCAGGGAAAGGGCATCCGAGGATGCCCTTTTTTAGTACAATGCCTATCCGGGTTCTGTTTTTTAACCAGGCTGGCATTTCTGCCGGCGGCAAAAAAAGACACCATCGGCCCAACCGCACGACAGACAACCGCCATCATGAAACTGCTATCCCGCATCGTTTCCCTCATCCTGTTTATTGTATTTTTCGGCCTGGCCGTCAAAAACACCCAGGAAGCCTCCCTGTATTTTTTCTTCGGCTACGAAATCCGCGGGCCCTTTGTGCTGATACTGCTTGGCTTCTTTGCGGCAGGCAGCATCCTGGCCGTACTGGGCATGACCCCCCTGCTGTTTCGCACCAGACGGGAACTGTCGCGCACGAAAAAACGGGTTGAAAACCTGGAACAGGAAAACGAAGCACAACGCCGGCAGGCAGCTGCCCCGTCTGCTCCCGATACCGTCTAAACCGTATTTTTTCTCTTATCCCAAAACCGTATGGAATTTGAAATCTGGTGGCTGCTTTGTATTCCTGCCTTCTTCGGGCTGGGATGGATTGCCGCGCGCGTTGACATCAAACAACTCCTTTCCGAATCGCGCAGCCTGCCGCGCGGCTACTTCAAGGGGCTTAACTTCCTCCTGAACGAACAGCCGGACAAGGCCATTGACGCTTTTATCGAAATCGTCAAACTCGATCCGGAAACAGCCGACCTCCATTTTGCCCTGGGCAACCTGTTTCGCCGCCGCGGCGAAACCGAAAGAGCCATCCGCATGCACCAAAACCTGCTTTTGCGGCCGGATCTGCCGCAAGAACAACAGATACAGGCACGTTATGAACTGGGTCAGGACTTTCTCAAAGCCGGCCTTTTGGACAGGGCAGAAGACGTTTTCAAGGAACTGACCGAAACCCAATACCATGCCACTGCCCGCCGCGCTCTGCTTGAAATCTTCCAGCGCGAAAAAGAATGGGAACAGGCCATTGCGGCAGCCGAGGCATTGCAGCAGGCCGGCGCAGGCGGAAAACAAAAAGAAATCGCCCAGTTTTACTGTGAAATGGCGCAAAACCACCTTATCAGCTCCCATCCGGAAAACGCCATACCGCTTCTTGAACGCGCCCTGCAAGTTGACCGCATGAACGTCAGGGCCACTATCCTGACCGGCGATGCCCTGATGGCCTGTGATAAAACAGAAGAAGCCATCGCCGCCTGGCGGCGCATCGAAAAACAGAGCATGCCGCACATCGTGCTTGTCGCCCGGCGGCTCATGGATGCCTACCATAAAATGGGGCAGCCCAAAGAAGGCATTGCCCTGTTGAAATCCTACCTGGCCGAAACCTCCTCCATCGACCTCATGGAAGTTGTATTCCAGGCACTGGTCAAATGTGAAAATATCCAGGCCGCCAATACCCTGGTACTGGAAGAACTCAAGCGCACCCCCACCCTGCTGGGGCTGGACAAACTCCTTGAAGCCCGCCTGATGGTCACGTCGCCGGAATCCCGGCAGGACCTGGTCATGGTAAAAAGCCTGGTGCACAGTTACGCCGCCAAGCTGGCGCGCTACCAGTGCAGCCATTGCGGGTTCCAGGCCAGGCAGTTCTACTGGCAATGCCCTGCTTGCCACCTTTGGGAAACCTATCCGCCCCGAAGAACCGAAGAATTGAACATCTCCGTCCTGCCGGGGCAAGCATGAAACCAGACCTTTCCCGCATCCGCATCCTTGTCGCAGGCGACATCATGCTTGACCGTTACTGGTTCGGCGATGTCAACCGCATTTCCCCCGAAGCGCCGGTACCGGTTGTCCGCATCGAACGGGAAGAAGCCCGCCTGGGCGGCGCGGCCAACGTCGCCAGAAATACCGCCGCGCTGGGCTGCCCCTCAAGCCTGCTCGGCATTACCGGCAGCGACGAAGCCGGCAGCACCCTGGAAAACCTGCTTCATGAAGCCGGTATTACGCCTTACCTGCACCGGGACAGCAGCATCTCCACCATCATCAAACTTCGTGTCATCGGCCGCCAGCAGCAGCTTTTGCGCGTGGACTTTGAGAAAAAACCGGGAGAAGAAGCCGTCAACCGCAAAACCGGACATTTCCGTACCCTGTTGCCAAAACACGACATCATTCTCCTTTCCGACTACGCCAAAGGCGCGCTGGACCAGGTTGCCGGCATGATCCGCCTGGCCCGCGCTGCCGGGAAACCCGTGCTGGTTGACCCCAAAGGAGACGATTTCACCCGCTATACCGGCGCAACCGTGCTGACCCCCAACAAAAACGAACTCCGCCAGATTGTCGGTTCATGGGAAAGCGAAGCCCAGCTGGCCGAAAAAGCCCAGCGGCTCCGCGCAGGGCTGAAACTGGATTACCTGCTTTTAACCCGTTCGGAAGAAGGCATGTCGCTGTATGGCGAAAACCAGACAATCCATATTCCCGCCATTGCGCGCGAAGTCTATGATGTCTCCGGCGCGGGCGATACCGTCATTGCCACCCTGGCCGCCATGATGGGAGCAGGAATGGACATGGCTGAAGCCGTTGCCACCGCCAACCGGGCTGCCGGCATCGTCGTCGGCAAACTGGGCACCGCCACCGTCACCGCAGCAGAGCTGTTTGCATAACCTCGCGCCCCGTCAGGCAAGGCGCTGCAATTTGGCTATCCCCAAATCCAGCAGTTTGGCGCCGGCCTCTTTAAAACGGACATTGGCCTGCATGTGCGTCCCGCTTCCCTCCAGGCCAATAATCACCCCCTCGCCAAACTTCGGGTGGAAAACCGCCTCCCCAATCCGCCATGCCGAAGAATGGCCCCCTGCAACCACCTGCGCAGCCGCCTTTTCTGCCGGGCGCACCCACGCCTCCGGTGCCTTCCAGGCACCGCCAGTCCCGTACCCCTGTTTTTTCGGCGTTACCCATTTCAGCGCGGCTTCCGGCAATTCATCCAGAAAACGGGAAAAAGGATTATAGCGGGATTGTCCATGCAGCATCCGCGCTTGCGCATAACTTAAATACAGGCGTTTCCTTGCGCGGGTAATCGCCACATACATCAGCCGCCGCTCCTCTTCCAGCCCATCCGCTTCCCGTGCGCTGTTATCATGCGGGAAAAGCCCCTCCTCCAGGCCGGTAATAAAAACCGCGTCAAACTCCAGCCCCTTGGCCGCATGAACCGTCATCAGCTGCAAGGCATCCTGCCCGTCTTCGGCCTGGTTATCCCCCGCTTCCAGCGAAGCATGGGCAAGAAAAGCCGCCAGCGGTGTCATTTCCACCGCCTGCTCCCCATCGCCCGCCTCGCTCCAGGCCTGCGAGGCAAAAAGCGCCGGCATATCCAGGGGCAGCCCTTCCTCACCCAAAAAAAGCTCGGCAGCACTCGCCAGCTGCCCCAGGTTTTCAATGCGGTCAGCCCCCTCCTTTTCCCTCTCATAATGCGCCGGCAGCCCGCTTCGCTCAATCACCGTTTGAACCATCTGCGGCAAAGGCATTTGTTTCACTTCGTTGCAAACAGAATCAATCAACCGGACAAAAGCGCCCAGCGCATTGCCCGCCTTGCCGGAAAGAAACGGCACGGCATCATAAAGTGAAACGCCATGCGTCCGGGCCGCCTCCTGCAAGCATTCAAGCGAACGCGCGCCGATTCCCCGCGCCGGAAAATTCACAATCCGCAAAAAGGCCGAATCATTGCGGGGATTTTCCATCAGCTGCAAATAAGCCGCGGCGTGCTTGATTTCCGCCCGTTCAAAAAAGCGCAGCCCGCCATACACCCGATAAGGGATCCCTGCACTGAAAAGCGCATGTTCAATCACCCTGGATTGCGCATTGGAACGGTACAAAACAGCAATCTCCTGCCGCAGCCAGCCCCCGGCAACCAGGCTCGCCGCTTCTTCCACTACATACTGCGCCTCGTCAAAATCCGACACCGCGCCGAAAACCCGTACCGGTTCGCCCTCGCCTGCCTGGGTACGCAAATTTTTTCCCAGGCGATGGCTGTTATGGGCAATCAGCGTATTGGCCGCCTCCAGGATATAGCCGTGGGAACGATAATTCTCTTCCAGGCGAATCAGATGGCGCACATGGAAATCATCCTGGAAAGCCGTCATATTGCCCACATTGGCGCCCCGGAACGCATAAATGCTCTGGTCGTCATCCCCAACGGCAAAAACCGCCGCGCCGCCGCCCGCCATCAGCTTCAGCCAGGCATATTGCAAATCATTGGTATCCTGAAACTCGTCCACCAGAATATGCGCAAAACGCGCCTGATAATGCTCCCGCAGCAACGCGTTTCTTGAAAGCAGCTCATAACTGCGTAGCAGCAGCTCGGCAAAATCCACCACCCCCTCGCGCTGGCACTGCGCCTCATACTGCGCATACAGCTGCGCCATCATCCGGTCATAATCGCCGGCGGCATCCTCTTCCATCCTGACCGCCCGCAAACCTTTCTCCTTGGCCTGGTTGATATAATAAACCAGCGAACGGGGAGGATATCTGTTCTCGTCAGCCTGGGCGTTCTTCAACAGGCGGCGGACAAACGAGAGTTGATCCTGCGTGTCCATAATCTGGAAAGCCTGGGGCAAATTGGCATCGCGGTAATGCGCCCGCAAAAAGCGGTTGCACAGCCCGTGGAAAGTCCCAATCCACATGCCCCGCGTGCTGGCCGGCGTCATGCCGGAAAGCCGTGCTGTCATCTCCCGCGCAGCCTTGTTGGTAAACGTCACGGCCAAAATACCCGAAGGGGAAACCTGGCCCGTTTTCAGCAACCAGGCAATGCGGGTTGTCAGCACACGGGTTTTGCCGGAACCGGCCCCTGCAAGAATCAGGGCAGGCTCCGAAGGCAGCGTCACGGCAGCCAGCTGCTCCGGATTTAAAAGGTCAAGAAGTTTCTGCATCCCGTTATTATCCCGCAAACCGGGCCAGCCGGGAAAGAACCGCCCCTTGTTGCACAGCCGGGTATATCAGCGCACAGTCAAAAAGGAAAAGTCCGCGCCATTTCCCGGCAGGCGGTATCATATCGGCTTTTGATGAAAACCTTGCCAAAAGCCTGGCCCGAAAAACGCTTTTATCCTGTACACCACATGTTTTCTTCTGCGGCATTCTCAGGTATCGACTGGCCGGCACTACCGTGGTTCAACATCCTCGGTATTGCCTGGGGGATACACATCGTTATCCTCTCCATCTTCATCATCCTGCAAAAGCGCCCGCCCATATCCACTTTAAGCTGGATCATCTCGCTGGCCTTCATCCCCTATCTGGGCTTTGCCATCTTTCACTTCATCGGCCCCCAAAAACTGAAACGGCAGCATTACCGCCGCCTGCTGGCAAAAACAGCCCTCTATGAACACGGCTACCTGCTCAGGCTGCGCGAGCAAGCCATCCTGGCCGGCGTAACCCCCTCCCCTTCCACCGCGCAGCTGGCCCGGCTCGTCAACAATGCCTCAGGCTTCCCGGTCACCACCGCCGCTGCCGTGGAACTGCTGGTCGATGGCGGAGCAACATACAAGGCCATCTTTGAAGCCGTCAGAAACGCCTCCCGCCATATCCACCTGGAATACTACATCTATGAACCGGACAACATCGGCACTGCCCTGCGGGATCTGCTGATCGAAAAAGCACTGGAAGGCGTCCATGTGCGCCTGCTGCTGGATGGCATGGGCTCATCCCGCATCCGCCCGGCCTTCATTGCGCCCCTTTTGGCGGCAGGCGGTGAAATCGCCTTTTTCCACAAACTCCGCTTTTCCCAGCTGATCCGACCCCTGCTTAACCTGCGAACCCACCGGAAAATCGTCATCTGCGACGGCACAACCGGTTTTACCGGCGGGCTGAACATCACCGATGAAGAAGACGAACGCACACGCAAAAATGCCTACCACGACATCCACATCAGGGTAACCGGCAATGCTGTGCATTCGCTTCAGCTTATCTTCCTGGAAGACTGGCTCTATGCCACCCGCCAGCCGGAATTTTTCAACACCCACACCTATTTTCCCACCCAGCCGCCGGGCAGCCATCCCATTCAGATCATGGCCTCCGGGCCGGATAACGAATGGGAAGTCATTCACCGCCTCAATCTGGGCGCCATCCATTCGGCCAGACAGCGGATCTGGCTGACAACCCCCTACTTCGTGCCGACAGAAGCCGCGCTCCTTGCCCTGACCTCCGCCGCGCTCCGCGGTGTGGATGTCCGCCTGCTGGTTCCCCGCATGAGCGATTCCAGGCTGGTCACAGCGGCAGCGCGCTCCTATTTCGATGAACTGATGCGATCCGGCGTCAGAATATGGGAATACACCCGCCGGATGCTCCATTCCAAAACTATGGTCATTGATGAAGAGTTCGCCATGATCGGCACCGCCAACTTTGACGCCCGCAGCTTCCGGCTGAACTTTGAGGTATGCGCCGCCATCTACAGCAGCGGGATGAACCATAAAATGGCACGGCAATTTGAAACCGACCTGCTGGCATCGGAACCGGTTCCCGCAGAAAGAAAACTCCGGTTTCCCGACAAACTGTTTGAAGCCTCCGCCCGGCTGCTCTCCCCGCTCCTGTGAAAACCGCCAAAAAAACAGAAGGCCGGAGACATGCGCATCCCCGGCCTTCCGGCACACACAGCACTGACTCTCAATACATCCTGGCAAAAGCGCGGGCAGCCGCTTCAGGATCAGCCACCCGGTAAACACTGCTGATTACCGAAATCATATCCACCCCCTGCTTAACCAGCGGAACGGCATTTTCAATCGTAATCCCTCCAATCGCGCAAGTAGGCAAATCCGGCCATGTCCTTTTGGCATCGGCAATAATACTGGCCGGCGTCGTCACCGGATACTTCTTGACCCGCGAAGGATAAAAACCGCCGAAAGCCACATAGGTAGCGCCTTCCTTTACCGCCTTTTTCACCAGCTCCATATCGCCGTAACAGGAAGCGCCAACAATCCTGTCCGGCCCCACCTTGGCGCGCACGCTGGCAACCGATTCATCCATCCCGCCCACATGAATCCCGTCCGCATCCAGCTCCAGGCACAAATCCACATGGTCGTTAATGATAAACGGCACATCATAGCGCCTGCACAACGCCTGCAACGCCCCCGCCTGCTCGCGCCGCAAGGCCGGGCTTGCCGTCTTGTGGCGGTACTGCACAATGGCAGCGCCGCCGGAAAGCGCCTTGCCTGTCGCATCCAGCATCATGCCCGTATCATCCCAGTCCGGCGTTACAATATACAATCCCCTCAATGCTTTCATCTTCCTTTTCCTTTTTCGGTAACGGTCATCGCCTTTGCCAACCCTTCACTGAACCCCAAATGCCGGTTGGGTATGCGCTGGCCCTCGGCAATGGCATAAGAAGCCGCCAGCATCTCCTGGCAAAGCGCCTGCCCCTTCTCCAGCGCCTTGCCCATCGTCTCCCCTTGCGCCAGCAGCCCGGCAAAAAGAGAAGCCAGCGTACAGCCGCTTCCATGGAAAGCGCCCTCAAGCCGCTTCCATGTCCAGCTTTTCATTCCCCCTGCGGAAAACCAGCAATTCGTCACCGCTTTTCCGTCCTCTCCGTGCCCGCCCTTGATCAACACATGTGCGCAACCGGCATCCAGCAAATATCTTGCCTGCGCGGCAATCCCGCCGGCAGCCGGACAAAGGCGGGCAGCCTCCGGCAAATTGGGCGTCGCCAGCGTTACCAGCGGAATCAGCGGCGCAATCACATGCTCTGCCCGGCCTTCCGTCAGCAAATCGCCATGCCCGCTGCCCAGCACCGTATCCAGCACAACCGGCAGCTGCGGCTGATCCTTCCTGATTTCTGCAATCAACAGCGCCAGCGCCTCCGCATTCGCCCGGCTGCCAATGGCCCCAATCTTTATAGCGGCAACCGGTATCTTCTCAAGCAGCACCTCCGCCTGATAACGCCAAATGGCCGGATCCACCGGATTAACCGCCCTCACCCGGTCGTTATCCTGCACCGTCAGCGCCGTTGCAATCGGAAGCGGATGCGCACCCACCGCGCCTGCCGCCTCCACATCAGCCTGGATACCGGCCCCGCCGCTGCAATCCAGGCCCGCAAAAATCATCACACAGGGCCGCACCGGCGGCGCAAGCCGGCCCGGCTTTGCCGCCCGCATGTCCGTCATGCCACCCGGCCGGCCATCGGCGAAGAAGGCGAAGCCTCAAAACGCCGGGGAATCCGGCCGGCAAGATACGCATCACGGCCTGCCTCAATCGCCAGCTTCATCGCCCGCGCCATGCGAACCGGATCCTTCGCGCCGGCAATCGCCGTATTCATCAGCACGCCGTCGCACCCCAGCTCCATCGCAATGGCCGCATCAGAAGCCGTGCCCACCCCTGCATCCACAATAACCGGCACCTTGGACTGCTCAATAATCAAAGACAAATTCCAGGGATTCAAAATCCCCATACCCGAACCAATCAGCGAAGCCAGCGGCATCACCGCGCAAACGCCGATATCTTCCAGCATCTTGGCCTGAATCGGGTCATCGCTGCAATACACCATCACATCAAAGCCGTCTTTCACCAGCATCTCGGCCGCCTTCAGCGTTTCCGGCATATTCGGGAAAAGCGTTTTCTCGTTGCCCAGCACCTCCAGCTTCACCAGCTTGTGTCCATTGAGCAATTCCCGCGCCAGCTGCAACGTATAAACCGCATCCTTTGCGTTATAGCACCCGGCAGTATTGGGCAGAATCGTATATTTCGTCGGCGGCACCACATCCAGCAAACTCGGTTCATTGGGGTTCTGGCCAATATTGACCCGGCGAATAGCCACCGTAATAATCTCCGAACCGCTCGCCTCGGTTGCTGCGCGCGTCTCTTCCAGGTCGCGGTACTTCCCGCTGCCAACCAGAAGCCGCGAGCGGTAATCCCGGCCTGCAATCGTCAGAATATGATCCTTGTTCATCGTTTCCTCTCCTTGCTTGTTTACCCTGTGCGGCCGCTTTCGCGGCCAGCCTCGCCACTTTTATTCCGTCAGCCGCCGCCGATAGCCCGGACAACATCCACCTTGTCGCCGGTTTTCAGGGCATACTCCGGCCACTTCTGCCGGGCAATCACCTGCCGGTTGACAGCCACCGCCAGCGCCTGCCCCGTCAGCTGCAACGATGCAACCAAGTCCAGCAGCGTCGCGCCTTCCGCCATCTCCCGGCCTTCCCCGTTCAGTTCTATCTGTATCGTCATATCCGGCCTACTGCTTGTGATAAATTTCCGAGCCGGATTTGACAAACTCAACCGACCTTTCCCGCATCCCCTCCTTTAACGCCTCAATTTCCGAGACGCCCTTTTGCTGCGCATAATCCCTGACTTCCTGCGTAATCTTCATGGAACAAAACTTGGGACCGCACATCGAGCAGAAATGCGCCACCTTGGCCGAATCCTTCGGCAGCGTCTCATCGTGGAAAGCCCGTGCACGATCCGGATCCAGCCCGATATTGAACTGGTCTTCCCAGCGGAACTCAAAACGGGCCTTGGACATGGCATTGTCGCGAATCTGCGCGCCCGGATGCCCCTTGGCCAAATCAGCCGCATGAGCCGCCAGCTTATAAACAATAATCCCTTCCTTCACATCCGCCTTGGTCGGCAATCCCAAATGCTCCTTCGGCGTCACATAACAAAGCATCGCCGTGCCATACCAGCCGATCATTGCCGCGCCCATCGCCGAAGTAATATGGTCATACCCCGGCGCGATATCCGTCACCAACGGCCCCAGCGTATAAAACGGCGCTTCATGGCACTGCTCCAGCTGGAGATCCATATTTTCCCTGATCATATGCATGGGCACATGGCCGGGGCCCTCAATCAGCACCTGGACATGATGCTTCCAGGCAATCGACGTCAATTCACCCAGCACCTTCAACTCACCCAGCTGCGCCGGGTCATTGGCGTCATAAATCGAACCTGGACGCAAACCGTCGCCCAGCGAAACCGCCACGTCATAATCCGCCAGAATCTGGCAAATCTCATCAAAATTCGTATAAAGGAAACTTTCCTTGTGATGCGCCAGGCACCACTTGGCCATAATGGAACCGCCCCGCGAAACCACGCCCGTCAGCCGGTCCGCCGTCAGCGGCACATGGCGCAGCAGCAGCCCGGCATGAATCGTGAAATAATCCACACCCTGCTCTGCCTGCTCAATCAGCGTATCCCGGAAAATCTCCCAGGTCAGGTCTTCTGCCACACCGTTTACCTTTTCCAGCGCCTGATAAATCGGCACCGTGCCAATCGGCACCGGCGAATTGCGGACAATCCATTCCCGCGTTTCGTGGATATGCTTGCCGGTTGAGAGATCCATCACATTGTCGCCGCCCCAGCGGATAGCCCAGGTCATCTTTTCCACCTCTTCGGCAATCCCCGAAGAAATGGCGGAATTGCCGATATTGGCGTTAATCTTCACCATGAAATTCCGGCCGATAATCATCGGCTCCACTTCCGGATGGTTGATATTGGCCGGGATAATAGCGCGGCCGCGCGCAATCTCGTCGCGCACAAATTCCGGCGTAATCTCCTGTGGAATCGAAGCGCCAAACGCCTGGCCCGGATGCTGCCGCATCATCATGGCCGCCATCTTTTCCCCATTCGGGCCGGAAGCCTTCAGGCTTTCAATATATTCCTGGCGGCGCAGGTTCTCGCGAATGGCCACAAACTCCATTTCCGGCGTAATAATGCCCTGCCTTGCATAATACATCTGCGTAATATGTTTGCCAGCCTTCGCGCGCCGCGGCTTGCGCTTCAGGTTAAAACGCAGCTCGTCCAAAGAAGGGTCATTCAGGCGGGCGCGCCCGTACGCCGACGTCGGCCCGTCCAGCTCATCCGTATCACCCCGTTCCAGGATCCAGTTGCTGCGTATCGGCTCCAGGCCGGAACGGATATCAATCTTGGCATCCGGGTCGGTATAAGGGCCGGAAGTATCATACACATAAATGGGCGGGTTCTTTTCCGCGCCGAACATAACCGGCGTGTCAGACAGCGTAATCTCGCGCATCGGCACGCGAATATCAGGGCGCGACCCCTCCACATATATCTTGCGCGAATTGGGAAAAGGCTGAACGGCTGCTTCATCAACCGTTGCGGTAGCCGAAAGAAACTTTGGATTGGCGTTCATATCAATTCCTTTGTCAACTCAAAGCCTGCAAAGGAATCTTAATTGAGTGCTGCGATATGAAACAGCCATGTCTTTCAAGCTTCCCTACGCTGGCATTATCCAGATCAGGTTCAGAGGGTATATCTCGCCCGGTTTTCACCAGAACCCCTAGCTGCGGCACGGCTTGCCATGCCTATTCTTTCATTATAGCACCAATACCCTGAAAAGCTCCCTTATAATCATGCTTTTCTACAAAAAGATATGTTGCGTCATGGAATTAGCCAAATCGTTTGAACCGGCAAAAATTGAAAAACACTGGCGGGAAACCTGGGAAGAACGCGGTTACTTCCGCGCCTCCCTCCAGGAAGGCAAACCGGCCTTTTGCATCCAGCTGCCGCCGCCCAATGTCACCGGCACCCTGCACATGGGACATGCCTTCAACCAGACCATCATGGACGGCCTCACACGCTACCACCGTATGCGCGGCTATAACACCGTCTGGATACCAGGGACAGACCACGCCGGCATCGCCACGCAAATCGTCGTAGAACGCCAGCTTGACGCGCAGCACATCTCCCGCCACGACCTGGGCCGGGAGCGCTTCGTGGAAAAAGTCTGGGAATGGAAAGAACAATCCGGCTCCACCATCACCCGGCAAATGCGCCACCTGGGCGCTTCCACCGACTGGGCGCGCGAATACTTCACCATGGACGCGGCCCGCTCAAAAACCGTCACCGATGTCTTTGTCAGGCTGTACAAAGAAGGACTCATCTATCGCGGCAAACGCCTCGTCAACTGGGACCCGGTGCTCGGCACCGCCCTGTCCGACCTGGAAGTCGTCTCGGAAGAAGAAAACGGGTTCATGTGGCACATCCGCTACCCGTTTGCGGATGGCTCCGGCCATCTGACTGTCGCCACCACCCGTCCCGAAACCATGCTGGGCGATACCGCCGTTGCTGTTGACCCGGCAGACGAACGCTATACCCGCCTCATCGGCAAGGAACTCATCCTGCCGCTGACAGGCCGGACCATCCCCGTCATTGCAGACGAATACGTTGACAAGGCCTTTGGCACCGGCTGCGTCAAAATCACACCCGCCCACGACTTCAACGACTACGCCGTCGGCCAGCGCCACCATCTCGCTATCATCAACATCCTGACGCCGGACGCCAAAATCAACGAAAACGCCCCGGCCGCCTATCAGGGCATGGACCGTTTCGAAGCCCGAAAACAGATCGTGGCCGACCTGGATGCACAGGGTCTTTTAGACCGTGTCGAACCGCACAAACTCATGGTGCCGCGCGGAGACCGCACCGGCGTCATCCTGGAACCCCTGCTTACCGACCAGTGGTTTGTCGCCATGAGCAAGCCTCATGAACAGCACCCCTTCTTCCCCGGAAAATCCATTGCCCAGGTTGCCCTGGAAAAAGTGGCAAACGGCGAAATCCGCTTTGTCCCCGAAAACTGGACTGCCACCTACAACCAGTGGCTCAACAACATCCAGGACTGGTGCATCTCCCGCCAGCTCTGGTGGGGCCACCAGATACCGGCCTGGTACGATGAAGAAGGCAACATCTACGTTGCCCATACCGAAGAAGAAGCCAAAAAACAGGCAAACGGCAAACCCATCCGCCGGGATGAAGACGTGCTGGACACCTGGTTTTCCTCGGCGCTGGTACCGTTTTCCACCCTGGGCTGGCCCGATGAAAACACACAGCAATACCGCCAGTTCCTGCCCTCCTCCGTCCTGGTCACCGGCTTTGACATCATCTTCTTCTGGGTCGCCAGAATGGTCATGATGACCACGCACTTTACCGGGCAGGTCCCTTTCCGCACCGTTTACATCCACGGCCTCATCCGGGATGCCAACGGCGAGAAAATGTCCAAATCCAAAGGCAACACCCTTGATCCCATCGACCTCATTGATGGCATTGAGCTGGATGCCCTGGTTCAGAAACGTACCACCGGCCTGATGAAACCCAAACAGGCCGAAGCCATCGCCAAAGCAACCCGCAAGGATTATGCCAAAGGCATCCCCGCCTTCGGAACAGACGCCCTGCGCTTTACCATGGCAAGCTACGCCTCCCTGGGCCGCAACATCAACTTTGACCTGAACCGCTGCGAAGGCTACCGCAACTTCTGCAACAAGCTCTGGAACGCCACCCGCTTCGTGCTCATGAACACCGCAGGCCAGGATAACGCCCTTAGCCGGCCGGCCGGGCAATCCCTGTCTCCGGCTGACCGCTGGATCACCTCGCAATTCCAGCGTGCCGCAGCCGAAGTGGAACGCGGCTTTGCCGAATACCGTTTCGACAACATTGCTTCCGCCATCTACCGCTTCATCTGGGATGAATACTGCGACTGGTACGTGGAAATCGCCAAAGTGCAAATCGCAAAAGGCAGCGCCGCCCAACAGCAGGCCACCCGCCATACCCTGCTTGGCATCCTGGAAGCCACCCTGCGCCTGGCGCACCCGGTTATCCCCTTTATTACAGAAGAACTCTGGCAAAAAGCCGCCCCCCTGGCCGGCATTCCCCTCAAACCGGAAGGCGATACCATCATGCTGCAAGACTATCCCCGCCCCCTGCCGGAAAAAATAGACGAAGCAGCCGAAAACTGGATGGCGCAATGCAAAGCCCTGGTTGACGCCGCCCGCAACCTGCGCGGCGAAATGCAGCTTTCCCCCGCCCAGAAAGTACCGGCCCTAATTGAACCGGCAGCGGCATCAGACCGGGCGCAGCTGGCTTCCTTCATCCCGCACATGCAGGCATTATGCCGGCTTTCCGGCGTGGAAATCGTCGAAGCGCTGCCCGACTCGCCAGCCCCCGTCTCTGTCATCGGCCAATGCAAACTGATGCTCAAAGTAGAAATTGACATTGCCGCCGAACGGGAACGCTTAAACAGGGAAATCACCCGGCTGCAAGGTGAAATTGACAAAATCCAGGCCAAGCTGGGCAACGAAAACTTCGTCACCCGCGCCCCGGAAAAAGTCGTGGCGCAGGAACGGGAACGCCTGGCACGCTTTACCGAAACGCAGGAAAAAGTCAAAGAGCAATACGCCAAACTGCCCAAAGCCTGAAAACCTGGAAACAGCCTGCACAAAAAAGCCCGGTTATAAAACCGGGCTTTTTTATTTGGCCGCCTGGCGTCAGGTGTGCTTCCCTGCAAAATCCCGCGCAAACTGCCATGCCGTCCGTCCGGAACGGGAACCCCGGTGCAGCGCCCATTGCAGGGCTTCCGTCCTGGCGCCCTCTGCCTGTGCCTCTGTGCAGCCAAAAACACGCAGCCAGTGCGCCACAATCGCCAGGTACTCATCCTGGCTGAACGAATAAAAAGACAGCCACAACCCGAAACGGTCGGAAAAGGAAATCTTCTCCTCCACCGTCTCACCCGGATGCAAATCGCCATCCGGCCCCTGCGTATAACCGGCATTGTCCGAGTAACGCTCAGGCAAAAGATGCCGGCGGTTTGAGGTTGCGTAAATCAGCATATTGTCCGGCTGCGCCGCCATACTGCCATCCAGCGCGGATTTCAACGCCTTGTAACTGCTGTCGCCCTCGTCAAAAGAAAGGTCATCGCAATACAGGATAAAACGCTCCGGCCGCTCAGCCACAAGCTCGCCAATTTCCGGCAAATCAACCAGATCCTGCCGGTCCACCTCGATAAGGCGCAGCCCCTTCCCGGCAAACCGGGCAAGGCAGGCCCGCACCAGAGAAGACTTGCCCGTCCCCCTTGCGCCGGTCAACAACACATTGTTGGCAGGCTTTCCCTCCACAAACTGGCGGGTATTCTGCTCAAGCAGTGCTTTTTGCCGCTCGACAAAATACAGGTCGGGAAATGCAATCCTGGCAGCCTGCGTCACCGGCAGCAGCCTGCCGCGGCCATGCTGCCTGCGCCAGCGCCAGGCAGCATACGGCGCTTCCCAGTCAATAGCTTCCTCCGGAGGAGGCAGCATCCCTTCCAGGCGGGATAAAACCGCTTCCGCCCGCACCAGCAATTGTTCCAGCGGTGTCATCACGAACGGTAATCCGCATTGATAGAAACATACTCATGCGACAAATCGCATGTCCAGACCGTAGCAGAGGCTGCCCCGCGCGCCAGATTAATCCGTACCGTAATCTCGTCTTTCTGCATCACCCGCTGCCCGTCCTCTTCCCTGTAATCCCGATGCCGCCCGCCATTTCTGGCTACCGGCACCTCATCCAGATACAACTCCAGGCGGTTCACATCCAGATCGTCCACCCCGGCATAGCCAATCGCCGCGAGAATACGCCCCAAATTGGGGTCCGAGGCATAAAAAGCCGTCTTCACCAGCGGGGAATGCGCCACCGAATAGGCAACCTTCCGGCACTCTTCCGTATTCAGCCCGCCTTCAACCGTCACCGTGATGAACTTGGTCGCCCCCTCGCCATCCCGCACAATCTTCTGGGCCAGCTCCTTCGCCAGGCTGGTCACCGCCTCCTGCAATACAGCATAACCGGGCGAGGCGCTGTCGCGAATCCCCGCATCCACCGCGCCGGAAGCAATCAGAATAAAAGAATCATTGGTAGAAGTATCGCCGTCAACCGTAATGCAGTTAAACGATGCACCGGCCGCTTCCTTCAGCATCCCGTCCAACAGCGCCTGCGGCACCTTTGCATCCGTTGCCATAAACCCCAGCATCGTCGCCATATTGGGATGAATCATGCCGGAACCCTTGCTCATGCCCGTTACCGTCACGGTCTTGCCTTCAATCTGTACCGTACGGGAAGCCGCCTTGGGAATCGTATCCGTCGTCATAATTGCTTCTGCCGCATTGAGCCAGTTATTCTCTTTCAGGTCTGCAACAGCCAGCGGCATCCCGGCAGCAATCCGGTCAACCGGCAGCGGTTCCAGAATCACCCCGGTTGAAAACGGCATCACCTGCGCTGCCTGGCAGCCCAAAAGCGCAGCAAGCTTCGTACAGGTAAACATGGCATCCGCATAGCCCGCTTCCCCCGTACCGGCATTGGCATTTCCTGTATTCACCACAAGCGCCCTGACAGGCAAGCCTGCTTTTTTAGCCTCTGCCAGATGCTCCCGGCAAACCTGGACAGGCGCTGCACAAAAGCGGTTTTGGGTAAAAACCCCGGAAACCGTGGCATCCGAATCCAGCGCCACCACCAGCAAATCCTTGCGGTCCGCTTTTTTGATACCGGCTTTGGCTATGCCCAGCCTGACACCGGATACCGGCTTGAGATCCGCTGCGTCAGGCGGAAAAAGATGAACAGCCATGGAAAATCCTCCTTCGTGGCAAACCGGCCCCTGTTATTTCAGCTTGCCGTGACAATGTTTATATTTCTTGCCGCTCTGGCAGGGACACAAATCATTGCGCCCGACTTTCGGCACCGCATTCACAACAGGCTGCTGCTTTTTCTCCGCATCACCTGCCGCCGGATCTTCCGGACCCTCCCCGGCCTGCCCGCCGTCCAGCTTCTGATGAACATAATTCAGGTTGGAAACAGCAGGCTGCGCCAGCTGCTGCCCGGCCGTTTCCACCTCATCGCGGGACTGGATGCGCACCATCATGAGCTTTCTGGTCACATCATTCTTGATGCTCTCCAGCATCATGGAAAACAGGTCAAACGCCTCCCGCTTGTATTCCTGCTTGGGATTTTTCTGGGCATATCCCCGCAAATGGATACCCTGCCGCAAATGATCCAGCGCCGCCAGGTGCTCCCGCCAGTAAGTATCCATACTTTGCAGGATAATGCTGCGCTCGTAACCGGAGAACAGCGCCTGCCCCACCGTCTCAACCTTGGCGTGGTAAACCTCGTCGGCCACCTGGAGAATATGCTCCAGCAAATCCTCATCCGTCATATTCTTGTGCTGCCCGACCATATCCGCCAGCGGGATATTGAGCCGCCATTCCGTAGAAAGCTCCTTCTCCAGGCCGGGGATATCCCACTGTTCCTCAACCGATTCCTCCGGCACATAAGTACGGAACAGGTCAATAAAAACGCCGTGCCGCAAAGAAGTCACCAGCCCTGAGATATCTTCCGTCTCAAGCAATTCATTGCGCTGCTGGTAAATCACCTTGCGCTGGTCATTGGCCACATCATCATATTCCAGCAGCTGCTTGCGGATATCAAAATTGCGGCCTTCCACCTTCCGCTGCGCCGACTCAATCGAACGGTTCACAATACCTGCCTCAATCGGCTCTCCCTCCGGCAGCCGGAGCTTGTCCATGATCGCCCTCATCCGCTCGCCCGCAAAAATCCGCAAAAGCGGATCATCCATAGAGAGGTAAAAGCGGGAAGACCCCGGATCTCCCTGCCGTCCGGAACGGCCCCTAAGCTGGTTATCTACCCGCCGGGACTCATGGCGTTCCGTTCCCACAATATGCAGCCCGCCCGCACTGACCACCTTGTCATGAAGCGACTGCCATTCCCGGCGCAATTCTCCGATCTGCGCCTCCTTTTGTTCGGCCGGAAGCGATTCATCTGCCCCAATCAGCTCAATCTGCTTTTCCACATTGCCGCCCAGGACAATATCCGTCCCCCGGCCAGCCATGTTGGTCGCAATCGTAATCATCTTCGGCCTGCCCGCCTGGGCAATAATTTCCGCTTCACGCGCATGCTGCTTGGCATTCAACACATTGTGCGGCAAGCCGGCCTTCGTCAGAATCTTCGAGAGCAGCTCCGAATTTTCGATAGAAGTCGTCCCCACCAAAACAGGCTGCCCCCGCTCATAACAATCCCGGATATCCTTCAGCATGGCGTCATACTTTTCCTTCTCCGTACGGAACACCTGGTCATGCCTGTCCTGGCGCTGGTTGGGCCGGTTATGGGGAATCACCACCGTTTCCAGTCCATAAATTTCCTGGAATTCATACGCTTCCGTATCCGCCGTCCCCGTCATCCCGGCCAGCTTTCCGTACATCCGGAAATAATTCTGGAACGTAATGGAAGCCAGCGTCTGGTTCTCGTTCTGGATATTGACACCTTCCTTGGCTTCCACCGCCTGGTGCAGGCCGTCAGACCAGCGGCGGCCTGTCATGAGGCGGCCCGTAAACTCATCCACAATAATCACTTCACCATCCTGCACCACATAATGCTGGTCGCGGTGGTACAGCACATTTGCCCGCAAGGCGGCATAAAGATGGTGAATCAGGAGAATATTGGCAGCGTCATACAGGGAAGCCCCTTCCGGCAGCAATCCCATCTGCGTCAGAATCTTCTCCGCCTTCTCAAACCCGGCCTCGGTCAACAGCACCTGATGGTTTTTCTCATCCTTCGTATAGTCTCCCGGCACCTCAACCTTGCTCTTGCCATCGGGAGAATCTTCCCCGATCTGCTCGGTCAAAAGCGGCGGCACCGCATTCATCCTGGCATAAAGCCCGGTACTGTTTTCCGCCTGTCCCGAAATAATCAACGGCGTGCGCGCCTCGTCAATCAAAATGGAATCCACCTCATCGACAATGGCAAAATTCAGGCCGCGCTGCACCCTGTCGGCAACGTCATAAACCATATTGTCGCGCAGGTAGTCAAAACCGTATTCATTATTGGTGCCGTAGGTAATATCGGCGGCGTAAGCTGCCTGCTTGTCCTCATGCGGCATCTGGGAGAGGTTAATCCCGGTTGTCAGCCCCAGCCAGGCATAAAGCCGGCCCATCCATTCCGCATCCCGCTGGGCCAGGTAATCATTCACCGTCACCACATGCACGCCGTTTCCTGAAAGGGCATTCAGATAGGCGGGAAGCGTCGCCACCAGCGTCTTGCCTTCACCGGTACCCATCTCCGCAATTTTTCCCTGGTGCAGCGCCATGCCGCCAATCAGCTGCACATCAAAAGGACGCATCTTCAGCACCCGCTTGCTGGCTTCCCTGCAAACGGCAAAAGCCTCAACAAGCAAATCATCCAGCGTAGCACCCTTGGCCAGCCTCTCTTTAAATTCCGGCGTCTTCGCCTTCAGCCCGGCGTCAGAGAGTTTTTCCATCGCCGGCTCAAGCGCATTAATCTGCGCCACCGTCTTGCTGTATTGCTTTAACAGCCGCTGGTTGCGGCTACCAAAAATACGGGTCAATATGGACATATTGCATTCTTGAAATAAAGGCAGCCCCGGCTGCCGTGTTCAAAGTTTTGGCTGCCTGCCAAAACCTGCATCAAAAAGGAAAATTTTATCATGCCGGCTGCCCGCCCTTCCCTTCTTTTCAGCATAAAAACAACAGATGGGGCCGCCCCCTGCCATTTCAAGCCGCACCCGCTTTTTTCCGTTATCATCACAGGCAGGGCAAATTCGCTTTCCCTGGTTCCGCATTCCGGCAAACATCATGAAAAAACAAGCACACTGCGCTCCTGCGGCCGACTTCCTGCAACAACACGACAGGCTGGCCGGCATACTGCCGCACGCCGCCCGGCTCATAGCCATCAGGCAAGCCTGCCAGGCCGCCCTGCCCGCCTGGTTCCCTTTCGGGGAAATCATTCAGCTGGAAAAAGGCCGCCTGACCATAGGCATAACCAGCCAGGCCGCCGCCGCGCGGCTGCGCCAGAAAACCCCTTTCCTCCAGACAGCACTGCAACAGGCCGGCTGGCCCGTTGAAGCCATCCGGATCAAGGTCAAATTGAAAAACGCCCCCCTGCAGCCCGCGCCGGCGCCAAAAAAAACCCTGACTGAAAAAGCCATGACCGAACTGGCCAAACTCTCCTCATGGCTGGACAAGGCCGGGACAAACCCGGCCCTGAAAAAAGCCGTCTGCGCCATGCTGGCACGGCACCGGCAAAACAGAACGTAAAAAAACAGCGGACTACACCGGCGCCCACTCCCGCACCGTTTGCGAAAACCACGAATTGGGAGCCGCCTCCGGCGTCTCAAAACTGACCACCTCGTAAGCATCCGCCTGCGCCAGGAGTGCGCGCAGCAACTGATTATTCAGCGTATGACCGGACTTGTGCGCCGTATAGGAAGCCAGCAGGGGATGCTCCACCAGATAAAGATCGCCAATGGCATCCAGTATCTTGTGGCGCACAAATTCATCGTGATAACGCAGCTCATGCGGATTGAGAATACGGTACTCATCCATCACTATCGCATTTTCCAGCGAGCCTCCCCGTGCCAGCCCCATACTGCGCAGCGTTTCCACATCCCGCACAAAGCCAAAAGTCCGTGCCCGCGAAACATCCCTGACATAGGAATCCTTTGCCAAATCCACTAGCGCCCTCTGATGGGTGGAATCAATCGCCGGATGATTAAACTCAATAAAGAAATCCACACAAAAACCATTGTAAGGTTCAAGGCGCGCCCACTTTTCCTCCTGGCCTTCCCCTTCGCGAACCTCCACAGGCTTTTTCACCCTGATATATTTCTTGACCGCATTCTGTTCTTCCAGCCCCGCCTGCTGCAATAAAAACACAAAAGACGAAGCGGAACCATCCATAATGGGAATTTCCTCCGCACTCACGTCAATATGCAAATTGTCAATGCCCAGCCCGGCGCAGGCCGACATAATGTGTTCCACCGTGGAAATCCGCACCCTGTCCCTAACAAGCGTCGAAGCCAGGCGCGTATCGCCGACAGCCTCCGCGCTGACCGGAATCGAAACAGGCGGATTCAGGTCAGTACGGTGAAAAACAATACCGGTATTCGGCGCGGCAGGCCGAAGCACAAGCTCAACCTTGTGTCCCGAATGCAGGCCGATACCAACCGTTCGTGTCAAATGCTTAATCGTGCGTTGTCTCAACATAATCATACTTCAGGGAAAACTCCCCGCTTATTTTCCGCCAGGCTGCCATTTTACCGGCTTACCAGTATCCTCGCACACTTTTCCTTTTTCTGCCGGGAAATCCCCAAAAACGCACAGAGCAAAACCGCCTGCAAAACAGCAGCCAGCCCTTTACGCCTTCGGGAAAACCGTTAATCAATCCGCCTGCTTGCGCAGGAAAGCCGGAATATCATAAGTCTCCATCCCGTTTTGCGCCATCGCCCGCACGGTATCCGTTGCCGTATCGCGCCGCCAGACTGTCGGCGTATCCAGATCCATCCGGGAACCTGCCGCCGGGGCCGAAACCGGATCGCTCTTTACGTATGCCGGGACATCATGCGTACCGGTACGCAGCGGCTCCGGGACAAGGCGCACAATTTCCCTGCTCTTGCCCAGCCCGGTTGCCACCACCGTCACACGGATCTCATCGCCCATCTCCTCGTTATAAACCAGCCCCTGGATAATCGTTGCATCCGGCGCGGCAAAGGCCCTCACCGTCTTCATCACTTCCTTGATCTCCTGCCCCTTGAGCTTGGTGCTGCCCGTAATGTTGACCAAAACACCCCTCGCGCCGGACAAATCCACCCCGTCAAGCAACGGGGAAGCAACAGCCTGTTCGGCCGCAATCCGCGCGCGGTCAACGCCGGATGCCGCGGCAGTTCCCATCATGGCCTTGCCCTGCTCGCGCATAATAGTCTTCACATCTTCAAAGTCCATGTTCATGCGCCCGTTGCTCGTAATAATTTCCGCAATACCGGCCACAGCGTTGTTGAGCACATCATCGGCATGCTCAAACCATTCCTGCATGGAGGCATCCTCAAACATTTCCTCCAGCTTCTCGTTCAAAATCACAATAAGGGAGTCAACATGGCCTGCCAGCGCCTCCAGACCGGCTTCAGCCAGATCCATGCAGCGCTGTCCCTCGTAGGAAAACGGCTTGGAAACCACGGCCACCGTCAGCGCACCCAGCGATTTGGCCACTTCAGCCACAATCGGGGAAGCGCCGGTGCCGGTGCCGCCGCCCATACCGGCGGCAATAAACACCATATCCGCCCCCCGCAAGGCATCCTCTATGCGGTCGCGCGATTCTTCAGCCAGCTGCCTGCCGATATCAGGCCGCATACCGGCACCCATGCCGCTTTCGCCAATCTGGATAATATTGTCCGCGCCGGAATTGGCCAGCGCCTGCGCATCGGTATTGGCAGCAATGAACTCCACACCCGATACCCCTTTGTTAATCATGTGCTGGACCGCATTCCCCCCTGCGCCGCCAACGCCCACCACCTTGATGACCGTTCCCTTGCCGGCATTGTCAACCATGTCAAATTTCATTGTTCTGCTCCTGTCTGAATAAAGTTTTAAACCGGAGACTGCCTTGCGGCGATACCGCATCCCGCCTAAAACTGCCCGTTATCACAAAATACCCTGATACTAGAAATTCCCTGCAAACCATTCCTTTATACCCTGCCAAAATGTCTTGGCAGTCCCCTGCTGCTGGGTAACCACCGGTCCCCGCAGCAGCTGCTTTTTCGCCTCAAGCAGCAAACCATGCGCCGTTGAATAACGCGGGCTCCTCACAATATCGGCAAGCTGTCCCTGATACTCCGGAACCCCGATCCTGACCGGCTTGAGAAAAACCTCCTCGGCCAGCTCCGCCATACCCGGCATCAAGGCAGATCCGCCCGTCAACACAATCCCGGAAGACAACACTTCCTCATATTTCGATTCCCGCACCACCTGCAAAGCCAGCGCGAACAATTCTTCCACGCGCGGCTCAATCACTGCCGCCAGCATCTGGCGCGACATAGTGCGGGGGCCCCTGTCACCGAGTCCCGGCACTTCTATTGTTTCCGACGGATCAACCATCGACTGCCTGGCAATGCCATAGCGGCGCTTGATCTCCTCTGCCTCATGAGTCGGCGTACGCAGCGCCATGGCAATATCATTCGTAATCTGGTCTCCGGCAATCGGAATCACCGCCGTATGGCGGATAGCGCCCTCGGTAAAAACCGCAATATCCGTCGTGCCGCCGCCAATATCAACCAGCACAACGCCCAGCTCCTTCTCATCAGCTGTCAACACGGCTTCAGCCGACGCCATCGGCTGCAACATCAGATCCGCCACCTCCAGACCGCACCGCCGCACACACTTCACAATATTCTGCACAGCAGCCACTGCCCCGGTCACAATATGCACATTCACATCCAGGCGCATCCCGCTCATGCCAATCGGCTCGCGCACCCCATCCTGGTTATCCACAGTAAATTCCTGCGACACCACATGCAAAAGCTGCTGGTCATTCGGAATATTGACCGTCTTTGCCGCCTCAATCACCCGCCTGACATCGTCAGCCGTCACCTCGTTATCCTTCTTGACGACCACCATCCCCTCGGAATTGAAACTGCGGATATGGCTTCCGGCAATCCCGGTATAAACATTCGTTATCTTGCAGTCTGCCATCAGCTCGGCTTCCTCCAGCGCCCGCTGGATAGATTCAACCGTCGCATCAATATTGACAACCATGCCTTTTTTCAGGCCCTTTGACTCATACTGCCCCAGGCCAATAATCTCATGCCGGCCGTCAGGCAATACCTCGGCCACCAGCGCCACCACCTTGGATGTGCCGATATCCAGGGCCACTATCCCGTTTTTCAGTTCTTTCGTCATCGCCGCATCCTTTTTTCCCTTCACTGTATGCCAGGTCCCGGCATCAGATTGTCCGCCGTCAGCGCCAGCCCGTTTGGATAACGCAAATCAATCACCCGAATCCCGTTTTTCAACTGCGCTGACAGGCGGGGATACGCCGCCAGCAGGCGCGCTGTCTGCTCGCGCATGGAAACCGGCTCCTCCTGCCTGCCAAAACGCAGCATCACACCATTATTCAGGACAGCACGCCAGGCATAGCGATCCGACAATTCCAGCACAACCGGCTCCAGCCGGATAGCAGCCAGTCCCTGTTTCAATTCGCCATAACGCACCGCCACCTCTTTTTCGCTTCCCTCCGGGCCATAAAACTTCAGCAAATTAACCTCTTCCTCCGCCTCGGCAAGATTGGCTGTAAAAACATCTCCCTTCACCGACAGCAGCTGTCCGTCCCTTCCCCAGACTCCCAGCGGCCTGTGTTCCTCCAGAAAAACAAGCAATCCGTCAGGCCACTTGCGCCGTACCG
The DNA here is from genome assembly GCA_023667225.1 of Oxalobacter formigenes. GTDB lineage: Bacteria > Pseudomonadota > Gammaproteobacteria > Burkholderiales > Burkholderiaceae_D > Oxalobacter > Oxalobacter formigenes_C. The sequence continues at coordinate 306,801 of JAMPAN010000001.1, read as the reverse complement.
TCACCTCGCGTACCCACGGCACCGCCTTGAAAGCCTCGCGAACCGCTTCCAGATCCACCGAAAAAAAATGCCCTTTGATCCGCGGAAGCGCAATACCCCGGATCGTCATGGCATTCACATGCCGCAATTCATTGCCATCCGCCTCCTGCACCTGTATCACCTTAAGCGTGAAAAACGGCTGCTGTGCCAGCCATGAAAAACAACCTGCCAGCACTATGGCAGCAAACAAGGCCAGCAGCACCCTGGTCACCGTGTTTAACAGTCTGACATCATGCCACCACATACCGTCACGCCCCTACTTTCCGTCCTGGCTGCGATCCAGCGATGCCGATTCCAGAATCATCAGGCATAACTCCGCATAATCAATACCGGCCGCCCGCGCAGAAAGGGGAACCAGAGAATGCCCGGTCATGCCCGGCGACGTATTCATTTCCAGCAGATACGGTTTTTCGTCAGAAGCGCGCAGCATAATATCTGCCCGGCTCCATCCCCGGCATCCCAGCGCCCGGTAAGCCTCAAGCGTATAAGCCTGTATCTCCTTTTCCAGGCGCGCATCCAGCCCGCAGGGACAAAGATACTTCGTCTCCTCGCTGAAATACTTGTTCTGGTAATCATAGTTGGCATCAGGCGCAACAATCCTCACCAGCGGCAGCGCCTGCGGCTTGCCGTCCCTTTCCAGCACCGGGCAGGTCAGCTCCATCCCGTCAATAAATTCCTCCGCCAGCACCAGCCTGTCATACCCGGCAGCCGTCCTGTATGCCTGCGGCAGCTCGCCGGCCGCCTTTACCCGCGTCACCCCCAGCGTTGACCCCTCATGCGCCGGTTTCACTATCAGCGGCAGCCCCAGCTCCGAAACAACCGCCTGCCAATCCGAATCCGGATGCAGCACCACATAGCGCGGCGTTGGCAACCCGCCGGCAAGCCATATCCGTTTCGTCATCACCTTGTCCATCGCCATGGCAGAAGCCATCACACCGGGGCCGGTATAAGGAACCCCCAGCTGCTCCAGCACCCCCTGCATCGTGCCGTCTTCCCCATAAGGCCCGTGCAGCGCAATGAAAACACGGTCAAACTTCCCTGCCGCCAACTCTGCCACCGTATGCTTGCCCGTATCAAACGGATGCGCGTCAACCCCCTTGCTCCGCAAAGCCTCAAGCACCCCGTTGCCTGATAAAAGGGAAATTTCCCGCTCGCCGGAACGGCCGCCAAACAGCACGCCGACCCGGCCCAACCTGCCAGCCCTTTCTTTATCGTTCATGACTTGCCCATCGTTAATTCCATCAACCTGGCAGGAACACGGCTGATCGCCCCCGCCCCCATCACCACAACCACATCGCCGGCTTTTGCCACATTCAGGATAGACGCCGGCATCTCCTCCAGATGCTCGACAAAAACCGGATCCACCTTGCCCGCCACCCTGATCGCCCTGGAAAGAGAACGGCCGTCCGCCGCAACAATCGGCTGCTCGCCAGCCGGATACACCTCCGCCAAAAGCAGCACATCCACCGCCGACAGCACCCGGACAAAATCCTCAAACAAATCCCGGGTACGGGTATAACGGTGCGGCTGAAACGCCACAACCAGCCGGCGCCCCGGATAAGCCCCCCGCGCAGCGGCAATCGTTGCCGCCACTTCAGCCGGATGATGTCCGTAATCGTCAATCAGCTCGGCCCTGCCGCCGCCAGGCAGACTGATTTCGCCAAGCCGGGTAAAGCGGCGGTTTACCCCCGTAAACCCTTCCAGCGCCCGTTGCGTCGCGCTGTCGGCAATTCCCAGCTCCCGCGCAATCGCCACCGCCGCACAGGCATTCTGGACATTGTGCATACCGGGCAAATTCAGGCTGACCGCCATATCTGGAAATTGCCGCTGGACAACCGTAAAGTGCATCCTGGCCCCGTCCGCCTGCGCCCCGACAGCCCTGACATCCGCCTCCTCATGAAAACCATAAGTCGTCACCGGCTTGGAAACAAACGGCTTGATCTCCCTGACATTACTGTTGTCAATACACAAAACCGCCCGGCCATAAAAAGGCAAACGCTGGGTAAACGCAATAAACGCCTGCTTCAAACGGGCAAAATCATGGTCATAAGTATCCATGTGGTCGGCGTCAATATTGGTAACCACCTCAATCACCGGATGAAGATTCAGGAAAGAGGCATCTGATTCATCCGCCTCTGCCACAATAAAATCTCCCGTGCCCAAAGCCGCATTGGCATTCACACTGTTTAACCGCCCGCCTATCACAAAAGTCGGATCAAATCCCCCGGCCGCCAGCACACTGGCAACCAGGCTCGTCGTCGTCGTCTTGCCATGCGTGCCTGCAATGGCAATCCCGCGCTTTAACCGCATCAGCTCGGCCAGCATAATCGCGCGGGGCACAACAGGAACACATTTCCTCCGCGCCGCCAGCACCTCTGGATTATCCTGCGCCACAGCAGACGAAATCACCACAGCGTCCGCATCGCCTATATGGGCAGGATCATGGCCCTGCGCCACCTTCGCGCCCAAAGAGGCCAGCCGCCGCGTCGCCGCATTGCTGGCCAAATCCGAACCGGAAATAGCATAGCCCAGATTCAGCAGCACTTCCGCAATACCGCTCATCCCGCTTCCGCCAATGCCCACAAAATGGATTTTCTTGACCTTGTGTTTCATCTCATTCCCATCACACTGTTCCTGCCGCCGCTTCCAGCTCTGCCGCAATACATGAATTCGCCTCCCGCCTGCCAAGCGAATAGGCAATGCCCGCCATCCGGGCGCATTTTTCCCGCGTCATCTTTTGCAGCAGCGCCGCCAGCCGTTCAGGCGTCAGTTCGGCCTGCGGCAAATGAAGCGCTGCGCTGTGCGACGCCATATACACAGCATTGTCACGCTGGTGCGCCGTACTGGAAGCAATAAACGGCACCAGAATGCTGGCAAGACCGGCCGCCGTCAGTTCGGAAACCGTAATTGCGCCTGCCCGGCAAACCACCAGATCCGCAGCGGCATACTGATGCGCCATATCGTCAATAAATTCCACCACCTGCGCCTCTACCCCGGCGGCCATATAAGCCTGGCAGACCCCGGCGGCATGCTCTTTTCCTGTCTGGTGCGTCACCACCGGCCGGACATCAGGCGAAAGCGCCGCCAGCGCCAGGGGCACACATTCATTCAGGGAGCGCGCGCCAAGACTGCCGCCGACCACCAGCACCTTCAGGCGCCCGCTCCTTTGCGCATACCGCACATCCGGCGGAGGCAAATCCACAATCTCCTGCCGGACAGGATTGCCGGTCACCACCCCCTTTTGCGTCATCACAGCCGGGTCAGCCGGAAACCCGAACAAAATCTTTCTGGCGGCCGGCAATAACGCCTTGTTGGAAAGCAGGAGACCCGCATCCGCATTCACCAGCACCAGCGGCGTTCCCGTCACCTTGCAGGCAAAGCCGCCCGGCACCGTCACATAGCCGCCCATCCCCACCACCAGATCCGGCTTGCGGCGTCCTAAAATCCCCAAACAGGCAGCCATACTGCCAAACAGCCTGAAAGCGCCCGTTACCATATGCGCCAGCCCCTTGCCGCGCATCCCGGCAAAGCCAATGCAATCCAGCGCAATCCCCTGTGCCGGCACCAGGCCGTTTTCCATCCCGCGGCGCGTCCCCAGCCAGGTCACCTCCCAGCCCTTCTCCCGCATCGTGCGCGCAATCGCCAGTCCAGGGAAAATATGTCCGCCGGTGCCAGCCGCCATAATCATCAGCCGTTTGGGTCTCACCGGGCTATCCTTCCTCATGGCCGCGCCCTCCCCGCATAATCAGGCGGTTCTCATAATCCACCCGCAGCAGCACAGCCAGCGCCACACAATTAATCACAATGCCTGAACCGCCATAACTCATCAAAGGCAGCGTCAGGCCCTTTGTCGGCAACAAGCCCACATTCACACCGATATTGATAAACGCCTGAACCCCGATCCAGACAGCAATCCCCTGGGCAGCCAGCCCCGCAAAAATCCGATCCATCGCAATGGCCTGGCGCCCGATATCAAACGCCCGCTTGATCAGCCAGTAAAACAACAGCAGCACCACCGCCACGCCGGCAAAACCGAACTCCTCGCCGATAATCGCCATCAGAAAATCCGTATGCGCTTCCGGCAGATAATGCAGCTTTTCCACACTGCCTCCCAGCCCCACGCCAAACCATTCCCCCCGGCCAAACGCAATCAGCGAATGCGACAACTGGTAAGCCTTGCCCAGCGCATGCGCGCCATCCCACGGATTCAAATAAGCAAAAATCCTTTCCCGCCGCCAGGGAGAAAGCATGATAACCGCGCTGAAAATACCCACCAGCGTGGCAATAATCCCGAAAAACCACACGCCGTTGAAGCCGCCGAGAAAAAGAATCGCCATGGCAATCGCCACAATCACCACCAGCGCCCCCAGATCCGGCTCCAGCAAAAGCAAAAGCCCAATTAACCCCAGCGCGCTGGCCATCGGCAAAAACCCCTTGGTCAGCTTCTTCATCACATTCTGCTTGCGAACCGTATAGTCCGCCGCATAAAGCACAATAAACAGCTTCATCAGCTCGGACGGCTGCAAATTGAATATCCTGAAAGGCAGCCAGCGCCGTGCGCCGTTAACGCCCTTGCCAATGCCGGGGACCAGCACCAGAATGAGCAAAACCAGCGCAAAAATAAACAGGTGCGGCGCATACTTTTGCCAGACGCGCAGCGGGATACGGAAAACCGCCAGCCCGGCCAGAATACCCATCACAATAAAAATACTCTGCCGGATCAGAAAATGCGTCTGCCGGTAACTGGCATACTTGGGCGAATCCGGCAGAGAAATAGATGCCGAATAAACCATCACCAGCCCCAGCAGCGCCAGCGCCAGCGCCGCGCCAAGCAAATGCTGGTCAAAAAGCATCATCCTGGAGCGCTGATCAAAAGAACGCGGCCGGAAAGCAAACCCGGACAAATTCGCCGCCCATTTCCTGATCCCGTTCATGCCGCCTCTCCCCGTAACAAGGCGACCTCCCGCACCGCCGAAGCAAACACCTCGGCACGATGCGCGTAATGCCTGAACATATCCCAGCTGGCACAGGCAGGAGACAACAAAACAGTCTCGCCCTCTTTGGCCCTGCCGGCCGCCAGATGAACCGCCTCTTCAAGCGAAGTGCACAAAACCAGCTCGGCGCCGCTTTCCTTCAGCGCCAGCCGAATCACCTCGGCATCCTTGCCAATCAGAAAAACCGTATGAACATACCGGGAAACCGCCGGCAGCAAAGGAGAAAAATCCTGGTTCTTGCCATCCCCGCCGGCAATCAGCAGCAACGGCCTGCCCGCCTTTTCCGCCCCCAGGCCTTCCACCGCCGCCACAGTCGCCCCGACATTCGTTCCCTTGCTGTCATCCACATAACACACACCGGCAACACTTCTTACCATCTCCACCCTGTGCGGTTCGCCGCGATACGCCTGCAAAGCCGCCAGAAGCGGCGGCATGGGCAAGCCGGCGGCACGGCACAGCCCCAGCGCAGCCAGCGCATTGCCGGCATTGTGCCGCCCCCGGATATGCAGTGCCGGAACCGGCATCAAATCCTGATACCCGCCCGCTGCATCCGCCACACAAAGCCAGTCCATCCCCCGGCTGCGGCGCACCCCCCCGTCTCCGGGGCGGCGCGGCAAATCCAGGCCAAACGTCACTGCCTTCCCGCCGTCTGCTCCGGCCATCGCCATCACCCGGCTGTCATTGCGGTTTAACAGCCTGATTGTCTTCCTGCCAAATATCCGCGCCTTGGCTGCCGCGTAGGCATCCATATTCCCGTGCCAGTCCAGATGATCCTGCGTCACATTCAACACCGCCGCCGCATCGGCATCCAGGCTCCAGGTACTCCACAACTGGAAACTGGACAATTCCAGCACCCATACCTCCGGCAGCGCCCCTGCCTTGAGCGACTCCCGCAGCACATCCAGCACCGCCGGGCTGATATTGCCTGCCACCTTCACCGTCTTGCCTGCCTGCGCGCACATCCGGCCGGTCAGGCTTGTCACCGTTGTCTTGCCATTGGTACCGGTAATGGCAATCACCTTCGGGCAATACCCCTGCGTCTCACGAAGGCTCTCCAGCGTCTGGGCAAAAATCTCGATTTCACTCCATAGCGGAATATGGGCGGCGCGCGCCGTACGGCAAATTTCCGCCAGATCCGTCTCCGGCGCCAGGCCCGGACTGAGGGCAATCATATCCATGCCTTCAGCCAGCGCGGCAGAAAAAGCCCCGTGGAAAAATTCGGCATCCGGCGCTTCCTTTTGCCACACCGCCAGCCTTTCCGGCCGCTCGCGGGTATCGGCAACCCGCACATTTGCGCCGCAATACGCCAGCCAGCGCGCCATCGCCAGGCCCGATTCGCCAAGCCCCAATACCAGTGCCTTTTTGCCCGCGTAATTCATATCAGCGCAATTTCAATGTAGAAAGTCCCAGCAAAACCAGAATGATCGTAATAATCCAGAAACGCACGACAACCTGCGTCTCCTTCCAGCCTTTCTGCTCAAAATGGTGATGCAGCGGCGCCATCAGGAAAATCCGGCGGCCGACACCATATTTCCTTTTGGTGTACTTGAAAAAAACCACCTGCAGCATCACCGAAAGCGTCTCAACCACAAAAATACCGCCCATAATAAAAAGCACAATTTCCTGGCGGACAATTACCGCAATCGCTCCCAGCGCACCTCCCAATGCCAGCGCGCCGACATCGCCCATGAACATCTGGGCCGGATGGGCGTTAAACCAGAGAAAAGCCAGCCCGGCTCCTGCCATCGCGCCGCAAAAAACCAGCAATTCCCCCGCCCCCGGAATAAAAGGAATAAACAAATAATGGGCATAAGTAAAATTGCCTGTCAGATAAGCAAAAATACCCAGCGCCGTCCCGACCAGGATAGTCGGCATAATCACCAGCCCGTCCAGCCCGTCTGTCAGATTGACCGCATTACTGCTGCCGACAATCACAAAATACGTCAGCGTAATAAACCCCCAGATTCCCAGCGGATAACTGATCGTCTTGAAAAACGGCACAATCAGGTCAGCCTTGGCTGGCAGGCCGGCACTCAAACCCGAACGTATCCATTCCACAAACAGCGCCCATACTTCCTGGTTGCTTGCCCCGGAAACACAAAAAGCCAGATAAACCGCAGCGAAAATACCGATAAGCGACTGCCAGAAATACTTTTCCCTTGAAGACATGCCGTTGGGGTCCTTGTAAACAACCTTGCGGTAATCATCCACCCATCCGATTACGCCATATCCCAGCATCACAACCAGCACCACCCATATAAAACGGTTGGACAAATCACACCACAAAAGCGTCGCAACGCTGATCCCGATCAGGATAAGCAGACCGCCCATCGTCGGCGTACCGGATTTGGCCAGGTGCGTCTGCGGCCCGTCCTGCCGCACAGCCTGCCCCACCTTTAAGCGGGTCAACAGGCGGATAACGGCAGGGCCTGCCATCAGGCCGATCACCAGTGCCGTCAGCGCGGCAAAAACCGCCCTGAACGTGATATATCCGAAAATCCTCAACCAGCTCATATCCTGCTGGAATTGTTGCGCCAGCCAATGCAGCATTTGCGTTCCTTATCCTCTCTCAATCAGGCCATTGACAATACGTTCCATCTTCATGAAGCGGGAGCCCTTCACAAGCGCCGTTGCAGAAGGCTGCATCCATTCCCGCAGATACCGCAGCAGCTCCTCTGCCCCGCCAAAATGCACCGCTTTTTCACCATATGCCCGCGCCGCATATCGCGCCAGGTCGCCCAGCGTGAAAAAATAATCAATCCCCTTCTCCAGGGCATAAGCGCCAGCCTCCTCATGAAAAGGTATCCCCTGGCTGCCCACCTCGCCCATATCGCCCAATACCAGCACACGGGGGGAAGCCGCCTGGGCCAGCACATCAATTGCAGCCCGCACCGAATCCGGATTCGCATTATAGGTATCGTCAATCAGCAAAGCGCCATTTGCCGCCTGCCTGCGCTGGAGGCGTCCCCGCACAGGACGGAAAACCTCCAGCCCGCGCACCATATCCTCCAGGCCGATTCCCACAGCATGGCAGCAGGCGGCGGCGGCCAGTGCATTATGCGCATTATGCACGCCCATCACCGCCAGCCGGGCAACCGCAGCCTGCCCGCCAATCTGTATCTCCAGCCGGCCGTCTGCCATGTCATACCGGCCCCTTACCGATGCCGTCCCGCCAAATCCGAACGTGACAATTCTCCGCTTCCCGCTCTCTTTGGCATACTGCTCCCACAATCCGGAAAAATCCGCCTCCGCCGGAAAAACCGCCGTACCGTCCTCCGGCAAAGCCCGAATCACACCGCCATTTTCCTCGGCCACCGCCCGGACACTGGCCATAAATTCCTGATGCTCGCGCTGCGCGTTATTCACCAGGCCCACCGTCGGCTGCGCCATCGCTGCCAGCCCGGCCATTTCCCCCGGATGGTTCATGCCCAGCTCAACCACAGCCGCCCGCTGCCTGGCCTGCAGCCTGAAAAGCGTCTGCGGCACGCCGATATCATTATTCAAATTGCCTGCCGTTGCCAAAAAACCGTCTTCCCCATAAGCCGCCCTGAAAACCGAGGCAATCATTTCCTTGACCGTTGTCTTGCCATTGCTGCCGGTCACCCCGACAACCGGCAGAACAAAACGCCTGCGCCATTGCGCAGCCATTTCCCCCAGCGCACGGCGGGTATCTTCAACCATCAGCGCCGGCAGGGGAAACCCGCCGGGAACCCTCTCGGCAACAACAGCAGCCACCCCCTTTTCCGGCAGGCCTGGCAAAAAATCATGCGCGTCAAAATGCTCGCCCTTCAGCGCCACAAACAGGCTACCCGCCGGCGCCGTGCGGCTGTCCGTCGAAACCCCGTCAAACACCGCGTCTTTCTGCATCCGGCTGCCCTGGACCCATGCCGCCACATCCTTTAAGGCCGCTTTCATCGGCTTCCCCTCTTCATGGCATCAAACGCACCAAGCGCCAAAGCCGCATGTTCCGCATCCACAAACGGATATTTCACGCCGCCAATCTCCTGATAAACCTCATGCCCCTTCCCCGCCAGAAAAATCACATCATGAGACGATGCCTGCTTGACCGCCTGCAAAATAGCGGAAGCCCGGTCTTCTATCACCTGGTGCGGCCGCGTCATACCGGCCTCAATTTCCCCGATAATATTCAGCGGCATCTCGTTTCTGGGATTATCGCTGGTCACAATCACATGATCCGCCTTTTCGGCTATCCGCCCCATCTCTTGGCGTTTTCCCCTGTCGCGGCCGCCGCCGCAGCCAAACACACACCACAAAGCGCCCTTTCTGTCCTCTGCAACCGGCCGCAGCGCATCCAGCCCCTTTTCCAGCGCATCCGGCGTATGCGCATAATCAATCACCACCAGCGGCGCATCCTGGCCTCCCAGCGCCTGCATCCGGCCCGGCGGCGGCTGCAAACCGGCAACCGCCGCAACAGCCGCCTTCCATCCCGCGCCATATAAAAGCAGCACACCCAGCACACCCAGCATATTGCTGACGTTAAAACACCCCACCAGCCGGGTCTGTATCCGCGCACGCCCTTCAGGCCCCACAGCCACAAAGCTGGTTCCGCCCAGGCGGGACTGAATCTCCAGTGCCCGCAATACCGGAATACCGGCAGCTTCGCCCGGCCCTGCGGCATAACCCAAAACCGGCAGTTTCCCCTGCAAGGCTTTAGCCCACTCCTGCCCGCAGGCGTCATCCAGATTCATCACGGCATGTTTCAATCCCGGCCAGTCAAACAGCTTCCGCTTTGCCGCCTTATAGGCAGCCATCTCCTTGTGATAATCCAGATGGTCCCGGCTCAGGTTGGTATAAAGCGCCACATCCACCGCCAGCCCGTTTAACCGGCCTTCCTCAATACCGATAGACGACGCCTCAATCGCCAGGCAGGAAACCCCCTCTTTAACCAGCGCGGCCAGCCGCCGCTGCAACTGGATTTGTTCCGGTGTGGTATAACCCGTTATCCCTGCCGCTTTCGCCTCGCCTCTCTCAAAAAGCGTCACGCCCAGTGTGCCGATAACCGCCGTCTTTTTTCCCAGGCGGGAAAGCGCGCTTCCTACCCATTGCGCACAGGAAGTCTTTCCGTTCGTCCCCGTCACAGCAACCACAAACAGGGAAGCGGAAGGATGCCCGTAATAAGCATCGGCAATAAAACCGGCCGCATCCCTTAACCCCGCCACCGCCTGATGCGGCACCTCCCACTTCGGGTTCCACACAAAGCCGTCCGCTTCATAAACAACCGCCCTTGCCCCCTGTTCAACCGCCTGCGCAATATATTGCCTGCCGTCTGCCGTCCCGGCAGGATAAGCCAGAAAAACCGGCGGTTTTGCCGCACCGGCAATCTCGCGCGAATCCGAGAAAAGATCCCCTCCCGGACAAACCCGGTCAAGCCATTTCACAACGGAGGCAATCTGCGGAAAAGCATCCATCACACACTCTCCATCGGGCTATCCTGCGGGATAACAATATTCGTAACAGAAGAATCCGGCGTCACATTCATTGAACGCAAGGCATTGGCCACAATCCGGGAAAAAACCGGCGCGGCAACCATCCCGCCATAATGCTGTCCCGGCGCCGGTTCATCGAGCATCACCGCCACAATAATCCGGGGATCGGAAACCGGCGCGAAACCAACAAAAGAAGCGACATACTTGTTGACATACTTGCCGTCCTCAAGCTTGAGCGTTGTCCCTGTCTTGCCTGCCACACGGTATCCCGGCACCTGGGCGCGGGGCGCCGTGCCGCCCGGCCCGGCCGCCATCTCCAGCATACTGCGCATCTGTTTTGCCGTCTTTTCCGAAATAATCCGCTGCCCGGCAGGCACCTCATCCACCCGCGACAGCGAAAGCGGCACCATATCCCCGTTCCGGGCAAAAATCATATAGGAACGCGCCACCTGCATCAGCGAAGCCGATATCCCATGTCCATAGCTCATGGTTGCCTGCTCCACAGGCTGCCAGGACTTATAGGGACGAACCCGCCCGGCGGTCGTCCCTGGAAAACCAAATTCAGGCTGCTGCCCAAAACCCAGCGCCATAAACATTTCCCACATTTCCCTGGCCTTCATCCCCAACGCCAGCTTGGCCGTGCCGACATTGGATGATTTCTCAATAACCTGGGCAACAGTCAGCAAACCATGCGGGTGGGCATCGCCAATCACCGCTTCGCCAATCACCATTTTCCCCGGTGCTGTCTGTATCCTCGTCTGGGGCGTGGCATACCCCTTCTCCAGCGCCAGCGCCACAGTAAAAGGCTTTAACGTTGAACCCGGCTCATAAGTATCCGTCAGCGCCCGGTTGCGCAGTCTTCCCCCCTTCAACTGGCTCCGGTCATTGGGGTTGTAGCTGGGCAGATTGGCCAGCGCCAGCACCTCGCCCGTGCGGACATCCAGCACCACCACCGCCCCGGCCTTCGCCTTGTGCAGAGCCACAGCCTCCTTAAGCTGCTTGTAGGCAATATACTGAACGCCGCTGTCAATAGAAAGTGCCAGGTCGCTCCCGTCCCTGGGTTCCTTGACTGCCCGCAAATCCTCCACAATATTGCCCAGGCGATCCTTGATAACCCGCCTGCTGCCATTTACCCCGGACAGCGCTTTCTGGGAAGCCAGCTCCATTCCCTCCTGCCCGATATCCTCAATATTCGTAAACCCGATAATATGGGACATCACCTCCCCTTCCGGGTAATACCGTTTGTATTCCTTCCGGGTCTGGATCCCCTTGATCCCCAGCTTGAGAATCGCATCGGCCGTTTCTATTTCCACCTGCCGCTTCAGATAAACAAAGGCACGGTCAGAGTCAAGGCGGGCATACAGCTTCTTCTCGCTCATCCCCAAAAGCCGGGCCAGCTGGCCTATTTTCTCCTTGGGCTGCGACAGCACATCATCAGGGATAGCCCATATTGCCCTGGCCGGCACACTGGAAGCCAGCACAATCCCGTTCCTGTCCGTAATCTTCCCGCGTGTTGCCGGCAATTTCAGCGTACGGGCATACCGCGATTCCCCCTGTTTCTGCAGGAAATCCGTGGACAACACCTGAAGCCAAAGCGCGCGGGCAATCAGGCACATAAAAATAAAAAAGAGAAAAAACAGGACAATATGCGAGCGCCACCTGGAAAGGCTGACCTTCAATTCAGGCGTATCGGAAAACGAAACGCCTTTTGACGCCGCAACGCGCCCATTTCCCGGAAAATTCATGATGCGCCTCATTGGGTTGCCACCGTCACAAAGCGCGTATTGGCCGGCGTCACATGCACCATATTCAGATCCCGCCGGGCGCGGCCCTCAATACGGGCATGCTGCCCCAGGCTGGATTGATCCAGCTGCAACTGCGACCATTCCACATCCAGCTGCCTGGCCTGGTTCAACTCAAACTCCAGATCAACAAACAGGCGGCGGGACTGATAGCGCGCATGAACCAGCATCAGAGCACACAAAAGCAGCGCAGCCACCAGCACAATCTGCAACCGTCCGCTTCTCATACCGCTGCCTCTTCGGAAAGCGCAACCCGCTCGGCTGCACGAAGCACCGCCGAGCGGGACCGCGGATTGCCATCCACCTCAAAAGGAGAGGGTTTCACCCTGCCAAGCAGGCGCATCTCCGCACAGGGCAAATCCTTTGCCCTGATCGGCAAACGCCTGTCAGGCTGCCTGACATGCGCCCTGCCGGCAAAAAACCGTTTGACCATGCGGTCTTCAAGCGAATGAAAACTGATCACCGCCATTCTCCCGTGCAAAGCCAGCCGCTTCCACCCTTTTTCCAGTCCTACCGCCAGGTCCTCAAGCTCCCTGTTGATAAAAATCCGTATAGCCTGAAAGGTCCGCGTTGCAGGATTTTTGCCTGCTTCGCGCGTGCGGACTGCTTTTGCCACAATGTCGGCAAGCTGCCGGGTGCCGGTAATGGGCGCTGCCATCCGGCCAGCAACAATCGCCTTTGCAATCTGAACAGCAAACCGTTCTTCCCCGTATTCATGTATTACCTCCGCAATCTTCTGTTCATTTTCGGACGCCAGCCACTTAGCGGCAGATATCCCCCTTGTCGGATCCATGCGCATATCAAGCGGGCCGTCCAGACGAAAACTGAACCCGCGCTGTGCTTTTTCAACCTGGGGAGAAGACACCCCCAAATCCAGCAATATCCCATCCACCCTTTTAATGCCGCGCGCCTCCATCACCCTGTCAAGATCGGCAAAACTGCCATGCACCGCCTCAAAACGCGGATCATCCAGCCTGCCGGCAGCCGCAATCGCCTCAGGATCCTTGTCAAACGCAATCAGCCGTCCGTCCTTTCCCAGCTTGTCAAGAATCAACCGGCTGTGACCGCCCCGGCCGTACGTCCCGTCAAGAAAAACCCCTCCGGCGCGCGCGCCCTCAATAGAAAGCGCGTTTACGGCTTCCTCAAGCAACACCGGCTGATGCGTCAACTCTGGCAAAAACCTGCTCCCAACGACGCCTAAAAAGAGAAATTCTGCAAAACATCCGGCGTTCCGGAAGCGATTGCTGCCGCCTCGTTTTCTGCCAGCTTTTCCGCATCCCATATCTCAAAATGCGAACCCATCCCGATCAGCATCACCCCCCGTTTCAGGCCCGCTGCCGCACGCAGTTCCGGCGAAATCAGAATCCGTCCCGAAGCATCCATCTCCACATCCAGCGCGCTGCCCAAAAAAATACGCTGCCATGCCCTGGCAGAAATTGGCAAAGCGGCAATCTGCTCCCGTTTGGCTTCCCAAACCGGACGCGGAAAAAACAGCAGGCACCCGTCCGGATGGCGGGTCAACGTCATGCGCCCATCGCATTGCAGCAGCAAGGCATCCCGGTGCCGCGCCGGAATAGCCATCCGGCCCTTGGCATCAAGACTGATGGAGGATGTACCCTGAAACACGCAAGCCCCGTTGAAAAAAAAACACCACACCGCCAGGAAAGGAAACCACACCCAATCCCACAAAATTCCACTTTTTTACACTTTTTCCCACTTTAGAGGAAGGCCTATGCCGGGTCAAGCGTTTTCAATCAAAAAGAATCAAAAAAAAGCGCAATAAACTCAATAACTTAGCGCACTTTTGCCACAAAAACAGGATAAAAATTCTTATAAAAATTAGCCACTTACAAAACACTCTGAAAGTGGTGTATGAAATAAGGCGAAAAAATGCGGGGCCTGCCGCTTTCCTGTCGGCAAAAAGAGACAACAAACAACAGCGCCTTTCCCACTGACAGAACAAAAAAAAAGCGCAGCGGCTAATGCCGCTGCACCCGGTTGGAAAAAAGCAGGCCGATAGGCCGGATTCTGTTACGGCAGAGGCAAAACCTCTGCTATGACAGCCATTCATCTAGGCGCCGGATTACTCCGGCGCTCAAGCTTCCTACCCGCACGCTCCGCGGGCCGCCTCATTGCGTGCCTATTTGGAATTGCACCAGGTGGAGGTTACCGCGTTTCACCGTAACCGAATACGCTCGTCTCTGTGGCCCTGTTCCTCGCCTTATACCTTGCGGCTTTCAGCGGACGGCTGTTAGCCGCCACCCTGCCCTGCGGTGTCCGGACCTTCCTCCCGTCACCTTCATGACCGGCGGCTGTCTGGCCTGCTTTTCCTCTATTGTACCCCAGCTGCCCGGATACCAGCTCAACTGTAATCCCCCCAGGTCATAATCCGCATAATCCGGCGGTAAACAAAACCGGCTGCGCCATATCCCAGCCGGCACAGCCAGGATTGCCTTTTTATCTCCTCCTTGCGGACTTCCACCGCATCCGCCATCCCCGAACAAATACGTTCCCGCAAGGCACAGGCAAATCCGGCATCCTCCACAATCAGGTTCGCCTCATGATTAATAAAAAGGCTCAGGCCGTCGCAATTACTGGAACCCACCGTCGCCCAGTTCCCGTCCACAACCGCTACCTTCCCGTGCAGCTGCGTCTTGCGGTACTCATAAACCCGCACCCCGTTTTCCAGCAGCACCGGAAAAAAAGAGCGCGCCACTGCATCCTGCCACCAGAATTCGCCCGTCCCGACCAGAAGCGCCACCTTCACCCCGCGCCGTGCAGCCGCTACCAGCGCCGAACGGAACTTCCGCCCTGGAGAAAAATAAGGCGTAGCCATTACCACCTCGCTGCGCGCCTGCCCGATAGCCCGCAAATAAGCCCGTTTGATTGTCCGGCGGTTACGAAAATTATCCCGCACAACAAACCCGGCCAGCACCACCCTGGCCAGAGCAAACTTGCGGCGAAATGAAATCCGGTACTGGCGGAAACGCCGGCGAATCGGCATAACGCCTGCCTGCTCCCAGAATGCCTCGGCTTCCTGCTGGATCAGATTAAGAATGGGGCCTTCCGCCATTACGGCAAAATCCCAGCGCGGCGCTTTCAGAAACCCCGGCTTTTTGCCATAGTCACACCGGAAATCATCCAGAATATTAATACCGCCGACAAAGGCGCACTCATGGTCAATCACGCACACCTTCCGGTGCTGGCGCGCCAGGCCGCGGGAAAACCACGGATTGAACACCCTGAAAGCAACGCCTGCCTTCCCGAATTCCTCCGCCAGCAACCGGCACAGGCCCATACCGGTTCCCACCCAGTCGGCAATCACATGCACCCTGACGCCCCGCCGGGCTGCCTGCTGAAGCGAGCGCATGACAGCGCGCCCCGCCTCGTCCGGATAAAAAATATACGTTTCCAGATAAATATCCGTCCGGGCCCGGTGAATCTGCCGGATCAGCTCTGGAAAATACTCCCGCCCGCCCTCCAGAAGCGTCAGGTGATTGTCCGAAACAAGGGAACCGGGGCGTACCAGCATACCCATCCTGGCTAGCGCCCTCCCAAAACCATCACCGTTCCTCTCATGGCCGCATGATCAGCGACGCTACAACCGGCGCATGATCCGATACCTTCGCCCAGCGGCGGCCATGTATAACGGCAGCAGCTTCCACCGCGAATCCCCGGATATAAATCCTGTCCAGCGGCAGGCACGGGAAAGCGGCCGGGAAAGTTTTTGCCGGCTGCGGACGGGGCGTCTTGCCTGCCAGCTTTCTCAGATAAAACATCAGATTTTTCTTCTGGGGGCTGTCATCAAAAACCTCCTTCACATCAAGCGCATTCCGAATGGCGTCAGAAAGATGGTTGCCCCAGTCGTTAAAATCACCGGCAATAATCACCGGCTCATGCGGCAGCGCAGAAGCATTGACCCGCTCAATCAGCATCTGTGTCTGGCGGCGGCGGCTGCCCTCAAAAAGCCCCAGATGCACAACATAACAATGTACCTTCGAGGAAGGCATCTGGAGCACGCAATGCAGCACCCCTCGCGATTCCAGCGCATGATCCGAAATATCATGGTTATCCTGTGCAACAATCGGGTAAGCGCTAAGCAGCGCGTTACCGTGGTGGCCATAGTGATATACCGCATTTTTCCCGTACGCGGCATAACGGTAGTCTCCGGCCAGATAATCATACTGCGCCTCTTTGGGCCATTGTCCTGACTGGCTTAGCGCCAGCCAGTCATGCCGTCCCTGCACCTCCTGAAGAAAAATCACATCCGCCGCAAGCGTTGCCATCGTCTTTTTCAGGTCGTGTACACGCGGCAAGCCTCCGACAGAGGAAACCCCCTTGTGAATATTGTAGGTTGCAATCCGTAATTTCATCATACGCCGGCATCGCCATCCGGGCAGCCTGCCCCGGTTTCCCCGTTTTTATCCCCCATCAGACCATTATACGTGATTCTTTCTTCCTGCCCGCCTTCGCAAAAACGGCAAATGGATGCGCGTCAAGCCCGCTTTCAGGGATAATACGCACTGATTCTGCAACTGAAAAGCCTATGCGAACCCTGTATTCCCTCCTCTGGTGGCTCATCCTGCCGCTTGCCCTTTTCCGTCTGTGGTGGCGCGGCCGGAAAGAACCCGGTTACCGCCGGCACATTGCAGAGCGGCTGGGATACTACCCGCCTGCCCGCCTTCGCAAAAACGGCATCTGGATCCACGCCGTTTCCGTAGGCGAAACCCGCGCTGCCGAACCGCTGGTACGCGCCCTGCTATCTGCCTGTCCCCAAAAAGATATCCTGCTCACCTGCATGACCCCCGCCGGCCGCACGGCCGGACACGAACTGTTTGGCGGCATTCCCCGCGTGACGCAAGCCTATCTGCCCTATGATACCCCGCTCATGATGCGCCGCTTCATCCGCCACTTTACACCCGGCCTGTGCATCCTCATGGAAACCGAAATCTGGCCAAACCTGATAAACCAGTGCAACAAACACCGCATCCCGGTTGCGCTCGTCAATGCCCGGCTTTCCGAACGCTCCCTGAAAAAAGGGCAGCGCCTGGCTCCCCTCATCCGCCCGGCTGCCGCCGGCATCCAGCGCGTTGCCGCCCAGACAGAAACCGATGCGGCACGCCTTGCGCAATTCGGCTCCGGCAGCATCACCGTAACCGGCAGCGTCAAATTTGACGTTACCCCGCCTGAAGCCGCCATCTGTCAGGGCAAACAGCTCCGCCGCCTGATCGGCTCAAGACCCGTCCTGATATGCGCCAGCACCCGCGATGGAGAAGAAGCGCAGATCCTGGACGCCTTGGGGCAACTCAAACCGGACAATACCCTGCTCATCCTGGTTCCCCGCCACCCCCGGCGCTTCGACGAAGTGGCAGCCCTGATTGCCGGACGAAAACTGCGCATGGTGCGCCGCTCCGAACTGCCAGGAGATTTTGCCCTTGCCGGGCCTGTCCCGTCCGGCGTCCGGATTCTTCTTGGCGATTCTATGGGAGAAATGTTCTCCTACTATGCCGCGTCCGACCTGGCCTTTATCGGCGGCAGCCTGAACCCCTTTGGCGGCCAGAACCTGATCGAAGCCTGCGCGCTCGGTTTGCCGGTACTCACCGGCAAATACACCTTCAACTTTGAGGCCATTACAGAAGACGCCGTAAAACAGGGCGCCGCGCTTCGCATTGCCAGCGCCCCCGAACTGATGCAACAAGCCGCCAGCCTCTTCAACAGGCCGGAAAAACGCCATGAAATGGGGAAAAAGGCACAGCAATTTGCCTTTCGCCAGCGGGGCGCAACCGAACGGACAATAGCCGTTCTCACTCCTCTTCTGGCTGATCGTCAAACAATCCCGGCGACACCCCGTAAGGAATAACAAAAGTCAGCGCCGTGCCGGCCGGGCCGCTCTCAATGGAAAATTCGCCGCCCAGCATCCCCACCCGCTCGCGGATACCGGCCAGCCCGAAAGACTTGACCCGGCGATTGCGCACCCTGGGCATCCCCACCCCATTGTCGGCAACCCGCATCACCAACCTGTCATTTCCGGTTGACAGCGCAATATCCACACAGGTTGCCTTGGCATGGCGCACCACATTGGTTAACGCTTCCTGCAAAACGCGGAAAAGCACCGTCGAAAGCTCATCATCCAGCGCCAGGTTTTCATCGGTTGTATGAAACTGGCAGCGTATTCCGTTACGGCGCTCAAAATCCCGCGCCTGCCACTCCAGCGAAGGCACCAGCCCCAAATCCAGCACTGCCGGCCGCAGGTTATTGATAATCGTCCTCACACTTTTGACCGTTGAATCCACATGCGCCAAAATCCGGTCCACCCGCTTTGCCCGGAGGGAAGGCTCATTATTGCTCTCCTCCTTGAGCAACGAGACATCAATACGCAAAGCGAGAAGGTACTGGCCCAGCTCATCATGAATCTCACGTGCAATACGCTTGCGCTCATCCTCGCGAATACGCGCCTGATAATCAATCAGTTCGCGCAGCTCTTCCTGGTTCGCCGAGTCTGCTTCCATCGTCCATCCGGCAATCAAAAACGGATAAAATGCTGCCGGTAATAGCGCAGTTCCTCAATTGATTCCCGGATATCCTCCAGCGCCGTATGCTTTTGCTGCTTCTTGAACCCGGCAGCAATCTCTGGCTTCCAGCGGCGGCACAATTCCTTGATAGTGGAAACATCCAGGTTGCGATAGTGGAAATACGCCTCCAGGCGCGGCATCCCCCTTGCCATAAAACGGCGGTCCTGGCAGATCGTATTGCCGCACATGGGAGATTTTCCTTTCGGCACATACGACCTTAAAAAATCCATAACCGCCTCCTCTGCTGCGGCCTCTGTCACCGTCGAAGCCCTCACCCGCTCAATCAGGCCGGAGCGGCCATGCGTTCCCTTATTCCAGGCATCCATGCCGTCAAGCACGGCGTCCGGCTGATGGATAGCCAGAACCGGCCCCTCGGCCAGCACCTGCAATCCGGGATCCGTCACAATCACGGCAATCTCAATAATCGCATCCCTGTCCGGGTCCAGGCCGGTCATTTCCATATCCACCCAAACCAGGTTAAATTCGCTCAAAAAAGCCGTTTTGCCCAAAACCTGAGCTGATTCCGATTGTAAATTTTCTGCTTGTGACATAATTCGATCCTTGTAGGCTTGATTACGCATTCTCTCACAAGACCCCTCATGACACCCTGTGCTTTTACACTGATTTTTATTTTTTTCCTTGCATTAACCCTTTCAGTGCGCCTTTGGCTCTCCCTGCGGCAAATCCGCCATGTGCGCCTTCACCGCGGCAGCGTTCCGGCGCAATTTGCCCGTGATATCCCGCTGGCAGCGCACAGGAAAGCGGCCGATTATACGATAGCCAAACGCCGTTTTGCCATCTTCACCATATTGGCAGACACCCTGGTCTTACTGTGCTTTACCCTGTTTGGCGGCCTGGAACTCCTGCACACATGGATATACGGCATCACCGGGCCGGGCATACTGTGCCAGATCGGCCTTCTGGCCGCCTTTGCCCTCATTTCCGGGCTCATTGACCTGCCATTTGACTACTACAGCCAATTCGTTATTGAAGAAAAATTCGGCTTTAACAATATGACGCCGAAACTTTTTTTCGCCGACCTGGCAAAAAACATGCTCATGAGCGCCTTAATCGGCCTGCCGCTGGCCTGGCTGGTGCTGGTTCTCATGGAAAAAGCGTCAAACGGATGGTGGTTTTACGCCTGGCTCGTCTGGAACGCCTTCCAGCTCCTCATGATGATCCTTTATCCCGCCCTGATAGCGCCGCTGTTTAATACCTTCACCCCGTTACAGGATCAGGCGCTGAAAGAACGTATCGAACGCCTGCTTGAAAGAACCGGCTTTAAGGCAGGCGGCCTGTTTGTCATGGATGGTTCCAGACGCAGCGCCCACGGCAACGCCTACTTCACCGGCTTTGGCGCTTCCCGCCGTATCGTCTTTTACGATACGCTCATCTCCCGCCTGTCTCCCCCCCAGATTGAAGCCGTCCTGGCACACGAACTTGGCCACTTCAAACTCCGGCATATTGCCAAACGCATGGCGCTGATGGCCGTGGTTTCGCTCGGCTTCCTCGCGCTTTTGGGTTATCTGAAAACACAAGGCTGGTTCTATCTCGGCCTGCATGTCACACCTTTGGCCGATAGCAGCAACGCCCTGGCCCTCCTGCTGTTCGTACTGGTATTGCCCCTTTTCACCTTCTTCTTCTCGCCGCTTCTCGCTTCAGGCTCCCGCAAACATGAATTTGAGGCCGACGCCTTTTCCTCACAACACACCTCCGCGCAGGATCTGGCCCTTGCCCTTGTCAGCATGTATGAAGACAACGCCTCCACCTTAACGCCAGACCCGCTTTATTCGGCTTTTTACGATTCCCATCCGCCTGCCGGCGCGCGCATAGACAGGCTGCTTGCCCGGTCATGACCCCTGCCATGACAGCCCGGATTATCGCCGCCCACGGCCGGCATTATGTGGCGGAAAAAAACGGCGAGCTGATACACAGCGTCACGCGGGGGAAAAAAGGCCAGATTGCCGTTGGCGACAACGTTGTCATCACACCTGCCGCCAAAGGGCAGGCTGTCATCGAATCCGTCAGGCCGCGCCAGACCCTGCTCTTTCGTTCCGACCAATACAAATCCAAACTGCTCGCTGCCAACGTCACCCGTATTTTCATCGTTGCCGCCACCGAACCTTTCTTTTCAGACGACCTGATTTCCCGTTCGCTTGTGGCGGCAGAAGCAGCGCGCATTCCGGTACACATTCTCCTGAACAAAACAGACCTCGCAGCACGCCTTCCCCGTGCCCGCGAGCGTCTCCTGCCCTATCTCTCGCTGGGTTACCCGCTTTGCGAAATCACAGCGGCCGCCGACCCCGCCGCCTGCCGCCGGATACTGATGCCGCTCATCGAAAACCATACAACCATCCTCATCGGCCAGTCCGGCATGGGCAAATCCTCCCTCGTCAACACCCTCGTTCCCGGTGCTGATATTGCCACCCGTGAAATATCGGCCGCCCTCAATTCAGGCAAACACACCACCACCTTTACACGCCTTTACCCGGTTTCGCCCGGCACAGCCCTCATTGATTCCCCCGGATTCCAGGAATTCGGCCTGTACCATCTCGACAAGGCGGCGCTGGAACAGGCTTTCCGGGAATTTCATCCCTGCCTCGGCCATTGCCGCTTCCACAACTGCCGGCACCTCGCCGAACCTGGCTGCGCCATCCTTGAAGCCGTAGCCGGCGGGCAAATTGCCGCCATGCGCCACCGGCTTTACACCCGGCTGCTCCACGAATCCTCACAGAAAACATACTGACGCCGCACACACAAAAGCACGGCAACCAGCCCTTTTTGCCCGCCCCTTGGTATAACCCGGACAAATCCCATATAATCAGCAATTTAACTCCTACGTGTCCGGGCTGACAGCCTGGCATGTCATTTATGACGATCAAACACTACCTGCAATTTTCCGACCTCACGCTATCCGAATACGAATACCTGATGGAGCGTGCCCGCATCATCAAGCGTAAATTCAAGAACTACGAAACCTACCACCCGCTTTTAGACCGCACGCTGGTCATGGTATTCGAGAAAAGCTCCACCCGCACCCGCCTCTCCTTTGAGGCCGGCATGGCCCAGCTGGGCGGCACCGCCATTTACCTCAACACCAGAGACAGCCAGCTCGGCCGGGGAGAACCCGTTGAAGACGCAGCGCAAGTCATGTCCAGAATGTGCGACGTCATCATGGTCCGCACCTTCGGGCACGATATCATCGAGCGCTTCGCCGCCTGCTCCCGCGTACCCGTCATTAACGGGCTGACAAACGAACACCATCCCTGCCAGGTGCTGGCAGACGTCTTCACCTTCATCGAACACCGCCAGGCCATCCGGGGAAAAACCGTCACCTGGATCGGCGACGCCAACAACATGCTGTATTCCTGGCTCCAGGCTGCCGGCATATTCGGCTTTCACGTCAACGTCTCCACCCCGAAGGGCTACGACATCAATTACGGCCTGGTCGCCCCCGACCACAGCCATTTCACCCTTTTTGACGACCCTGCCAAAGCCTGCGACGGCGCCCACCTGGTCACTACCGATGTCTGGACCAGCATGGGATTCGAAGCCGAAAATGCCGACCGCATGAAAGCGTTTGAAGGCTGGTGTGTGGATACCGAAAAAATGCAGCGCGCCGCGCCAAATGCCCTCTTCATGCACTGCCTGCCCGCCCACCGGGGAGAAGAAGTCACCCCCGAAGTCATAGACGGGCCGCAATCCGTTGTCTGGGAAGAAGCCGAAAACCGGCTGCACGTCCAGAAAGCCCTCCTGGAATACCTCGTTCTCGGACGGGTATAGCGCCCGTATTCCGGTTTGCGCCAAATAGGCATAAAATGGGGCATATCCTGCCTTGACACCGGCCTGGCCGGCCGGTTGCGGTTGCGGCATTCCTTTTCAACCTGAACGAAAAAAAACGAAAGAAAAACATGAGCGATGTAAAAAAAGTCGTCCTGGCATACTCAGGCGGACTGGACACCTCCGTCATCCTGAAATGGCTCCAGGACACCTACCGCTGCGAAGTTATTACCTTCACAGCCGATCTGGGGCAAGGCGAAGAACTGGAACCGGCCCGGCAAAAAGCCCTGAAATTCGGCATCCGCCCGGAAAATATCTTCATTGACGACCTGCGTGAAGAATTTGTCCGTGACTTCGTTTTCCCGATGTTTCGCGCCAACACCCTGTACGAAGGGGAATACCTCCTCGGCACCAGCATCGCCCGCCCCCTGATTGCCAAACGGCTGGTTGAAATTGCCCGCCAGACCGGCGCAGATGCCATTGCCCACGGCGCAACAGGCAAGGGAAACGACCAAATCCGTTTCGAACTGGGCGCCTATGCGCTCATGCCCAATGTGAGAGTCATTGCCCCCTGGCGCGAGTGGGATCTGCTTTCCCGGGAAAAACTGCTCCAGTATGCTGAAAAAGCCGGCATTGAAATCGAAATGAAACACCGCCAGGGCGGCGCACCCTATTCAATGGACGCCAACCTGCTGCACATCAGCTACGAAGGACGCCACCTTGAAAATCCGGGCGCAGAACCCGAAGCATCCATGTGGCGCTGGACAGTCAGCCCGGAAGAAGCCCCCGACCAGGCCGAGCACATCCGGATCGGCTTTGAAAAAGGCGACCCGGTCTCGTTAAACGGCAAAAAGATGTCCCCGGCTGTCCTGTTGGCAGAATTGAACCGCCTGGGCGGCAAACACGGCATCGGCCGCCTCGACCTGGTAGAAAACCGCTACGTCGGCATGAAATCGCGCGGATGCTACGAAACACCGGGGGGCACCATCCTCCTGCCGGCCCGCCGCGCAATGGAATCCCTGACGCTGGACCGCGAAGTGGCACACTTAAAAGACGACCTGATGCCCCGCTACGCTGCCATCATCTATAACGGCTACTGGTGGTCGCCCGAACGGGTTGCCCTGCAAACCTTGATTGACCATACCCAGGAACATGTCAACGGCACCGTCAACCTGAAACTCTACAAAGGCAACGTCACCGTTACCGGCCGCGAATCAGCCGATTCCCTGTTTGACCCGACCATTGCCACCTTTGAGGACGATGCAGGCGCATACGACCAGAAAGACGCCGGCGGCTTCATCAAACTCAATGCGCTCCGTATGCGGGTTGCTGCCAACCTGCGGGAAAAACAGAAAAAATAGGGAAACAAAAGAGGATGGGGACAAACGCAGGCATCACCGCCATCATCGGCGGCAGCGGGCTTTATAACATACCGGAACTGACGCATACCCGCTGGGAAAAAATCGCCTCTCCCTTTGGCGAGCCCTCCGATGCCCTGTTGTTCGGGGAAATCAGCGGGCACAAAGTCGTCTTCCTCCCCCGGCATGGCCGGGGGCACCGCCTGCCTCCCTCCCAAATCAACTATCGCGCCAATATCGACGCACTCAAACGGGCCGGGGCCAGCCAGATCATTTCTGTCAGCGCTGTCGGTTCCCTGAAAGAAAACCTCAAACCCGGTACCTTTGTCCTGGTTGACCAATACATTGACCGCACATCCCGGCGGGACAACACCTTTTTCGAATCCGGCTGCGTTGCGCACATCTCGCTGGCGCATCCCACCTGCTCCCGCATGAACCGGCTCATCCACAATCTGGCCGGGCAAACCGGCATACCGGCAATCCTTGGCGGCACCTATCTGGCTATGGAAGGCCCCCAGTTTTCCACCAGGGCAGAATCCGAACTCTATCGAAGCTGGGGCTGCGACGTTATCGGCATGACCAACATGCCCGAAGCCAGGCTCGCACGGGAAGCCGAAATGTGCTATGCCAGCATTGCCATGGTCACAGACTACGACTGCTGGCACCCTGAGCATGACAACGTCTCTGTCAGCCAGATAGTCCGTATCCTGAACGACAACGCCGAAAAAGCAACATCCCTGGTGCGGCAAGCCATCCCCCTCCTCGGCAGCGATACCGCCGCCCCTTCCTGCGCCTGCCGTTTCTCGCTGGAACATGCCGTCATTACCGCATCCGCCTCACGGGACAAGGCTGCCCTCAAACGGCTTGACGCCGTTGCAGGCAGGATACTGCAAAATGGCTGACCCCACCACCCCTGCCAGTGAAAGCACCCTGCGGGAAACCCTCCTGCAAACCGCACGCAAACTGGTCAGCCTCGGCCTGAACAAAGGAAGCGCCGGCAATGCCAGCGTCAGGCTGGATACCGATACCTTTTTAATCACGCCAAGCGGTCTGCCGCCGGAAGACATGACAACCGGAACCCTGGTTGCCCTCTCCTTTTCCGGAAACAGCACAAGTCCCTGCCGTCCCAGCACAGAATGGCGGCTGCACCGCGACCTGCTTGCCCGGCGGCCGGACGCCAACGCCGTCATCCATGTCCATTCTCCCTTTGCCGTGACCCTGGCCTGCCTTCACAAGACCATCCCGCCCTTTCACTACATGATTGCCGCCGCTGGCGGCGACTCCGTCCGCTGCGCTCCCTACGCGCTTTTCGGCACCCAGGCCCTCTCCGACAGGGCACTTGAAGCCATCAGGGAAAGAAACGCCTGCCTCCTGGCACACCACGGCATGGTTGCCATCGGGCGCGACCTCAAACATGCCCTGTCTGTAGCGGTTGAAACCGAATCCCTGTGCGAACAATACTGGCGCATTCTCCAGCTGGGCGAGCCCATTCTCCTCTCCGAAACCCAAATGCAGGAAGTGCAGGAACAATTCAGGCACTACGGCCAATGGCGCGGGCACGCGCCCTGATTCTCCTTTGAAAGCATTGCCATGTCCATCACATCCTATATCCGCACCATCCCCGACTACCCCAAAAAAGGCGTCCTCTTTCGCGACATCACCACCCTGTTTTCCAGTCCCCGCGGCCTGCGCGAAGCCATAGACACCCTTGCCAACCGGTATGCCGGCGCGCCCCTTACCAAAATCGCCGCCATCGAAGCACGCGGCTTCCTGGTCGGCGCGCCGCTGGCCTACGCCTTAAACTGCGGCCTGGTGCTGATCCGCAAACCCGGCAAACTGCCGTGCCGCACCATCGGCCAGGACTATGCGCTGGAATACGGCACCGCCCGGATTGAAATGCACGATGATGCCATCCAGCCTGGCGAGCGCGTCCTTCTCGTGGACGACCTGCTGGCAACCGCAGGCACTGCTATGGCAGCCATCCGCCTAATCGAACAAAGCGGTGGCATCATCCATGAAACCGCCTTTTTGGTTGACCTTCCCTACCTTGGCGGGAAAAACCGGCTGAAAAACAATGGCTACACCGTTTTCACCCTTGCCCGGTTCGAAGGAAAATAACATGCCATCCGCTGCGCCTGCCTGTGCCGTCGAAACACTGCGATGGAACAAAAATACGCTGGAAATGATAGACCAGCGCCTGTTGCCTGCCACACTGGAATATGTCCGCGCCGATTCAGCCGCATCGGTTGCCGATGCCATCCGCAGCATGGTCATCCGCGGCGCGCCAGCCATTGGCGTAGCCGCCGCGTATGGCGTTGCGCTGGAAGCCCTCCGGCTGCAAAACACCTCATCCACCCAGTTTCTGTCCGGCATCGCCAAAGGCATCCTGCACCTGGGGAAAAGCCGCCCGACAGCTGTCAACCTCTTCTGGGCGCTTCACCGGATGCAATCGCTTTTGCAGACACTCGCTCACCTCCCGCCGCCGGAAATCGCTTTACAGCTGCTTTCCGAAGCCCACCGCATCAGGGAAGAAGATATCCGCATCAACCAGGCCATCGGCAATTACGGCGCGGCGCTGCTGCCAGACGGTGCGCGGGTGCTTACCCATTGCAATGCCGGCGCGCTCGCCACTGCCGGGCACGGAACCGCACTGGGCGTTTTCCGCTCCGCCGTTGCACAAGGCAAAAAAATCAGCGTCATTGCCGACGAAACCCGCCCCTTCCTCCAGGGCGCAAGATTAACCGCCTGGGAAATGGTCCAGGAAAACATCCCGGTCACCCTCATTACCGACAACATGGCAGGCCGCATGATGCAAACCGGGGAAATTGATGCCATTGTCGTCGGCACAGACCGGGTTACCGCCAATGGCGATGTCGCCAACAAAATCGGCACCTACATGATCGCCGTTTTGGCCCGCCGGCACCATATCCCCTTTTACGTCGCCTGCCCGCTTTCCACCATTGATCTTGCCTGCGAAACCGGCAAAGATATCCCCATTGAAGAACGCAATGCCGGTGAAGTCAAAGGCTTTCGGGATTGCATCTGGGCGCCTGACGGCGTCGCTATCCGCAACCCGGCCTTTGACGTCACACCGGCCGAACTGGTCACCGCGCTCATCACCGAAAAAGGCATTGTCCCCAACCGCACCTTGGTCACCGGCGGGCTTGCCGCTTTCGTCCAGGAAAACGCCAATACCTAGGAAAACCCGCCAGCAAACACCGGCTCCGGCTCCAGCCACAAACCAAAACGCGCCTGCACATCCTGCTGAATCCGGTACGCCAGCCCGGCAATATCTTTTCCGGATGCGCCGCCAAGATTCACCAGCACCAAAGCCTGCGTCTCGCACACCCCGGCGCGGCCATGCGCCCGGCCTTTCCAGCCGCACTGGTCAATCAGCCAGCCTGCCGCAATACGGTAAGCGCCATCCGGCTGAAGATATGCCGGCATGGAAGGATACTGCCTCTTCAACGCGTCAAGCGCCGCCGCCGGCACCGTCGGATTCTTGAAAAAACTGCCTGCATTGCCCTGCACAGCCGGATCAGGCAGCTTCCCCTGGCGAATCGCCATCACAGCCCTGCTCACCTCACCGGGAGAGACCGTTTTACCGCCATCAGAAAACCGGGCAGCCAAGTCGGCATAAGATAAATTCGGCCGCCACTGTTTGGGCAAGGCAAACGTCACTTCAATAATCGCGTAGCGTCCTGCCTTTTCCTGCTTGAACATACTGTTGCGATAGGCAAACCGGCAATCCTGCCTGTTGAAAACACAAATTTTTCCCGTTTCAAAATCAAACGCACGCAGAGAATAAAACACCGATTCCAGCTCAACCCCGTACGCGCCGATATTCTGCACCGGCGCCGCGCCGACTGTACCGGGAATCAGGGAAAGATTTTCCAGGCCGCCCCAGCCGTTTGAAAGCGTCCATAAAACAAACTCATGCCAGTTTTCCCCCGCCGCCGCAGTCACATAAACCCAGGAATCATCCTCTCTTTCCGCCTTCTTCCCTTTTAGGCGCATATGCAGCACCAAACCGGGAAAATCCCCCACAAAAAGCAGATTGCTGCCGCCGCCCAAAACCAGCCGGGGCAAACGACCCAGAACAGGATCAGCCTGAACAGAAAAAAGCGTCTTCACCCCGTCAACGGCAAGATAACAGGCTGCCTGGGCAGCAATACCAAACGTATTGAGCGCCTTTAAAGGAAAAGCCGTCTTCACGGGAAACCTGGCATCAATCATACGGGGATTATAGGGGCAATCACACAGACCGGGTAGCAGAAGCGGATTTTGTTTTATAAAATGACACTCTGCTTTTATCCCGCCACAACAAGCGAAAGGAAAAACATGCCGTCATTTGATGTTGTACTGGAAGCCAACATGGTTGAAGTCCGAAACGCCATTGAGCAGACCAACAAGGAAATCAGCACCCGCTTCGACTTTAAGGGAAGCGATGCACGGGTAGAACAAAAAGAGCGTGAACTGACCGCCTTTGCCGATTCCGAATTCCAGCTCAACCAGCTCAAAGATGTCCTGACCGGGAAAATGACCCGCAGAAAAGTTGACGTCCGCTTCATGGATGAAGGCAAAGTGGAAAAAATCGGCGGCGACAAAGTCAAGCAGGTCATCCGCATCCGAAATGGCCTGGAATCGGATGCCGCAAAAAAAATCGTCCGCCTGGTCAAAGACAGCAAACTCAAAGTCCAGGCCAGCATCCAGGGCGACACTGTACGGGTCAGCGGCGCAAAACGGGATGACCTCCAGTCCGCCATTGCCCTGCTGAAAAAGGAAGTGAAAGACCTGCCGCTGGAATACAACAACTTCCGTGACTGACCTCCGCCACGGCACAGCCAGCAACAAAATGCCCTGTTGCCACAGCAAACAAGGAAAAAGGATGAAAAGCGCCCCCATTCCTGTCGCCATCGCCTATGACTTCGACGGCACGTTGTCGCCCGGCAACATGCAGGAATACGACTTCATCCCCAAGCTGGATATCTCCCCGAAAGACTTCTGGGCCAAAGCCGGCGAACTGGCCAAAACCCACCAGATGGATACCATCCTGGCCTACATGTGGCTCATGATACGGGCTGCCGACAAAAAGGATATCCCTGTCCGGAAATCAGACTTCCACGACTTTGGCAAACAAATCCGGTTTTTCCCCGGCGTCGAAAAATGGTTCGGGCACATCAACCGGTATGCACAGGAAAAAGGCATCCGGCTTGAGCACTTCATCATCTCGTCCGGCATCCGGGAAATGCTGGAAGCCACCCCGATCTACCATGAATTCCGGAAAGTGTATGCTTCCGCCTTCATGTTTGACCACAACAACATTGCCTGCTGGCCGGCGCTGGCCGTCAACTACACCACAAAAACCCAATACCTTTTCCGCATCAACAAAGGCACCCTGGATGTGCATGACAACTCGGTCATCAACAAATTCGTGCCGATGAACGAGCGGCCGGTCCCCTTTGAAAACATGATCTTCATCGGGGACGGGGAAACCGATATCCCCTGCATGAGGCTGGTCAAGGAACAGGGCGGACACGCCATTGCCGTCTATCATCCGGAAAAAACCGGTGCCAAAGACCACGCCCGGCAGCTTGCCAGCGAAGGGCGCGCCACCCTTTTTACTGCAGCCGATTACCGCCCCGGCCAAGGCATAGACCGCGCCGTTACCGCCATCCTGGACCGGATTGAAGCCACCGCCAGGATACGGTAGGGAAAAAGAGCCCTGCCTGTCAGTCCCCGTTACTGTACCGTACTTTTTCCTGGCGTTTTGCCGAAGCTTCCGCAAGCCGCTCCAGAATCATTACGCTGTCATCCCAGCCAATGCAGGCATCAGTTACCGACTGGCCGTAAGTCAGCGGCTGTCCCGGCACAATATCCTGCCGCCCGGCAACAAGATGCGATTCCACCATCACCCCGATAATCCGCACATCGCCTGCTGCAACACTCCGGCCAATCGTTGCGCAAACCGGCACCTGGTTTTCCGCCTTTTTCGAGCTGTTGCCGTGGGAAGCGTCAATCATGATACGCGGCGGCAACCCGGCCTCGGCCACTTCCCGGCAGGCTGCCTCAACACTGCTCCGGTCATAATTCGGGCGGGTTCCGCCACGCAGAATAATATGGCAGTCGTCATTGCCCGAAGTCGAGAAAATAGCGGTATGCCCCCCCTTGGTCACCGAGAGGAAATGGTGGGGATGGGAAGCCGCCTTGATCGCATCAATCGCAATCTTGATATTGCCGTCCGTCCCGTTCTTGAACCCCACCGGGCAAGACAATCCGGAAGACAATTCCCGGTGTACCTGCGATTCTGTCGTCCGTGCGCCGATCGCTCCCCAGCTGATCATATCAGCCACATACTGCGGGCTGATCGTATCCAGAAACTCGGTTGCCGCCGGCACCCCCAGGTCATTGATATTCAAAAGCAGCTCCCTGGCCATATGCAGCCCCTCGTTAATCTCGAAACTGTGATCCATATGGGGATCATTGATCAACCCCTTCCAGCCGACCGTCGTGCGGGGCTTTTCAAAATAAACCCGCATCACAATCTCCAGCTGCTTGTTCAGCCGCTCGCGGACCTCCTTCAAACGGTAGGCATATTCCAGCGCTGCCTGCGGGTCATGGATAGAACAGGGACCGATAATAACAATCAGGCGGTCATCCTTCCGGTGCAAAATACGATGCAGCGCCGTCCGGCAATCCGCCACCGTCCTGGCAACCCTTTCCGTACAGGGAAATTCGCGAATCAGGTGGGAAGCCGGCGTCAATTCCTTCATGGCAAGAATTCGTAAGTCATCCGTGTTGTGCAACATTTTCCGTATCCTTTTTCAAAAACAAAAAAACCGCCATCGCTGGCGGTTTGCTGAAAATCGGTCTGTTTTTCTTATCGTGACAACAACCGCTCTTCCACCGCCAACGGGCTGGAATAGCTAAAGTAAAAAAAGAAAAAGCAGGCAGAACGCAGCATCGTTAACATCATGGCTGAATCATTATTCAATTATAGTATAACGCATTTTCAGGGGATATGCCGGCCATTTGCCATTACGTCCGGCCGGTTCCCCCCACCGTCACCTCCTCAATCCGAAGCGTAGGCTGCCCCACGCCGACCGGCACGCTTTGCCCATCCTTTCCGCACACACCTACCCCGGCATCCAGGCACATATCGTTGCCCACCATGGAAACACGGCGCAAAATATCCGGGCCATTCCCGATCAGCGTCGCCCCGACCACCGGATGGACAATCCGTCCGTTTTCCACCAGATAAGCCTCGCTGGCCGAAAAAACAAATTTGCCGTTCGTAATATCCACCTGGCCGCCGCCGAAATTGACCGCATAAATACCGTGCCTGACCGATTCAATAATTTCGCCGGGCTCATGCCTGCCGCCCAGCATAAGCGTATTGGTCATCCGGGGCATCGGCAAATGCGCATAAGATTCCCTGCGGGCGTTTCCGGTAAGCGGCATATTCATCAGCCGCGCATTCAGGCTGTCCTGGAGATAGCCCTTTAACACCCCGTCTTCAATCAGCACCGTATTTTCTGTCGGTGTGCCCTCATCATCCATATTGAGCGATCCCCGCCGGTTGGCAATCGTACCGTCATCCACCACCGTAATCCCCCTGGCAGCCACCTGCTCTCCCAGCATGCCGGAAAATGCACTGGAGCCTTTCCGGTTGAAATCGCCCTCCAGGCCATGCCCCACCGCCTCATGCAGCAGCACCCCCGGCCAGCCCGGCCCAACAACCACCGTCATGGTTCCCGCCGGGGCCGGGCGGGCATCCAGATTCACCAGTGCCGTATGCACTGCCTCGTCAATATACTGGTCAACCTGGACGTCAGTAAAATAGCCGTAATCATAACGTCCGCCTCCGCCGCTTGAGCCCATCTCGCGGCGGCCATCCTGTTCGGCAATCACCGTCACAGAGAGGAGGACCAGCGGCCGGATATCCGCCGCAAGCACGCCGTCGCTCCGCACCACCAGCACCACATCATATTCACTGGCCAGCCCGGCCATCACCTGCACAATCCGGGGATCAGCCGCCCTCGCTTTCTTATCCACCCGCTCAAGGATTGCCACCTTCTGGGCAGCGCTGATTGATGGCATCGGGTCAATATCCCGATACAAATCATGGCCGCTCACCCTGCGAAGGGATGACGCCGCTTTTACGCCGCTCCCTCCCTGCCGGGCAATAGAACGCGTCGTTTCGGCAGCCGAAAGAAGCGCAGGCAGGGAAATCTCGTCCGAATAGGAAAAAGCCGTCCTGTCGCCGGAAACCGCCCTGACGCCAACACCCTGGTCAATGGAAAAACTGCCTGTCTTGACAATCCCCTCATCCAGGCTCCAGCTCTCGTTTCTGGTAAACTGGAAATACAAATCCGCATAATCCACCTGGCGGGTAAACACCGTTCCCAGCGTCTGGATCAACCTGGCGTCATCCAGGCCGTTCGGCGTCAGAAGAATGCGGCGTGCCGTAGCCAGCCGCCGGTTTTCCGTATCAGGCATGTGTCTATCGTCCTATTTTAGAAAGCATCGTCATCAGACGGGATTGTAACGGATTGCCTCCCGTTGCGCCGGCAGGCGCACGCCTGTCCTGCGCAGCATCAAACCGGCAGCCTTTCCGGTACAGGAAACGCCCGGCCAGCCTTACAGCCGCCGGTGCTTTAACGCAGGCAGTTTTTCCCGCACCGTATTCAGCACGCCCTGTTCAATCTCGCCAGCCACAACCCCTTCCCCTTCCATTTGCACAGCCTTGATTTCTCCCCACGGATCAATCAGCATGGTCTGCCCCCAGGTACGCCGTCCTGTCTGGTGACGCCCCCCCTGGGCAGCCGCCAGAATATAGCACTGGTTCTCAATTGCGCGGGCGCGCAGCAGGATTTCCCAATGCACCTTGCCTGTCGTATAGGTAAAGGCGGCAGGCACCACAATCAGGGCGCACGCCCCGAAAGCCCGGAAAAGCTCTGGAAAACGCAAATCGTAGCAAACCGTCAGGCCAACGCGGCCAAACGGCGCCTCAAACGACACCGCCTTGTCCCCGCTGCAAATATAGGCAGATTCATCATACGCCTCCTTGCCGGAAGCAAAGCTGAAAAGATGGATCTTGTCATAACGGGAAACCTGTTTGCCCGCCGGGTCATAAACCAGCGTCGTATTCAATACCTTGTTCTCCACCGGCGCTGCCAGCGGCAGAGTGCCGCCAATCAGCCAGATGCCCTGCTCCCGCGCAATGGCCGACATAAAATCCTGTATCGGCCCCGTTCCGGGCTGCTCGGCATGTTCCAGCTTTTCCGCATCACGCCGGCCGATACTCGGCCAGTATTCCGGCAACAACACCAGTTCGGCCCCCTGCTGTGCCGCCTCTGTCACCAGCCTGCGCGCTGTCGCGATATTTTCCGCCACCTCCGGCGTTGAAACCATTTGTATTGCCGCTACCTTTGCCATGTTTCCTCCTTGCTGGTCGGCGTTGCCGCATCCGTCCCCTTGCCTTTCGGGTTGTCCCGGTTCTTGATTTTACTGATATTCGGCTCGGCCCACGATCCGGTTATCTGGTATTCATATGTAAATGTTTTTGAAAGCGGGTCTTTCAGAAACAACTGCGCCAGGAA
This sequence comes from Oxalobacter formigenes, assembly GCA_023667225.1. Classification (GTDB taxonomy): domain Bacteria; phylum Pseudomonadota; class Gammaproteobacteria; order Burkholderiales; family Burkholderiaceae_D; genus Oxalobacter; species Oxalobacter formigenes_C. Next base: position 273,207 of record JAMPAN010000001.1, on the reverse strand, counting down.
AGTCCCCACCCCGATAGCCGGGTTAATCACACTGTAGGCAAGCGAAGCCATCCCTGCATTAATTTCCGGCAGCACCGCAACATGCAGATTCTGCGTTTCCCCGGCAATATCCACACTGCCATCCATCAGCACCGTCGCCTGCACCCCCCTCATGGTCAGATTCTCCGTTTTGGCAATGCCTTTGGCAATCTCTGCCAGCACCGTCACCTCGTCAAACGCAAACCCTTCCGAAAAAATATCCCTGAAGTCCAGCGTCAGGCGCTGCGGCAGCGACTGCATACTTAACACCCCAAGCAGCCGTCCGATACCCGGCTCCACCTTGAGAAACTGCCCCTTGTTGACATGCAGGTCAATTTTTCCGGAAAGGCTGGGAATATCAAGGGAATAAGGCAGCCCGTCCCAGCTGATATCTCCGTGCATTTTCCCCTTCCCTCCCCGGATAATATCCTTATAACCGAACCGGCTCAACAGCCTGCCGGCATCGTGAATCTCCAGATCATAAGCCAGACGGGTTTTCGAAGCGCCCGACTGCGCCGCCGTCCATCTTCCCTCGGATTGCAGGCGGCCGTCCGGATTGGAAACTGCCAGGCGGCTGATACGCCACTCCCTTTCCCCCTTCCCGGCCTGGCTGCTCGCCACCAGCTCCACGCGGCCAAGCCTGATATCAAACAACCTCAAATCATCCACAATCAAATCAATTGCCGGGATATGGCTCACATTATCCTGCCGGATAATATCCTCTATCTTTTGCGGCTCCGAACGCGGTATCGTCAAAAAAGCAAAGCGCCCGGCCAGCTTGCCTGCAGCCCGCGAGCCTTCAGGCTCTGTCCACACCAGCTGTCCCTTCATTTCTCTGGACCCCACATTGGCCAGCCACCGCCCTTCCTGATGCGCGCCGGTCACCGCCGCATGGGTCAGCCTGAACTCCATGGCATTCAATTCATCCGCCTCAATGAAAAACTGCCCAGGCATCAGATACTGGAGAGCGCCCCCGCCGGTTTTGGCGCTGCCCTTTGCCCTGCCGGTATCTGCCGCCAGCGGCTCCAGCACGTCCTGCCAGGCATTCACATCCAGAAGCGGCGCCCTGAAATGAAACGACAACCCCGGCTGGAGAACCGGCTCCACATTCACGCCAAGCCCGCCGCGCGCCAGCTGCCACCCCTTGCCTGTCTTTTGCCGCTCATACCGGGCAAATACCGAATCGCCATAAGCTATCCGAATCTCGTCCCGCCGGTTCTTCCCAACCGGCGGGAGCATATGCGCCGTCACCTTCAGCGGCCGGGATTCCCCGCGCTTCTTCCCCAGCGGGGCAGGCAGATCAATCCCGAACCCGTTCAAACCGGATTCCAGGGAAATATCCGGATAACCGCCGCCGGGCGCATCCTTCTTCCGGATAATGGAAAGCGTATAAGGCAGCCTGCCAGACATGCGCTCCATCAGCCTGCCCAGCGTCTCGCCCGCATAATTCCTGCGCAGCCCTTCCGCCGTCAGCACACCGCTGGCAAGCACCTTCGAAGCGCCCTCCTGCGTTCCGCCGGAAAACGACACCTCCCCGCCCAAAAACTGGGCGCGGACGCCCTCCAGCTCAAATCCTTTGTCAGAAAAATGCACCTTGCCCTGCGCCAGCGTCAGCACCGGCAAATCCGGAAACAAATGAATCTCGTTGCCATCAAACTGGAGCGTCCCCTTTACCTGCGTTTCCGCCATCCGGGAAAGCGGCATCTGCATCTTCAAAAGGAGAGCAGCCCTGCCCTTTGTTTCCGCCTCCTCCGTCAGCCCGCCAATCACCTCATTGATGGGCGAGGCATTGGCAAAACGGACAAAATCCTGCAACTCCCCGCCCGCCGTACCGGCAATATCCAGCAAAACCTCCTCCGCCAGCATATCCGGCACCGTCACATCCACATCAGACAATACCGCCCCTTCCAGCATCGCCGTATCGGCATGGATCAGAATCTTTCCTCCATCAATGGCAAAACGGCCATTGATTTTTTCAATCGGCTGCCATACCGGCTTGCCATCCTTGCCAAACAACGTGGGTGCATAATTCAGGCGGGCATCATGCACATCCATACTGACACGAAATTCGCTGTCCGATGTTTTTTGGGAACCCGAAAAAGGAAACTGCGCCAAATCCCCCTTGAGGCGGACAACCACATTACTTGCCGTTCCGGCCTCAAACGCTTTGGTCAGCCAAACGCGCAGCGCCTCTTTTGTTCCAAGCGGCACATACCGTCCCGTTTTGGTCATATCAATCTGCCTGACAGCCGCCGTCAGATCAATCATTCCCGGACCCGCCGGCTTTTCAGCATCCGGCCAACAGGTATGCCTGCCGGAAAGGGAAACCGCCATCCCGTCAAGCAAAAAATCCATCTTCTCCAGGGCAAAAACAAACTGCCCCTCCGCCTGCCTGGACCAGTTCGCCCGCATCTTCATTTCATCAAAAACCCAGTCCGCCTGAGGAAAATAGGCCGGCAAATGCAATACCGCGCCGGCAGCATCCAGCTCCAGGGAACCGCCTTTTTCATTGAGAAAAACCTGCCCCGAAAGATTGGCAAAACCGGGAATCGCCGGCCTTGCCTCTTCACGCGGCAAATCCCCTGCTTCACCGGATGCAGGCCTGGCCGGAACCGCACGTATGCCGGCCTGGGAAAAACCACCGCTTAGCTGATAAGAAACCAGATCAGGAAATTGCCCTTCCCAGCGCAGCGAAAACTCCTCAAGTCGGCCGGAAGGCGAAAACTCATCCAGCATTTTCCGCTGCTCCGGCGGCAGCGGCAGATAACCCGCCAGCGCCACCAGCGTTGCCAAATCCAGATTGGCCGTTTTTAATTCCGTTCTCGCCTGCCGCCCCTCTGCGGCCGGAAAATAAGTTTCCGCAAAATCCAGGTCTTTTAACCTGATACCATCTGCCGTTTCCAGAGAAAACCGCTCAAGCGCAATCGTGTGGGCGCGCCCGGTAAACAACGGCGTATCCTCCGGCGCATCTTCATCCGGCAGCGCCCTTGCCGTAATACGTCCGGCAACCTGCTTTAACGCCAGAAGCGGCAAATTCCGGGAAAAACGAAACGTCACCCGCTTTAGATCAACATCTGCCGCCACATCCGCAATCCGTCCCCGGTCAAACGCCATCCAGACATTGACTGCCCCGGCGCCGTCCTGCAAGCACTGAGGAAAATCAACATAGGGTTTTAACGGTTCCAGTTCCGCCTCCGGCAAGGCAACATACAATTCCCCCTTCCACCCCGAAATATCCGAAAGGCTCCCTGCAAAAAACGGATGAGAAAAACGGGCCCGGATATCAATTTCCCCAGAGCGGACAAGAGAAGAATGCGCCACCATGCGCAAACGATGCTGCCGCGCGCTGTTTTCCAGCATAAAATTCAAATTCTCAAGCGCCAGCCCTGGCGCATTTCGCCTTTCATCCTGCCATCGGATAATGCCGTCCCGAATGGCAATCTTTCCCTGTCTCAAAACCCAGTCGATGCCGCCCCCCTCTTTCCGCGTATGGGTATCCACCGGCAATCCGGCGACAAACAGCTTCCCGTTACGGTCGCGGCGGATATCCAGCTCTGGCCGGTCAATCTCCAGCATGGCAAGGCAAAGGTCAAAAACCGCAAACGAACGCCATGAAACCAGCGCCTTTACTTCCGGCAGCCGCAAGGCAGGCAGGCCTTCAGCGTCATGTATCACCAGACCGTTTAATTCAAGCTGCGGATAAAAACCGTACCAGGACGCGTCAATCCGGGCAATCGTCACCTGCCGGCCGATTCCCTCGCTGATCATACTTTCCACATTCGGCTTGTACCGGGCAATCTGCGGCAGCACCGCATAACGCAATCCCAGAAACAAAAAGCAAAAAACCAGATAAGCGGCAAACAGCACCTTAAGCAGCACCCGGCACACCCGCATCACACCGGATTCCGGGCTGGCCGCCGCCTGGCAGCACCATTGCCAGACAGGCCGCCACCTGTGCCAAAACCTGAATAACCGCGAGGATACTGTCTGCATGGATAAAAACGGGTAGTTAAGCGTAAAATGGGATAAAGGCTAACTGCCAGCCAGCTTCTGGCCGGCATTACCGCCTGTTTTCCCTGATAAAGTCATTTCCCGGTTCAGCAATATGGCACCTTCTCTTTTACCGGCAACAGCCGCTTCCCGATTTTACATGCACTGGCTCAACGCCGACCAGCCCGCAAGAGAAAAACAAATTGAATCCCTCTTCCCCCTGGATTTTTCCGTGCTGGATTTTGCCGCCCTTCTTCAACAGGAAACAGAAGTGGGCTTTTTGCTTCCCCGCGCCATGCGCCGGGTGAGAAACCTGGTCGTCGCCGGGTTAATCTGCCGGGATCTGGCTGGCAAAGCCGGCCTAAACGAAGTCGTCAGCGCCATGACAGCCTTTGCAGAATTTGCCGTCTCCACCCTGCTTGACGCCCTAACAGCAGAAATGACCGCAGCCCACGGCGTCCCCATTGGGGCCGTTTCCGGAGAAACACAGGAACTCATCGTCTTGGGCATGGGCAAGCTGGGCGGCGGCGAACTGAACGTCTCCTCCGATATTGACCTCATCTTTGTCTACCCCGAAAACGGCGAAACCCGTACAGAACCGGGGCAAAGGGGCTTATCAAACCAGGAATTTTTCACCCGTCTGGGCAAACGCCTCATTAATGCCCTCTCTGAAATCAGCGAAGACGGCCTGGTCTTCCGCGTTGACATGGCCCTGCGCCCCAACGGTGCCTCCGGCCCACTGGTCAGCAGCATCAATGCCGTTGAACAATACCTTATCGTTCAGGGACGCGAATGGGAACGCTACGCCTGGATCAAGGCCCGCGCGCTGACCGGCAAGATAAAAGACCGGGAAGCGCTAAAAAAAGTCGTACTGCCATTCATTTACCGGCGTTACCTGGATTACGGCGTCATCGACGCCATCCGCGACATGCACCGGCAAATCCGCGCCGAAGTTCTGCGGCAGGAAAAAATGCATCCGGAACGCAACAACAACGTCAAACTGGGGCGGGGAGGCATCCGTGAAATCGAATTTTTAACCCAGGTGTTCCAGCTCATTCGGGGCGGGCGGGATATCGCTTTCCGGAACCGTTCTACCCGCAAAATGCTGCAAGTGCTTGCCGAAAAACAGCAGATTGAACCGGAAGTTGCCGCAAAACTTCTTGAGTCCTACACCTTCCTGCGCAATCTTGAGCACCGCCTGCAATACCTGGACGACGCCCAGACGCATGTCCTGCCTTCCCCGGCAGAAGACATGGCGCGCATTGCCGCCATGATGGGGTTTCCTGATGAAAATGCCCTTACCCAGGCGCTCCAGGAACACCGCGCTTTTGTCGCTGCACAATTTGACGCCATCTTCAGCGACAAAACCGCTCCACGGGAAGAAGTGCTGCACCAGCCCGTCCTTGTCAACCAGGACGAAAGCGAACAACTCGCCGCCATGGAAGCCAGGCTGTCTGCCATCGGCTTTCACGAAGCCGGTGAAGCAGCCCGCCGCATCCTGTCGCTATGGAAAACCGCCCGCATCCAGTCACTGTCCGATACCAGCCGTTCCCGCCTTATTGCCCTCATCAACCTGGCGCTTCCCCAGATAACTGCCCATTGCGCCCACCCGCCCTTGTGCCTGTCACGGCTGATAGACTTCCTTGAATCCATTGCCCGGCGCGCCGCCTACCTCTCGCTTCTGACAGAATACCCTGGCACCCTAAGCCGGGTCATCCGCATGATGGATGCCAGCGACTGGGCCGCCCGCTACCTGGCCCGCCATCCCATCCTGCTAGACGAACTGCTGGATGTACGAACCCTGCTTTCCCCACCGGACTGGCAGGCCTTCACCGCCGAGCTTGACAGCCAGCTTGCCGCCGGCAGGGGCGATACAGAACGCCAGATGGATATTTTGCGAGATATGCACCATGCCCAGCTCTTCCGGCTCCTGGCGCAAGACCTGGAAGGCGCGCTGACAGTCGAACGCCTGGCAGACCACCTCTCCCGGCTGGCCGATATCATGATCGAGGCCGTCATTCGCGAAGCCTGGCTGGCCATGCCCGGCCGCCACACCGATACCCCCCGCTTTGCCGTCATTGCCTACGGGAAACTGGGCGGAAAGGAACTGGGATACGCCTCCGACCTTGACCTCATCTTTCTTTACGATGATGATCACGCCGATGCGCCCGTGCTGTACGCCCGCCTGGCGCAGCGCTTCATCACCTGGATGACCAGCCCGACCTCGGCCGGACGGCTGTTTGATATTGATATTGCCCTGCGTCCGGACGGCGCCAGCGGACTGATGGTTTCCAGCCTGGCCTCATTCAAAAAATACCAGAAAGAAGCCGCCTGGACCTGGGAACACCAGGCGCTGACCCGCGCCCGCTTTTGCGCCGGCGACAAGCTCATCGGCGAACAGTTCGAAGCCGTCCGCAGCGCCATCCTGCAGCAGCCCCGCGATATCAACCGGCTGAAACAGGACGTCTTTTCCATCCGGGAAAAAATGCACCATGCCCACCCGAACCATTCGCAGCTTTTTGACCTGAAGCACGATACCGGCGGCATGATTGATATCGAATTCATCGTCCAGTACCTCATCCTGGCGCATGCCTGGGCCTACCCGGAACTCACCGGCAACATCGGCAACATTGCCCTGCTTGTCCTGTGCGGGAAAATCGGGCTCATTCCCCCGGAAAAGGGAGAGGCTGCCGCCGGTATCTACCGGCATTTCAGGCGGCGGCAGCACCAGATCCGGATGCAGGGAGCAGAAGTCTCGCGCGTTGAAACCGGCGAAGTTGAAGAAGAAATCGCCTGCGTCAAAAAACTGTGGGACAAAGTCTTTACTGCGGCATAGCAGGAAAAAAAACCGGCTCAATAAACCGTATCTGCCTCATCCCGCGCATGACGGGCAAGCAGCCGTGCCACCGTTTCATCCGGCGGCACACCGTCAAACAACACCCCTGCCACAGCATGGGTAACCGGCATTTCCACCCGATACTGATGTGCAAGGGCGCTCACTGCCTGCGCACAGCGCACCCCTTCGGCAACATGGCCCAGCTCTTCAACAATGGCCGCCAGCGGCTTGCCCTTTGCCAAAGCCAGTCCCACACGGCGATTGCGCGACAAATCGCCGGTACAGGTTAAAATCAGGTCGCCCATGCCGGTCAACCCCATAAAAGTTTCCTGCCGGCCGCCCAGCGCCATGCCAAGCCGGGTCATCTCGGCCAGCCCGCGCGTCATCAGGGCCGCCCGCGCATTGGCTCCCAATCCCATACCGTCCGATAAACCGGCAGCAATTGCCAGGATATTCTTGACCGCGCCGCCCACCTCAACGCCTGTCACGTCATGGCTGGAATAAATCCGCATATTGCCGGAATTCGCCGCCTCCACCACCTGCTGCCGCAGGCCGGGCGAAGCAGACGCAATCGTCAGCGCACATGGCAGCCCGGCTGCCACCTCCTGGGCAAACGAAGGGCCGGATAAAACCCCGCGCCTCACCGTTTCAGGAAAAACCTGGGCAATCACCTGGTGGGGAAGCAGCCCGGTCTTTTCCTCAAACCCCTTGCACAGCCAAACCAGATTGGCGCCTCCTGCCTCCTTCAGCCTTTGCGCCACCTCCCGCAATCCGGCAACAGACGTCGCAATAAAGAGAAGCGCGTCCCCGCCCTGTGCATGAGCAACCGCCGCGTCAAAATCTGCCGTTGGCACAAGGCCTTCCGGCAAAGCGAATCCCGGCAGCGCCGGCCGGTTTTCCCTGAGTGCCGCCACCTCGGACATGGCGGCGGCATTCCGGCCCCACAGCATCACCGCATGACGCCTGGCCAGCGCCATGGCCATAGCCGTTCCCCAGGAACCCGCGCCCAAAACCGTAATATTCATGGCCTGTACCTGCACTCAACGGCCCAGGCTGGCAGATAGGCCTGCCGCTGTGCAGACAAAACAAATCATGATTGCGGCGCATCAGAAGCAGCAGGCGCCCCTTGCTGCTGCCGTGCCTGTTCCTGCTTCACGCGCTCGTGGTAATAAGCCTCGAAATTGATTTCCACCAGATGAACAGGCGGGAAACCGGAACGCAGCACAATATCCGCAATATTGGCTCTGAGGTAAGGATACACAATGCTGGCACAGGAAATATAAAGCACCTTGTCCAGCGTTTCCCTGGGCAAATTGCGCACCTCAAATATCCCGGCCTGCTTGCCTTCAATCAGATAAGCCGTCTTGTCGCCGACCGTCGCCGTCAGCGTCACCCGCACCGAAGTCTCATAAGTTGTTTCCCCCAGCGCTTCCACACCGACATTAACGGCAATCTGCAAATCCGGCATTTTTTGTTCCAGGAAAATGGCCGGCGAATTCGGCTGCTCCAGCGAAAGATCTTTCAGATAAACCGTTTGAAGCTGGAATATCGGCTGGGAATTTTCAGGTGTTGCTTCAGAAGACATATCAATAGGCTCCGGTTGATTGATAAACAAAAGGCGTCAGTTTTCCTCCAGCATGGGTGCCAGGCAGCCCTGCTTGTCCAGGGCTGCCAGATCGTCATACCCGCCGACATGCCTTCCGCCAATATAGATTTGCGGGACAGTGCGCCGTCCGGTTTTTGCCATCATCTGGTCGCGAAGGCGCTCGTCCCCGTCAATAAAAATTTTTTCAATCTGCTGCACCCCTCTCGATTGCAACAGCTTTTCCGCCATCACACAGTAAGGACACACCTTCCTGGTGTACATCACAACACGCGCCGCCATACCTTCCCCGCGCCGCTACTGGGTAACCGGCAGGCCGTTCTTGCGCCAGCCGTCCATGCCGCCATCCAGGCTGTAAACCTGCGTAAAACCGGATTTTCTCAGGAAAGCCGAAGCCGTCCGGGAAAGTTTGCCGTCGCCGCACACCACAATCACTGGCTGCGACTTGAGCTTGTCAATACGGGAAAGCTGCTTTTCCAGCGAATCGTAAGGGAGATGGATAGCGTTTAACAAATGTCCCGCCTTGTAGTCCTGCTGGCTCCGGATATCAATAATGGCCGCCTTTCCCTTGTTAATCAGGCTGGTTGCCGCCGTATGGCTGATGCGGGCTCCCCGGCGGATTTTCGGCCACAGCAAAGCCAGAATGCAATAGGCCGCCACACCAATCAAAAAAATATTATCCCAAATAAAATTCAGCATATTTCCCGTCTGGATTATCGATTACAAAACCGGTACATTATAAAATAGAAACCAGCAGACATTCGTGATACTTCCATTTCATTTTCAACTATGCACAAAATCGTATTTATGCGGCACGGGCAATCCGCCTGGAACCTGGAAAACCGCTTTACAGGATGGACAGACGTTGATCTGACCGAACAGGGAAAAAACGAAGCCCGGCAGGCAGGCCGTATCCTGCGCCAGGCCGGGTTTGAATTCGACCTCGCCTACACCTCCGTTCTGAAACGCGCCATCCGGACTCTCTGGACAGTCCTGGAAGAAATGGACAGAATGTGGCTGCCGGTCTCGTGCGAGTGGCGTCTCAATGAAAGGCACTATGGCGCGCTCCAGGGGCTGAACAAGGCAGAAACAGCCAGGCAATACGGCGATGAGCAGGTTCACATCTGGCGGAGAAGCTATGCCACCCCGCCCAATTCCCTTTCGCCGGATGATCCGCGCGCCTCTTTTTCCGATCCGGCTTACCGTGCGCTTGCCCGCGAACAAATCCCCCTCACGGAAAGCTTAAAAGACACCGTTGCCCGCGTCATGCCGCTATGGAACGAGACCATCGCCCCCCGAATCCGGGAAGGCAAGCGCATTTTGATTGCCGCCCACGGCAACAGCCTGCGCGCCCTGATAAAAGAACTGGATCAAATCAGTGATGAAAACATTGCCGGACTGAATATTCCCACCGGGCGCCCGATCGTCTATGAACTGGACAGCAGCTTAAAACCTGTCCGGCACTATTATCTGGATGAAACCGTCTAGAAAGGCCTGCCGCCCCCTTTCCTGCCTGCCGGTCACCGCAAACAAAACCGGGCACGGCTTTTTTGCCTGCCTGTTTGCCCTCTTTTTGCCGGTCATATTTGCATCTTTGCCTGCTGCTGCCCAGCAGGCAAAAAAAGGAACCGCCAAACCGCAGGCCGCCGCCTCCAAATCAGCGAAAAGCACCTCATCCAAAACAGCCAAACCGGCGGCAAAAAAAACGGCAAAACCCGCTGACAGCACCCGCCAGAAACAGGCTGCCGAAACAGAGCGGGGGAAAGTACGCGAACAGCTCTCCAACCTGAAAAAGGAAATCGGCAAAACCGAAACAGAAAAAGGCAAAGCTGCCGATACCCTTGCCCAGTCAGAAGAAGCCATCAAAAACACCAACCGCACCATCCAGGAGCTGGAAAAAAAACAGTCCTCTACCGTTGCCCGCCTGGACCGCCTGACAGCCGAACAGTCACGGCTTGAAACCACCATTGCCCAACAACAGGAAAAACTCGCCAGCCTGCTGCAAAACCAGTACATTTCCGGAAATGAAGACCGCATGAAACTCCTCCTGTCCGGCGACAACCCCAACCGGATCATCCGCGAGCTGCAATACATGACCTACCTTTCCGAAGCACAGGCCGAGCTGACCCTGTCGCTTCGAGCCAACCTGAACGCCGTTGACAACAAGCGCGTCCAAACCGCTTCAGCCAAACAGGAACTGGAAAAAATCTCCCGCGAAAAACTGACACAAAAGCAAAAACTCGAAAAAGAAAAAGCCGGACACGCCGTACTGCTGGCACAGCTTTCTTCCCGGCTTGAACAGCAGCGCAAACAGGCAGAAAAACTGCAACAGGACGAAAAACGCCTCTCCGCCCTGGTTGACACCCTGGCGAAAAAAATAGCGGAACAGCGCAAGGCGGCAGCGGCAAGAAAAGCGGCTGAAGCCCGAAAAAGAGCGCAAAAAACCGGCAAAAAACCGCAGCAAGTAGAAGCCGTGGCCGATGCCGAATCGGCAAAAAGCACCTTCGCCAAACAGCGGGGCCGCATGAAACTGCCGGTCAGGGGAACCATCACAGCGCATTACGGTTCCAGGCGGGCCGACGGGCCAAGCTGGAAAGGCATCTTCATCCAAAGCCCGCATGGGGCGGAAATACGCTGCGTAGCCAACGGCGAAGTCGTTTTTGCCGACTGGCTGCGCGGTTTCGGCAACCTGATCATTGTCGATCACGGCGCACAATACATGACCATCTATGCCAATGCGCAAACCTTAAAAAGGAAGGTCGGCGACAATGTCAAAGGCGGCGATGTCATCGCCAGCGTAGGCAACAGCAGCGATAATACACAAACCGGTTTATACTTCGAAATGCGCAGAAACGGGCAGGCTTTTGACCCGATGGGCTGGGTAACCACTAGGTGAGATATGAAGGGAAAATTTCGCAATTTCATCCTGATCGGATTAGGCATACTGACAGGCATTGCCGCCTCCACACAATTTTCTGCTATGGCGCAGAAACAGACGGCACCGCTTCCTTTGGACGAATTAAGGCAGCTCTCCGATGTCTTCGGGCTTATCAAAACCGACTACGTCGAGCCGGTTGACGATAAAAAGCTGCTCACCGAAGCCATCTCCGGCATGGTCGCCTCGCTTGATCCGCACTCCGCCTACCTTGATGCCAAAGCGCTCAAAGAACTGAAAGAAGGCACCCAGGGACGCTTTGGCGGCCTGGGCATCGAAGTGGGAACCGAAGACGGCTTCATCAAGGTCATTTCCCCCATTGAAGACACTCCTGCCTACCGCGCAGGAATCAAACCGGGAGACCTGATTACCCGGCTGGACGGCGTTTCCGTCAAAGACATGACATTGGATGAAGCCGTCAAAAGAATGCGGGGAGAACCGCAAACCAAAATCGTGCTGACCATCGTCCGGAAAAACGGGAACAAGCCGCTGGTGCTCACCATCGTGCGCGAGGAAATCCGTGTCCGGAGCGTCAAATCCAGAATCATTGAACCGGGCTATGCCTGGCTGCGGGTCGCCCAGTTCCAGGAACCCACCGTAGAAGACCTGTCGGCAAAAATTAACGCCATCTATGCCAGGAATCCGCATCTTAAAGGGCTGGTTCTGGATCTGCGAAACGATCCGGGCGGCATCCTGCCGGGCGCCATCGGCGTGGCTTCCATCTTCCTGCCGCAGGATGTGCTTGTCGTTTCCACCAACGGCCAGCTGCCCGAATCCAAAGCCGCCTTCTTTGCCCGTCCCGAATTTTATGCGGGGCGGCAGATGAACGATCCCCTTTCCGCCCTCCCGAAACAAATCAAAACCGTTCCCATGGTTGTGCTGGTCAACACCGGTTCCGCTTCCGCATCCGAAATTGTGGCCGGTGCGCTGCAAGACCACAAACGGGCCGTTATCATGGGCACGCAAACCTTTGGCAAAGGCTCTGTGCAGACTGTCCGCCAGATCTCGCCTGATACCGCCATCAAACTCACCACCGCGCGCTATTACACGCCAAGCGGACGTTCCATCCAGGCCAAAGGCATCGTCCCCGATCTGATTGTGGAAGAAACCCCGGAAGGCGACGGCTACAACAGCCTGCGCCTGAGAGAAGCCGACCTTTTGAAACACCTCTCCAACGATGCCGCTCCGGCCGATCCCGAAACCCGGCAAATCAACAGCGAGGAAGAAGAACGCATCTTAAGCGGCAAATACAAACCGCTTGAATACGGCAGCAAAGACGACTTCCAGTTAAAACAGGCCTTGAATCACCTCAAAGGCCTGCCGGTCAAACTTTCCAAAAACCAGGCCGAGGAAAAAAGCGGCAAAAAAAATGAAAAAACCGGAAAATAGGCAATACACCAAATGAACAGCCATCAGGCCGAACGGTATTCCCGCCACATCCTGTTAAAGGAAATGGGAGAAACAGGCCAGGAAAACATCCTGGCAGCCCATGCGCTGGTCATCGGCGCGGGCGGCCTGGGGTCGCCCGCCTGCTGCTACCTGGCATCAAGCGGCATCGGCAAAATCACCCTGGTAGACGATGACACCGTTGACCTGACCAACCTGCACCGTCAGATCCTGCACATGACAGACAGCATTGGCATTCCCAAAGTCCTTTCAGGAAAACAGACACTGGCCCGTCTCAATCCGGATGTGGAAGTCATTGCCCTCAATGAAAGGCCAAACGAATCCCGCCTGCTTGAGCTGGCACAGACCGCCTCCGTTGTCCTGGATTGCAGCGACAACTTTGCCACCCGCCATACCATCAACCGGATTTGCGTCAAACGCCGCCTCCCGCTGGTATCAGGCTCCGTACTCCGGTTTGACGGACAGGTATCCGTCTATGACATGAGAAACCCGGCAGCGCCCTGCTATTCCTGCCTCTTTCCGGCCGATCAGCCCTTCCAGGACAGAAAAGCCGCACAATTTGGCGTCTTTGCCCCGATAGTCGGCCTAATTGGCGTTACCCAGGCGGCAGAAGCCCTAAAGATCGTTGCCGGCATCGGCGAATCGCTGGCTGGCAGACTCCTGCTTTTGGACGGCCTCAAAATGACCTGGACGCAAATGAACCTTGACCGCAACGCCGCCTGCCCGGTCTGCGGCAGCCAGAGCGCCTGAGCTGTCAGACAGCGCCATAGCGGGCACGGTACGCCTCCACCGCCCCCCTGTACTGCGAGAAGGCCAAATCTTCCCCGGCCTGCTCCAGATAAGCCATCAGGTCATCCAAATTGGCAATAGACAGCACCGGCATCCGGCAGGCTTTCATTACCTCCTGCACAGCGGAAAGGTCAGACAACGCCCCATCCCTGCCGGAACGCTCCATCCGGTCAAGCGCAATCAAAACGGCAGCAGGCTGCCCGCCAGCCTGCCGGATCACCTCAACCGATTCATTGACAGAAGTGCCTGCGGAAATCACATCATCCACAATCACAACCCGTCCCTTGACCGGTGCGCCCACCAGCGTACCGCCTTCCCCGTGATCCTTGGCCTCCTTCCGGTTATAGGCAAAAGGCACATTGCGCCCCCTCTCCGCCAGGGCCACTGCAACAGCCGCCACCAGTGGAATCCCCTTGTAGGCCGGGCCATACAGCATATCAAAATCCACACCGGCATCCAAAAGCGTCTGCGCATAAAAACCGGCCAGCCTGCCAAGAGACTGCCCGTCATTAAAAAGACCCGCATTGAAAAAATAGGGGGACGTACGCCCGGCCTTGGTCACAAATTCGCCAAAACGCAGCACCCCGGCATCCACTGAAAAACGGATAAAATCCTGCCGCAGACTCTTCACCATTCCCTCCGCTTGCGCAAAAAGCCTTACAACAAACCCGGATGAGAGGCCACAAACTCCGCGTCCTTGTCCCCCCGGCCCGACAGATTCACCAAAATCGTCTTGTCCGGCCCCAGTCCCTTTGCCGTCCTCATGGCATAGGCAACCGCATGGGCGCTTTCCAGCGCAGGAATAATGCCCTCCACCCGCGAAAGCGTCAAAAATGCGTCCAGGCATTCCTCATCTGTTGCCGTCTCATACTGTACCCGGCCCAAATCCTTCAGATAACAGTGCTGCGGCCCCACTCCCGGATAATCCAGGCCGGACGCAATCGAATAAACCGGCAGCGGCTCGCCATCCTTATCCTGAAGGGCATAACACCTGTAACCATGCAGCACGCCTTTTTTGCCCAGCGCCATCGTTGCGGCATGGTCAGGCGTATCCAGTCCCCTGCCGGCGGGCTCCACCCCGACCAGCTTCACCGATTCATCCGGCAAAAACTCCGTAAACATCCCGATGGAATTGGAACCGCCGCCCACACAGGCCGTCACCACATCCGGCAGCTTCTTTTCCCGCTCCAGAAACTGCGCCCTGGCTTCCCTGCCGATAATCATCTGAAAGTCGCGCACCATCTTGGGAAACGGGTGGGGCCCCACAGCCGAACCAATCGCATACAGGAAATTGTCCGGATCCCGGATATATTCCTCAAAAGCGCTGTCAACCGCATCCTTTAAGGTTTGGGTGCCCCGGCTGACCGGCACCATCTTCGCTCCCAGGATTTTCATCTTCGTCACATTCGGGCGTTCCTTTTCCATATCCACCACGCCCATATGAACTTCACAGGGAATCCCCACCAGTGCGCAGGCCGTTGCCATGGCAACCCCGTGCTGCCCGGCGCCGGTCTCAGCCAGCACCTTGGTCTTTCCCATAAACTTCGCCAGCAGCGCCTGCCCCAGGCAATGATTGATCTTGTGCGCCCCGGTATGATTCAAATCCTCACGCTTGATAAAAATACGTGCGCCTCCCTGCCTGTCAGAGAGTTTCCGTGCAAAATAAAGCGGGCTTGGGCGGCCGACATAATGAGTGTACAACTCCTGCAATTCATCCTGGAAAGCCTGCGTCTGCCGGACTTCCTCATACGCCTTGCTGATCTTGTCCATGGCGGCTTTCAGTTCCGGCGGCACCATCTGCCCGCCATACTCGCCAAAAAAACCTGCTTTATCAGGCATTTCCCCAAACTGTTGCGACATACTTTTCCCTTCCATGATATGGATAATCCGGACAAGCGAAAATCATAACCCCGATAGCCTTCCGTGTCGAATGCCCGGCCGTCATTTCAGCCTGTTCCCTGGGCTGCTCCCGCGCCAGGGCGCAATCTTTGGCAATAGCAGCATCCCCGGCAGCGCCAGCACAAAACACAGATTGAAAAACATAAACCATCCCGTCTGCTCGACAATAAAGCCAGCCGAGGCATTGATAAACGTGCGGGGAATGGCGGAAAGACTGGTAAACAGGGCAAACTGCGTCGCGCTGTAGCGCTTGTCGGTCGTGCTGGCAATATAGGCCACAAAAGCAGCCGTACCCAGCCCCACGCCCAACGCCTCAAAACCAATCACAAACGCCAGAATATACGGATCGGCCCCTGCCAGGGATATCCACGAAAAACCGAGAATGGAAAGCGCCTGCGCCGCACCATACAGCCACAACGCCCGGTTAATGCCCAGCCGCACCATCCAGGCCCCGCCCAGCATCCCGCCCAGCAGGCTCGCCCAGAAACCGGTCGTCTTGGCAATCACCCCAATCTGCGTCATGGAAAAGCCCAAATCCAGATAAAACTTCGTGGCCAGCGCCGTTGCCAGGCTGTCGCCCAGCTTGTACAAAAAAATAAACCCAAGCGCCAAAACCGCCTGCCGCCATCCGGCCCGCGTAATAAATTCCCGAAACGGCAGCACAATAGCCTCGCGCAGGCTGGCCGGCGGCGCGCCATAAATCTCCGGCTCCTTCACCAAAAGCGTGCAGACAAACCCCGGAATCATGAATGCCGCCGTAATCCAGAAAACCCCCTGCCAGCTCATCCGGTCAGCCAGAATCAGGGAAAGCGCGCCGGGAACCATCCCGGCAATACGGTAGGCATTCACATGAATCGCGCTGCCCAGGCCCTGCTCATTGTCCGGCAAAAGCTCCCGCCGGAAAGCATCCAGCACAATATCCTGGCTGGAAGACAAAAAGGCGACAAGCGTGCAAAGCACCCCAACGGCCGGCAAATGCCGCAAAGGGTCAAGCATCCCCATAAAACCAATCGAAAAAAACAGCGCCAGCTGGGTGGCTGCCATCCACCCCCTGCGGCGGCCCATCCGCCCCAGACTGAAACGATCCATCAATGGCGCCCAGAAAAACTTCCAGGTATAGGGAAACATCACCAGCGCAAACAACCCCAGCGATTTCACATCCAGCCCGGATTTGGCCAGCCAGGCCTGCAGCAGATTCAACAGGATAAAAAGCGGCAGCCCGGATGAAAAGCCGATAAACACACAAACCAGCATCCGCCGGTGAAATGCGTTAAAAAAGAAGCGATCCGGCAGGTTCATAAACGCGGAAAAGCCTTCCCCAGCCGGAAAACCGCCAGCGATCCCCGCAAATTCCGCAGAAAAGAGACCGGCCTGCCGTAATGCAGCGCTACGCAATCCGTCACAGCCAGCCCCACCTGATTGGCCAGCCTTTCAAAATCATGGATCGTGGCACAGCGCAAATTCGGCGTATCGTACCATTCATACGGCATAGCGCGGGTCACCGGCATCCGCCCGGTCAACAAAGTCAGCCGGTTTTGCCAATAGGCGAAATTGGGAAAAGAAACCACCGCCTCCTTGCCGACACGGGCAATATCCTGAAGCAGCTGTTCCACATTCTCCATCATCTGCAAGGCAGACAGGCACAAAACCGTATCAAAGGCATCATCGGCAAAAAAATCCAGGCCCTTCTCCAGATCCTGCTGAATCACCGCCACCCCCCGGCTGGCGCAGCCTAAAATCTTCTCATCGTCAATGTCCACCCCGTAGCCGGTACACCCCTTGGTTACCCGCAAATGTTCCAGCATAGCGCCGTCGCCGCATCCCAAATCCAGCACATGCGCCTTTTCCGGCACCCAGTGGGCAATAAACGCCAGGTCTGCCCGCAGCTCCCGCAATTTTACCGGCCCCATCATTCCTGCCCCCCGGTTTCCTGCCACATCCTGTCGAAATAAGAGCGGATCAGGCCATGATAACGCGCATCCTCCAGCAAAAAGGCATCATGCCCGTGCGGTGCGTCAATATTGGCATAAGTCACATGGCGGCGGTTATCCACCAGCGCCCGGACAATCGCCTGGCTGGCCTCCGAAGAAAAACGCCAGTCAGTCGTAAAGGAAACCAGCAAAAACCTGGCCTGCGTTCCTGCCAGCGCCTGCGTCAAATCGCCGCCGCAAGCCGCCGCCGGGTCAAAATAATCCAGCGCCCGCGTAATCAGGAGATACGTATTGGCGTCAAAATAGGAAGAAAACTTGTCCCCCTGATAATGCAGGTAGGATTCAATCTCGAACTCCACGCCAAAACCGAAAAGATACTGTCCCGAACGCAGCATCCGGCCAAACTTTTCGGACATATCCGCATTGGAAAGGTACGTAATATGGCCAATCATGCGTGCCACACGCAAACCGTTCTTCGGCACTACCCCGTGCGAATAAAAATCCCCGCCATAAAAATCCGGGTCAGATAAAATTGCCTGGCGCGCCACATCATTAAACGCAATATTCTGCGCAGTCAGCTTGGCAGTCGAGGCAATGGCAATACAATGTTCCAGCCGGTCAGGAAACATCATGCTCCAGGCCAGCGCCTGCATTCCGCCGAGCGAACCGCCCATCACCGCCGCAAACTTTTTAATCCCCAGCGCATCCGCCAGGCGGGCTTGCGAGCGCACCCAGTCTTCCACCGTCACCACCGGAAAATCCAGGCCGTACGGTTTGCCGGTTTCCGGATTGACATGCATCGGTCCCGTTGAGCCAAAACAGGAACCCAGATTATTGACACCAATCACAAAAAAGCGGTTCGTATCCACCGGCTTGCCCGGCCCGACCATATTGTCCCACCACCCGGTATTTTTGGGCTGCCCGGCATAATAGCCCGCCACATGGTGGGAAGCATTCAGGGCATGGCAAATCAGCACTGCATTGGATTTATCCGCATTCAGCTGCCCGTAAGTCTCGTACATCAGCGTATAACGGGCAATCACCGCGCCGCTTTGCAAAGACAGCGGCACATCAAAATCCATGGAACGGGCAGTTACAACGCCAACAGAAGTCATTTCCCTATCCTGCCTTTACAAACCGCATAATGCTTCTCTTTTCCTGATGAAAAAAGCCCGAAAGCAGCGGGCCGTCGGGCTTGTCTTCAAGCTCGCTTTAGCCGCATTTGTTTTCAGGTATCCCTTTGCGCCCGCAAGCTGACAAGTTCAAATCGGCGCAACAGTGCAAGCATAGCGAAGTCCCCCGCCAACGTCAAACCGCCCCTTTCCCGGCTTGTTCTGCCGGCGGCAGCTGCCTGATTTTTTCCACCGCCCGTTCAATCGCATCCGGCTCAACCAGCTTCAGAATCCGTTTTACCCTGGATTCCAGCTGCGGCAGGCTGGCATTCAAAATTTCCTGTTTCACCGTCAACAGCTGGGTAGAATGCATGGAAAACTCCCGCAGCCCCATGCCGAGAAGCAGCCGGGTCATGGCAGGGTCCCCCGCCAGTTCCCCGCAGAGGGAAACCGGTATCCCTGCCCTGGCGCCCGTCCGGATAGCAAGGGAAAGCAAAGACAAAATCGCCGGATGCAGCGGATTGTACAAATGGGCCACCTCCGGATCCACCCTGTCAATCGCCAGCGCATACTGAATCAGGTCATTGGTGCCGATCGAAAGAAAATCCAGCCGCCTGGTAAACATCGGCAGCGCCAAAATAGCGGCGGGCACCTCCACCATGGCCCCGATGGGCATTTTGTCGTCATACTTGATTTTGTCCGCCTTTAACTGCGACTTGGCCTGCTCAATCATCGCCAGCGTCTGGTCAATCTCAAAGGCATGAACCAGCATCGGAACCAGCAGCTTCACCGGCCCGAAAGCAGAAGCCCGCAAAATAGCGCGAAGCTGGGTCAGGAAAAACTCCGGCTCCGCCAGGCAAAAACGGATAGCCCGCTTTCCCAAAGCCGGATTCAGCGTGCTGAAATCCGAAATCCCCGCCGGCTTGTCCGCGCCGATATCCAGCGTGCGAATCGTCACCGGACGGCCCCGCATGATGGAAACCGCTTTTTTATACGCCTCGAACTGCTCTTCCTCACCCGGCAATTTGCCGATATCGCCGGTTTTGCTCATAAAGAGAAATTCGGAACGGAAAAGGCCGATACCGCTGGCGCCATTTTCCAGCGCTGCGTTGCAATCGTCCGGAAACTCGATATTGGCCATCAGCGTCACCGGCGTCCCGTCGCAGGTTGCCGCCGGCGTCTTTCTTAACCGGCTTAACTTCTTCAGCGCCTTTTCCCTGGCCGCCTGCCTGATACGGTATTGCTCCAGTACCAGCGCCATCGGATTTACCACCACCACGCCGGTATCGGCGTCAATAATCAGCCAATCGTCCTGCCGGATAAGCGAAAGCGCATTGGGCAGCCCGAAAACAGCCGGCACATCAATACTTCTTGCCACAATAGCGGCATGGGAATTGCGGCTGCCCACCTCGGAAATAAACCCGCTGAAAATCCGGTCCCGGAAATGAAGCATGTCGGCAGGCGAAAGATCATAAGCCACCACAATCATGTCCACGCGCTCGTCTTCCGGCATCCCGGCCAGAACCGGCGGCTCCGGAGGCGATTCCCCTGCCTGCCCCTGCAAATTCTTCATCACGCGCTCGGCCACCTGCCGGATATCCGCCTTGCGCTCCCGGAGATACGGGTCTTCAATCCCGTCAAACTGGGCAGACAAATCCTCAATCTGCGTCAGAAGCGCCCATTCCGCGTTATATTGCCGTGTCCGGATAATCTGGAGCGGCTCCTTCGCAATCATGGCATCCGAAAGAATCAGCGCATGAACGTCAAGAAAAGCAGAAAGCTCGACAGGCGCATCCGAAGGAAGATTTTCCCCGATACTCTTCAGCTCGCAGCGCACAGCCTCAATCGCCGCCTCAAGCCGCTGCACCTCCGCCTCAATTTTTTCTTCCGGAACCAGATAATGCTTGATATCCAGCGCGGCGCGCGCAATCACATGCGCGCGTCCAATCGCAATACCGCGGGAAACCGTCGCGCCATGGAGCGCAAAAGAAGCCGTCATCTTCCCCGGCTGCATCTGCCCTACTCCGCCTCGCCGAACTTGCCGTTTACCAGCGCCGCCAGCGCCTCCATGCACGCCGCCTCGTCCGGCCCGTCTGTCTCAAGCATTACCCGCGCCCCCTTTCCGGCGGCCAGCATCATCACGCCCATAATGGATTTGGCGTTAATTCTCTGGTTATGGCGCGTCATCCACACCTCGCAGGCATATTTGGAGGCAAGCTGCGTCAGCTTGGCGGAAGCCCTGGCATGCAGCCCCAGCTTGTTGACAATTTCCAGTTCTCTCTGAATCATCTATATAAAGCCTGCCCGTCTGTCAGCCCAAACGGTTAAAAACAAAACCCCTTCCTGATCCCTTCCGGAAAAACCGGCCGGAAACAGGCGCTATTCGTCACAGCTGTCCACCCTTACCGCACCGCTTTTCCCGCCGGAAAGCGCCTTTTCAACAACCGTCTCCAGATCATCTTTCCGGTAAGTAATCGCACGCAACAGCATCGGCAGACTTACGCCGGCAATCACCTCAATTCGCCCCGGCGCGGTAAGACGGTGGCAGCAGTTTGAAGGCGTGCCGCCCAGCACATCCGTCAGCACCAGCACCCCTGAGCCGTCGTCCAGCCGGGCAATCGCCTGCGAAGCAATACGGTCAATATCTTCCAGATCCTGGTCCGCATGAACGTCAATCGCCTCAATCCGCTCCTGCCCGCCCTCAAACATATGGGATGCCGTTGTCATAAACGCATTGGCCAGCGGCTCATGCATAATCAATAAAATGCCTATCATCTTCCCGTTTGCGGCGTCCCGAAACCGGATGCAGGGAGTCTGCCAGTCCTGTCCGAAACAGAACCCGCCCGGCCGCCTGCCGCCGCCCGCTCATATCATGCTGCCTATTGTAATAAATAAACCGGTCAGGTCAACATTTCACCCAGCGCGTCAAAAAAAAGGCCGGCCACATCAAAACCGGTCTGCCGGGTAATTTCCCTGAAACAGGTGGGGCTGGTCACATTAATCTCCGTCAGCCAGTCCCCGATAATATCCAGACCGGCCAGGAAAACCCCGTCTGCCGCCAGCCGGGGAGCCAGCGCCCCGGCAATCTCCCTGTCCCGCGCCGACAGCGGCTGCGATACCCCCGAAGCGCCCGCCGCCAGGTTTCCCCTGGTCTCGCCTTCCTGCGGAATGCGCGCCAGCGCATAGGGAACCACCCTGCCGCCGACTACCAGCACCCGCTTGTCGCCTTTTCGGATATCCGGAATAAACTGCTGGGCCATAATCGCACGCCGTCCCCTGCCAGTCAGCGTTTCAATCACCGGGCCAATATTCATGCCGTCAGGCTGCACCCTGAAAATTCCGGTTCCGCCCATCCCGTCAAGCGGCTTGAAAATCACCTCCCGATACTGCGCATGAAACGCCCGCAGCAGCGCCTCGTCGCTGCCAGCCAAAGTCGGCGGGATAAATTCCGGGAAACGGCCGATTGCCAGCTTCTCGTTATAATTCCGCAAGGCACAAGGCCTATTCACCACCCGTACGCCTTGCGCCTCTGCCAGGTCCAGCAGGCAGGTGCCATAAAGATAATCCATATCAAACGGCGGATCCTTCCGGACAATAACGGCGTCAAAATCCGCCAGGCTGTACCGTCCCTCCCGAACCGTTTCGTACCAGCGGCCGCTTTCCTCCCCCGTCAGCGCAACCTGCCGGGCCTGCGCCGTCACCTGCCCGGCAGAAAAAGCCAGACCATGCAGCTCAAAAGCATACACCGCATAGCCCCGCCTTGCCGCCTCCGTCATCATGGCAAACGTGGAATCCTTGGCAACCTTGAAGGAATCCAGGGGATCGGCCAAAAACGCAATCTTCCTCATGCTGCCGCCATCGTTCAGAGAGTTGCCATATCCGGATCTGTCCGCTCCAGCTCAATAGAAGCGGCAAGCAGCGCCAGGCGCGCCACCACGCCATACATATAAAAACGGTTCGGCACCGCCGTGCCCGGTTCTGCCGTCTTGTCCGGCAGCGAATGCGGATGCGAAAACGCCAGCGGCACAAAATGGGCGCCGGGAGCATTCAGGTTTTCCGTTTCGCTCCGCTGGTCGTGAACCCGGTAAAAACCGCCCACCACATAGCGGTCAATCATATACACCACCGGTTCGGCAACCGCATTGTCAATACGCTCAAAAGAATGCACCCCTTCCTGGATAATCACATCGCTGACCTCAAGCCCGTCCTTGACAACCGACATCTTGTTGCGCTGCTTGCGGTTCAGGCTCTCAACCTCGCTGGCATCCGTTACCGTCATTACCCCCATGCCATACGTCCCGGCATCCGCCTTGACAATGACAAACGGCTTTTCGGCAATCCCGTATTCCTTGTATTTGCGCCTAATCTTCGTCAACACCGTATTCACATTGGCCGCCAGACATTCTCCGCTCTCCCTGGCCGCAAAATCAATGCCGCTGCAATGGCTGAAAAAAGGATTGACAATCCAGGAATCCACCCCGATCAGCCTGGCAAACCGCCTGGCCACATCATCATAAGCGGCAAAATGGTTGCTCTTTCGGCGAATCGTCCAGCCGGCATGGAGCGGCGGGAAAAGGCTCTGCTCGTAAATCTGATCCAGTATTTCCGGGCTGCCTGCGCTCAAATCGTTGTTAAGCAGAATCGTACAGGGATTGAAATCCGTCAGCCCGGCCCGCCTGCCGTTATTAATTCTCATGAGCGGCTCAATCACATGGACAGAACCGTCCGGCAGCGTAAGTTCTGTCGGGCCGGTCATTTCTTTTGAAAGCGACCCCAGCCGTACATTCAGTCCTGCCATGCGCATCAATTTGATCAAACGCGCCAGATTCTCCAGATAATACCCGTTGCGGGTATGGTTTTCAGGCACCAGCAGCAGATTCTTGGCATCCGGGCAATATTTCTCAATGGCCGCCATCGTTGCCTGCACCGCCAGCGGGGCCATTTCTGCCGAAAGATTGTTAAAACCTCCCGGAAACAGGTTGGTATCCACCGGAGCCAGCTTGAAACCGGCATTGCGCAAATCCACCGAACAATAAAACGGCGGGGTATGATCCTGCCATTCCAGGCGAAACCACCTTTCGATAGCCGGCGTCGCCTCAATAATCTTCTTTTCCAGCTCAAGGAGCGGGCCGTTTAGGGCCGTAACCAGACGGGGATCCATATCATCCTCTTGTGATGCGCCAAAGCGCTTCCGTTTTCATTAGACAGACAGCTCCATTAATATGAGGGAACCTTTCATTTTATCAAGGGCGCCGCCAGGCAGATTGCCTTATCCTTAACGCCAAGTTTGACACAAAAAAAGAAAACCTGTGCAGATTGCCCTTATTCCTCCCTTTTGCCTTTCCTGAAAAGCGCAGTGCCGATAAAATAACCCCTGCCGGCGTCCGCCGGCATACCTGCACCCGGCCGCCGGGAAAAATGACAAACATGGACAAAAAAAACCTTTTTGAAGACTGGCAATCCCGCATCAGCCAAATAGTTGAGCAAACGCCTGTCAGGGATATTGAAAAAAACCTGCGCGCCCTGATCACCCAGGCGCTTTCCCGCCTGGATATGGTTCCCCGCGAAGAATACGAAGCGCAGGCCCTCCTCCTTTCCCGGCTGCGCGAACAGGTCAGCCGGCTGGAAGCCAGGATAGACAAACTGGAAAAACAGCAGGAAAAACCGGCTGATTGAGCTTCCCGACGCATGAGCCTTGCCATCCTGAAAAGCCGGGCACTCGCCGGCATCAGCGCGCCGGAAGTCACCGTTGAAGTGCATCTGGCCAACGGCCTGCCCTCCTTTGCCATCGTCGGCCTGGCAGAAACCGAAGTCAAGGAAGCCAGGGAACGGGTCAGGGCCGCCATACAAAACGCCCGCTTTGATTTCCCGGCAAAAAGAATCACCGTCAACCTGGCCCCGGCAGACCTGCCCAAGGAATCCGGCCGGTTTGATCTCCCCATTGCCCTGGGCATCCTGGCCGCATCAGGCCAGATACCGGAAGAAAACCTGCAATGCTATGAATTTGCAGGAGAGCTTTCACTCTCCGGCGGCCTTCGCCCCATACGGGGCGCCCTGGCTATGGCCGTCGCCATGCGGCAATCCGGCGAAACCCGGCGCCAACAGGCCGCCTTCATCCTGCCCGCCGGCAATGCAAAAGAAGCCGCCCTGGCAGGCGGCATCACCATCCTTCCTGCCGAATCCTTGCTGGAAGTCTGCGCCCACTTCAGTTCGGATGCGCCGGAGTGCCGCCTGAAACCGTATCAGGATGCCATGCCGGTTTGTGCGCCCTCCTGTCCGGACTTTGCCGAAGTCAAAGGCCAGGCACAGGCAAAACGCGCGCTTGAAATTGCAGCCGCCGGCGGCCATAACGTATTGATGAGCGGCCCGCCGGGAGCCGGCAAA
This sequence comes from Oxalobacter formigenes, assembly GCA_023667225.1. Lineage (GTDB taxonomy): Bacteria > Pseudomonadota > Gammaproteobacteria > Burkholderiales > Burkholderiaceae_D > Oxalobacter > Oxalobacter formigenes_C. The sequence goes on along the minus strand of JAMPAN010000001.1, from coordinate 248,303 downwards.
ACCATGCTGGCCGCCCGCCTTCCCGGCATTCTCCCGCCCATGACAGATGAAGAAGCTCTGGAATCGGCAGCCATCCAGTCCCTGACCGGCCGCTTTGATGCCTCCCGCTGGAAAATCCGTCCCTTCCGCTCCCCGCACCATACCGCATCGGGCGTTGCCCTGGTTGGCGGCGGCAGCACGCCCCGCCCTGGGGAAATCTCCCTTGCACATGGCGGCATCCTCTTCCTCGATGAACTCCCGGAATTCGACCGCCGGGTGCTGGAAGTCCTGCGCGAGCCTCTGGAATCCGGTGCCATCACCATCTCGCGCGCAGCACGGCAGGCAACCTTCCCGGCACGCTTTCAGCTCATCGCCGCCATGAACCCCTGCCCCTGCGGCTACTTCGGGCATGACACCGGCCGGTGCCGCTGCGCCCCGGATACCGTCAGGCGTTACCAGGCACGGCTATCAGGCCCCCTTCTGGACAGAATTGACATTCAGATAACCATCCCGGCACTAACCCAGGCCGAACTGATGACGCCCTCTCCTGGCGAACCTTCCGCCCGTATTGCCTCCCGCGTTGCCCGCGCCCGCCTTTTGCAGCACAACCGGCAGGGCAAACCCAACTGCCGGCTTCTGCCGCCGGAAATTGATATCCTTTGCAGGCCGGATGAAAAAGGAGAAGCCTGGCTCAAACAGGCCATGACAAAACTCAACTGGTCGGCGCGCGCCTACCACCGGGTTCTGCGTGTCGCCCGCACCATTGCAGACATTGGCGAAGAACCCCGTATCGGACAGCGGCACATTGCCGAAGCCATCCAGTACCGGAGAATCCTCCATACCCCCTGACAGACAACACCCCGCCATACCCTGAAACAGGAGACAACACATGCTGGTCACCTTCAAATCCAAAGCCACAGGCAACCTCTTCATGTTCGAGGAAAATGCCATGCAAATCCTCGACCTTTTCGGAAAAGACACCATCCAGGGCATCATCACCGTAGAAGAAATGCCCGAAGCCATCCGGATTCTTGAAGCCGAAATCGCCCGCAAAAAAATAGAAGAAGCCAAAGAAAGGGAAGAACGCGAAAAAGCCGAGCGCGAAGAAGAAGAACGCCTCCGGAAAGAAGCCGAAGAAGCCTTTTTCAACGATGAAGAAGAAGAGGAAGAAGACCCCTGCGAAGAAAAAGCGCCGCCTCCCCCGCCCCCGGAAAGACCCGTCCCCTTCTCGGCACGCGCCTTCCCCTTCCTGCAAATGCTTCGCACCGCCCTGAAAAAAGAACGCGAGATCGTCTGGGGCGTCTAGCCGCCCGCAAAGACAAAAATGAAAAAAACACCGGGCATACGCTATGCGGCGGCATTGTGCTTTATACTACCTGTCATTTTTGCAGGCCCGGTTGAGCCGGGTTCTTTTCCGGTCATTCATCATCTTGTTCCATGAAAACCACTACCGCAGAAAACACCGCAAAACCCTTTCCCTTCAGACTGGGCATCATCGGCCTTTTGCTGGCAGCCCTTCTCCTGACAGGCTGCGCCCGCCCCAACGAGGAAAACGTCAAACAACTGCTTTCCACCGCCTACCAGTGCAAATGGCTCACACTGGACGGCTATGAAAAAATCGAATCCCTGCCGGGAATATGGAGCTATGTCATCCGCTACAACTTTGATTTGAACCTGGCAGAAGGCGAAAACGGCGCAAAACAGTTCATGCAGGGCCTCTACCGCACTGCCCCCGGAGAAACCGACTGGCAGAAAGTCTTTGAAAACCCCAAAGCCCGCGCCTACCTCCGCGACGGCTGCTCCCTGCCCGCCCAGAAAATCATGGAACAGGTCGCCATCCACACCTATCTCCAGATGCACGACAAAAAAACAGCCGGTATCGAAATTCCTGTCACCATCCACATGACAGGCTGGGCCGAAATGTCCACCGGCAGAAGCGGCTGGAAAATGGATATGCGCCGCGACAAAGTTGACCCCAAATACATCCTGTCTGCCCCCGTGCCCAGAAAAATCCTGGCCGCTGCCGCACACTAGGAAAAATCCATTCCCTGCGCGTTACAGCCTTTCGCTGCGGTCGGCCGCAGCCAAATGGGGAGGCAAATCCAGGTTGCCAATTACCATCACCTTGAAAAGCTCCCCCATTTCCGCCGGCGACAGCAGCCGGTTGGCCTCGTTGGCGCCCGCAAGATAACGCGCCGTCCCCGGCGGCGATAACTGCGCCAGACGCTCCGTTATTCCCCCTGCCAGCAAAAAATCCGCCTGGCTCGCATAGCACAGCAAATCCAGCCCGCTTTCCATGGCGGCCCCCGCAATTGCCGTAAAATCCACATGAGCCGTTATATCCTGCAATCCGGCCTGCCAAAGAGTATCAGAATGCGTCCGGTGACGGTAACAGGACAACAGCGTGCCATCGCGCCGCTTTGGCAGATAATACTCCCGCGCCGGATAACCGTAATCAATCAGAACTGCCGCGCTTCCCCCTCCCGCCAGCTGCATAGCCGCCAGCGACCGCACCAGCGCACAGGCATAAACATGCACCTCCGTCACATACCCCTCCGGCAGCGCTTCCGCGTCCGGTATCTGCCGCGCTGCCGCCTCCCGCACGATGGCGCTGGCCGGTTGTTCACGGAAAACCAGCCCTCCCGCTGATACGCCCACACCCAGCTCCTGCCAGCGGCCGCCCCTTCTGACTATCCGGTGAACCGGCATGGCATCCAGCACCTCATTGGCCAAAACAACGCCCGTAAACGCCTTGGGCAGCGCAGAAAGCCAGCGCACCTGCGGAAAAGCCGAAAGCCGCTCCTGTTGCCTCATCCGCATTGCCGGTGAAACTTCCAAAATAGCATAATCTTCAGGCACTGCGCCTGCCCGCGCCCATTCAGACAACATATCGTGCGCCAGCTTGCCGCTGCCTGCGCCAAGCTCAAGCAAAAAGAAAGCAGACTGTTCCAAAAAAGGCAAAACCGCCTGCGCCAGCGTCTGCCCGAACAGGGAAGAGATTTCCGGAGCCGTCACAAAATCGCCATCCCTGCCCAATGAAGCTGCCCGCTGGTAATACCCCAGGCCCGGTTCATACAACGCCATCTCCATATAACGCGCAAACGGTATCCAGCCGCCCGAAGCAGCAATAGCATCCATAACCTTTCGCCGTAACGCCAAAGAGACCGCCAGCGCACCAGAAGAAGGCAAAGGCAAACTCATGATGACATTGCAGGCAAAGAAAAACCTGCGCACCACATCCTGCCTGGAAAGCCCGGCTGCTTCTGGTTGACATGGACAGCGAACAACCCGAAATCAACCG
>JAMPAN010000001.1:226003-244923 GCA_023667225.1 Oxalobacter formigenes | reverse complement strand
AAAAAAAAAAAAAAAAAAAAAAAAAAAAAAAAAAAAAAAAAAAAAAAAAAAAAATCCTCCCCTGGAATCCATTATCAGCTGTCCTGGAGTCATCCTGTTCAGAACAGGATGACTCCAGGACAGTTTTAAATAGAGCGTCCTTGCCTGATTGGCCGCCTGTGTTCCCCTGCCAGGCCGGCAGCGGTTCTCCCGCTGTTGTCTGCTTCAATTTTTCTGCTGTTACGCGTTACGCATATCGCGGCATGTCCGAGGTTTTACTTTCGTTGTGACGGATAAACCGGCTGCGCGGGTTCCTTGCGCATTTCCGGGGATTACTGGTGCACTCTCCGGGCAAACCGGAAAATGCCGCCTGTGGGAAGGGCGGTTGCATGATCGTTTTTTATGCTTTGTAAAGCATAAAAGGAGGTGTCAGCTACCGCGAGGCATTTTGTATTGCATCTTGTGTGTTGCCTTTGGCGCAATTTTGCTGCAAGAGGTGAAAAGAGGGGTGTTTTCTGTTTGTCTCGCCTGATGTTTTGTTTTTTCAGGCAGTTCTCCACGCCAAACCGAAAACGATACGAATAAAAAAACGGCTTATTTTGGAACAACCCCCAAAAAATGTATCCCCTTTCCACACAAGCAGAGGGATAACAGCAGGCAGAAACAAAAATGCGGGCATTCCCTGCACCCGGCATCACCGTTTGATAGATAAAATGGAGGAAAGCGTTTTTTTATTTTCAGCCCAGGATGCTTCCGCCTGGCACAAACCGCTTCCCCTGCGCCATCCATACCGCACCTCATGCGAAAGCAAAAATATAGCCTGTGCAAAAACACAGCCCATGCTTCATTATCCGAATAAGCGGTTGTAACGGGATTTCCTCAACACCTGCCGTCAGATCTGCCATACGGAGCAAGCCCTTTCCAGCTTCCTGCTTTTCCGCAGTAAACAAAAGGCGGCAATCCTGCCTGCCACTTTTCACTTTTTCTCCTGCAGCAAACAAAACCATTTTCCTTTCAACCTGCAACAGCCGCTCCCTCACGGCAAAATCTTTCAGTGCCTTCTGTTTTTCCGGCTTCCTGACTGTGTACACCCTTTCTTGCCGGGCGTACTGTATCGTTTTCTTTCATTCTTCTCACCTTGAAAAATCCTTCCCTCAACAAATAAAAGAAAAGCCAACATAAAAACCGGCGCAAGGCCGGCTGATATACATAAAAAAAGCGGTAGCGCCGAAACGCTACCGCTTTATGCACTCAAGCTGGTCAGGTATCTTTCAGCAAAAGAGCCTGACTCACGCTTTTCTTAGGCTGCAGCCCTTCCTGCTGCGGCTTCTGCTGCTTCAACCTCTGCATTGTTGTTGAGGATGAAGCGGCGGCGCCACGGTTTCAGGACAAAGAAGGCCAGGCAGGAGCAGGTGAATGCGATACATGCGGACAGGATAAACGTGCGGTCCCAGTTACCGCCTGCCGACAGACCGGATGCCAGCGGAACCAGAAGCGACGAAGTACCTTTCGCCGTGTACAGCGTACCTGCGTTACCCGCAGCGTTCTTCACACCGAAGGTGTCAGCACACATGGACGGGAACAGCGAGAAGATTTCACCCCAGAAGGCGAAGGTCAGTGCTGCGCAAAGCATGAAGCCGACAATCGTACGGCCGTAAGCCATCAGACCCAGCAGAGCGAAGCCTTCACCCATGAACACCAGGAACATGATGTTTTCACGACCGAAGCGGTCAGAGAGGTAACCGCACAGCGGACGGGTCAGACCGTTAGCCATGTTGTCAAGAGACATTGCCATCGTCAGCAGCGGCAGGGTTACGCCCATCAGGGTAACCGGAATACGGGAAAGACCGTAGTCACGGGAAACCGGGCCGAAAGAAGCCGTTGCCATGATACCGCCGGAAGCCACACCAACGAAGCAGATGTAGATGAGCCAGAAGAGCGGTTCACGTACGATTTGGGTCGGCGTGTAATCCTTCTTGCTGGAAACAACGCGCGGTACAGCCTTCGTACCCGGCGGCAGCTTGGCGCGGGGCATGAACATGGCAGCAATGAAGATGATGATACCCTGGATGATACCGAATACCAGGAAAGCGCGTTCATAGCCGGAGCTGTTGATCATGTTGGCAACCGGAATAACGGTCAGTGCAGCACCACCGCCGAAACCCGCCGCCGTCAGACCTGAAGCCAGACCCCGCTTGTCCGGGAACCATTTCAGCGCGTTACCCGTGGAAGTACCATAAACAGCACCAGCGCCGGCACCAGTAATGATGGAAGCGAAGTACAGTACGGCAAGCGAGGAAGCGATGGAATAAATAATCCAGCCAATCGTTGCCAGGATTGCGCCAAAAGCAATAACCGGCCTTGGGCCGAATTTGTCAACCGCCCATCCTTCAATCGGAACCAGCCAGGTTTCGAAGAAGATGAAGATGGTAAATGACAGCTGAATGGATGCACGTGCCCAGTGATACTTATCCTGGATCGGAGCAACGAACAGCGTCCAGCCGTATTGGCAGTTGGCCACGGTAGCCATACAAATGATACCGAGAATCAACTGTACCCACCGATTTGGATACTTTTCTTGTGTAGCCATAGTTCTACTCTCCTATAAAATTAAACATGGCCTCTACGGATGTTGCTGCCTCCGCTTACTGCCGGACCATGCACGCTTGCTATTAAACCAACCGCAAACCAACTCCAATTTGCGGTCTAGCGTGCCTATTGTGCGGAAACAAATGTGCCCTGAAAATGACCTTGGTCAAGATTAGATTTTTTTATCCCATTCCGACGCATACCAATCAATAGGCTTTTCATCCCCTGTTCAGGCAGATTGCGGACACTCTTCCATGCTTTTTTCGGTACCTTTCCGTCTTTTGTATTTTTTTTGCAACAATCTGTCCATCACCGCTGCCTTCGCCAGCATCCGGACATGTTCGCCGGATGCGATTTCTTCCGTCTCATCGCGGGCCGACAGTTGAAAAACCAGTTCCCGCCCCCTGACAGAAACCAGCCTGGCGCAAACGCTCACCGCCATACCCACCGGCGTCGCCGCCGTATGCGACAGTGCCAGACGCACACCGACTGTCTGCTCTCCTTCTGCCAGACAAGGCGCTGCCGCCGCCTGTGCCGCCGCCTCAAAAAAGGCAGCCAATGCAGGCGTAGCCAGCTCATCCCGCTGGCCGCTGCCCACGCTGCGCGCCGTATGCTCCTGCCCAACGACAAAGGAAAAATGCCCTTCCCTGCCAGATATAAGCATTTCCTTTTCTTTGTCCATCCGCTCTCTCCTGTCTTCTTCCTTGTTTTTCCGCCCTCCCTCCCGGCATAAAAAAAACAGGGCATACCGCCCTGTTTTTTCCGGTACAGGCGTTTACTTCCGGTACGATGCCGGAATTTCAGCCACCCTCAGCAAATTGGTATTACCGGTTTCCCCGAACGGCATCCCGGCGGCAATGGCAATCTGGTCTCCGGCCAGGCCAAAACCTTCTGTAAAAGCCATGCGGCAGGCAATATCCACCATCTCGTGCACATTTTCCACATCCCGGCCAATCACCATCGAATGCACGCCCCAGGCCAGCGCCAGGCGGCGGGCAGTTGCCAGATGCGGCGTAATACTGAGAATCGGCGCCATCGGCCGTTCCCGCGCCGCCCACAGGCTGGTGCTGCCGGAATCCGTGTACGTCACCGTTGCCACCGCCCGGATAATGTGGGTAACAGCACTTAACGCCACAAAAATAGCGTCGCGCGGGGAAGGCAGCAGCATTTCATGCTGGGCATTGATCATTTTCGGATAAATGGGATCGCGTTCCACCTCGTTGATAATCCGGTCCATCATGGAAACCGCCTGTACCGGATAAGCGCCGCTGGCAGATTCTGCCGAGAGCATGACGGCATCCGTTCCGTCATAAATAGCGCTCGCAACATCCGAGGCTTCCGCCCGCGTCGGTGTGGGAGAAAACACCATGGATTCCAGCATCTGCGTCGCCACAATACTCGGCTTGCCAAAATGGCGGCAGGCACGCAGGATGCGCTTTTGCGCGCCGGGCACCTGCTCCGGCGGCAGCTCTACCCCCAGGTCTCCCCGCGCCACCATTACGGCATCCGAAGCACTCACAATCTCGTCCAGCTGCTCCAGCGCCGAAGGCTTTTCCAGCTTCGTCATCAACCCGGCGCGGCCGTTAATCAGCCTGCGCGCCTCATGCAAATCTTCCGGCCGCTGCACAAAAGACAAGGCAACCCAGTCCACGCCCAGCGAGAGCGCAAATTCCAGATCCTGCCGGTCTTTTTCTGTCAGGATAGGAATAGGCAGCACCACATCCGGCACATTGACCCCTTTCCTGTCGGAAACCGGCCCGCCGATAACCACTTCTGTTTTAATCCTTTCGGCATCGCTCTCCTTTACCCGAAGGCGCACCCTGCCGTCATTGAGCGAAATGGAATGGCCCGCCGACATCAGGTTGAACAATTCCGGATGCGGCAAACATACCCGGTTTTCATCGCCGTCTGCCGGATTGCGGTCAAAAGTAAATTCCCTGCCGCGCACCAGCTCAACCTCTTTGGCGGCAAAGCGCCCCACACGCAGCTTGGGCCCCTGCAAATCCGCCAGGATACCAATGGGGCGGCCCACCTGCCGCTCCACTTCGCGCACAATCTCGTAACGCGCGCGATGCTCTTCCTGCGTGCCATGGCTGAAATTGAAACGGAACACATCTACACCGGCCTCAAAAAGCGCCCGGATCGTCTCCCTGTCCGAGCTGGCCGGCCCCAGCGTCGCTACCACCTTTGCCTTGCGTTGGCGTCGCATGATTTCCCCCGATCAAAAAAATCCACCCAGGCCGCACAGCCGCGCCGGCCCTGTTACCGGGAAACGCCGCGAAAGACAGCCCCCATACATCACGCTTTTTTTACCACAGCCGGAAGCTTTCGCGCAATATCATGCCTGCGGGCAACAAGGCGTCTTCCCGTCAGCCATCCCGTGGGAAGCCAGCCAGCCCAGCCCGGCTTCCGTTGTGGTTTTCGGATGGTATTCGCAGCCAACCCAGCCGTCATACCCCAGCCGGTCCAGCACCCCGAAAAGAAAACGGTAATTGATTTCTCCTGTTCCCGGCTCATGACGCCCCGGCGTATCCGCTATCTGGATATGCCGGATCATATTGATATGCTCGCAAAGCGTATTGGCCAATTCGCCTTCCATGCGCTGCCGGTGGTAAAGGTCATGCTGGAGAAACACATTGTCCGAACCGCAGTCCTTAATCAGTTGCAGCGCCTTTTCCGTATGCACCAGGTAAGCACCCGGCACATCCAGACTGTTGACCGGCTCCACCAGCAGGCGCAAACCGGCCCGTTTCAACGCCTCGCCTGCAAATTTCAGGTTATCGGCAAACGTGCGGTAAATCCGTTCCTCCGAAACGCCGCAGGGCGCAAGGCCGCCCAGGCAATTCATCTGCCGCACCCCCAGTTTGGCCGCCGCTTCCAGCGCGCGCCCCACGCCGTCCTGAAACTCTCCCACCCGATCCGGGTTGGCCGCCAGCCCCCGGTCGCCTTTTTCCCAATCCCCGGCAGGAAGATTAAAAAGCACCATCTCAAGCCGGGAAGATTGCAGCTCTTCAGCTATCCTCTCCAGATCAAACGCATAAGGGAACTGCACCTCAACCCCCTTGAAACCGGCTTTGGCCGCCGCCCTGAAACGCGCCATAAAGGGAAGCTCTGTAAAAAGCATTGTCAGATTGGCTGAAAACTTCGGCATCGTCTTTCCTTTCTCCCGTTCTCTTTACCGGCTTTTTTCCGGCATTCCCAAACAAAACGGCAACCGTCTCCGGTTGCCGTTATTTCCGCCTTCTTTAGGTTCGTCAACCTGGGCAGCTTCTGCGCTTACAGGCTGTCGCCAAAATCGGCCTTGAACCTGGCCACCAGTTTTTGCGGCCAGTCCGAAGAAGCCTCCAGGCGGCCCAGGAAAAAGCGCAGCACCTTCGGTTCTTCCACAAAACGCAGCCCGCCCACCAGCGAACGGTTTTCCCACAGCCACTTGATCCGATCTTCCGCATATTTTACCTGCGAAAGAGTAAAAACCCGGCGCGGCATAGCCAGACGCAGCAATTCCACTTCTGAAGGCACATCGTTGCCCTGCGCATCGCGATCCATGGAAATAGTTCCCCGTTCCATACCGCGCACGCCGGAAACAATAAAGAGCGCTGCCGCCAAGGCGCCTGCCGGATAATCGGTCGATTTCAAATGCGGCAAAAAGCCGGCTGCATCAATATGTGCGCCCAGGCCGCCTGCGGGCGTAATCACCGGAACCCCATAGGCATCCAGGCTGTTGACCAGATAACGGATAAACTCCGGAGAATGCTTGATCACATTCCAGTCCAGCGCTTCACGCAAGCCCACTGCCATAGCCTCAATCTCGCGCACCGACATGCCGCCATAAGTCAGGAACCCTTCAAACAGCGGAATCAGATCGCGCATCTTCAGATACAGCTCGCGGTTATTCGTGGCAATGCCGCCCCCGCGTGCGCAGCCAATCTTCCGGCTGGAAAAATACAGGATATCGGCCAGGCCGCACATCGTATGGAGAATTTCCTTGACGCTCTTGTCCTTGAATTCCGGCTCGCGCGTCTTGATGAAATACACATTTTCGCCAACCAGGCTCACATCCAGCACAATCATCAGCCCGTTTTCATCAGCAACCTTGCGCACCTCCCGCATATTCTCAATCGAGAACGGCTGCCCGCCGATCAGATTGGTACCGGCCTCCAGACGGATATAGGGAATTTTTTCCTTGCCATGCTTTTTAATAACGGCTTTAAGTTTGCCGATATCCACATTGCCCTTGAACGGCTTGTCCGATTTAATAACCAGCGCGTCATCCGTAAACACCTCGCTGACGCTGCCGCCGGCATATTCAATATGCGCCTTCGTCGTCGTAAAGTGGAAATTCATCGGCACTACGCCATCCTTGCCGACAAACACCTGGGAAATAATATGTTCCGCCGCCCGGCCCTGGTGGGCAGGGAGAAAATAGCGGGTATTAAATACCTCTTCCACTGCCTCGGCCAGGCGGTTAAATGACTCCGAACCGGCATAGGCATCGTCTGCCACCATCATCGAAGCAAGCTGCCTGTCAGACATGGCGTTGGTGCCGCTGTCTGTGAGCATATCCATGAACACATCGCGATTCTGGAGTAAAAACGTATTGAACCCCGCGTCTTCCATCGCCTTTAAGCGCTCCTCCACAGGCAGCAGGTTCAGCTTCTGCACAATACGAACCTTGTGCATCTCGATCGGCACATACTCGCCGCTGGTAAACTTAATCGCGTCTTGGCCCATACAAATCCCGGTTTAACTGGTTAAAGCAATAAAAAAAACGCCGCGTTCCTGCAAAAGCCGCAGGCGCAGCAATCTTGTCTGACTGGTCGGGGTGAGAGGATTCGAACCTCCGGCCTCTACGTCCCGAACGTAGCGCTCTACCAGGCTAAGCTACACCCCGACTGTCTGTTCATCCCTTGCAGCCTTCTTTTTCCATTCTGCTGCAAAGGCGCACTATTGTAACAAACAAAAAACAAATTGACCATCCGCAAAACCCATCCCGGCACTTCTTTTCCAAACTGGATACCGGCAAACCTGCTGCCACAACAGCCAATGCTACAATAGGCCTTCCCATCCTTTCCCGATTTCACCTTTTGCCTGCCATGTACCGTTCATTTTATTTTCCCGACCGCATCCCCTACGATTCTCCTGCCCGCGCCGGGCTGGCCTACGAAGAAACCACCTTCCCCGGCGCAGACGGCACTCCCTTAAACAGCTGGTTTATCCCGGCTGCCAACGGCCTTTCCGCCAAAAAAGCCCAAGGCACCGTCATCCACATGCACGGCAATGCGCAAAACATGACCGCCCACTGGCAATTTGCCGAATGGCTGCCCCGGCAGGGATTCAACCTGTTTGAATTCGATTACCGCGGTTTTGGCCGCTCTGGCGGGCAGCCGGAACCCAGAGGCATCTTTGAAGACGCCGTGGCAGCCATCTGCCATGTGCGAAGCCGCCCGGATATCGGCCAGGAAAACCTTTTCATCTTCGGACAAAGCCTGGGCGGGATGCTTGCCATCGCCAGCGCTGCCGCCAGCCCCCTGGGCATCCGCGCCGTACTGGCCGAAGCGCCCGCATATTCCTATTCAGCCTGGATGAACGACAAACTCCCCGGCATGGGCGGCCTGCTGGACGATACCTGCACCGCTGCCGCCTTCATTACCCGGCTTGCCCCCATCCCGCTCCTTCTCATCCATAGCCGCCAAGACCAGGTTGTGCCTTATTCCCATTCTGTCCGCCTGCTGGCCGAAGCCGGCGCAACCGCAAAACTTATCACCATTGACAAAGGCGAACATGTGGACGCCATGACCGAACGCCACGGCAGCCTCTACCGGGACGCCATGACCGCCTTTTTCCTGCAAAACGCCAAAAAGAACGAAACGCAGACTGATTAATCCCCCGCTGCTGCCGATATCCGCACAGGCCAATGCTATAATTTCCCCAGAATCCTGCCGGCCAGCCGGCGGCTTTGGGCGCAGTGCAGTCCAGGCTGCGATTTTTGATCCTCACTCCTTGAGCAACCTATGTACAAGCGTATCCTTTACCCCGACAACATCCCCGGCTCCACCCCGGAACGGTTTGGCCTTTCCTTTGAACCCGTCCGTTTTCCCGGCAAAAACGGCGCAGCCCTGAGCGGCTGGTTCATTCCTGCCGCCAACGGGCTTTCCACCCAAGAAGCCAAAGGCACCGTTGTCCACATGCACAGCAACTCCGGCAACATCTCCTCCCACTGGCACTTTGCCGGATGGCTGCCGGATCAGGGCTACAACGTTTTTGTCTTCGATTACCTCGGCTTTGGCAAATCCTTCGGCACAGCCGAACCCAAAGGCATCTATGAAAGCGCTGTTGCCGCGCTGGAATACATCCGTACCCGCACCGATATCGACACCAATAAAATCTTCATTTACGGCCAAAGCATGGGCGGCTCGGTTGCCATTGCCGCTGCCGTTGCCCGGCCTGAAGGCATCCGCGCCGTTGTCACAGAAGCCGCCTTTTACTCCTATTCATCCATGGTTGATGACAGACGCCCCGGCGAAGGCTACGGCTATGAACAGGACGACATTTACAGCGGTGGCCCGGTCGTTGGCAAACTCTCGCCCATCCCGCTGCTCATCCTTCACGGCGACCACGACAAGATTACCAGCTATACCGAATCCCAAAGGCTCTATGCCGAAGCCAAAGAGCCCAAACAGATTGAAATCATCAAATACGGGCGGCACATGGATGCCATGACAGAACATTATGGCGACTACTTCCAGAAAATGGTCACCGGTTTTTTTGAGAACGCCCTCAAATAACACCGCCAGCCATCCTATCCGGCCGGAAGAGAAATTCTCTTCCGGCTTTTTTATGCTGCTGCCGCAGGCGTCAGCCCCGGCAAATCCATAAAATAGCAGGCAAATTCAAATCTGCCGGTTTGGTCTATTCGTCCCCAACCCTGATGCCCATTATTTTCATGGCTTCGTTGATGGCAGCGCGGTAATCGCTGTGCCAATTACTATATTGGCTCTGCCATCCGTTTACCAGATAAGAAGTATTCCCCTCCCGGATTCTCCGGGCAATCCGCCACTGGTTGGATACCAGAGCATCAAGCCGGGCAGTATCGGCCAGCCTGTCGCGCAGCCTGTTATAATCATCCACCGGCAAAGTCATTTGACAGCCGCCGCACTGAACCCCCCCGTCATTTAATGTTGAGGGTGCATTGCATACAGGGCACTTGCATGTTTCGCTTGTCATTTTCTTCCTTCCAATATCCGGAAACTGCATCATATCACGGCAGCCCTGCGCCTCTTTCACGGAATGACAGCTGCCGGGAACCCATCTTCTCCATTTATATCCCAACCGGCCATGATTGCTGACAGCCCCTTCAACAACAAAATACCGCTTTTTGAGCGGCTTGCCGGTTTTGGCTTTGTCCGCTGCAAAGAAACCTATATTTACACCTGCCCGATCGCTGACAACCAATTTACCCTGATAGTGCTTATCGACCCAAACGGCCAGGTTCGCACCAGGGTAATCGATCCCGATACAGAAGAAGAATACACCCTGCACCTTTCGCAACAGGCAGCAGGCAGCTTTGTCGGAAAAGTGCGCACCGCCTTCTTTGCCGTTCTGCAAGCCATTGCCGAAAACTGCTTCGAAAAGAAAATATTCCGGAGTGACAACGCCGCCAAAATCATCCGGTATATCAACGAACAATACCAAAACCAGCCTGAATATCTCTGGGAAAAATTTCCTGAAAACGCCGTCATTCGCCGTACAGACAACAGGAAATGGTATGCCGTTCTCCTAAGTGTGGAAAAAAACAAAATCGGCCTGAACGGCAGTGAAAAAACAGAAATCCTCAATCTCAAAGCGCCACCGGAAAAAATAAAACAGCTCGTTGACGGAAAAAAATATTTCCCCGCCTGGCACATGAACAAAAAACACTGGATAACACTTCATCTGAAAAGCGATATTGACTGGCCCGAAATAGCCGCCCACATTGACGAAAGCTACCGGCTGGCAAAAACCTGAAAAAGAAAAGCCCGCCCTCCTCCAGCAATCCCTGCTCCCGCCAAAGCAGGCAAAACCAATCCGCCTGCCCCTCCGCCTGGCCTTGCCGCATTTTCCGGCCCATCCCATCAAAGGACAAAAGCAAAAACGCGAAAATACCCCTGCGCCGCCATTCCTCTCCCAAATAAGCGACACAAAGAAAAAAACTCCATTACCGGCGTCTGGCTTGCGCAATTTTCCCCCCCCCAGCCATCAAAAACCGGCGTGCCGCGCAATAAACCAGGATATCAGGCGAGACAAACAGAAAACATCCCCCTTTTCACCTCTTGCAGCAAAATTGCGCCAAAGGCAACACACAAGATGCAATACAAAATGCCTCGCGGTAGCTGACACCTCCTTTTATGCTTTACAAAGCATAAAAAACGATCATGCAACCGCCCTTCCCACAGGCGGCATTTTCCGGTTTGCCCGGAGAGTGCACCAGTAATCCCCGGAAATGCGCAAGGAACCCGCGCAGCCGGTTTATCCGTCACAACGAAAGTAAAACCTCGGACATGCCGCGATATGCGTAACGCGTAACAGCAGAAAAATTGAAGCAGACAACAGCGGGAGAACCGCTGCCGGCCTGGCAGGGGAACACAGGCGGCCAATCAGGCAAGGACGCTCTATTTAAAACTGTCCTGGAGTCATCCTGTTCAGAACAGGATGACTCCAGGACAGCTGATAATGGATTCCAGGGAAGGATTTTTTTTGCACGGGCCGCAGGGGTTGCGCATTCTGTTTTTTTCTTTGTGCCGGGTTCTCCCCTTCTTTCCGCCATTTATCGCGCATTTTGCCTCTATTTATCCCTCCCGGACGCAAAAACTGCCTTTCCCCTTCCATACGGAAAAAATGTAATAAAAAGAATAGCCGCCTGCTTTTCCAGCCTGGATACCAGGCTTTTTTCTTCCATCCAATATTCACAAAACCGGAAATACATCCGCTTTCAATACCAGTGAGCCATACCCGAAAAATAAAAAGCCGGCAAAAAAAAGCCTCCCGGACAAAAAGTCCGGGAGGCACATGCTTTAAACCTTCAAGCGTTCCGGCAAAGCCGGATAATGCTTTCAGTTATTAGGCTTTTTTCTTCCGTTCGATGTTCAGATTGGAAATACGGCCAGATTCAACACCAGCGTCCGGATCCAGAACAATGTTGATCAGGCACGGTTTCTTGGACTTGATAGCTTCTTCCAGAGCAGCTTCAACTTCTGCCGGTGTGGTAGCGTTGTAGCCCTTGCCGCCGAAAGCTTCAATCATCTTGTCGTAACGGATGCCAGGCGTGAAGCTCGTCGGAGACGGATCATCATAGCCGCCGGCGTTGGCTTCGTTACCCTTGTAGATACCGCCGTTGTTCATGATGCAAACGCATACCGGCAGTTTGTAACGAACGATGGTTTCGAGGTCCATGCCGCTGAAGCCGAAAGCACTGTCGCCTTCAACTGCAACAACAGAAGAACCGGTCGAAACAGCAGCGCCGATACAAGCGCCCATACCGATACCCATGATACCCCATGTACCGGAGTCAACACGTTTGCGCGGCAGGTATTGGTCAACAATCATACGGGTGTTGTCCAGAGCGTTTGCGCCTTCGTTAACCAGGATGGTTTCCGGATATTTGGCCAGAACATTGCGGATAGCGCCGACGGAATTTTGGTAGTTCATGCCGTTTGCGCCCATCGGAGCTGCGAGTTTGCCAGCCAGTTTTTCACGGCTTGCAGCAACGCGTCCCTTGATAGCATCCATCCATGCCGGATCAGCTTTCACGCCTTTCAGGCCGTTGCGCAGGGCAGCGATACAGGAAGCAATGTCGCCAACCAGCGGTGCTGCGATCGGCACGTTGCTGTCGATCTCCTGCGGCAGGATATCGATCTGGATGAATTTCTTGAGCTGGTTGCCCCAGGTGCGGCCTTTACCGTTGCCCAGGAGCCAGTTCAGACGTGCGCCAACAACGAGAACAACATCGGCTTCCGGCAGCACGAAGGAACGAACAGCGCCTGCGTTTTGCGCATGGTTGTCAGGCAGGAGGCCTTTAGCCATGGACATCGGCAGGAACGGCATACCGGTTTCTTCGATCAGAGCCTTGATGTCGGCGTCAGCCTGAGCGTAGGCAGCGCCTTTACCCAGCAGAACCAGCGGTTTCTTGGCGCTCTTGAGCATTTCAACAGCGCGGGTAACAGCAGCCGGGTCAGGCAGCTGCTTCGGTGTAACGTCAACCGGTTTGAACAGCAGTTCTTTTGCCTTGTCTGCCGGCAGGGAGCCGGTCAGCATTTCGTGGGAAAGGTTGACATAAACAGCGCCCGGACGGCCGGAAACAGCGGTGCGGACAGCACGGGTAATCGCGATCGGAATATCTTCGATGTGGTTAATGCTGTAAGCAGCCTTAACGTGCGGACGGGCAGCGTTAACCTGATCCATTTCCTCGAAAGCACCTTGTTGCAGATCCGTATTGCGGCGGTTTGCTGCACCGCTCAACAGAATCATCGGCCAGCCGTTGGTGGTTGCATTGGCTGCGCCAGCCAGACCGTTCAGGAAGCCAGGAGCCGGGGTGGTCATGCAGACACCCGGTACGCCGGTCAGATAACCGGAAACACCGGCGGCCATAGCGGCATTGGTTTCATGACGGAAGCCAAAATATTTTCCGCCTTCAGCTTGCCATGAACGGGTAAGCGCCGTGATCGGAATACCAGGAATACCGTAGATATTCTTGATACCGTTGTTCTTCAGCGTTTCGATCAACATGTAAAAGGCATCAACCAACTCTACTTCTGTCTCGTTACTCATAAGGGTTCCCCTTTTCGGTTGTATGTTTGATAAAGTGCAGAGTGCTTTTTGAGTATGCGTTATAAATTGCAAAAGTCCTATTGACCTAGGTCAAATTACCCCATTTCCGGCATGTAAAAACCCAAAAAAGCACACCGTTTTCAATATTGGCGCCCGGCAGCAAACCGGCACAATGCTTCCAGACAGTCCCGGCAGGGCGAACCGGGAAAGGCTTTCAGCGCTTCCCGCGCCTTTTTTGCCTCGCTTTCCGCCTGCAAGGCCGTATAAGCCAGCGCGCCGCTTTCGCGCACCGCGCGCATAATCGCGCCAAAATGCGCTTTTTCCCCCTGCTCAATATACTCGCGCACCTGTTTTTTTTGCGTATCCGTACCGTGCCGCGCCAGATAAATCAGCGGCAGCGTCATTTTCCCCTCGCGCAAGTCATTGCCGGTCTCCTTGCCCAGAGAAGCCGCCCCGCCGGCATAATCCAGCGCATCATCCGCCAGCTGGAAAGCCAGGCCCAAAGCACGCCCGCAAGCCGCCGATGCCCGGCGCAACGGCTCCGGGGCAAGCGCGGCCATTGCCCCCAGCGAAGCCGCCGCCTCAAACAGCCTGGCTGTTTTGGCATAAATAATCCGGAAATAGGCAGCCTCATCCACTCCGGCGCAACCTGCCTGCATCAGCTGCATAACCTCGCCTTCTGCAATCGTATTGGTCGTCTCTGCCAGAATTTCCATCACCTGCCAGTCTCCGGCTGAAAGCATCATCCTGAAAGCGCGGGTATGAATAAAATCGCCCACCAGCACCGCCGCCGCATTGCCAAAACAGGCATTGGCGCTGGGCACGCCGCGGCGCAAGGCAGCCTCATCCACCACATCATCATGCAAAAGCGAAGCCGTATGAATCAGCTCCACCACCGCCGCCAAAATATGATGCCGCCGCCCGCCATAACCCAGCGCGCGCGCCGTCAGCATCACCAAAAGAGGGCGGATACGTTTCCCGCCCGCATTGACAATATGCCCGCCCACCTGCCCGATCAAGGCGGCATCCGAACAGAGCTGTTCCCGAATCAGGCCGTCCAGCACCGCCATATCCTCTTTAACGGCAGCAGGCAGGGCGTCAAACGGATTTGCAACAGGTTCAGGCAATGCCGGCGGGCTCATGGCTGTCCAATGGAAAAATAACTGGCAGACATTATACGATACACCGCCGGCTCATCCCTGCCCGGCCATTTTTATTTGCTGCCGCCCATTGTTTGCGCCGACACAAACCGGGCCGGATACACAAGGCGCACAATATCTCTTCATCCTATCCCGAACACCCTTCTTGCCAAAGGAGAATACAATGTCCCGAAAATTATCCCGCAAACCGCTCGTTGCCGGCGTCATTGCGCTTGGTCTGGCCGGCTTTCTGGCAGACGCCGCTTTCGCCGCCAATACCGGCCGGGCCACGCAGCCGGCACAATATGAAAAAACCCGCACCGCCGCGCCGGACTATACCCGAAACCTGCTTGCCCGCTGCCAGCGTTTCAACGGCGAACAACGCAGCCTGTGCGAACAGCAAATCATGGACGGCCCCGCCCAGGGTTCCGTCAATGGCGGCGGCATCCTGTATGCGCCGGCCGTCATTGAAACCATTGAAGTCAACAGGTAACCGCCGCCGGAACCGAAGCCGGGCGTTTTTTGCAGCGCCCGGTTTTTCTTTTCCTAAACCAGCTCGTCAAGCACCCGGCGGCGAAACTTCACGCCCATTTCCGCCGCCATCGCCGCGCACGCGGCAATATCCACCCCCGGCAGCCCGTCAACCGCCGTTACCGTGACATCCGCACCGGCGGCCTTTGCGCTTCGGATAAACCCCAAAACCGAGGCATAGGTGCCCGGCCGCTTCGGCCGGCAATGCCGGTTGTACACCTCTTCATTTTGCGCATTGAGCGAAACAGAAACAGACTGGATATACCGCGCCAGCTCCGGGGCCACATCGCGCCCATGCTCGATATTGGCTACCCCGCTCGTATTGAGCCTTAGCCTTGCGCCTTTTTCCCTGAGCCGCCTTGCCGCCTCAAGCAGCACATCCAGGCGCATCGTTGCCTCGCCCATGCCGCAAAAAACAACTTCGTCATAACCGGCAGGATCGCCCGCCGCCACAACCAGCTCGTCTGCCGAAGGCTCCTGATGCAGGCGCATATTGTATTCGCTCACCTCCCAGCCGCTGTTGAACTTGGGGCAGAACCGGCAGCGCAGGCTGCACCGGTTCGTCACATTCAGGTAACGGCTGTTTTTAATCGTATAGCCGATAACCTCTTCTTTTGCTTTCTCATCCATCAGGCTGTCCCCTGCCCTTTTCCGGCCTGGCGTCTCACTTCATGAACAGGCTCACCAATACCATCGCCAGCCCGGTATTGATGGCAATATTCAGCTTGCGCGCCACATGGCCGTAAGCCCGCAAAATATTGGCCAGCGTCCAGCTGCCCCACAACACAATTTCCCCGGCGCCGCGAAACATCTCCGTATCCGTCTGCGCAATCTGAACCCGGTAGATGCCCTCCATCATAAACACCATACAAACCGCCGCCAGCGCCAGACGCACCGGCTTTTTGTTTACAAACGCCCAGAATGCCTCCATATTCATGCCTTTTCCCCCTACTCCACCGTAACCGATTTGGCCAGATTCCGGGGCTTGTCCACATCTGTGCCTCGCACCAGCGCCGCATGGTAAGCCAGGAGCTGAAGCGCCGCCACATGCAGAAGCGGCGAAAGCTCCCCGTAATTTTCCGGCAGGCGAATCACATGAATACCCGGCTCGGAAAATATCCGCGTGCCCGAATCCGCAAAAACAAAAAGCTGCCCTCCCCGCGCCCGGACTTCCTGCATATTGGATTTCAGCTTATCCAACAAATCATCCTCCGGCGCCACCGTCACCACCGGCATCTGCTCCGTCACCAGCGCCAGCGGACCGTGCTTCAACTCGCCCGCCGGGTAAGCCTCGGCATGGATATAGGAAATTTCCTTCAGCTTGAGCGCCCCCTCCAGCGCAATCGGGTAATGCAGCCCCCGTCCAAGGAAAAGCGCGTGTTCATAGCGTGAAAACGTTTCCGCCCACGACATAATCTGCGGCTCCAGCGCCAGCACGGCAGAAATTGCCGACGGCAAATGGCGCAGCTGGCGCAAATAAGCCGCCTCTTCCCCGCTGCCCAGGCGGCCGCGCAGCCGGGCCAGCACCAGCGTCAGCAAAAAAAGCGCCGCCAGCTGTGTCGTAAACGCCTTCGTGGAAGCCACGCCAATCTCTATCCCGGCCCGCGTAATATAAGCCAGCTCGCACTCCTGCACCATTGCGCTCGTTGCCACATTGCAAATCGTGAGCGTATGCGTCATGCCCAGCGACTTCGCATGGCGGAGCGCCGCCAGCGTATCCGCCGTCTCGCCGCTTTGCGAAATCAGCAGCACCAGCGTTTTCGGATCCGGCACACTGGCACGGTAACGGTATTCGCTGGCAATTTCCACATTCACCGGCACCCCGGCTATCGCCTCCAGCCAGTAACGCGCCGTCAGCCCCGCATAATAACTGGTGCCGCAAGCCAGAATCAGAATGGATTCCACCTGCCCCAGCACACCTTCGGCCTTTTCCCCGAACAGGCGGGGCACAAATTCCTCTATGCCCTGAAGCGTATCCGCCAGCGCCTGCGGCTGCTCGAAAATCTCCTTTTGCATATAGTGCCGGTAAGGCCCCAGCTCCGCTGCTGCCGTATGCACCTGAACCCGCCTTGCCTCACGCTCCGCCAGATTGCCTTTCGCGTCATACACCCGGCAATAATCCCGGTGCACATCCGCCACATCCCCGTCTTCGAGGTAAATAATGCGGTCTGCCGTCCCGGCCAGGGCAAGCGCATCCGAAGCCAGGAAACATTCCCCGTCTCCCACACCCGCCACCAGCGGCGCGCCCTTTCTCGCTCCTACCATCCGCAACGGCTCGTCCCGGCAGATAACCGCAATGGCAAACGCCCCCGTCAGCCGGTTGACCGCCTGCTGCACCGCCGCCAGCAAATCGCCCTCGTAAAGCGAATCAATCAGGTGCGCCATCACCTCCGTATCCGTCTGGCTGGCAAACTCATAGCCTTTCGCCAGCAGCTCCTCCCGGAAATCCAGGTAATTCTCAATAATCCCGTTATGCACCAGCGCGATACGATCGCGGGAAATATGCGGATGCGCATTCACCGTAGTCGGCGCCCCGTGCGTTGCCCAGCGCGTATGGGCAATGCCCATAAACCCCGACAAATCAAAAGAAGCCACCTGTTTTTCCAGATCCGCCACCCGCGCCGTGCTTCGCGTGCGGCGCAAACGCCCGTCCGAAAACAACGCAATGCCGCAGGAATCATACCCCCTGTATTCCAGGCGCTTTAACCCCTCAATCATTACCGGCGTAACATTGCGCGCCGCCAGCGCGCCCACAATACCGCACATATTATTTTTCCCCCCGCTGCCAGCCGCTTTAGGCCATTTATCCAGCCGCTATTTTAACGGCAAAAAGCGCCGGCCGTTCCCTCCCCCGGAAAGAAAGCGCACTTGGCAAACCAAAGAGAAAAGAAAACGCCCCCCTGATTGAATAGCGACATAAGCAAACGCTTACTTTATGTTTTTCAGCCGGATACCGGGAACTCCCCTAACCCTGCATATTCCAGATACGGTGGACAATAATACCGGGAGAAATGGCATAAGGCTCAGCCGTCATGGAAATAACAGAAGCCATGCCAACCGGTATCCCCAGGCTTTCCGGCTTTAATATCCATTTTGAGCCGGACAAAGCCGGCCGCAGCCCCTTTTTGATTTCAACCGGAAAATACTTGCCGTCCCGGCAAATCAGCAAATCTACCTTCCCTGCCCCGGCTTTCCCGCAAAAAACAGATATCCGGCACCTTGCCATTGTGTGCCCAGCTTTTGACAAATTCCATGACCACAAACGTTTCGTAAAAATGGCCTATGGCATGCCGCCTCATTTCTTCAGGCATTTGTATATTCAGCAAAACCGCCATCAAACCCGTATCGGCCATATAAAGCCTGGGGCTTTTTACCAGCTGTCTGCCAATATCCCGCTCAAAAGGCTTCAGCAAATAAATCAGGCCAGAGGCATCCGCAACAGACAACCAGCGCCTGACCGCAACAGCATCCACGCCAGGCATTTCCGCCAGCGTATCCAACCTTAATTCCCTGCCGCTCAAAAAAGCAGGCGCTGTCAGAAAACGCCGGAATTCCAGCGTCTTACTGACATTGGCCGGCCAGGCAACATCCCTGGAAATATACAAATCAATCAGGGAATTGAAGAACCATTCCCTGTCCGTTGAATCATGATGAATCACCTCCGGCCATGCGCCTTGCCAGTATTCGCATATCTAAGCCTTTCTGGAAAAATAAGGTAAGCCGCTGCACCAAAGAAAAACGCACCGCCAAAGCGGTGCGTTTTTGTTCAGGCTTTTACCGGGAAAGGCTTCCCGAAGGAAACCCTTTCCGAAGACCTCAAGTTGATCAGAACTTGTGGGTCATACCGATCTGGAAGGCCGTAACACTGTCACGATCCAT
>JAMPAN010000001.1:188892-225903 GCA_023667225.1 Oxalobacter formigenes | reverse complement strand
GGGCCACACCGGCGGCTGCGCCGAGTACGGCTAATGCAATTAAGGTTTTTTTCATTTGTCTTCCCTTTAAAGAGATATATCGAAAATCCGTAGTAACAATGCTGCCAGAACTTCCGGATGAGCATAGCTTACTCATATTGCGGCTGCTTTTCCAAGAGGTTGGTCACAGTAACCGCAAAATCAGGCAAAAAAACCACAAAAACAACGGCAATCTGTTGTATTTTTGTCACAACCCGGCGGCCTTTTCCTTTTCTGTAAAAAGGGAATGCCGCCCAACAGACCGGGCCGCCTGTTCCCTGCCTGACAATAAAAACAGGCGGCTGCAGAAAAATGGTAAAGCGGTTTGCGAAGTTTGTTGCCAAAAACTGCCAGGCGAAGGCGTTTTTCCGGAAAACCGTTGCAGAAAAGAGACAAAACTCTGCTCTGCCGCCTGTGCCGCCGCCTTTTACAGGGCGTTTTCAAGAGAAAGCATCCGCTCCACATACCGGGCAATGAGGTCTGCTTCCAGATTGACTTTTGCCCCCGGAGAGAGATTTTTAAGGGTGGTGGCAGCCAGCGTATGCGGAATAAGGTTAATGGAAATACGGCAGCCGTCCGGCGCATCTTCCACCCGGTTGACGGTGAGTGAAACGCCGTTGACGGCAACCGAGCCTTTATAGGCAAAATACTTTGCCATTGCCAAAGGCGCTTTGATAACCAGTTCCCATGATTCGCCAACAGGGTTAAAAGCGCAGACTTCGCCCACGCCGTCCACATGCCCGGCCACGAGATGCCCGCCTAACCGCTCGCCCAGCGCCAGCGCCTTTTCCAGGTTGATTTCGCCCGGCGCATTAAGCCCGGCCGTGCGGTTCAGGCTTTCGCGGGAAACATCCACCATAAAGCCGCCGGGCACTTTTTCCACCACGGTCATGCACGCGCCGTTCAATGCAATGGAGTCGCCCGCCGCCACGTCTTCCAGCGGCAGGCTGCCTGCGTCAATACAGAGGCGCACCCCTGCCCCGGCGCTTTCGCCCTGCGGCGTAACAGAAAGGATTTTCCCGGTTCCCGTCACAATGCCTGTAAACATGTTTTTTCTCCTTATGTTTTTTCATTGAACCTGGCCAGGATGCGGCAATCCGGGCCAATGGCGGCTGTTTCCCGAAAGCGCATCCTTATGCAGCCTGCCAGGGAAGTTTGCCCCGGCAGTCTGCACAATTCCCTGCCGGGGCCAAGCAGCGCCGGGGCGAGATAAAGCAGCATTTCATCGGCGCACCCGGCTTCAATGAGCGCGCCGCCCAATACCGCGCCGGCCTCTACATGCACCTTGTTGATTTCCCGCCGCGCCAGTTCGCGCATCATGGCGGGCAAATCCACCCGGCCATCTTTTCCCGGCAGCACAATCACTTCCGCGCCGGCATCCTGCAAACGCGCCATCTTTTCTTTGTCTGCCTGCGCACAGCATATCCATGCGCCGCCGCCCGCCAGCACTTTGGCCTGCGGCGATATGCGCAGGCGGCTATCCACAACCACTCGCCGGGGCTGCCTGGCTGCCGGCACGGCACGCACGGTCAGCTGCGGGTCGTCATCCAGCACGGTGCCGATGCCGGTGAGGATGGCATCTGCCCTGGCGCGCCAGCGGTGCCCGTCTTCTCTTGCCTGAAGCGAAGTAATCCACTGGCTTTGCCCGTTTTCGAGCGCCGTTCTACCATCCAGGCTGGCGGCAGCCTTTATCCGAACCCAGGGGCGGCCTTTTTGAAGGCGCGAGAAAAACCCCAGGTTCATTTCCAGGGCTTCTTCTTCCAGCACGCCGGAAACCACCTCCACCCCGGCGGATTCAAGCCTTGCCAGGCCGCGCCCGGCCACGCGGGGATCAGGGTCTTTCACCGCCGCCACCACTTTGGCCACACCGGCTTCAACCAGGGCATCCGCACACGGGGGCGTGCGGCCATAGTGGGCGCAGGGTTCCAGCGTCACGTAAACGGCCGCGCCTTTCACATCGTTTCCCCTTCGGGCGGCATCCTGCAATGCTTCTATCTCGGCATGGTTGCCGCCGGGCGGGCGGGTGCTGCCTGCCCCGATAACCTGCCCTTCCCTGACTATTACGCAGCCCACCCTCGGATTGGGCGCAATGGCGGAAGGCAGCTCCCGGATGGTCTCCAGGGCGCGGCGCATGAACATTTCGTGAGGCATCATCTCTCCGGCAGTTGAAGGTGGCTATTCTAGCAGGAGAAAGGCGGCAGGCAGGGCAGGCGGCCGGGGAAAACACATTTCCTGCAAGCGGAAAGCAAGCAGTTTGTATCGCGCACCAAAAAACAGCACCCTTTGCACCATGAAACGAAAATATCAGGCCGCTGTCCCAAAAATATACAGCAGGCCTGCCAGCGGTACGATAAAGTGGACTGATATTGAGGCGCCATTCAAAGCACCTGGCGCAGACATTGAAGAAAGGGAAGGATCCCGCATATCGGCTACTCTTTCCGGCGTTATCCGGGTTGTTCACCGGCCGCATCCACAGCCAGATACCGACCAAGGACTATCGCCTCTATCAGAAAGTGGCTCAAAGAAAATGGAGTAACGCCATGAACAATATCATGATGATTGCCGGACACCAGGCTGTTATCAAATACGCCCCCGAAATTGACTTGTTCAGAGGGGAGTTTACCAACCTGTCAGGCGGGGCGGATTTTTACGCCGCCGATATAAAAGGGCTGAAAACAGAAGGCGCTTCTCTCACCCAAAATCTGCCTTGAAACCTGCAAGGAAAAAGGCATTATGCCTTACAAGGTTTATTCCGGACGGTTCAATTTGCGTATTTCGCCGGATTTACATGCGGCGGCAGCCGTAGCCGCTTCTGCGCAAGGGAAAAGCCTTAACACATTTATTGCCGATGCTGCGGCCAAACAGGTTTAGGTTGCAAAATTTTTGCCTGGCCGCGCTTATCTGCTCCCGACAGGCCTTGAGGCCGTAATCATCCTGCAATCCCAGCCAAAAGGCCGCCAGGCAGCGGGGTTTTCATCGTTTCCAGAATTTCTTCACGTGTCATCTGTTGTTTTTTCAAATTCATTTTCGAGCCGCTCATAATATGCCCCTGATTCTTTTTCACTTGCATACCGAAAACTGATAATGCGGATGCTTTCCACCCGTTCAGCATGGACAGCCAGCAAAGCCGCCAGTTTGCCGAAAACATAGGCAAAAGACCGGGTTCTTTTTTCACCGTTGCGAACACTGGCAATGCCAAGATATTTTTGTGCATACAAGTGTTGTCTATCCCGTCTCCATCCGTATGCCGGGCCGCCCCTGCTTTTCAGGCCGCCGCCCGCATTATTGCCATACAGGACAGGAACCGGCACAACCGGCCGCCTTATGCCTGGAACGTTTGCAAGCTGTTTCTCTTTTGCGAAGTAAAGGGCGGCAGTTTTAAGCCCAATAATGAAACTGTGGAAAGCCGTTATTTCGCGCAAGAGAGGCTGCCGGAACCGGACGAAGCCAAAAACAGCGCGGCACAAATCAGCCTGTGCTTTGCCGCGTATCACCCGTGCATGGCAGCCTTTGTTTGATTAGGGGCGTATCAAACCATGATGAAAATACCTGAATTCAAAACTGATACCGAAGCCGGAGCTTTCCTGGAACAAGACCTGCACGGCCTTGAGTTCCGGCAATTCAAACCCATGCGCTTTGAAATTTTGCCGAAAGACGCCACGCTGAACATGCGCATTCCGGCCGCCCTGCCGGATACGGTGAGTTCCAACAAAGGCATCCCTTATGCCCGCTATGTGAGAATGCTGCCGGAAGCAGATTTACTACGCTATCAATGAAAAAACCGCCTGGCTTCACAGGCGGTTTTCCATGCAAACCAGGGCTTTTGCCTTAGCCATAAACCGGGAAGGCGGCGGCCAGTTTTTTTACTTCTTCGCGCGATTTTTCCAGCACGGCGGCATCTTCCGGGCTGTCGATAATATCGGCCAAAAGGCTGGCAACCTGGCGCGACTGTTCTTCCTTGAAGCCCCTGGTTGTCATGGCCGGGCTGCCCAGGCGGATGCCGGAGGTAACAAAAGGTGTTTGCGGGTCGTTGGGCACCGCGTTCTTGTTGCAGGTAATGTTGCCGTTGTGCAGGATGGTTTCTGCTGTGCGGCCGGTAATCTTCTTGTTGATAAGATCCACCAGCATGACATGGGATTCTGTCCTGCCGGAAACAATGCGGAAACCGCGCCCAATCAGGGTTTTTGCCATGATATCGGCATTTTTGACAACCTGTTCCTGGTAAGCCTTGAATTCGGGCTGGAGCGCTTCCTGGAAGGCAACAGCTTTGGCCGCGATCACATGCATGAGGGGGCCGCCCTGAAGGCCGGGGAACACGGCAGAATTGATTGCCCGTTCATGCTCCTGTTTCATGAGGATAAACCCGCCGCGCGGCCCTCTTAGGGATTTGTGGGTGGTCGAGGTTACAAAATCGGCGTAAGGCACCGGGTTGGGATAAACGCCTGCGGCAATCAGCCCGGCATAGTGCGCCATATCCACCATGAAATAGGCGCCGACATCCTTTGCCACTTTGGCAAAGCGCTCAAAATCAATCTTCAGGGAGTAAGCCGAAGCGCCCGCAATAATCAGTTTGGGCTTTTTCTCGTGCGCAAGCCGCTCCATAGCGTCATAGTCAATTTCCTCTTTTTCGTTCAATCCGTAGGAAACCACGTTGAACCACTTGCCGGACATGTTCAATGCCATGCCGTGCGTCAGGTGGCCGCCTTCGGCCAAAGACATGCCCATAATGGTGTCGCCTGGCTTTAACATGGCCAGGAAGATACTCTGGTTGGCCTGCGAACCGGAATTGGGCTGCACATTGGCCGCTTCTGCGCCATAAAGGCGCTTGACCCGGTCAATAGCGAGCTGTTCGGCAATATCCACAAATTCGCAGCCGCCATAATAACGGCGGCCGGGATAGCCTTCGGCATATTTGTTGGTCAGCTGCGACCCCTGCGCCTGCATAACGGCCGGGGAACAATAGTTTTCCGAGGCAATCAGTTCAATATGCTCTTCCTGGCGGCGGTTTTCATGCTGGATGGCGCTCCACAGCTCAGGATCAATCCGGGCTATGGTGTGGTCTTTGGCAAACATGGGAGACTCCAATCAATGCAATTTTGTTAATACAATATCAGCCGGGGAACAGGCTGAAGCGGCAGGGACGCTTTTGCGCCTGCCTTTCCGGCGTAAACGCCCGGCAATGCCGGTTGCAGCGGGAACAGGCGGGCCATTTTACAATACTGTATGCGTTGCCATCAAGAAAGGAAAAGGCCCTGTGCCGCAGTAAACCGTGCTTTGACGCCTTTTATTGCCCGTTCAAATGCTTGCTGTCCCTGTCTGGAGGATGTAAAGTATTGCCGGACGGCATTTTTCCGGTTCCCGGAACCGGGAACAAGGCAAAAGGCCATGTTGCGCCTTTTTTTGTTAAACGGAGTGGCATGAATGACAGACGAACTGGAAGCGCTGTTTGACAAGATTTCGGATGAACAGCGCGAACAAGCCGAAAATGGCGGAAACAAACCGGCCGGGGCCGCTTCTCCCGAAGCGGAGCCCTCGGAAGAAGAGCTGGAGGCGCTCTTTGACGAAATAAGCGCCAATACGCAGACAGGCCCGGCAGAGGCCGCCGCAGAACCCGCTGTGGAGGCAGAACCTTCCGAAGAAGAGCTGGAAGCCTTGTTTGACGAACTGAGCACACAAACCCAGGCTGCTGCCGGAACCTCCAGGGAAACACCGGCTCCGGCGGCAGACACAGGTGATGCCGCGCCTTCCCAGGTCAGCGATATGGACAGCGATATCGTGGACAAGCCGCTGTACGAGCGAATCGGCAATATTCTCCGGCAGCTCCATGATTCCATGCGGGAGCTGGGCTACGACCGTGCATTGCAGGATGTGGCAACCGAAGTGATTGACGCCAAGGGCCGCCTTGAATATGTGGCTACCTTAACGGAGCAGGCGGCAACACGGGTGCTCAATTCCATTGATGTCGGTATGCCGCAGCAGGAAGAGCTGGCAAAAACAGCCCGCGAGCTGGAAACCCGCTGGGCAGACCTTTTTGAAGGCAAGACAGATGTGGCGGCATTCAAACAGCTTGCCCAGGATTCCCGTGAATTTATTGCAGGCACGGCAAGCCGCGCCGATGAAGAAAAAGCCCGCCTGATGGAAATCATGATGGCGCAGGATTTCCAGGATATTACCGGGCAGGTGATCAAAAAGGTGGTGGTCATCACGAAAAAACTGGAACAGGAACTGGCTCAGCTCCTGCGTGACAACGCACCGCCGGAAAGCAAGGAAAAAGTGGTTGACCTGATGGCCGGGCCGGATGTGCCGGACAAGGCCATGCAGCAAGACGATGTGGACAGTCTCCTGGCCAATCTGGGTTTTTAGGACTGGCACTGTAAATAGTAAGTAGCAAGCGGAAAGCGTAAGCTTCCGGGAAATGGATTGCTGATGGATGACATGCTGAAAGAGTTCGTCGTGGAGGCCCTTGACCTGTCTTCGCAGGTAGAGGAAAACCTGCTGACGCTGGAAAGGCATCCCGACGACCAGGACACGATCAACGCGGTCTTCCGCTCTTTTCACACAATCAAGGGCGGCGCCGGATTTATGGGGCTGCCCGCCATGGTGGAAGCCTGCCACCTGACCGAAAACCTGTTTGACGGTATGCGCACCGGCAAGGTGCCGGTAACGCCGGACGCCATTGAAGCCGCCCTCCAGGCCAGCAGCTTTGTGGGATACCAGCTGGGCGAATTGCAAAACGGCACGCCGCCGGATGCGCTTTCCGCCTTCCCGCCGGATATCCAGGCCATGCTGCAACGCGCGATGACAGGAGAACCGGCCCCCGAAGCAGCTCCCGCAGCCGCACCGGAAACCCCGCCTGCCGCCGCAGCCGCAGCCAGCGGCGAAGCAAGCGCCGCCGCGCCAGAAGCCCCGGCGGCAAAAGAGGGCGGACCAGACTGGACAGCGCTTTATAACGCTGTTGTACCGGAAGATAAAAAAGTGGCAGTTTCTGCTCCTGCGCCGGCAGCAGCGCCCGAAGCAGCTCCCGCAGCCGCACCGCAAACCCCGCCTGCCGCCGCAGCCGCAGCCGGCAGCGGAGGAAAAACCGCTTCGCCCGAAGCCCCGGCTACCGCGCCTGCCGCAAAACCGGCCGCCTCGCCGACAGGCACCTGGGACGGGGTGGAAAGACGGCGCACGCCGCAGCAGCCGCCAAAGGATGACAGCATCCGGATTGACGCCGCCAAGCTGGATACCCTGCTGGAAGTGGCAGGTGAAGCCGCCCAGGCCGCCAACCAGGCCAGCGTACTGCTGGACAAACTCCGCCTTTTCCCGTTTGAGGACGAGGCCGCAGAACTGATTGACAACCTGATTGAAACCCAGTCGCGCGCTTCGCGTTATTCAACAGAACTCCAGCGCGCCACACTCTCCACACGGATGCAGCCGGTAGGCCGCCTCTTCCAGCGTTTCCCGCGCCTGGTTCGTGAGCTGGCCCGTGAGCTGAAGAAAAATGTGGACCTGGTCATTGAAGGGGCAGAAACCGAGGTGGACCGCCTGGTGGTTGACAGCCTGTATGATCCGCTGGTTCACATGCTGCGCAATTCGCTGGACCACGGCCTGGAAGATGCGGAAGGCCGCAAGGCAGCCGGGAAACCTGAGCGGGGCCAGATCCTGCTGAAAGCCTGGCAGGAAGCCAACAGTGTCATGATTGTTATCGCGGACGACGGCCGGGGCATGAATCCGGAAAAACTCCGGAAAAAGGCTATGGAAAAAGGGCTGATCGGCCCGAACGATGCGCAGACAGATGATGAAGCCTACCAGCTGGTCTTTTTGCCGGGCTTTTCCACTATGGAAGTCGCTTCCAGCGTCTCCGGCCGCGGCGTGGGCATGGATGTGGTGCGCACAGCGGTAGAACAGCACCGGGGCACTATCTGGATTGATTCCAGGCTGGGCGGCGGCACCACCTTTTCCATCCGGCTGCCGATTGAGCTTTCCATTATCCCCATGCTGCTGGTATCCACCTCCGGCGCAAAACTGGGCATTCCCATCTCGCTGGTTGAAAGGGTGGTGGAACTGCCGGAAACCTTTGAGCATGTCAGCGGCCAGCCGGTATTCCGCGACCAGGGCAGGCCCCTGCCGGTGCTTTCCATGGCCGGTGTGCTGGGCTATCCCCTCTGCAAGGAACAGGCAGGCATCGTCATTGCCGCCCCCCATCCCTATATCCTTTCAGTTGAGGCTTTGGATGGCACGGCAGACCTGGTTATCAAGCCGCTTTCCGGCATTGAGGTAACGGGCATTTCGGGCACGACCCGTTCTGCCGAGGGGGAACTGGTGCTGGTAATTTCGCTTTCATTCCTCCTGGATGGCGCGCGCGATACCCACGGCATTTCGCCCGCCTCCATGCCTTCGCTGGCATAATGCCTGCCCTGGCTGCATAAACAATCCCCCGGCCGGAAAACCTCCTGGCCGGGGGAAACGGCAAACGCTATACCACACGGGCAGAAACGGTAATTTCCGTATCCAGCAGGCGGGATATCGGGCAATTTTCCCTTGCCTTGCCCACCGCTTCCTGAAACGCCTGTTCATCCACGCCGGAAAGCTGCGCCGCAACATCCAGGTGAATCCGGGTAACGGCAAAGCCTTTTTCCCCTTTTTCCAGCGTCAAGGCTGCCCTGGTCTCAATGCGTCCTGTGATGCCTGCCCGCTCCAGACGGCCGGACAAATCCATGGTAAAGCATCCGGCATGGCCTGCCGCGACCAGCTCTTCGGGATTGGTTCCCTGCCCGTTTTCAAAGCGGGCGGAAAAAGAATAAGGCATGTGGGAAAGCGCGCCGGTTTCTGTGGTAAGGCTTCCCTTTCCGGTCTTGACGCCGCCTTCCCAGACGGCCGTTGCGAAACGATCCATTTTTTCTCCTTCAAATCGGGTTGAAATACCTTTCCTGCCTGAAACAACTTACCCTTTTTCCACAGCAAAAGGATTAAGCAAAAGCAAACCGGCGCGCGCTCCGGCCGATGTGCGCCCGCTTTTCTGGCACAGGGAATAATTTTCATCAGACGGCAAAGCTGTACTATAATGATTCTGCTGGCGTTTCCCGGAAGAAGCCGGGCAGGCTGCCCGCTTTTGTTCATTTCTTTTATTCCCCTTTGCCTATGTCCAAGAAAAATATTACCGACCCGGATGCGCCGGATTTTGATCTCGACAGTTTCCTGAATCCTTCTTCCGGACAGGAAAAACTGGATGACAAACAGTTTGAAAAGCTGGAAATTTTCCTGGAAAGCCATCCCAACGGGATGCACATGGAAATTCTTGACGGTTTTTTCTGCGGGCTGATATGCGGGCCGGATGCAGACGGGCCGGAAGCGTTTATCCCCTATATTTTCGGCGGACAGGAACCGGAATACTCTTCTCCTGCCCAGGCAGAAGAAATACAGAACAGTTTAAGACAGCACTGGGATCATATTAAAGGTATGCTGGAAAACGGGGAATCCTACTACCCGTTTTTGTATTCCGATGATAATTTCAAGGTCAGCGGCAACGATTGGGCGCTGGGGTTCGTGCTGGCGGTGGACAAATACCGGGAAAGCTGGAACGAGCTGCTGGAACAATCGCAGGAAGAAGAAAACCTGTTAACGCCTATCCTCACGCTGTATTTTGAGAATTCACCAGAAAACAAGGAAGGGCTTATCCATGCGGAAGACCGCGAGGAAATTGTAAAAACCCTTGTTGCCAATCTGCCGGAGCTTTACCGCCACTTCCACGGCGGCAACGCCAGCGCCGCCGCCAATACGCTGCACTGATAAAACCGCATTGGCTACTTCCGGCTTTGGCTAGGGAGCCGCCCGCTTGGGCGGTTCCCAGTTTTCCACCGCTTTTTTCTGCGCCTCGGTTATCGTCCACATGAAAATGCCCTTGTTGCCGAACGGCGCAGTCTTTTCGGGCGGCCACTCCGGCCCCATGCCGTTATCATGGGAAACAACCCGCGCGCCCACCTTGAGCTGTTTCCAGATATAAGGCCGAAGCTGAAGGTTCAGCTCGGCAGGCAGATACAGCATCACCACGGTAGCATCGGAAAAATCCACCTCAAAGAAATTGCCCAGCTCAAACCGCACCAGGTTTTCTACCCCGGCCGCCCTGGCATTGACAATGCCATCCGTAATGCGTTTGGGGTTAAGATCCACGCCTACCCCCCTGGCGCCGCGCTGTTTGGCTGCGGCAATCACAATCCGCCCGTCGCCGCTGCCCAGGTCATAAACCAGGTCGCGTTCATTCACACCGGCAAGATCAATCATGCCGTCCACCACTTCGGGATAGGTGGCAATAAACCCGGCATCCAGTTTCGGCCCCATAAATTCTTCCAGCCCAAACTGCGCCTGGGCGGAAAAAACAAGCAAAAGACATGCTGCCAGAATACCGCCCAGGAAAATGATCAGCGCCGCGCCGGAGCGTTGCAGGAACTTCATGGCAAGCCCCTTTTTCTTCCGCTCATGCTTTTCCTTTTTTCTGTCCCTTGCCCATAACTAGGTCGCCTGGCCGCGCGAACCCTGCATACCGCCCTGCGCTGTCTGGCCGGCATAATGCAGCGATTCTTTCAGGTTGGCCCGCCGCAGGCTGATTATCCGGCGCAAGCCCCCCATATCGGCAAAAACGACAACATGCACCCTTTGTTCAATCAGACCAAGTCCGATCCTGCCCTCTTTATCTGTGCATGATAAGGCCACCACGCTGCTCCAGTCCAGATGCGCCGCATCGGCAAGAAAAACTTTATGCCGGTTCTTGTTTGGCGCATCCCTGGCAAAATCAAACACCACTTCCATACATTTGCTGCGCTTGCAAAAACCAGGCCCGCCTTCTTTTTTATAAGCGCAATAAAAACACGGCACATTTTCTTTGTCAGCTGCCGGCGGCACATATTCCGGCCGGGTTGAGAGGCAGGGCCTAATAGTGACGGCCGCCGTGCTTTTGTACAAGGTGCGCGCCAGGCACCCGCGGCCCGGCGTTGTCCTCACCATATGCAGCCTGTTTTCACTGTCGGTAAAATGATGGCCAAGCCGCTGCATTCCTGCCAGCTGCGTTTCTGTCAGCGGCGGCGCATCAGGGTCAGCCAGGGCAGCAGCAGTAATCGCCCTGTCTTCTTCGCTGCTTGGGAAAATAATCTGATTGCGTTTGATTGCCGTCATACCGTTCCCCCTTCAAACTGACCTGCCGCCCAATGCTGCTTTTTTCCGCGTATGACGAAAAAAAACCGCAAACCCATCCTGTCTGCTCCTTTCTTATGCAGGCAATCAGAGATTCTGGTGTTTATTGTGCCTATAGGAAAAGCAATCTGTCAAATTTTCGGGCGCAGCAAGACAACGGCGTCCCAAACTAGCGCGGCGCTTTTTTTCCGGCCAGCCGCGCCAGCCAAAGGAGAAAAATACCGGAAACCATCACGCCCACGCCAATCCAGGCAGCATTTATCCCGCCCAGGGACTGGTCATAAACAAAAGAAAGGCTGGAATACAGCATGTAAGCGCAAGTGGCGCAGAAAAGGAGCGGAACCAGCGGATACAGCGGCACCCTGAACGGCCGGGGAACTTCCGGTTCCCGCCGCCTGAGAATAAAAAGGGCCAGGCCGGTCAACAGGAAAAAAAACCAGAATACCGGCGCAGTAAATTCCACCATCGACTTAAATCCCCCGCCGGTCAGCGCGCCCACGCCAATCAGTATAAGCGCGGCGGCACATTGCACCCACAGGGCATTGGCCGGCGTATCCCGCCGGGCGTCCCAGACGCCAAGCTTGCGCAAAACGGGCCAGTCCTGCCCCATAGCATAGCTGGTGCGCGCCCCGACAATCATCGTGCCGTTAATGGAAGTCAGTACCGAAACCGCAATCATCAGGGAAAGCAGGCGCTCTGCCGGCGCGCCATAGGCCTGCCGCATCATTTCCGCCGCAATAGCCTGTGAAGCAGCCATGCCCGCCATGCCCAGCCCTTTCAGGTAAGCCCAGGTAACCAGCAGGTAAAAAAGCGTAATGATCAAAATGGAAAGCCCCAGGGCATAAAACATGCTGCGTCTTCCGCCCCGGATTTCCGCGCTGATATAGGCCGCCTCGTTCCAGCCGCCATAAGTCAGCAGCACAAAAACCATGCCCAGGCCGAAAGCAGGCGGAAAAAAGCCGCTGTCCGGCGCGGCAGGCGATACCGCGGCAGCGGGATCTGCCCCGCCGCCTTGCGCCAGAAAAACCGCTGTGCCGACAATAAACAGGAGGCTTAGCGCCTGAAGCGCCGCCAGCCCTGTCTGGGCAGCCATGCCGGTGCGCACATTCAGCCGGTTAAGGAGGGAAAGCACCAGCACAGCCAACACGGCATAAACCAGCGGACCGCTGTTTCGGCCCCATAACGCCAGCGGCAAAACATGGTTCATATAATCGCCAAAAACAAAGGCCAAAAGCGCGATAGAGCCGGTGGTAATCACCGAAAGCCGCGCCCAGCCGAAAAGAAAAGCCACAGACCGGCCATAGGCGCGGTACAGGAAATGATAATCTCCTCCCGCATGGGGATAGGCGCTTGCCAGCTCGGCATAGCACAGCGCGCCGGCAAACGAGACCACGCCGCCCAATGCCCAGGCGGCAAACATCCATCCGGGCCGGCCCGTCATCCCGGCAACCAGCGCGGGCGTTTTGAAAATCCCCGCGCCAATCACAATGCCGGCAATCAAAGCAACCGCTTCCTTCAGCCCCAGGATGCGCCGCGGCCCGGATGCCGGTTCTGCCGGTTTGGCTTCATTCATTGCTCTTTATATACTTTCTTTTTTTGCTGAATCATTTTCCAACAAATCAATAATATTCCTGGCAGCTTCCGGGGCAGACAACCTATTTTCCAAAACCATATTTAAAGATTCCTTATCTCCTGCACTTGTATTTACATTTCCATATTTTATGGCACACGGATATCCCCCTTTACCAGTTTCCCAATAAGCAAGCCGTCTAATATTATTGCCATATTTTATGCAATAATATTATCAGCAGGCATAACTTTTCCACCAAATAAAGTGGCTAATAAATTGGATGAAGCACTGTATGATTCATAATTTATGTTATCATT
Organism: Oxalobacter formigenes; assembly: GCA_023667225.1. Classification (GTDB taxonomy): domain Bacteria; phylum Pseudomonadota; class Gammaproteobacteria; order Burkholderiales; family Burkholderiaceae_D; genus Oxalobacter; species Oxalobacter formigenes_C. The sequence goes on along the minus strand of JAMPAN010000001.1, from coordinate 212,829 downwards.
TATAATAGTTACCTCCACCTTATTATAGGCTGCCGAGAGTATCTGTGTTTTAAATCCTCTAGAATCTGCTCAATTTTGATAGGTTGATTCCTTATTTCATTAACTCTTGCAATTCCAGTATTTAGGGCGTTAAAAAATGACTGCCGTTCATTCAAATTATCCTTTCCCAGTTGCACCCGCACAGGCAAATGATCTATTTTAAATTTATTACTTGCCACAATCCTTAATATATTTTCATCCAGAACTGCCAACTCATTTTCATTTTCAACTTCCCAACCGTTATTCAGCCATGCCGAAGATAATAAAATCTGGTCAAATGTACTCCATTTATCATATTTTCCAGAAACGTAATAGTATGTTCCGCTTTGATTTGGCTCTGGGCGAGATTTCATGGCCGCCCAAAATGGATTATATAAAAGCACGGGATGTTTCTTTGCAAAATATTTATCACGGGCAGAAAACAGTTTTTATAAAGTGAATCATTATATGGCTCATCATTAAAATCCCCCATAACAATAATTCGACTTTCCTTTTCTTTGCTTATTATACCTTCCATTTCCATTTGTAATTTAGCAGCAGCCAATTCTCTTAACTCATTATTCCCCTCGCACATTCCTGATGGCCAATGCGATAAAAATACATAAAAAAGAGAATTCTGACAAAAATCTACTAAAACATACTTCACCCCGCGCTTAATTGCATTATTTAACTTAGAATAAGTTGGCCCCTCTATATTTTTAATAAAGAAACGATCTTTTCCAACCGGCAAACAAACATCAAATTCACTTCGGGAAGAGGCTTTTTCAGAAAACACATTAATTTCAAAGCCTTTCTCAAGAACCGAAAAAAGTGATTTAATATCAGTTTGATTTTTATTATCTATTTCACACAACCCAATAATATCACATCCTTCTTTAATCAAATAAAGCACAACTTCCCAAACAATATTATATTGTTCACATGGTAATTTTTAAATGAACAATTCCACCATGCTACTTTTATCTGATTTCTTATTTTCATCTAACTTTTTTCTAAAAATAGAATCTTTCACACTACTCCATCGTTAATATAATTTAGTCGATAGTATCACAATGAACAAAAAAGCCGCGCAACCTGCTGTGGTTACACGGCTTAGCGAAATATTGGCGAGGAAATAAGAGACATCAAACCATATAAATAAATCAACGAGTTACAAAATCATCTGACAAAAATCCACCCCAAAATCTAGATTCGGCCATACAAGGATATACCGAGCCAGACAGTATTTCTGGCAAGTCATTGTTTTTACAGGGAATTTTATACGGGAATATACAGCTTGAAATAGGGGGGGTGGTGCTGATGAGAGGAGTCGAACCTCCGACCTACTGATTACGAATCAGTTGCTCTACCAACTGAGCTACATCAGCAAAGAAAGGGTATTGTAGCAAAAAAAACGCGGTTCGCCACGCTCTGTGCAAAGCGGCCTGTATAATGCGGCAAACAACTCTCTTAGGACACCCCATGCGCTTTTTGAAGAATCCCTTTCGGCTTGCCGCCCCGGCAGCCTGCCTTTTCGGCGCGCTCTTTTGCGCTTCCCTGGCCTTTGCGCAGGAAAACACCATCCGCCAGCGCTTCAAGGAAAGGGTGCTCCAGGGGGAAAGCGTCACGTCCGTGAAAAAAACGCCCTGGCCGGGCATGTATGAAGTACGGGTAGGCAACCGGATTGTCTATACCGACAGCCGTGCACGCTATCTCTTTATCGGCCGGATGATAGATATTGAAACCGGGCAGGACTATACCCGCGACCGGATTGAGGCTATCAGCCGGATTCGCTTTTCCGACCTGCCGCTTGATCAGGCTATCCGCAAGGTCAACGGCAGGGGAGAACGGAAAGTGGCCGTTTTTTCCGACCCGAACTGCGGCTACTGCAAGCGTCTGGAAAAGCTGTTAAAGAACGTGGATAACCTGACGGTATATGTTTTCCCGCTCAATATTCTTTCGGAGCAATCCCGCACCCTTTCCAGAAATATCTGGTGTGCGCCCAATCCGGCGGAGGCCTGGAACGCCTGGATGCTGGAGGGCCAAACCCCGCCAGAAGCGCCCAAAGAGTGCGCCTATACCGGCGAGGCCGTGCTTGGCCTGGCCCGGCAATTCGAGATAACGGGCACGCCGGTCATTTTCTTTCAGGATGGATCGCGCATCACCGGCCTGCCGGATGCCGACGATTTTTCCAGGGCGCTTTCCGCTGCAAAATAGGCAGCGGCAAGCATCCCAACGCCCTGTTTTTGTCTGCTTTTTAGAGAATTGCTATAATTTTGGGCTATCCTGGCCCTTTGCGCCGGTTGTCCAGACATACTCATATGGAGCCAAACATCATGTCACCGGTTGAAGCGCGGCTGCGGGAAATTCTTTCAAAACGCATCATGCTGCTGGATGGCGCAATGGGAACGATGATCCAGCGCTACAGCCTGACAGAAGAAGATTACCGGGGCGGAAAAGACGGCCGTTTTGCAGATTTTGCCGCGCCGCCATCAGCGGAAAACCGCGAGCTTTTCCTGCGCGGAAACAACGAGCTGCTTTCCCTGACCCAGCCGCAAATCATTGCCGCCATCCATGACGAATACCTGGCTGCCGGGGCAGATGTGATTGAAACCAACACTTTCGGCGCAACAGCGGTTGCCCAGGAAGACTATCACATGGCGCACCTGGTGCATGAAATGAACGTCACCTCTGCCAGACTTGCCCGCGAGGCCTGCAAACGGTTTGCCACACCGGACAAGCCGCGCTTTGTCGCCGGTTCCATCGGGCCGACACCAAAGACGGCTTCCATTTCGCCGGATGTCAACGACCCCGGCGCGCGCAATATTGACTTTGACCAGCTGGTTGCCGCCTATACCGAACAGGCGCGCGCCCTCATCGAAGGCGGTGTTGACCTGTTTCTGGTAGAAACCGTTTTTGATACGCTCAACTGCAAGGCCGCCCTGTTTGCCCTGGATGCCTGCATGGAAGAAAGCGGCAAAAAACTGCCTGTCATGATTTCCGGAACAGTAACGGACGCTTCAGGCCGTATCCTTTCCGGCCAGACGGTAGCGGCTTTCTGGTATTCCGTCCGCCATGCCAGGCCGCTGACTATCGGGCTGAACTGCGCGCTGGGCGCGGCGCTGATGCGCCCCTATGTGGAAGAGCTTTCCCGGATTGCAGATACCTGCGTCTGCATCTATCCCAATGCCGGGCTGCCCAACCCGATGAGCGACACAGGCTTTGACGAGCGGCCGGAAGATACGGCGGCGTTCCTGGAAGAATTTGCCGAAAGCGGCCTCATCAATATGGCAGGCGGCTGCTGCGGCACTACGCCGGACCATATCCGCGCCATTGCGCAGGCTCTTGAAGGCATCCCGCCGCGCAAGGTTCCCGTAATTGAACCGGCCATGCGGCTGGCCGGGCTGGAACCGTTTGTGATTGACGAAAACTCGCTTTTCGTCAACGTAGGCGAGCGCACCAACGTAACCGGCTCCAAGGCATTTGCCCGCCTGATACGAAACGGGGAATACGGTCAGGCGATTGCCGTGGCCCGCCAGCAGGTGGAAAACGGCGCGCAGATAATTGACATCAACATGGACGAGGCCATGCTGGATTCTGTCGCGGCCATGACGCGCTTTTTGAACCTGATTGCTTCGGAGCCGGATATTGCCCGTATCCCGGTCATGCTGGATTCCTCGCGCTGGGAAGTGCTTGAGGCCGGGCTGAAATGCCTCCAGGGCAAGGCCATTGTCAATTCCATTTCGCTCAAGGAAGGAGAAGAAAAATTCCTTCACCATGCGCAGCTTTGCCGCCGTTATGGCGCTGCCGCCATCGTGATGGCCTTTGACGAGGAAGGCCAGGCAGATACGTTTGAACGGAAGATTGCCATTTGCCGGCGCGCCTATGACCTGCTGGTGAAGCAGGTAGGCTTTCCACCGGAAGATATTGTCTTTGACCCCAATATCTTTGCTGTTGCCACCGGCATAGAAGCGCACAACAATTATGCGGTGGACTTTATCGAGGCAGTGCGCTGGATACGCCGCAACCTGCCGCAGGCCAAAATCAGCGGCGGGGTTTCCAACGTGAGCTTCAGCCTGCGCGGCAACAATGCCGCCCGCGAAGCCATCCACACGGTTTTCCTGTATCACGCCATTGCCGCCGGCATGACGATGGGCATCGTCAATGCCGGCATGATCGGGGTCTATGACAATATCCCGGCCGATTTGCGAGAGCGGGTGGAAGATGTGGTGCTGAACCGCCGCCCGGATGCCACCGAGCGCCTGCTTGAAGTGGCAGACCGCTTCGAGGCAGGGGAGAAAAAGGAAAATGCCGGGCTAGAGTGGCGCGCCGAACCGGTCCGGGCGCGGCTGGCCCATGCCATGATCCACGGGCAGACCGAATGGATCGAAGCCGATACCAAAGAGGTGCTGGAAGAAGTGCTCAGGGCCGGCGGGCGGCCCATCCAGGTTATTGAAGGCCCCTTAATGGACGGCATGAACGCCGTAGGCGACCTGTTCGGCCAGGGAAAGATGTTCCTGCCCCAGGTGGTCAAATCGGCCCGCGTCATGAAAGAAGCCGTAGCCTGCCTGATTCCCTATATTGAAGAAGAAAAGCAGAAGTCCGGCCAGACCGCTTCCAAAGGCCGCATCCTGATTGCCACAGTCAAGGGAGATGTGCACGATATCGGCAAGAACATTGTGGCCGTTGTCCTCCAGTGCAACAACTTTGAAGTGGAAAATATGGGCGTCATGGTGCCCTGCGCCGATATCCTGGCGCGGGCCAGGGAAGTCGGCGCCGATATTATCGGCCTCTCCGGCCTGATTACGCCCTCCCTGGAAGAAATGGCGCATGTTGCCAGCGAAATGCAGCGCGACCCGTATTTCCGCGACCGGAAAATTCCGCTTCTCATCGGCGGGGCAACCACCAGCCGCCTCCATACGGCTGTGAGAATTGCGCCCAACTATGACGGTCCGGTTATTCATGTCCCGGATGCGTCGCGCACGGTTACTGTTGCGCAGGCGCTGTTAGGCCCGGAAACACGGCCGGCTTTCCTGGAAGCGCTAAAGGCAGATTACGCGCGCGTACGGCGGCTGCATGCCGAGAAAAAACCGATTGACATGATCCCGCTTGAAGCCGCCAGGGCCAATAAGGCAAAGCTTTCTTTTGCCGGGGAAGATACGCCGGTCAGGCCGCGTTATCTCGGACAGCGTTTCCTGAAAAATGTGGATCTGTCCACGATTGCGTCCTATATCGACTGGGGGCCGTTTTTCCATACCTGGGATATGCACCGCCCCTATCCGGCTATCCTGGATGACCCGGCCCACGGAGAAGCGGCGCGCCGCCTCTTCTCCGATGCGCAAGCCATGCTGAAAAAGCTTATTGAAGGCCGCTGGCTCACCGCCCATGCCTCGCTGGCGCTCATGCCTGCCAACAGCGCAGGCGACGATATTGAAATTTACACCGATGAATCCCGTTCCAGGGTTGCCTTCACCTACTATGGCCTGCGGCAACAGACGGCACGCCCGGTAATTGACGGTGTAGAGCGCCCCAACCTGTGCCTGGCAGACTTTATCGCGCCAAAGGAAAGCGGCATACCGGATTACATAGGGCTTTTTGCCGTTACGGCAGGCATCGGCATAAAAACGCCCCTGGCCCGTTTTGAAGAAGCCAATGACGATTACAGCGGCATCATGTTAAAAGCGCTCGCCGACAGGCTGGTGGAAGCGCTGACGGAATACCTGCATGAGCTGGTACGCAAAGACCTGTGGGGATACGCGCCCAACGAACAGCTTTCCCCGGAAGCCCTCCGCAAGGAAGCCTACCAGGGTATCCGTCCCGCGCCCGGTTACCCGGCCTGTCCGGAACACACGGCACGGGAAGCCATTTTCAGGCTGCTCAGGTGCGATCAAATCGGCATGGGCTTAACGGAATCCCTTGCCATGACGCCCGCCTCGTCGATTGCCGGTTTTTATTTTGCACACCGCCAGGCACGCTACTTCCAGGTAGGAAAAATTGATAGCGACCAGCTGGCAGATATGGCAAAACGCCGGGGAGCAGAAGTGGAAGATATCACTTCCGCGCTTTCCCCGGTTTTGTAACCGATTTTTGCCCCGTTATGGAGGCTGCAAATGGAAAATGCCGTTTTTTACACCATTACACCATGTGATCCGGCCGGACACCTTTTCCGGGTTTCGCTGACGCTTCCCGCCGCGTCGCCGGAAGGGCAGCGCTTTACACTGCCTGCATGGATTCCGGGCAGTTACCTGATTCGTGAATTTGCCAGAAACATCGTGCAGATTCATGCCGTAAGCGCCGGAAAAGATGTCCTGCTGGAAAAACAGGACAAACATACCTGGCTGGCTGCGCCCGCCAGTGAACCGCTGACGCTGGAATACGATGTCTATGCCTGGGATTTTTCTGTCAGGGGCGCGCATCTGGACAAAACACACGGCTTTTTTAACGGGAGCAGCGTCTTTTTGCGTGCCGTCGGGCTGGAACACCTCCCGCACAGGGTGGAAATTTGTCCGAGCGCCGATCCGGCCTGCGCCGGCTGGCGCGTGGCAACCGCCCTGCCGGAAGAAAGCGCCCTGCGGCACGGCTTTGGCATTTACCGGGCATCCGGATACGATGAACTGATCGACCATCCTGTCGAAATGGGGACATTTGCCCTGGCCGCTTTTGAGGCAGGCGGCATCCCGCATGAAATTGCCGTCACCGGGCGGGTGCCGAACCTGGATATGGAACGGCTGGCATCGGATCTTTCCCGTATCTGCGAAACCCATATCGGTTTTTTTGAGCCGGTATCGAAAAAACCGCCCATGGAACGCTATGTTTTCCTGGTTACTGCCGTCGGCAGCGGCTACGGCGGCCTGGAACACCGCGCTTCTACTGCGCTGCTGTGTTCCAGAAATGACCTGCCCGTTTGCAGCCGCCCCCTTTCCGAAGAAACACCGGCCGCCGTCCCTGACGAGGCCTACCAGAATTTTCTCGGCCTGTGCAGCCACGAATATTTCCATGCCTGGCATGTCAAACGCATCCGGCCCGCTGCCTTCTCCCCCTGCGACCTGCAAAACGAAAACTACACACGCCTCTTATGGCTTTTTGAAGGCTTCACCAGTTATTACGACGACCTGATGCTGGTCAGAAGCGGGCAAATTGATGTAAACGCTTACTTGCGCTGTATTTCCCGAACCATCAATAATGTCAGGCGGGGCACCGGCAGAAAAAAACAAAGCGTTGCCGAATCCAGTTTTGATGCCTGGATCAAGTTTTACCGGCAGGATGAAAATGCCACCAACGCCATCGTCAACTACTATACCAAAGGCTCTCTGATTGCCCTGGCGCTTGACCTGACCATCCGTATCCGCACCAATAACGAAAAATCGCTGGATGACGGGATGCGCCTCCTGTGGGAACGATACGGCCGCCCCGGCCAGGCCGCTGCGCAAAAGGGCGTTGGCGAAACAGAGGCCGAACTGCTTTTCGAGGAAGCTGCCGGGCTTGACCTGAAAGATTTTTTCAGACGGTACGTTTACGGCACAGATGAGCTGCAACTGGCCCACCTGCTGGAACATTTTGGCATCAGGGAAAGCAGCCCGCCGGACAGGCCCAAAGCCAGCCTAAACGTCCGTCTCCAGCGTTCCGGCGGGGATTGCCGGATAGCCAATGTCTATGAATGGGGGGCCGCCCATGCCGCCGGCCTTGCGGCAGGCGATATACTGGTTGCCATTGACGGCCTGCGCGTTACCGGGGAAAAACCGGAAGCGGCGGTAGAAAAACTGCTTTCCCGCTATGTACCGGGCAATACTGTCACCATCCATGCCTTCCGCCGCGACGAACTGATGGTATATGAAGTTGTCCTGTCCCCGGATGATACCCCCCGGCACAGCCTTTCGCTCTCCGCCGACCAGACACCGGCCACCACCCTGGCCCGGCAGGCCTGGCTGACTCCGGAAGCCGCCTGCAAACCCTAAAGGGAAGTATCAAAAAGCCGTGCCAGCTCCCTGCCGGGTTCCGGCACGCGCATGAAAGCCTCGCCGACCAGAAAGGCATTCACATCAGCGCGGCGCATTGTCAGCACATCTTCCCGTGAAAGAATACCCGATTCGGTTACCACCAGCTTTCCCGCCGGAACCAGCGGCAGCAAATCCAGCGTTTGCTGCAAGGAAGTTTCAAACGTATGCAAATTGCGGTTATTGATGCCAAGAAGCGGCGTGCGAAGCGCCAGCGCCTGCCTTAATTCCGCTTCATTATGCACCTCCACCAGCACATCCATCCCCAGCTCGTGCGCGCAGGCTTCCAGCTCGGCCATCAGCCCGGCATCCAGCGCGGCGGCAATCAGCAAAATGCAATCCGCCCGCCACAGGCGGGCTTCATAGATTTGATAAAAATCAACAATAAAATCCTTGCGCAGCACCGGCAGGCTGCATACAGCGCGTGCCTGGCGCAAATAATCGGGCGTCCCCTGGAAAAACAGCTTGTCAGTCAGCACTGACAAACAGGCCGCGCCATGCTGCGCATAACTTTTGGCAATTTCAGCCGGATAAAATGGATCGCGGATAACGCCTTTGGAAGGCGAGGCTTTCTTGATTTCGGCTATCACCCCGGCCTGCCGCCGGCTGATTTTTCCCATGAGCGCCGCTGCAAAACCGCGTCTGTCCTGGCGGATGGCCCCGTCTGTTTCCACTTCTTCCCTGAGACTGGAAAGGGAACGGCTTTTTTTCGCTTCCGCGACTTCTTCCTGTTTGACTGCCAGAATCTTTTCCAGAATATCAGCCATGTTTTTCCTCTTTGTTTATTCCCGCTTCCTGTGTAAATGCGGCAAACGCCTCCAGGCGCTCAAGCGCCGCGCCTGAGGCAACCGCTTCTTTTGCCATTTCAACGCCTTCCGCAATGGAAGCTGCCCGCCTGACTGTATAAAGCGCGGCGGCGGCATTCAATACAATAATATCTGCCGCCGGGCCGCCCAGGGCGGAGAGTCCTTCCAGAACCCGTTTTTTCGATTCTTCGGCATCTTTCACCTCAAAATTGCGGCTGGCAACCATGCGTATGCCAAAATCTTCCGGATGGATATCGTACTCCCGGATTTGCCCGTCAGACAGCTCGCCTACCAGTGTGCCGGCACCCAGCGAAATCTCGTCCAGATTATCCCGCCCCCAGACCACCAGCGCGCGTTTTACGCCCAGTTTCCGAAGGACGCGGATCTGGATGCCGACCAGATCCGGATGGAAAACGCCCATCAATACATTATCGGCCATCGCCGGATTGGTCAGCGGCCCCAGGATATTGAAAATAGTGCGCACGCCCAGTTCCCGGCGCACAGCCTGCGCATGCTTCATTGCCGCATGGTGGTTGGGCGCATACATAAAACCGATCCCTGTTTTTTCAATGGATTCGGCAATACGCTGCGGCGGCAGATGGATATTGACGCCAAGCGCTTCCAGCAGGTCGGCGCTGCCGGATGAAGAAGAAACACTCCTCCCGCCGTGTTTGGCAACCTGCGCGCCGCAGGCGGCGGCAACAAACATGGCAGCCGTTGAAATATTGAACGTATGCGCCCCGTCCCCGCCGGTGCCGACAATATCGAGCAGCCTGCCGGGATCCGGCGTTGCCACCCTGACAGAAAATTCGCGCAGAACCTGGGCGGCAGCGGCAATTTCCCCTACTGTCTCCTTCTTGACGCGCAAGCCCATTGTCAGCGCAGCAATCATGAGCGGCGACATCTCGCCGCTCATGATGCGCCGAAAGAGCGACAACATCTCGTCATGGAAAATTTCGCGATGCTCAATACACCGCACCAACGCTTCCTGGGGTGTGATAGACATGGCTACTCCTTAACCGGTTTACAGCCGCCTTTTATCAGGCCGCCAAAAAATGCCTGAGCAAATCATGGCCGTGTTCCGACAAAATGGATTCGGGGTGAAACTGTACGCCCTCTATAGGCAGCGTCCGGTGGCGTACGCCCATAATTTCGCCGTCATCCGCCCAGGCAGTGACTTCCAGGCAATCCGGCAAAGATTCCCGTTCAATGGCAAGAGAATGGTAGCGGGTCACCGCCAGCGGATTGGGCAGCCCCTGAAATACCCCCTTGCCGGCATGGGCAATGTGAGAAACCTTGCCGTGCATTACCTGTTTTGCATGAATAATCCTGCCGCCAAACGCCTCGCCAATTGCCTGATGCCCCAGGCAAACCCCCAGTATGGGCACCACGCCCGCAAACTGCCGGATAACGGCAAGCGAAATGCCGGCTCCCGACGGGGCGCCAGGCCCTGGCGAAATGCAAATCCTGGCAGGCTTCATGGCGGCAATCTCTTCCGCCGTTACCGCATCATTGCGGCAAACTTTCACCGCTGCGCCCAGCTCGCCAAAATACTGGACAAGGTTATAGGTAAACGAATCATAGTTATCAATCATCAGCAACATAAGCCGCTCCTGGAAAATAACGGGAAGCAGGGCTTCCTCTGGCAATCAGTCTGGAAACCGGCAATATGCTGTGCAAACAGACTGGCAACTGCCGGGGGAAGAGGGCACGCCGCAAGGCGCAGGGCATCGTCAGGCAGCAGGCTTGCGCCAGCGCCTGGAAAGAAGGGAAAAAGGAAACGGATTTATCCTGATCATGCGGTCATTATACGCGCCCGGCCGCAAGGCGCAAGCCCGGCAGGGCAGCTTTCCCTGCCTGAAAGGCCGTCCGAAAGAAAAGAGAGTCTGCCGTCAGGGATTTTCCGTTTCCCCGTCTTCTGCCGGTTCCTCCCCCGGCACAACATACTTTCCTTCCGCCCAGGCGCCCAAATCAATTTGCTTGCAGCGCAGCGAACAAAACGGGCGGCAGGTATTTTGCTCCACCCATTCCACTTCCTTGCCGCAAACCGGGCATTTTACGCGGGTTACCATAATGTTATCAGCACAAGGCCAGCTCAAAAGGAATATCGGTATCAATAGGGCGCGGTTTCATATCGCCATCCTGCGAGGTAAAACGCACCCACAGCATATATTTATTGGCAGATGCCTCCGGAATTGCGCCAAGCGTTTCATCCAGCTTCACGCGCAGCATCTGGTATGTCTTGCCCTGCAGCATCTGCTGATAGCTGCCTGCCTGGGCAATAATCGTAACCTGGGTGCCCGAATCGCGCAGCAGGCTCAGCACCACGCTGATTGCATTCAATACCGGCATCAGCGGCGCGGCCCAGCCCTCAATATCCTGACGCCGTTTCTGGGCCGGTTTTTGCTGCCAGGCATAATAGGAAGGCAGGTCAAACTCGCAGGCCCCGCCAGGAATAACCGTGCGCTTGCGGATACTGTCCAGCCATTCGTTATCGCGAATCGCCTGCCCGGTCTTGCCCTGTGCGGCAGCCAGCTCGGCGCTGGCCTGCTCCACCTCGGCCAGTACCGAATCCAGCACCTCCGTCTGAACATTCGGGTGAACACGGTAGCCAGTCAGCGTTTGTTTCTGCCTTTCCAGTTCCTGAAGCAAATCCGATTTCAGATCCGCCCGGCCCACCACTTCCAGCATTTCAAATATGGCCGACAAGGCAACATGATGCTGCATGGGATGATCCTGTGCCAGAAAATACCGGAAACGCTCGTGCAAATCCTCCAGGCGTAACAATGTGCGTATCCGTTCATTGAAAGGATATTCATAAACTATCAAAACAGACCCTTTCCCCTATAGCCCACCGCATTATACGTTGGCATTCTGAATGATTAACCGGCAAAATTCAATGTCCTTCTCCTGCCAGGCGCGCCTGCCGGGCCAGCTCCCTGTACGTTGCATCCAGCTGCGCCACAGCGGCGGCAAGCGCCTCCGGAGCGCCGTCGTTGACAATTACATCGTCAGCCATTGCCCGGCGTTCAGCGCGCGTTGCCTGCGCCGCCATAACGGCCTTTACCTGCGCCTCGCTCATCTTGCTGCGCGCCATTACCCGGCTGATTTGCAGCGCCTCCGGGCAATCAACCAACAAAATGCGGTCCGGCATATCCTGCCAGATTGCCTGCTCCGTCAAAAGCGGAATCACAAAAATAACGTAACTTCCTGCAAAACGGGCCGCCTCGTCAAAAGCCGCCTGCCGGATCATGGGGTGGAGAATCCCTTCCAGCTCTCCCCTTGCCGCCGGTTCGCGAAAAACCAGTTCGCGCATTGCCGCCCGGTTCAGCGCGCCGGATTCACTGACAAACTCCGGGCCGAACCGTGAGCAAATCGCCGGCATGGCCAGCCCGCCCTGCGCTGTCAGGCTATGGGCAATATCGTCCGTATCAATGACAGAAGCGCCCCTTTCGGCAAAAAGCCGGGCAACCGTGGATTTGCCGCTGCCAATCCCGCCTGTCAGGCCAAGCGAAAACACGGGACGAAACGGGACGCTGCCAGACATAGGCCTCCTGTTAAAAAACGGCCCGAAGAACCTTCACCCGGAGCCGCAAACGGAATGAACAATGACCTGCATTATACGCGCTCACACCGGCAAATATGCCCTTTTGCAGGATAAACCTGTCCCGAATCAAAATGCTAACGCAACAGCAAGTCAATCTGTTCCGGCAAATCTTCCGTCAGGTTCATTTTAAAACTGCTTCGGGTATAACGCTGCCAGCACCCGGCGGCAAAAGCTATCAAAACGGCGGCCCTGACGCGGCTTTCCTTTTCCGAGCCATATCCCTGTATTGACGCTATGCGCAGGCTTTGGCGCAACGCCAGCTCTACCCGGTCATAAAACCGGTTCATTCTCTCCTGAAGCCGTTCGTTCTCGTTGACCAGCGCCTCGCCCGTCAACACGCGCGTCATGCCCGGATTGCGCTCTGCAAAATTCAACAGCATCATGAGGATGGCCCTCACCTGCGCCAGGCCGCTTTCCTCATGTTCGGCAATCCGGTTAACCAGGCTGAAAACCGATGTTTCAATAAACTCGATCAAGCCTTCAAACATCTGCGCCTTGCTGGCAAAATGCCGGTAAAGCGCCGCCTCCGAAAGGGAAAGCCGGGCAGCCAGCGCCGCTGTGGTGATTTTTTCTCTGTGCGGTTCTTCCAGCATCTGCGCCAGCGCCTGGAGAATCTGCAATTTACGTCCGCCTGTCCTGGTTGATGTCATCGGCTTTATCCCTAAACGGAAAAAATTACCTGAATTTTGCCAGATAAAAAGGCAACACCCGAACAGATTGTACGGCGATATCAGCAAAAACAGGCCGGTTTTGCTGCCATTCCCGTTTTTTCTGCCAGCCGGCCTGCCCTGAAAATCTATCCCGGCGGGTATAGCGTAAAACCAGCGCCGTCCGCATACCGGCTGCCCTGGCCGCCTTGAGCGTTGCCGCGCTGTCTTCCACCATCACACAGCGGGAAGGATGCACGCGCTCTGAAGCCGCCAGCCGGCGAAAAAGCCGCCGCGAAGGCTTCGGCGCTATCTGTCCGTTTACCCGCATGGATTCAATGGCGATATGCCGGTCAAAACACCGGCGCAAACCCAGATGCGCCAGCACATCGCGGGAATAGGCATAAGACGAATTGGTCAGCAGAATTTTCCGGCCGGGCAGCAGCCGCACCAGCCGTGCAAGGCCGCGCTCGCTTTTTATCAGCGGCGGCAGATCGCCCAGATCATGCGTTGCTTTCAGGAAAACTTCAGGCTTAACGCCATGATGGCGAATCATGCCCAAAAGCGTTGCGCCATAACGCTTCCAGTACGCCAGCCGCAGCGCGTCTGCCGCCTCCGGCGAAAGCGGCCTGCCCGGCAAGCCTGCCCGCTGGGCGATAAAGGCGTTCATATTTGCCGTAATCGCCGGGAATATGGCATAAGAAGCGTCATGCAGCGTATTGTCCAGATCAAACACCCAGATCATGGCAGCCCTCTTCCTCCAAACAAAAAGGCCCATATAAACGGGCCTTTTTTCTGTCGCCGGATCAGGATTTTCCCTGTGCCGCCGCCTTTTCCTTTATCTTGCCGGCTTCATAACGCCTGGTCACCCACCACTGCTGCAGGATAGACAAAATATTGTTGACCACCCAGTACAGCACCAGCCCGGACGGGAAGAAAAAGAACGTCACAGAAAACACGATGGGCAGCGCCATCATCAGCCTGGCCTGCATCCGGTCCGGCGGCGGCGGGCTCATCTTCTGCTGGATGAACATGGATATAGCCATCAGAACCGGCAGCACATAATACGGATCCGGCGCGGCCAGGTCGGTAATCCAGCCCAGCCAGGGCGCATTACGGATTTCAATACTGGCCAGAAGCACCCAGTAAAGCGAAATAAAGACCGGAATCTGGATAACCGTCGGCAGACAGCCGCCGATCGGGTTAATTTTTTCCTTTTTGTAATAATCCATCAACACCTGGTTCTGGCGCGCCCTGTCATCCTGGTAGCGGTCTTTCAGCTCCATGATTTTCGGCATGTGCTGTTTCATGCGGGCCATGCTCCGGTAGCTCGCTGCCGAAAGCGGCACAAAGGCCAGCTTAATCAACACCGTAAGCAGGATAATCGTCCAGCCCCAGTTGTTCACTTCCTTGTGAATCTGCACCATCAGCCAGAAAATCGGCTTGGCAATAATCGTCAGCCAGCCGTAATCCTTGACCAGCTCAAGCCCCGGCGCGGTGCTTTCCAAAACAGCCGATTCCTGCGGCCCCGCATACAGGCGAACCTCTGTTGTCGCCGTCTCGCCCGGCGCAATTGTTCCAACCGGCATAATTGAGCCGAAAGCAAACAGTTTATCGCCGACCTTCCGGGCAAAATTCTCCCGGGAAGCGCTTTCCTTCGGAATCACCGCCGAAACAAAATAGTGCTGAACCATGCCCACCCAGCCGTTATTTACCTGGGCGGCAAACTCGGCCTTGCCTTCAGCTATCTTGTCAAAATCCAGTTTCTGGAATTTTTCCTCATCCGAATAAACGGCCGGCCCCGTAAACGTGCTGATCCAGCGGGATTGCCCCTCCGGCTTGCTGTCGTCCCGAACCAGCTGAACATAGGCAGAAGGATCAACCGGCTTCTTGCCCAGGTTCGTCACATCCAGCTTCACGCCAATTACGTAATCATCACGATGGAAGGTGTAGGTTTTGGTCAGGCGGACGCCGCCCTGCTCCGCATCCATCACCAGGCTGATTTCATCGCCATTGTCCAGCGTCCGGCTGCCGGGATGAATCGTGTACAGCGTGGTATGGTTGGGAAAGGCACCTCCTGCCAGGCCGGCCTGCGCCACATAAGTCAGGTTTTCGTTTACCTGGAAAAGCTGCATGTGCTTTTCCGCATCCGCATTATCGCGGTGCTTTAACAGCTCCAGCTCTTCAATCACGCCGCCTTCTGCGCTGACCTTCGCCACCAGCACATCGGTTTCAACTGTCACCGTCTCGGCAGGCTTGGCCGGCTTAGCCTTTGGGGCTTCCTCCTGTACAGTTTCCTCTTCCATAGGAACTGCCGCCGTCTGAACCGGCACCTCTGGCAGGTTTTTGTCTTTTTCACCCTGCTGAACCTGGGCGCCCCCTCTCATGAAAAGGGAAGTGCCGCCCTGGTAAACCCGCCAGTTATCCCAGAGCATAAACAGCGCGATTGCTAAAATCAGCCATAAGGTCGTGCGTTTTTTGGTATCCATAACTCTTCAGTTTTAATGTTGGCACCGGGATGGCGCGTTTTTTTCTTTTTTGGGCGGAACCGGATCAAATCCCCCCGGATGCCACGGATGGCATTTCCCCAGCCGGCAAACGGTCAGAAACAGTCCCTTGATACAGCCGTGGGCCGTAATGGCTTCAATGGCATACCGGGAGCATGTCGGGTAAAAACGGCAATTTTGCCCCAAAAAAGGGCTAATGCACAATTGATAGACGCGCAAGGCAAAAATCAGAAACCATTGTAACGGTGATTTCATGGATTTCTTCCCTTTTTTCCCTGCGCTGAAAACAGCTGCCTTATTTCTGTCCTGACCAGGCGCTTGAGCGATTTGCCCGATGCTGGCGCGCCTTTGGCAACAACCGGCGAAGAAAGACGCACCACGCAATCCATCGCTTCTTCCATCTCGTTTTGCCTGAACACTTCCCTGCAAACCCGCTTGATAGCGTTTCTTGTTGCCGCCCTGGGCGCCAAACGCCTGGCAACAACCAGTCCGAGACGGGCGCACGGCAAACCGCGGTTCGCCGCATAAAGAATAAAATGCGCGCTTCTTTTCTTCGGCTTCAAACGAAAAACGGATGAAAAATCATCCGTTTTAACGATGCGCCTGTCGCGTGAAAAAAGGCTGCCCACACGATAAGCCGGACATCGCCTGACTCAGGCAGCCAGACGTTTGCGGCCCTTGGCCCGGCGCGCATTGATAACTGCCCGCCCGTTTCTCGTTGCCATACGGGCACGGAAACCGTGGGTGCGCTTGCGGCGTATGACTGAAGGCTGATAGGTACGTTTCATGGTGGTCTCGCTAATCGGCAATAATAAACAGGTCGTTGCTGCTTCCCCCTCCCGGCGGCGGCCCCACCCTGAAGGCGAAAGCCTGCGCAGCATTGCTTTGCGTGCAAAGAACCAATGATTAAACCGTAATTTACCCTTACCTGTCAATATATTATGCCGCGTTGTCCAAACGGCAGGCCAAAATCCCGCCCAACCTGTGGATAACTTGCCTGATTCAGGGTAAAATATCAGATGTTTTCCAATATATCCTTTCCTGTTTTTCCTGTGCCGCGCAAGACGCCGGCATTTTGACTGCCTGATTTACCCGATGAGAAATTTCTGGCAAAGCTGCCTAAACCAGATGGAACTGGAATTGCCGCCGCAACAATATCAGGCGTGGATCAAGCCGTTGACGCCGCTGGGCTATGAAAATGGCGTGCTGCGTATCGCCGCGCCCAACCGCTTCAAAATGGATATGGCCAAAAAGGAGTTTTCCGCCCGTTTTGCCGACCTGGCTTCCCAATACTGGGATATGCCGGTCGCCATCCAATTTTCCATTGCAGCCGCCTCCCCGGAAAAACCGGTCATTTCCCCTGCCGCCCGGCTGCCCCGCCCGGCCGCCGTTCCCGAAGCGCCCCAGCACGACAACGGCATTGACCCGGACATGACATTCGGGCGTTTTGTTACCGGCAAGGCCAACCAGCTTGCCAGGGCCGCCGCCCTCCAGGTTGCCAGCAATCCGGGCGTTTCCTACAATCCCCTGTTTATCTATGGCGGCGTAGGTCTGGGAAAAACCCACTTAATCCATGCCATCGGCAACCAGGTCATGCAGGAAAGGCCCGGCGCCCGGATACGCTATATTCATGCCGAACAATAT
Source organism: Oxalobacter formigenes (assembly GCA_023667225.1). Taxonomy (GTDB): domain Bacteria; phylum Pseudomonadota; class Gammaproteobacteria; order Burkholderiales; family Burkholderiaceae_D; genus Oxalobacter; species Oxalobacter formigenes_C. Next base: position 195,606 of record JAMPAN010000001.1, on the reverse strand, counting down.
ATCCGCAATGTGACAACAGCCTACCAGCGCAACAGCTGGGATGATTTCAAACGCTATTACCATTCCCTGGATATACTGCTGATTGACGATATCCAGTTTTTCGCGGCCGGGAAAAAAAACCGCACCCAGGAAGAATTTTTTTACGCCTTTGAAGCCTTAACAGCGGCAAGAAAGCAGATCATCATCACAAGCGACACCTATCCCAAGGAAATTGACGGACTGGAAGCCCGGCTGGTTTCCCGCTTCAATTCCGGCCTGACAGTTGCCATCGAGCCGCCCGAACTGGAAATGCGCGTGGCTATTCTCCTGAAAAAAGCCGGCCTGGAAGGGATCTGTCTGGCCGATGACGCGGCATTTTTTGTGGCGACACATTTCCGCTCCAATGTCCGCGAACTGGAAGGCGCCCTAAGGAACATACTGGCCTATTCCCGCTTCCAGAATACCCGGGATGTCACTGTCAATGTGGTCAAGGAAGCCCTGAGAGACAAGCTGGCGGCAGAAAAACGCCTCATTTCTGTTGAAAATATCCAGAAAACCGTGGCAGATTTTTACCGCATCAAGGTAGCGGACATGTATTCCAGGCGCCGCCCGGCCAATATTGCCCGCCCCCGCCAAATTGCCATGTACCTGACCAAGGAACTGACCCAGAAAAGCCTGCCGGAAATAGGCGAACTTTTCGGCGGGCGGGATCATACTACTGTGCTGCACGCCGTCAGAAAAATTACCCAGGAAAAAACCGCGAATCCGGAATGCGCCCGCGAACTGCGCATACTGGAAGAAACCCTGAAAGGCTGACAGCCGGCTTCCCCTCCATTTAACCCCATACACTAAGGACGGAACATGCAACTCGTAAAAACCGCCAGAGACAACCTCCTGCGCCCCCTGCAAACGGTCGGCGGCATTGTGGAACGCAGGCATACCCTGCCCATTCTGGCCAATATCCTGATCAGGAAGGAAGGGCAGGCGCTCTCCTTCCTTTCAACCGACACAGAAATCCAGATCACCACAAACGCCGATATCGGGACAGGAGAGGAAAATACGGCAACGACAGTAGCCGCACGAAAATTGCTTGATATTTTGCGTGCCCTGCCGGATTCAGCCGATGTTTCGCTGACGCTCGCTGACAAAAAGCTTTCTGTCCAGTCCGGCAAATCCCGTTTTTCCCTGCAAACCCTGGATGCGGCAGACTTCCCGGTTGTTGCGGAATCGCCGGAATATGAAAACGGCGTCGAGCTGCCCCAGAAGTCGCTCAAGGCGCTTTTGGGCATGGTTCACTTTGCCATGGCGCAGCAGGATATCCGTTACTATTTAAACGGCATGCTGCTGATTGCAGAAGGCAAAACGCTCCTGGCAGTAGCAACAGACGGCCACCGGCTTGCCTACAGCCAGGTTGAGACCCAGGAAGAATATGGCCGCAAGGAAGTCATTATCCCCCGCAAGACTATCCTTGAGCTGCAACGCCTCCTTACGGATTCGGAAGACCCGGTCCGGATATACCTCAGCCCTGCCCAGATCAAATTTGCTTTCAGCGGCATTGAACTGATCTCCAAGCTGGTGGAAGGCAAATTCCCGGACTATACCCGCGTTATCCCCAAAAGCTATAAAAACCGCTTTACCATTTCGCGGGAACAATTCCAGCGCGCCCTCCAGCGGGCCGCCATCATGACCAGCGACAAATTCAAGGGCATCCGCTGTATTGTCGAAACCGGCAGCCTCAAAATCAGCTCAACCAATACCGACCAGGAAGAAGCCATTGAAGAAATGGAAATTGATTATACCGGCGACGCCATTGATATCGGCTTTAACGTTACCTACCTGCTGGATGTGCTTGGCAATCAGAAAAGCGAAAATATCGCCGTTGAACTGGGCGATGCCAACTCTTCGGCGTTAATCACTGTGCCGGATAACGCGGATTTTAAATATGTCGTCATGCCGATGCGCATTTAATGCCGGCGCTGGCGGCCTGGATACGTTTTGGAACGTATCCGCCACGGTTTACCTGGTCCCAAAAAGGGCCCGCATTTTGAAAAGGCTGTTTCATGTCACAATCTTCTACTGAAAACCAGGCTGAAAACGGGTACGGCGAAGCATCCATACGGATTCTTGAAGGGCTGGAAGCTGTCCGCAAGCGTCCCGGGATGTATATCGGCGATACCTCCGACGGAACCGGGCTGCACCACCTGGTTTTTGAAGTGCTCGACAATGCCATTGATGAGGCGCTGGCCGGCTATTGCTCGGAAATTCAGGTAACCCTTCATGCCGACGGTTCTGTTTCCGTGGCAGACAACGGCCGCGGCATCCCGACCGGTATCAAGCATGACGACAAGCATATCCCCAAACGCAGCGCGGCGGAAATTGTCATGACCGAACTGCACGCCGGCGGCAAATTCGACCAGAACTCCTACAAGGTTTCCGGCGGGCTGCACGGCGTGGGCGTCTCCTGCGTCAACGGCCTTTCCACCCTGTTGCAGCTGACTGTCAAGCGCGATGGCAGACAGCATTACATGGAATTTGTCCGGGGTATTCCCCAAAATCCGATTGTTGAAACAATCGGCGGCGAAGCCTGCTCTCCCATGCAGGTTACCGGTGAAACGGCAGAAACCGGCACCCTGGTCCGCTTCTGGCCGGACGATACCATCTTTTCTTCCGTTGAGTTCCACTACGACACGCTGGCCCGCCGTATTCGCGAACTGTCCTTCCTGAACAACGGCGTACGAATCCAGCTGGCAGATGAGCAAAGCGGCCAGTCGGAAACCTTCGCTTACGAAGGCGGAACAAAAGGATTTGTGGAATATATCAACCAGGGCAAAACCGTCCTGCATCCGACCATCTTCCAGGCAACCGGCGAACGGATGTCCGACCAGGAGACTCCCATTGCCGTGGATGTCTCCATGCAATGGAACGATACCTACAACGAGCAGGTACTGTGCTACACCAACAACATCCCCCAGCGTGACGGCGGCACCCATCTGACCGGCCTCAGGGCTGCCATGACGCGGGTCATCAACCGCTACATTGAGGAAAACGAACTGGCTAAAAAAGCCAAAGTGGATGTTTCCGGCGACGACATGCGCGAGGGACTGACCTGCGTGCTTTCCGTGAAAGTGCCCGAACCCAAATTCAGTTCCCAGACCAAAGACAAACTGGTTTCCTCCGAAGTACGCGGCCCCGTTGAGGAAATTGTAACCAAAACGCTGGCGGACTACCTCCAGGAACGACCGGCAGACGCCAAAATTATCTGCACCAAAATCGTGGAAGCCGCCAGGGCGCGGGAAGCCGCGAGGAAAGCACGGGAACTTACCCGGCGAAAAGGCGTGCTGGATGGCCTCGGCCTTTCCGCCAAGCTGGCAGACTGCCAGGAAAAAGATCCCGCAATGGCCGAACTCTACATTGTGGAGGGCGATTCCGCCGGCGGCTCGGCCAAACAGGGGCGCGACAGGAAATTCCAGGCCATCCTGCCCCTGCGCGGCAAAGTACTGAACGTGGAAAAATCCCGCTATGAAAAAATGCTTTCTTCCGAGCAAATTACCACGCTCATTGCCACCCTGGGCACCAGTATCGGCCCGGACGATTTTGACATTAACAAACTGCGCTACCACCGCATCATCATCATGACCGATGCCGATGTGGATGGCGCGCATATCCGTACCCTGCTGCTGACGCTCTTTTACCGCCAGATGCCGCAGCTGGTCGAGCGCGGGCACATCTACATTGCCCAGCCGCCGCTGTATAAAATCAAGGCCGGCAGAGATGAACGCTATCTGAAAGACGACCTGGAAGAAGCCAACCACATGATGTCCATTGCCCTGGAAGGCGCTTCGCTCATCGCCCGCAAGGATGCCGAACCGGTCAATGGCGGCCCGCTGGCGGAAATGGCCCGGCAATACAACCAGGCCAGCGGCATCATCACGCGCCTTTCCCGGATGATTGATGCCGATGCCCTCTCCGCCATCATGACAGGGGCAACGGTCAACCTGGATACCATAGAGGCTGCCGGGCAGTCTGCCAGGAGCCTGGAAGACGCCATCGGCAGCCCGGATATCAAAGTCCATGCCAAACGGGACGACCTTTCCGGCGCCCCCATCCTTTGCATTGAGCGGCGGCTGCACGGCAACATCCGCCTCACCCGGATTGACAGCGCCTTCCTGCACAGCCCGGACTACCGCGCCCTGACAAAAACTGCCCAAACCTTCCGCGGGCTCATCGGCGACGGCGCCCTGATACGCCGCGGAGAAGGCGAGCGCCTGCGCGAGATGCCGGTCAAAAACTTCCACCAGGCCATGCAATGGCTGCGCAACGAAGCTGAACGCGGCATTTCCAAGCAGCGCTACAAAGGGCTGGGTGAAATGAACCCTGAGCAGCTTTGGGAAACCACCATGAACCCCGGCGCACGCCGCCTGCTGAAAGTGCGCATTGAAGACGCCATTGCTGCCGACCAGATCTTTACCACCTTAATGGGTGACGAAGTCGAGCCGCGCCGCGCCTTCATCGAAAACCATGCCCTGATGGCCGGCAATATCGACGTTTGATACCTGTCTGTTGGCTGCACCCCTTCGGCAAAACCGGTTAAAACCACCGGAAAGGGCGCAGCTGCCTGACATGCCGCCGGTAAAGCCGCCTTTTGGCGGCTTCTGTGCATGATGAGCGTGCGCCGCATCCGCCAGGAAACCCTGGGTAACCCGCCCATACAAGTTGTATGGGAATCAGCTGCTTTTCATCTCCTTGCAGGTATATTGACATTTTATATGCATAACATTTACGTATTCATGTAATATTATTTACATATTTAGCGCATTTACCACACCAATTTATGGCAGTAAGCCTGTAAAACAAGCCGCGCTGAATTGCAACATTAAAAAACAGCCCACCACACCGGTATCCCAATCCGGCAGAAACCCTCTGTCATCAGGAAAAAACATGTCAAACAAAAAAACAACCCGGGATTTTCGTGCTCAGGAAATGACGAAACTGACATGGATTGCCGGCCATTTGTCAAATGAAAGGCAAACCGGCCTGATTTCTGATCTTTCCAGGGAATTCAACCTTTCCCGGCCTTCTGCTTCCAGGCTGGTCAGGCAATTTGTCAGCGACGGCTGGCTGGCAACATCGGGCAACAGCCGCCGCCCTGTTTATGCCCTCGGCCCAAACAGGATGATCATCCGCACCTATCAAAGAACGGAGGTAGAAGAAGATATTCTCTGGGAAAGGGATTTCCTGCCTTTTTTCGATTTGCCGGAGAATATACGCAATATTGCCCACTATGGATTTACCGAAATTGCCAATAATGCGCATGACCATTCAGACGGTAACCATGTGCATATCATGATGGCAGTAAAGCATGGCAGACTTTCTATTTTCATAGCAGATGATGGAATCGGCATCTTCAAAAAGATTCAGGAAGCCCTGAACCTGCCAGACCCAAGATTGTCATTGCTCGAACTCTCCAAAGGAAAGTTGACAACAGATGCTGCCAGGCACACGGGAGAAGGCATTTTCTTCACCTCCAGGATGTTCGATTCATTTGAAATTGATGCCAATGATCTGACATTCAGGCACGATTCCCGTCTGGAAAAAGATATCCTCTTTGACTCTCCCTATAACCTGGGTACAGCCGTTTTCATGTCCATTGCTGTCAACAGCAACAAAAAGACAAAAGAAGTCTTTGATGAATATACCGTTTCAGGGGAATTTACCTTCAGTAAAACCATTGTTCCCGTCAGATTGGCCAGCATTGGCGGAGAAAACCTGATCTCCCGTTCGCAGGCCAAAAGACTGGTCGCCAGATTTGAGGGATTCAAAACCGTTGTGCTGGATTTTGACCAGATAGACGAAATCGGGCAGGCCTTTGCGGACGAAGTATTCAGGGTCTTCAGAAACGCGCATCCTGACGTTCAGCTTCTTGAGATGAACGCCTCGGATGACGTGAAAAAGATGATAAGGCGGGTCACGCCAAATACCTGAATAAACAGCTGCTGGCACCAGTCTTTGCGGCTTGTTTCCTGATAGTAGCAGAAAAAGCTGCCCTTAAAGGGCAGCTCAATCAGGCAAAGGATTTATCGTTAAAAATATGGCTCGCCCATTCGGCTTGCCTCAGGTCTTCCCGCAAGCCTCGCAACTGGCACCCTAGCGTGGATTTCCCGGCACTTCTTCCCGCGTATAGGTTCTTTCCTCTTCCAGCCTACTTTTAAAATCAACCAGTGCCAATACCCAGCCTGACGCAATCCGCTACCGAGTCGGCAGTAAAATATTTACTCTCCCAGCCAGCGGTAACGGCGTACGTACTCTTTTTTTGTCTCAAAATGCCGCTGATCCGCCTCCAGTACGCTTTTCAATATATGCCCGGCATCTTTGCCAGCCTGTTCAAAGGCTTCCTCATCAGATTTACCCGCATTTCTATGAAATATAAACAATGCCTCAAGCGGGCAGCCTTCCCAACAAAAATTCTCCCCGCCGATGAAATGCCTTGCGGCAAACCATTCCTGCTTGTTGATATTGCACCAACAGTAAACAGCTCCCTGCAAATAATCCCTTATGCGCTGCATATCGCCTGAATCCAGACCATGAACTTCTCTTACAGTAGAGTCGTCTCCAACAAATACATTTTCCTCCATCCTAAAAAGCATATTAATCTCCTGCTTGAATATAAACACAGCTTTTTCCCATAAAAAAACAAGGGCTTCCGTAAAGGAAGCCCTTGCCCAACAGAAAGAGTAA
>JAMPAN010000001.1:112302-188792 GCA_023667225.1 Oxalobacter formigenes | reverse complement strand
GGTTTATGTGTTCTTTAACCGGATGTTTTAACATCCGTTAATACGCATTAACGGATGTTAAAAGTTATCAATCTCCTGTTGTTTTTCTGCAACAACCACCCTCTTTTTACCTCTGCACGGCGTTTGTTCAAGGCTTGTTTGTACCTGCCCGTTATTTTTTAGGGAGTAACCTGCTGTTTCCAGACAGAGCCGCAGATAGCTGTTGACACCGCGCAAAGCGGGACTGGGCGGGAGAAAGGCGGCAAGAGACAGGAATAATGCCTGGAGGTATTACCGGCTATTGCACAAAAACGAGATCCGCCGGATTAAACAGGACACGGGCTGTCATGCGCCTGCAAGGAAGGCACTGATCGGTACAGGCAATTATGCAGACAAACGCCTTTACCGAAAATCATACGGGCAGAAGCCTTTCGTGAACATTACTCGTATCATCAATATTCCCCATTTTGCCGCCTGCTTTTTCTTTTTTGGATTTTGCAAAACGCCGCTATGGCGAAATGTTCCCTGCTCACGCGTTCCATAGTATTCTGGAGGGGAAAAATCCTACGTAACCGGCCGGGAGAACCAACATGAGAGTGGATATTTTTCGCAGGAAAGAACAAGACAGCCAGTTTTCCTGGCTGATAGTGCCGGAAGGCAGGCTGATTCCGGCAGAAGCCGCCAATATCGACTGGGAGTTGAGCGCCCGTGGCGTACGTCTGAATATTGAAACCGAATCACTGGACGAATTTTCCATTGCCCGCCCGGCAAAACAGATACAGGAAAAGGGTTACGCCATCTCCCATCTGGCTGATGCGCCCGATATCAACCCGGCTGCCTAGTTTCTGCCAGGCGCGTTTGCATTTGTAAAGGAAAAACAGCAATAACCCGAAATTTCCCTTGTTTTTATCTTAATGGACAAATTAAACCGGACAAGGCAATGCTTCTGTCCGGGAAAGCAGCCAGCGCCTGCCTTCTTCTGAAAGAAACGGCAAGAGCCGCTGCCGGACTTCGGCATGGTAGCGGTTTATCCAGGCTATTTCGGCCGGGTTCAACAGCGCCAAATCCATGCACTTCGGCTCAAACGGGCAAAGGGTCAGCGTTTCAAAACACAAGTATTCGCCAAATTCGGTCTGCTTTGCTTTCTGGTTCACGACCAGGTTTTCCAGGCGGACACCCCATTTCCCGGTGCGGTAAAGCCCCGGTTCAACGGAAGTGATCATGCCTTTTTCCATGGCAGTATGCGGGTCTGCCGCGCCATAACAGGAAATGGATTGCGGCCCTTCGTGGACATTCAAAAAATAACCTACCCCGTGGCCGGTGCCGTGCCCATAATCCAGCCCTTCTTTCCAGAGCGGCATCCGGGCTATGGCATCCAGCATGGCTGCCCGGATACCGCGCGGAAAGACGGCTTCCGAAAGGGCAATCAGGCCCTTTAGCACCCGCGTATAATCCCGCTTCTGTTCCGGCAGCACTTCACCAATGGGAACCACGCGGGTAATATCGGTGGTGCCGCCGGGGTATTGCCCGCCGGAATCAATCAGCAGTAAACCGTTGCTGTCAATAATGGCAAAATCTTCCGGTGTGGCCTGATAGTGCGGCAGCGCGCCATTTTCATTGAAACCGGCGATGGTGTCAAAGCTCAGGCTCACATAACCGGCACTTCTCTCCCGGCAGGCTTTCAATTTATCGGCCACATCCAGTTCGCTGACTTTTTCTCCTCTTTCAAGGGCAGCTTCCAGCCAGGCAAAAAATTCGCACAGAGCCGCGCCGTCCCTTTCCATTGTTCGGCGCACATGGCTGATTTCTGTTTCTGTTTTCCGGGATTTCAGCAGCATGGCCGGGCTGGCGGCTTCCACTATCTTCACCTTTTCCCCGACAGCGGAAAACATGCCCCAGGTAAAGCGCCGGGGATCAATGAGTAAAACCGTTTCTTCTCCCAGTGCTTCAAGCGCCGCCCTGGCCGCCTCATAAGGCTTCAGGCACACACCGTCAGCTTCCAGTGACTGCCGTATATCTGCCGGGATTTTTTCCGGACGGACAAAAAGCGCTGCCTTTTTTTCTTCCACCAGCAGATAGCTGATAAAAAGCGGATTGAATGCGATATCGCCGCCCCTTAAATTGAGTGTCCAGGCAATATCATCCAGCGCCAGCATAAAATGGGCGTTGGCGCCGGCATCCGCCAGCTTTTTCCGTATCATTTGCAGTTTTTCCCGCCGGGAAAAGCCTGTCATTTCCGCCGCATGGGCATAGACCGGTGCGGCAGGCACAGCAGGGCGGTTTTTCCAGAGGCTATCTAATAAATCATCCTTTTCCTGCCAGAGCAGGGAAGCGGCATCCAGCTTTTCTTTCAGGCAGCGGCCTGCCGCCAGGCTGAAAAGCTGTCCGTCAGCTGCCACAATCTGCCCAGGAGAAAAATTTCCGGCAAGCCAGTCTGCATAGGGCAGCAGCTTGCCTGGCTGTATTTTCATCAGCTCAATGCCGGTTCCTTCAAGCTGTTTTTCAGCCTGAACCCAGTATCGGCTGTCTGTCCACAATCCTGCAAAATGTTGTGTTACGAGCAGGATACCGGCAGAACCGTCAAAGCCGGAAAGCCACTGCCGGCCCTGCCAGCGGGGCGGCAGATATTCAGAAAGATGCGGGTCGGAAGAAGGTATTAGGCAGGCGGCAATGCTTGCTTTTTCCATTAACTGGCGCAAACAGCCGATACGGCCGGTTATTTCCGTTTTTTTGTCCATTTCTATTTTCTCTTCTTTTGTTATTTTCTTTCCCTGCCCGCTTTGCAACATCAGACCGGATGTTGATGGCGAACGCGCCGGTTAGTGTAAACTTGTCGATATCCCCGGATTTTGCATTATTCTATAACCGATATAACCGGCTGCATCGGAAAACCGCCTCCCGTCTGCCGCCGTTTTTTCTTTCTTGAGGGCAGAATGGATTCCCATCACGAGCGCGCAACAAAATTGCTTGAAAAGACCGAACAAATTTGCACGCCCGAACAGGTACAGGCAGCAGTTCTCAAAGTAGCCGCCGAACTGAACGAGCGTTTCAGACAGACAGAACCGGAATCGTTTCCGCTTCTTCTTGGCGTCATGGGGGGCGCGGTTGTTTTTTCCGGCCAGCTGCTGCCGCATCTGGATTTTCCGATGGAATTTGATTTTATTCATGTTTCCCGCTATGGCGGCGAAGAACACGGCAGCGAAGTCATCTGGAAAGTCATCCCCCGCCAAAATGTCATGAACCGCATTGTTGTGGTGCTGGACGATATTCTGGACGAGGGGGAAACCCTGTCGCATGTCCAGCGCCGGCTGTTGGAAATGGGCGCGGCAAAGGTGATTCTGGCCGTTTTTGCCGATAAGCAGATTAACGCCAAAAAACCGGTTACAGCGGATCATATCGGCCTTTTACTGCCCAACCGCTTCGTGATCGGATTCGGGATGGATATTGAAGGCTACTGGAGAAACCTGCCGGATATCCGGGCCATGACAGTTGATCCGCTCATAATCTGAAAAACCGGCATCAGCTGGAAGGGCGCAGCCGCTTAAGGACGCCGTCCAGCACATCTAGGTCGGCAAAATCAATCCGCATTTGTCCCTGCCCTTTGGTGTTGACCTGAAATGTCACACGGGTAGCCAGCAAATCGGATAACTCTTCTTCCAGCCGTGCGATATCAGCCGGTTTTTCTTTTTCTTTTTTTCTTTCCAGGGCTGATTTTTCTGCAAGTTCCCGTGCTACCAGCTTTTCTGTTTCCCGAACCGAAAGCCTTTTTGCTACTACCTGGGTTGCCAGGGTAATCTGGGCGGCGCCATCAGCGGCCAACAGCGCCCTGGCGTGGCCCATATCAATATCGCCGGCCATCAGCATGGTTTGAACAGGGCGGGAAAGGTTCAGCAGCCTGAGCAGGTTGGAAACCGCGCTGCGCGAGCGACCGACAGCCTGGGCAGCCTGCTCGTGCGTAAAAGCAAAATCGGTAATCAAACGGTGGATGCCCTGCGCTTCTTCCAGCGGATTCAGGTCTTCCCGCTGCATATTTTCAATCAGCGCCATTGCGGCTGCCGTCTGGTCGTCCACTTCTTTAAGAAGGGCGGGAATCTGCTCCAGACCGGCCACCTGGGCAGCCCGGTAGCGCCTTTCCCCTGCAATAATTTCATAACGGCCCGCCGCCGCCTTTCTTACCAGAATGGGCTGCATCACTCCCTGTTCGCGAATGGACTGGGCCAGCTCATTCAGCGCCCCTTCATCCATGCGTGAACGAGGCTGATACTTTCCTGCTTCCAGACTGGAAAGCGGCACACTGAAAAGCTCTCCCTTGTCTGCCGAAAAATCCGGTGCCGTGCCCAAAAGCGCTTCAAGCCCCCGGCCCAATCCTTTTTTTCTTTTTGTCATTTTCTCTTATCCTGAAAAACCGGCTTTTCCCTGCCAGTTATCATTGCCTGTCCAGCCAGCTCATCATTTCCCGGCCAAAATCCATATAGGCCTGCGATCCCCTTGAAGCCAAATCAAACGTGATGCCCGGCATACCGTAGGAAGGCGCTTCCGCCAGCCGGATATTCCGGGGAATAACCGTCTTGAAAACCTTATCGCCAAAATGGCGCTCCAGCTGTGCCGAAACATGCTGGGAGAGGGTCGCCCGTTTATCAAACATAACCCTGAGCAGGCCAATAATCTGCAAATCCCGGTTCAAACCGGCATGGACATGTTTGATAGTATTAATCAAATCAGATAGTCCTTCCAGCGCATAATATTCACACTGCATGGGAATAATCACCCCATTTGCCGCGCACAGGGCATTGATGGTCAGCATGGAAAGAGCTGGCGGACAGTCAATCAATATAAAATCATATTGGCCGGCAACTGCCTGCAAAGCCGCCTTTAAACGGTGTTCCCGGTTATCCAGGTCAACCAGTTCCACTTCGGCGCCTGCCAGATCCCGGTTGGCAGGCAGCACGTCAAACCCGCCGCTTTCCGAAACCTGCCGGGCCTTTTCCACATCGGCCAGCCCCAAGAGTACCTGATACACAGAATAATCCAGCTCCGCTTTCTGGATGCCGGAACCCATTGTTGCGTTGCCCTGGGGATCAAGATCAACCAGAAGAACCCGCTGGCCCAGCCGGGAAAGCCCGGCGGCAAGGTTGACGGTTGTGGTAGTTTTTCCTACGCCGCCTTTTTGGTTTGCTATGCAGAAAATCCGGGTCATGTGTTTTTATCGTTGGGTTAAAGAGGAAAAATATGCCAGCCGGCAATACAACAAGCCTTTATTTTCGAACCGGCATCGGTTCCACAACAAGCAAATGGCGTTGTGCATCCAGAAAAGGAACATTTAATGGTATAACAGCCTTTATTTTCAATCCAGCGGGAAGCGCCTCTATTTCCGTTTCCGGCACAGTGCCTTTCATGGCATAAAAAAAACCGCCATCTGCCAGAAGATGGCCGGAAAGCGATGTAAACCGGGAAAGATCGGAAAAAGCACGGGAAATAACAGCATCAAATTTTTCTGCCGGAAAAAAGGTTTCCACCCGGCCGGTACAGACAGTGACATTTTCCATCTGTAATTCTGCACGAACCTGGGAAAGGAAGGCTGTTTTTTTTCCAACGGCATCAATAAGCGAAACAGCCATATCAGGATACAAAACAGCCATGACCATACCGGGAAAACCGGCGCCGGAACCCACATCCAGCAAACGCCGGCAATCCTTTACTTCTGCTGCCGCTGCCAGGGAATCCAGAAAGTGGAGCACTACCGCCCGCTCTGCCTCTCTTACCGCTGTCAGGTTATATACCCGGTTCCACCGCAGCAGAAGCCGTATATAGGAGAGCAGCTTCTCAAGTTGTGTTTTTTCCAGGTTGACAGGCAATTTTTGCACACCTTCAAGAAGCAAAGCAGCCGCTTTATCTATTGAAGCAGTAAAAGATCCGGCAACTGTTCCCTTTTTTTTCACACCTTGTCTCCGGAAAAATGAACCAGTCCCCGTTTCTTCAGGTAAACCAGCAAAAGAGAAACAGCTGCGGGCGTGACACCCGAAATGCGGGAAGCCTGCCCCAGCGTTTCCGGACGCTGCATTTCCAGACGCTGCCGCACTTCTATGGATAACGCCGGGATATCTGCATAAGGCAAATCATCCGGCAAGCGTAAATTTTCATAATATTGCTGCCGCCGCACATCTCTTTCCTGCCTTTCAATATAGCCGGCATATTTTGTCTGGATTTCTACCTGTTCTTTAACCGCTTTTTCAAGATTTTCATCAGACGTCCATTTTTGTCCATCTTTTGATACAAGCGTCATCAGCAAGTCGTAATCCACCCCCGGCCGTTTCAGCAAATCTGCCAGGCAATACTCTTTTTCCGGTTTCTTCCCAAGCACACGAACAGCTTCCGATTCATCCAGCATGGCAGGATGCACCCAGGCAGATTTCATCCTTTCCATCTCACGGGCAATTTGTTCCCTTTTCTTTTCGAAGCGTTCCCACTGTACCTGGCTGATACACCCCAGCCTGTAAGCGGTTTCCGTCAGACGGATATCTGCATTATCCTCCCTTAAGCTCAAACGATATTCTGCCCGGCTGGTAAACATACGGTATGGTTCTTTTACTCCCCTGGTAACCAGGTCATCCAGCATCACACCCATATAAGCTTCACTTCGTTTGGGCACCCATGCCTCTGCCCCGTCAACATAGCGGCAGGCATTGATTCCTGCCATCAGGCCCTGCGCCGCCGCTTCCTCATATCCGGTGGTTCCATTTATCTGGCCGGCAAAAAACAATCCGGCAATCTGCCTGGTTTCAAGGGAAGTTTTCAGGCTGCGGGGATCAAAATAATCATATTCAATGGCATACCCCGGCCGCAAAATATGCGCATTTTCCATTCCCTTCATTGAACGCACCAATGCTATTTGCGTATCGAAGGGCAGGCTGGTTGAAATGCCATTCGGATAATATTCATGGGTGCGCAATCCTTCCGGCTCCAGAAAAATCTGGTGGGAAGACTTATCAGAAAAACGATGAATCTTGTCTTCTATAGAAGGACAGTAACGGGGTCCGACACCTTCTATCATGCCTGTAAAAAGCGGGCTCCTGTCCAATCCGCTGCGAATAATCTCATGCGTTTGCAAATTGGTATGCGTAATCCAGCAAGGCAGCTGTGAAGGATGTATCCCTGGATTTCCGGAAAAGGAAAATACCGGAACCGGATCAGTATCGCCATCCTGCCTTTCCATGACACCAAAATTGACAGTACGGCCGTCAATACGGGGAGGCGTACCGGTTTTTAATCTCCCCTGCGGCAGAGCAATATCCCGCAAACGGTGGGCCAAAGCAACAGCAGGCGCATCCCCCGCCCGTCCGCCGGGATGGGAATGCAGGCCGACATAAATTTTTCCATCAAGAAATGTACCGGCAGAAAGTACAACACTTTTTCCTTTAAAACAGATTTTTCCCTCTGTTACAACACCTTCTGCCCTGTAGTTCCTTATTAATAAATCATCTACCTGCTGCTGAAACAAAAACAGATTTTTTTGGTTTTCCAGTCGAAAGCGGACAGACTGCCTATATAAATTGCGGTCAATCTGCGCACGGGTTGCCCTGACTGCCGGCCCCTTGGATGAATTCAATATCCTGAACTGGATACCTGCCTCATCAGAGGAAAGCGCCATCGTCCCTCCCATAGCATCCACTTCCTTGACCAAATGTCCTTTTCCTATGCCACCAATAGAAGGATTACATGATAATTGACCCAGAGTATCAAAATTTTGTGTAACAAGGAGCGTTTGCTTTCCCATCCGCGCGGCTACCAGGGCAGCTTCAACCCCGGCATGACCACCCCCAACCACAATAACATCAAACTGTTCTGGAAAATACATAGACTGAGATAACCCTATGTTTCACGTGAAACAACCTGTTTGTTTCTGACAGGCTGAACGATTCAGTAAAGGGAACTTATTTTATCAGGTAGCCTGTTACAGACAAAACAATGCTTGTAAAACAAAATGTGGATAAATCTGTAAATAAGCTGATTATTTATAGAGCATAACAGGATATCTTTTAACGAAGGCAGTTTTTATCCTGTTTTCCGCACACAGTTTTCATGATGTTATTCTTATTATAAGATAATGATTATATGAGAAATATTCTCTTTTCCCACATTTTTTGCCAAAGCTCATCAATATTATCTTTATATAATTCTTTCTAATAGAATAAACAAAAACCAGGCTGTTTTTTCTGAAACTTTCTTTGGCTTCATCTGCTAAAATCAGCAATTCAATCTACTTTTGCATTTTTCAGGAAATATCATGGATTCGCAGGAACAAAGAAAAAAACAGCTCAGACAAGATGCTCTGGCCTTCCACCAATATCCCTTTCCGGGGAAACTCAGCGTAGAAGCCTCCAAACAGGTCAGCAACCAATATGATCTTTCGCTGGCTTATACGCCCGGCGTAGCGTCTGCCTGCGAGGAAGTGCATAAAGACCCTGCCGCAGCTTACCAATATACGACAAAAGGCAACCTGGTTGCAGTTATTTCCAATGGCACAGCAGTGCTTGGCCTGGGTAATATTGGCGCGCTGGCATCCAAACCTGTAATGGAGGGAAAAGGCGTCCTCTTCAAGAAATTTGCCGGTATCAATGTGTTTGATCTGGAAGTAAATGAACTTGATCCGGATCGTTTCTGCGATATTGTCGCTTCTCTTGAGCCGACTTTTGGCGGAATCAATCTTGAGGATATCAAGGCGCCGGAGTGTTTTTATATTGAACGCAGGCTGCGCGAAAGGATGGGTATTCCGGTTTTTCATGACGACCAGCACGGTACGGCTATTGTTGTTGGCGCAGCCATATTGAATGCCCTGAAGATTGTCGGCAAGGATGTTGCCTCAAGCAAGCTGGTGGTTTCCGGCGCGGGAGCCGGAGCGCTGGGTTGTCTGGATTTGCTGGTTGATCTGGGTTTTCCCCTGAAAAATATCTGGGTGACCGATATTGAAGGCGTGGTGTACAAGGGCCGCAAGGAACTGATGGATCCGGACAAGGAAAAATATGCGCAGGATACGCCGCTTCGTACCCTGGCGGAGGTTATTCCGGATGCGGATATATTCCTGGGGTTATCTGCCGGAAATGTGTTGAAACCGGATATGTTGATGAAGATGGCAAAAAATCCGGTAGTGCTTGCTATGGCCAACCCGATTCCCGAAATTTTGCCGGAAACGGCAAAACAGGCCAGGTCAGATGTCATTATGTCAACAGGCCGTTCCGATTATCCGAACCAGGTCAACAATTCGCTTTGCTTCCCTTATATTTTCCGTGGAGCGCTGGATTGCCAGGCTGCAACAATTAACCGCCGGATGGAACTGGCGGCCATGCGGGCGCTGGCGGAGCTGGCGGAAGAGGCAGTTTATCCGGAGCTGGAAACCATGTATGGCCGCAAACTGGTTTTTGGGCCGGAATATTTCCTTCCCATGCAGTTTGATAAGCGCCTGCTTTCCAGGGTAGCGCCGGCAGTGGCACAGGCGGCAATGGATTCCGGTGTGGCCGGAAAACCGGTTGCCGATATGGAGGCTTACCGGAAAAAGCTGGAAGCCCTGCAAAAGTAACGGCAAGGCGTCAGATTTTTTTCCAGTTGAGCGTTTGTCCTGCCATTAGCGGGATAACCGTTTCTTCTCCAAACGGGAGCGATTCGGGAATCTGCCATGTCCGGCGTTCCAGCGTAATGTGCTCCCGGTTGGGCGGCAGGCCGTAAAACTCAGCGCCGTTCAGGCTGGCAAAAGCTTCCAGTTTATCGAGTGCGCAGCAGGCATCAAAAACCTGGGTATAGAGTTCCACAGCATGAAGGGCGGTATAGCAGCCTGCGCAGCCGCAGGCATTTTCTTTCCTGTTTTTGGCGTGGGGGGCAGAATCTGTGCCAAGGAAAAAGCGGCTGTTTCCGCTGGTGGCCGCCTTTACCAGCGCCTGCCGGTTTTCTTCCCGTTTCAGGACAGGCAGGCAATAGTAGTGCGGGCAAAGCCCGCCGGTAAAAAGCGCATTGCGGTTAAAAAGGAGATGATGTGCTGTAATAGTAGCGCCAATCCGGCCTTCTGCCTGTGCTACATACTGGGCGGCTTCCTTTGTGGTGATGTGTTCGAAAACAATTTTTAGTCCGGGCAATTTTTTCCGTAAAGGAACCAGAACCCGGTCGATAAAAACAGCTTCCCTGTCAAAAATATCCACTTTCGGATCAGTGACTTCCCCGTGCATCAAAAGCGGCATATCATAAAGCTGCATGGTCTCCAGCGTTTTCATGCACAGAGAAAGATCTGTCACCCCGGCGGCGGAGTTGGTAGTTGCCCCTGCCGGGTAAAGCTTAACAGCGTAAACCATACCGCTTTCCCTGGCTTTTTTTATTTCGTCAGGCGGCGTATTGTCCGTCAGGTAAAGTGTCATCAGGGGAGTAAACCGGGAACCTTCCGGCAAAGCGTCCGTAATGCGTTTCCGGTAAGCCAGGGCCTGCTCAGTTGTTGTGACAGGCAAAAGCAGGTTAGGCATGACAACGGCCCGCCCAAATCGGGCGGCAGAGTGGGCGGCAATTGATTTGAGCGCGGCACCGTCTCTCAGGTGCAGGTGCCAGTCGTCTGGCTGGATGATATCAATCCGGTTGGTCTGGGAAGCAGGCATAGAAACAATTTTCTTTTTTTGGAAGTAAATTTTGCTAACGTCATTTTACTTGGTATGCTTGTATGGCGTATGTTCATATTAACGGCCGGGGATTGTCAGGAGAAAAATATGTTTAAAAAAACCATCAGAATTATTACGAGGATGGGAGACGGCGGTATGACAACGCTGGCAGACGGCAGCCGTGTGCCAAAGTCCAGCCTTCGTATAGAGGCAGTGGGCAATGTGGATGAGCTGAATTCCTTGATTGGCCTGCTTTTGTCTGCTTCGCTTTCTGAAGAAATAAGGGAAGAGCTGGTTGCCGTTCAGAATGACCTGTTTGATGTTGGCGCGGAGCTGGCCGGCTCTGCCCGGCCGCTCGTGGATGACAGCCGGATTTTGCGGCTGGAGGGTCAGGCGGAAAAGTATGATGCCAATCTACTGCCGTTAAGGGGATTCATCCTGCCGGGCGGTACGCGGGAAGGCGCACTGTTCCATTATGCACGCAGTATTTGCCGGCGGGCAGAAAGGTCGGTTTTTGCGCTGGCTGCGGAAGAAAATATTTCGGAAGTGCTCGGAAAGTACCTCAACCGCCTTTCCGATATGCTGTTTATTTATGCACGGGCAGCCAATCGCGAAGCCGGAAGGCCTGAAACCCTGTGGCAGCGGGAAAGGCATGAAGCAGTTTAGGCAGCCGCTTTCTTCCGGCGCATGTACGGTCTTACTGCCGCTTGTCAAATTCGATTCTGGCATAGGCGGAGTGGTTATGGATAGATTCAAAATTTTCCGCTTCCAGCGTGTACGCCAGTACCCTGTCATCTGCATTTAAAATCCCGGCCACATCCCGGACAAGGTCTTCAACAAATTTGGGATTTTCATAGGCCTGTTCTGTCACAAACTTTTCGTCCGGCCGTTTGAGAAGGCCGTACAGCTCGCAGGAACCCTGTTTTTCGATTTTGGTAATCAGCTCTTTTAGCGGAAATGCAGGTTTGACCAGGGCATTTACCGTAATGTGTGAACGCTGGTTATGCGCGCCATAAGCAGATATTTCCCGTGAGCATGGGCAGAGGCTGGTAACCGGCACCCGTACTTGCTGCCACATTTCCATTGCCTGGCCTTTTGCCTTGCAGGCAAGGGTAATCTGGTAATCCATCAGGCTTTCCACCTGTGAAACCGGTGCGGCTTTTTTGACAAAGTAAGGGAAGGTAACCTCAATCCTGCCTTCTGTGGCATCCAGCGCTGCCAGCATTTTCTTCATCAGGCTGGCAAAGGAGGCGGTATCAACAGGCGGCGCTTTTTCCGCGTTGGCTTCTTCAAGAAGGGCAATAAAGCGCGACATGTGCGTGCCTTTTTTTTCGTCCGGAAGCTGTACATACAGGTTCCAGGTGCCGACAGTGTGCTGAATATCCTGTCCTGCCCGGATGCGGACAGGATGTCTGACTCCCTTTACCCCGACCTGTTGTATGGCAATGCGCCGGGTGTCTGTTGTATTTTGCACATCCGGAATAACCGGATTTTCCGCATTCATCCTGTCTTGCGGGAAGTTGCCTGACGCGGCAGGAAAGGGCTTCCATTCTGCCGGGCAGGCAGACATATCGTGTAAATTCATGACAGCATCTTTACAATACGGCACAGTGCCTCGCTATTTAACTATATATCGGCCGCACCGGCCGGTTTTTATGCAGGAAACCGTTTGCGGACAGTTTCCACTATTCCTTTTGCATCCAGTTTGTATAAGGCCAGAAGCTGGCTGATTTCCCCGTGGTCGATAAACCTGTCCGGCAACCCCAGCATCAGAACCGGCTTTGTTATGCCTGCCTTTGCCAGATATTCTGCCACAGCTGCGCCCGCGCCGCCTGCTATGGTTCCTTCTTCCATGGTGACCAGCGCCCGGTGCGTTTTGGCTGTTTCCAGAACAAGGGCGGTATCCAGCGGTTTGACAAAACGCATGTTGATAACCGTGGCGTCAAGGATTGTAGCCGCTTCCAGCGCCGGCGTCAGCATGGAGCCAAAAGCAAAAAAGGCAATATCCTTTCCTTCCCGCCGTTTTTCAGCTTTTCCAATCGGAATTGGCAGGGCGGCTTCGTCAACCGGCACACCGGGACCCTGCCCCCTTGGATAACGCACTGCGGCAGGCCCGTTGTAATGAAAGGCAGTAAAAAGCATTTGCCGCGTTTCGTTTTCGTCGGCAGGTGCCATGATAACCATATTGGGAATGCAGCGCAGGCAGGCAATGTCGTAACTGCCGGCATGGGTTGCTCCGTCTGCGCCGACAATACCGGCACGGTCCAGCGCAAAGGTCACATCCAGATTTTGCAGGGCAACGTCGTGGATGACCTGGTCGTAAGCCCGTTGCAAAAAGGTGGAATAAATAGCGACAACAGGTTTCATGCCCTCGCAGGCCAGCCCGGCGGCAAAAGTGACGGCATGCTGCTCGGCAATGCCTACATCAAAAAACCGGTCGGGAAATTGGCGGGAAAATGCCACCATGCCTGATCCTTCCCGCATGGCAGGCGTAATGCCGGCTGCCCGCTTGTCCTGTCCGGCAATGTCACACAGCCACTTTCCGAATACTTCCGTATAGGTAGGATAGGGCGAAACGGACGGTTTGACGCCTTCTTCCGGATTGAAGCGGCCCAATCCATGATAAAGAACCGGATCGGCTTCCGCCAGTTTGTAACCCTGTCCTTTTTTGGTGACGACATGAAGAAATTGCGGACCTGTGCGCTCTTTCAGGTTCTGAAGCGTCGGGATAAGCGAATCCAGGTCATGCCCGTCAATCGGGCCGATATAATTAAAGCCGAATTCTTCAAACAGGGTTCCCGGCGCGATCATGCCTTTGGCCTGTTCTTCAAACCGTTTGGCAATTTCCTGTACCGGCGGCGGAAGCATTTTGCCCATATTTCTGGCAGCCGCATAAAACCGGCTGGACAAAAGGCGGGCCAGGTGGCGGTTTAACGCGCCGACCGGCGGGGAAATGGACATTTCATTGTCGTTTAATATTACCAGCATCCGGATACCGTCATACACGCCGGCATTGTTAAGCGCCTCAAACGCCATGCCGCCTGTCATGGCCCCGTCTCCGATAACGGCAATGGCATGGCGGTCTTCTCCCTTGAGTTTTGCGGCCAGGGCCATGCCCAGCACGGCAGAAATGGAGGTAGAGGAATGCGCCGTGCCAAAAGCGTCATATTCGCTTTCTTCCCGCCGGGGAAAACCGGAAATGCCGCCTAACTGGCGCAATGTTTTCATCTGCTCGCGCCGGCCTGTCAGGATCTTGTGCGGATAAGACTGGTGGCCCACATCCCACACCAGGCGGTCTGAGGGCGTATCAAAAACATAATGCAGCGCAATGGCCAGTTCCACCGCGCCCAGGTTGGAAGAAAGATGGCCGCCGGTACGGGAAACCGACTGGATAATGAATTCCCGCAATTCAAACGCCAGCTGGCCAAGCTGCGTCCGGTTGAGTTTGCGCAGGTCATCCGGGGAGCAAATGGCGTCAAGCAGGGTCATTTATTTTTCCCGTTGAACGATCAGATCGGCAAGCTGCCGCAGGCGGTCTGCTTTTTTATCAAATCCGCCCAGGGCGCGGACAGCATCCTGCCGGAGTTTGCCCGCCAGTTCTTTTGAGGCGTCAAGCCCCAGAATGGAAACATAGGTCGGTTTCTGCTGGGCAGCGTCCTTGCCTGCTGTTTTGCCAAGTGTGGCAGAATCGGCCGTGGTATCCAGGATATCGTCCACCACCTGGAAAGCCAGGCCCGTTGCTTCGGCATAGGCGGTCAGCGCCCTGGCTTCGTGCTGGTTGGGAAAACGGCCGCAAAGCGTCCCGATGAAAACGGCGGCAGAAAAAAGTGCGCCGGTTTTTAACCGGTGCATCTGCTCCAGCTGAGGCAGGGAAAAATGCTGCCCGATGCCGGCAAGGTCAATGGCCTGGCCGCCGCACATGCCCGAAGAACCGGCGGCTCCACCCAGTATGCGGAGTATCTCGACAATCCTGGCAGGGTCGGCTTTCAGTGCAGAAAGCGTTGCAAACGCCTGGGCTTGCAGGGCATCGCCTGCCAAAAGCGCGCCGGCTTCGCCGTACTGCACATGCACAGTTGGCTTGCCCCGGCGCATGGTATCGTTATCCATGCAGGGCAAATCATCATGTACCAGCGAATAGGCGTGCATCATTTCAATGGCGGCGGCAGCCTGCGCCAGATCACTTTCATCGGCGTCAAAAATGGCTCCCGATGCGAACACAAGCAAGGCCCGGATACGTTTCCCGCCGCCCAGCGCCGCATAGCGCATGGCATCGTGCAGCCGGTTTGGCAAGGAAGAAGCAGAAGGCAGAAAACGGTCAAGCCCGGTTTCCACAGCAGCCTGAACCGACTGCATCCAGTCTTTGAAAGAAAGGGCATCGGTCATCATGTGTTCCCGGTTATGCCGTCAGGCTGAAAAGGCTTGAGCATTTCCTTGTCCAGCATATCGATTTGGCGGTCCACTTTTTCAAGCTGGGCGGTGCAATACCGCACCAGTTCCACTCCCCGCCGGTAGGCGGTAATGGAAGTTTCAAGCGGCAATTCCCCTTCTTCCAGCTGTGTGACAATGCGGCCCAGCTCCGCCATGGCGGATTCAAAGGACATTCCGTCTGCTTTTTCCGCGGTTTTTTCCGTGTTATCAGACATAAAAGCCATCCATTCAACCATCTGTCGGCAGCGGGTGTAAAATCCCCCTGTCGCCTGTTTTTCCAGCCAGGCAATTAAATCAGCTATTATACGCCAGCTTCGCTTTGCGCCATGATTTTGGGCGCTTTTTGCCGCCGGGAAAAAAGGGCGGGCAGCTGGCAGCCAGCCTCTATTGGAAGTATTTTCATGCAATCGCTCTGGATGATATTTGCCGCCTTGCTGTTTTCGGTGATGGGCGTTTGTGTCAAATTATTGTCCGGCATCTATCCCACCCCTGAAATCGTCATGTACCGCAGCCTGCTCGGCGCGGTATTCATGTTTGTTTATATCCTGATTCGCAGGGGCAGCTTTCGCACCTCTTTTTTCCGGGAGCATTTTTTGCGGAGCACTATCGGCGTTGTGGCGCATGGCCTGTGGTTTTATTCTATGGTTTTTCTTCCGCTGGCAACGGCAGTGACTTTAAACTACATGTCGCCCATCTGGATTGCTGCCCTGCTTTTTCTTATTGGGCTGTGGCATCGCCGGGTGGGTTTTGAATGGCGGCTGGTGCTTGCCATTCTTGCCAGTTTTATCGGCGTGGCGCTGCTGCTTCGCCCTACTATTGCCGCAGACCAGTGGTTTGGCGGGGTAGTCGGGCTGGTTTCCGGTGTGCTGGCAGCCATGGCCTATATGCAGGTCAGGAGGCTGGGCGAATTGGGCGAACCGGAATACCGGGTCGTCTTTTACTTTTCCGTTATCGGCGCTGTTGGTGCGGCGATGGTTTGCGCTGTCAATGCCTGGCTGCCGGGAGGAGACGGCATTGTTTTTCATGCGCACGACTGGTACGGCTTTTCGCTTTTGACAGTAATAGGCGCAACAGCAGCCCTTGCCCAGGTGGCGATGACAAGGGCGTATTCGCAGGGAAAAACCCTGGTGACGGCCAACCTGCAATATTCCGGCATTGTGTTTTCCAGCATCTGGGGCATCCTTGTCTGGGATGACAGGCTGGGCGTTTTGAGCTGGCTGGGCATGCTGATTATTGCTGTCAGCGGGATGGCAACCGCTTTCTTTAATATCCGCCGCCGCACACAGGCAACGCCGGTTGTTTTCAAAGAAGCGCAAAAACAACTGGCGCAGCGGGCGGCCGCCGGTGAAGGGGAAAAAACGGAACCATAAGGCAAGTACCTGCCGTTTATCGTTACCCTAATGTGCCTTTTCCCAGTTCGGGCCTGAACCGACTTCGGCAATCAGCGGTACGCTTAAGGCGGCGACACTTCCCATCAGTTCAGGCAGTTTTTGGCACAAAAGCGGCACTTCGGCTTCGGGCACTTCCAGCACCAGTTCGTCATGCACCTGCAAAATCAGGCGCGAGCGGCAGTTTTCCTTTTCCAGCCAATCCTGCACGGCAATCATGGAAAGTTTGATGATATCGGCCGCCGTTCCCTGCATCGGCGCATTGATGGCAGCCCGTTCAGCTGCCTGGCGGCGCGGCCCGTTTGGCGAATGGATTTCGGGCAGCCACAGCCGCCTGCCGAAAACCGTTTCCACATAGCCGTTTTCCCTGGCTTTCAGGCGGGTATTTTCCATATAGCGCGCCACGCCGGGATAACGCTGGAAATAGCGGTCAATATAGGCCTGCGCTGCCTGGCGGCCGATTCCCAGGTTGCCTGCCAGGCCAAAGGCGCTCATGCCGTAAATCAGCCCGAAATTGATCACCTTGGCGTGGCGGCGTTGTTCCGGCAAGACAGCACCGGGGGCGATATCGAAGATTTCCGCCGCCGTGGCGCGGTGGATATCCTCTCCCAGGGAAAATGCCTGGATAAGCCCCTTATCGCCGGAAAGATGCGCCATAATGCGCAATTCAATCTGGGAATAGTCGGCAGAAACAATCCGGCTGCCGGGCGGGGCAATGAACGCTTCTCGGATGCGCCTTCCCTCCCCGGTTCTGACCGGAATATTCTGGAGATTTGGGTCGGAAGAAGCCAGCCGGCCCGTGACGGCGACAGCCTGGGCAAAGTTCGTGTGGACGCGGCCGGTTGCCGGGTTGACCATACGGGGAAGCTTGTCCGTGTAGGTGGATTTGAGCTTGGCCATGCCGCGGTAATCCAGAATGATGCGCGGCAGGGGATAATCTTCGGCCAGCTTTTGCAGCACTTCCTCATTGGTGGAAGGCGTGCCGGAAGGCGTTTTTTTCACTACCGGCAGCGCCAGTTTCTCAAAGAGAATTTCCCCCAGCTGTTTCGGCGAATTGAGATTAAACGGCCCGCCGGCCGCTTCGGTGGCTTTGGCTTCCAGCACAGCCATGTTTTCTCCCAGCTCCAGGGATTGCCGTGCCAGGAGGCCGGAATCAATCAAAACACCCTGCCGTTCGATTTTTTGCAAAACAGCTGCTGCCGGCAGCTCGATTTCACTGTAAATGAAAGCCAGCTTTTCATTTTCCTTAATGCGGGGCCACATGGCCTGGTGAAGGCAAAGCGTGATATCCGCATCTTCTGCCGCGTAGGCGGCAGCGCGGGGAATATCCACCTGCCCAAAGCTGATCTGCGAAGCGCCTTTCCCGCAAATTTCTTCATAGCTGGTTGTTTTCCTGTCCAGAATACGCTGTGCCAGACTGTCCATATCGTGCCGCCGGTGCGATTCCAGCACATAGGATTGCAGCAGGGTATCGTGCGCAATGCCTTTTAGGGTAATGCCGTGGTTGGCAAAAACATGGCTGTCGTATTTAATGTTTTGCCCTACTTTCTTTTTCAGCGGGTTTTCCAGCCAGGCCCGCATTCTGGAAAGGACAGTTTCCAGGGAAAGCTGCTGCGGCGCGCCCATACCGGTATGGGCAACCGGGATATAGGCGGCGTGACCGGGTTCAATGCAAAGGGAAAGCCCGATCATCTGCGCCCGCATCGGATCCAGCGAGGTGGTTTCAGTATCCAGCGCCGTGATTTCCGCTTTGTCGATGCGGGCAAGCCAGGCATCCAGCGCTGTTTCCGTCAGGACGGTTTCATAACGGGTTTCAACCGGCGCTTTTTCCGGTACAGGCGTATCGAAAAATCCCTTTTGCTCCGGCAAAGGCGGCCGGATTTCTTTCAGCCAGGCCTTGAATCCATAGCGCCCGAAAAAGGCAGCCAGCGCTTCATTGTTGACGGGCTTTCTGGCAAAGCGCCCGGCAATGTCGCCGATAGCTTCCCCCAGGTCGCAATCTGTCCTGATGGTAATCAGCTCCCTGGAACGGGCAAGCCAGGCAGCCGCCTGCCGGAGGTTTTCTCCCGCTGTCCCTTTAATGCCGGCAGCGTGCGCCAGGATATTGTCAAGCGTGCCGTACTGGTTAAGCCACTTGAGGGCCGTTTTCGGCCCTACCTTGGCAACGCCGGGAATATTGTCGGCTGTGTCGCCGATCAGGCAGAGATAATCAATCATGGATTCCGGCAGAACGCCGTATTTCCCTGCCACGCCTTCACGGTCAAGCGTTTCGTTGCTCATGGTATTGACCAGGGTAATTTCTTCGTCAACCAGCTGTGCCATATCCTTGTCGGCTGTGGCGATAATAGTTTTGTACCCCTGCTTTTCCGCTGTTTTTGCCAGGGTGCCGATTACATCATCAGCTTCAATGCCGCCTGCCGATAAAAGCGGCCAGCCCATATAACCGATAGCTTCGTGAATGGGCGCGATCTGGCTTGCCAGGTCGTCCGGCATGGCCGCGCGGTTGGCCTTGTATTCCGGATAAAGGGTATGGCGGAAAGTCGGACCCTTTGCATCAAAAATACAGGTAAGGTATGCTCCCGGATAGTCCTTCTCCAGCCGCCGCAGCATGTTTAGTATGCCGTAAATGGCGCCGGTCGGCTCCCCTTCGGGGCTGCGCAGGTCAGGCAGGGCATAATAGGCGCGGTAAAGAAAGCTGGAGCCATCTACCAATAACAGGGTCTTTTTCATATGGACAAAAACAAAAACAGTGGGAAAAGCATTGCCAAACTGCACGAAATCGGAGATATCCACGCCGCGACTATTTTAAAGGCACGCGAATCGTGGAGCATGTTTTCCATTATGTCAGAGTTTATCGAGACAACCGAGCATCTTTCCGAACTCGGCCCTGCCGTTACGATTTTCGGTTCTGCCCGCCTGCATCCGGGCGATGCCTACTATATCCAGTGTATGGATCTTTCCCGCCGGCTTTCGGATGCCGGTTTTGCCGTGATTTCCGGCGGCGGACCGGGGATTATGGCGGCGGCCAACCGGGGGGCGT
Source organism: Oxalobacter formigenes (assembly GCA_023667225.1). Classification (GTDB taxonomy): domain Bacteria; phylum Pseudomonadota; class Gammaproteobacteria; order Burkholderiales; family Burkholderiaceae_D; genus Oxalobacter; species Oxalobacter formigenes_C. Next base: position 169,326 of record JAMPAN010000001.1, on the reverse strand, counting down.
TTGAGGGAAAATCCCTGTCGGTAGGGTTGAATATCAGCCTGCCTATGGAGCAGGTTCCCAACCGCTGGCAGAATATTTCCCTGACTTACCGGCACTTTTTCCCGCGCAAGGTAGCCTTTGCGAAATATGCCGATGCCTTTGTCCTTTTCCCCGGCGGATTCGGCACGCTGGACGAGCTTTGCGAAGTGCTGACGCTGGTTCAGACCGGTAAATCCCGCCGTGTCCCGATTATCCTGGCAGGGTCTGATTTCTGGCGCGGCTTCCTGGCCTGGCTCAACGATACGATGATTGCGCACGGCACCATCTCCCCGTCAGATATGGATCTGATAAAGGTAATTGACGAGACGGATAAAATCCTGGAAGAAATTTTGCATTTCTACCGATCCCGCCAGACAGGCCCTTCGGAAGAAGAAAGGCAAAAAATGATGTATCTGTAAAAACCGGTATGGCGGAAGGGCCGGTGCTTGCGGCATGTTATCGTTTGCCATGACGGCAAAGACAGTCACAGTGCCGTCCCTTTCTTTGGAACAAAAAAACGCGCGGTATTTATCCCTTCGCAGGCCAGCAGCCTGATTTTCTTTTCCAGCCCTCCCGCATAGCCTGTCAGGCTGCCGTTAGTCCCGATAACCCGGTGGCAGGGAATAATGATGGAAATGGCATTGCGGCCTACTGCCCCGCCGACAGCCTGCGCGGACAGGCGTGGTAAATTCCGCCGGGCGGCAAGGCATCTTGCAATCTCTTTGTAAGTGGTTGTCCGGCCGTAAGGGATTTGCCGCAGGAGTTCCCATACAGCCAGCCTGAACGGGGTGCCGGTTATGTGGAGCGGCGGCATAAAATCAGGTTCCCTCCCGGAAAAGTAAATATCCAGCCACCGTCTTACCTGTATGAAAACAGGCATTTCTTTTTTCTCATGCTCCTCCTCAAGGCCAAAGGCATAATATTTTTCTCCCTCAAACCATAGCCCGGTTAAGCCTGTTTCATCACAAGCCAGGAGAATTTCCCCGATCGGGGAAGAACAGGTGCTGATGTATTGCATAAATTTATTTTTCCCTGGACCATTTCATGACGGTATAACTTTGCCAGAAATGACGCTGTTCTGCCGGAGGCGGCGGTTTTCCGGGAGTGTCGCCCGGCAAAGCCTGTTTTACTTTTTCATCAGCGTTCCCCAGGTTAGAGGCAGGGCGCGCCAGGCGCTGCTTTGGACAGGCTCTGATGATAATGGCGCTTTCGCTTTTTAGGTAAACGCTTGCTTTGGTCCTGAAGGGAACCCGTTTCCGGTTTTTTTATCAAAAATGCGTTTTGAACAGGTAAAGGAAAAACGGGCCGGATTGGCTGCAGCCTGGAACAGGGCATCCTGAAATGAGGCAAATAAAAATAAGAGGGCGGGCGCCCATGCCCCATTCCGGGGGATTTTTTCAGGGAGAAAAATTTTTTAATTTTGATCAGCTGAAATATCGGATAGTGATTTCTTAAAATAAAGTTTGTTACAATGGCATTATCTTTCTCCAGATGATTGACAGGTATGCGGGTATTTCCGGGTTTCATGTTAGGAGTGTTTCTTGCTGTTTTGGCTGCCGGGCCGGCAGCCATGGCTCAGGATGCCACACGCCAAACCGAAGGAGAGGAAACGCTGGAACTGATTGATGAAACGGAGCAGCCGACCATTACTATCCGCAAGCCGGATGCCGCCAGGGAAATCACCGAGCGCAGGGAAGGCGGCGAGGTAAAAGAAGTCAAGGTAAAAACCGGTGTAAGCACCTACTATCTTTACCCGAACCAGTCGCTTGGAAGCGCTTTTGACGACGGGGCTTCCAAACGCCGTCCGGCCATGTGGCGCATCCATGAATTTGACGTGACGGGCCAGCGCCCGGATCAGGCAGGCAGCGAGACGGAAGAAGCATTTGACTATACCAGCGATGCACCGGTTCCGCCGACATTTCCGTAACCTTCTGGCCTTCCGGATTATTCATGGCTGTTTTTACTCCTGTTAGTCTGCACGAACTGGCTCCGTGGCTGTCCGGCTATGCCGTGGGGGAAGCCCGCGCCATACGGGGAATCAGCTCTGGAATAGAAAACAGTAATTTCTTTGTGACGACAGAGAAGAGCGAATATGTGCTGACGCTTTTTGAGCGGCTGACAGCAGAACAGCTCCCCTATTACCTGAATTTGATGCGCCACCTGGCCGGGCGCGGCATTAAGGTTGCCGGCCCGGTTCCGGATAAAACCGGCCGTATCCTGGGAACCCTTTGCGGCAAGCCGGCTTGCCTGGTAACCAAGCTTCAAGGCGATTGGCAGCCGGAACCCAGTGCCGCCCAGTGTGCCCAGGTGGGCGAAATGATGGCAAAAATGCACCTGGCAGGCCGGGATTATCCCGCTTTTCAGCCCAATTTGCGGGGGATTGCCTGGTGGCAGGAAACCTGGCCGCTGGTATCGGGTTTTCTCAGGGAAGACCAGGCTGCCTTTTTGCAGGCGGAAATCCGCCTGCAGGAAGCCTTTGCCAAAACAGCGCTCTGCCGCCTTTTGCCCACAGGCCCGATTCATGCCGACCTGTTTCGCAACAATGTCATGTTTGACGGGGAAACTCTTTCAGGCTTTTTTGACTTCTATTTTGCCGGAAATGATACCTGGCTGTTTGATGTGGCCGTTGCTGTCAATGACTGGTGCATTGACCTGTTCAGCGGCTGCTTTGACGCAGCACGCCTGAAAGCCTTTCTTGAAGCCTACCATGCCGTCAGGCCCTTCACTGACGGCGAGCGGCAGGCATGGCAAACCATATTAAGAGCAGCCGCGCTCAGGTTCTGGCTGTCGCGGCTGTATGACTTTTATTTGCCGCGGGAAGCCGAGATGCTGGTGCCGCATGATCCGGCCCATTTCGAGCGCATCCTGCGCTTGCGCACAGACGATACTTCTTTTTTGCCTTTATGAGAACGACAGAGGCCCGCATGGGGCTGGTGTGGATCAGGGAAGGATTTTTCCTTTTCAGGAAGCGCCCTTTTTTGCTGATCAACCTTTTTATCGCTTATTTTTTCTTCATGATGCTTGCCGGTGCCTTCCCGCTTGTGGGCGCTGTTTTGCCCTCGCTGGCTGCACCGGTCTTCTCTGTTTTTTTCCTCCAGGCGATTAACGGGGTCAGCGAAGAACAACCGTTTCATTTCCGGGAACTGCTGGCTGTTTTTACCTGGCCGGTTACCTTGCGTTTGCTGCTGGTCGGCGGGCTGTATTTCCTGGCGGCGTTTATTGCCGTCTGGCTTTCCCGCTTTGTGGATGGCGGCCTTTTCATGCGGGCAATGGGGGGCGAGCAGTTTGAGGTACAGACCCTGCTCAATTCCCGCTTTACCGAGGCATTTTTGCTTGCCGGCGTCCTGTATGCCCTTTCCCTCCTGTTTTTCTGGTTTGTCGCACCCCTAATTGCCTGGAAAAATATGCCGGTAGGGCAATCCCTTTTCTACAGCTTCTTTACCCTGATAAGAACCTGGCGGCCCTTCCTGGTTTACCTGCTGGGCCTGTTGACGGCAGGCTTTTTTGTGCCCCTGCTCATCAACACGCTTGTTGTGATTTTCCTGGGAAGAAGCATCGGCCTCATTTTCACCTTTTCCGTCTTGATGGTAGTGATGGTTCTGGTATATTGTTCCTTCTATTGCATGTATATTGACGTATTCGGAAAACCGTTGCCGATTGCCCGGAACTGAATCCGCCCGGCATTTTCCTGTCTGCCGTTTTTATTGATAAAGGATGTGACATGACCCAATTGCCGCCGACAGCCAAGGCCGAAATACTTGCGGAAGCGTTGCCGTACATTCAGAAATTCCACGGCAAAACCATTGTTGTCAAATATGGCGGCAATGCCATGGTGGAAGAAAAGCTCAAGCATGGTTTTGCACGCGATATTGTTCTCCTGAAACTGGTGGGCATGAACCCGGTGGTAGTGCATGGCGGAGGGCCGCAGATTGACAATGCGCTCAGGAAAATCGGCAAGAGCGGCACCTTTGTCCAGGGCATGCGCATTACGGACGAAGAAACTATGGAAGTGGTCGAATGGGTGCTGGGAGGTGAAGTCCAGCAGGATATTGTCATGCTCATCAACCACTATGGCGGCCAGGCTGTCGGCCTGACCGGCAAGGACGGCGGCCTGATTCGCGCCCGCAAGATGCAGATGCCGGATGCCAGCCGGCCGGGCGAATTTCTGGATCTGGGCTTTGTGGGCGAAATTACCGAAATCAATCCGGCTGTGGTCAAGGCTTTGCAGGATGATGCCTTTATTCCTGTTATTTCCCCTATCGGGTTCAGCGATGAAGGGCAGGCCTACAACATCAATGCCGACCTGGTTGCCGGCGGGATTGCCAAGATCCTCCAGGCAGAAAAGCTGATTATGATGACCAATACACCGGGTGTGCTGGACAAGAATGAAAAACTCCTGCCGGATCTCAGCGCGTCGGAAATTGATGCGCTTTTTGCCGACGGCACCATTTCCGGAGGCATGCTGCCCAAAATTTCTTCTGCTCTGGATGCCGCCCGCTCCGGAGTGAAAGCCGTGCATGTCATTGATGGCAGGATTGAGCACTCACTTCTCCTGGAAATTCTGACAGAGCAGCCCTTTGGCACCATGATCCGTTCAGCCTGAGGAGAAAACCGTTTTCCCAACAAAAAAGCAGCCTTTAAAGGCTGCTTTTTTATAGAGTAAGCCTCTCAAGGAGACAGGATGAGAATTTACAAAGGAACAAACCGCAGGAAAGAAGACATCATCGGCACCATTGAGGATGACAGCGTTTTCGATGGGAAAGGCAGCCTGATCTGTACAATTGTGGGAAATACCCTCTACCATGAAAAAAGCCGTCTGCCCCAATATGCCGTCTGCACACTTGACAACAGGGGCAGGGTATTCGAAGGCACAGGCGACTGGGATCTCAATTACGGGGCTTGCAGCGGTGTCAATGTGGAAGATTACGCTGCCTATACCCTGGATATGGACGAAGGTGTGCTTTATGAAGGGGCCAGCTTTCGCATGACATGCGGCGAAGATGGCAGCCTCATGAGCGAAAAAGCCCCTGTTATCTGTACGATGGACAAGAACCACATTTACGAAGGAATCTCGCAAAATGTCATTTGCAGTGTGGATGAAGTGAACGTTAACTCCCTTGCCAAGCCGCAGCTGGCCGCCGTTTTATACTTGGCAGGCGTGCTGGACTTTGACGGGGAGAGATGAGCATAGAAAATCTGTAAACATCCGCCTTTGCGTTTGCTGTTAAAAACAGCGTTTACCTGTCCTATGTGTAAGCTGTTCCTGATAGCACAAACAAGCTGTTAAACCATAGGCGGTACGCTGATTGCCGCTGGATGCGGCGCTAATAAAGCATTTCCCTTGATCTGATAAGCAGCATTTTACGCTGGTAAAGTTATTTTCCTGTTGTTGAAAATGCTTTGGGAACAGTTAGGTTGAAGGAGGCATACTGCCTTTGCTTGCCGTGTGCTGTTCATAAAGAAAAGGATATGTCCGGGGTACTCTCCCGTTACATAAATATGCCCATCTTATCGAAAATATGGTTTAGCTCATCCAGACTGGAACAGCGCAGCACCTTATTGCGCACCGCGCTTTTTGACATATCCAGCCTGAAGGGCCTCTCATTTCCAACCGAATCTCTTTTCATTCTGATAAGCTGAATGCTTCCCATCCCCGGATTTTTCTGTGCGGATTGGGCAAACCCGAGGGCTTTTCCATAATTATCCGTCCTTGATGAATCATGCAGTTCCAGCACATCACAATATAGCCGGTATCGTCTTTCCGGATAATCAGAAAGTCGGGATAAGCTGGTTTGATTTCTCCATCCATCTGGTAAGGCAGACAAAGCGCCCATGAACCTCGATGTGGATTTCTCAGCCAGCAGACGAAACCGTCTGTTTTTCTTTCTTCCTCAATAACCTTTTTTTCCCAGCCGTTTAGCTCAATATGCGCTGCCCCGGTATTACCGACAAACAAATGGTCGGAGTAAGACGGACTGTCCGGCTTGCGTGGCATGGCGATGGTTTCGGGAAGCCGGAAATTCAATTCGCTGATAGCATCTCCGTTTGCGACGATGCTGTCGTATTTCTTTTTTTCACGCTCGTTCAAACGTACCGTTTGCCGCCTGTAGGTATCGTTCAACTCATGGAACTTTTCCTTTGCGTAAATGGAAAGCGCTTTCATGCAGGCAGTATCTGAAACGAAAAGAATAATATCTATTTTGTGCGGCAAGGTGTTTAGCAAGTCACAGTATTGCCTGAGGTAGGCGTTTCCTATCCCAGCGTTTCCCAGCTTTGTCTCGGCGAATCTGAACTGTCTGTCAATATCTGTATCCGTTGTCGGGAACAGGTCTTCCAAATCCTGGCTGTCAACTGTCTGGCCGAATACATCAAATGTTTGGGCATTCATTTTGAAGGTGCAAATCTGTCTGGCAAGGTCTTCGTAATGTCCCTCGGCCTTGATTTTCCCGATACGGTCATGAATCATCCCGATGATATTCGCAACAATCTCATCCCGCATAGCAGGATTGATATTTCTCGTGAGAAATCCGGCCAACGCAAACATGGATTCAAGATACCCTGTGACGGGAATCTTTCTTATCTGATACGTCAGGAGCGCGGCATCATTAATTGCCTTGCAGATAGCCTCACGGTCAATGGCAGGCGTTTTTTCGGCGGGTTTTTCCACGCTGCCAGATGTTTCACTTAAGGCCGTTGCTGCCGGCATTTCTTTCGGCATGGTTTGGGGCGTATTCCCGTTTTCCGGGTTTATCTGATAAGGCGAAGGTGGTTGCATGATGCGCCCTGGGGAAAATGAGAATGTTTCATTACCTTGTCTATTTGCGGGGCAAAATGCTTCCTGTTTTCTTCGGCCAAACTGTCCAGTGTGCCATGCGAAACAAGTGCTGGCTGATTGAAGATGCCCTGCTGTCCGGGAGCTGAACCGGCATATTGCAACGGTTGCGGTCTGACGGAAAATGCCGGAAAAGGGCATGGCGCAGCCGTTTGCGTGCGCTTTATGCTGACTGAAAGAGAGGGAGCGCCGCAATAAAAAAAGCAGCCGCAAAGGCTGCTTTTTTGCAGGAGAAGCGCTTTGCGCCTAGTAGCGCTGGCGGCGCAATTTCTGGATCAATGAAAGCTGGGACATGGCCATGGCAATTTCTGCCTGTGCCTTGGCATAGTCGATATTGGATGCCTGGTTGACCAGGGAATCCTCGGCCTGTTTCTTGGCTTCGCGGGCTTTTGCCTCGTCCAGATCCCGGCCGCGGATGGCAGTATCGGCCAGAACAGTAACGACATGGGGCTGCACCTCAAGGATGCCCCCGGCAACAAAAACAAACTCTTCTTCAGCCTGGTTTGGCTTTTTGATCCGGACAGCGCCTGGCCTGATGCGTGTAATCAGCGGGGCGTGCATGGGCAAAATTCCGATTTCGCCCATTTCCGCAGGAACGGCAACCAGTTCCGCATCCCCTGAAAAAATCAGCTCTTCCGCTGAAACCACGTCAACATGTATGGTCTTTGCCATGCTTGAACCTTTTTTATTCGTTCAAAAACATTGTTGCCCTGCCGGTTTTCCGGGAAAGTTATTCTGTTTCCGGAAGCCGGCAAGGCATACTGCCTGTTTTACATCTTCTCGGCTTTGGCGATCGCTTCCTCGATCGTTCCCACCATATAGAAAGCCTGTTCCGGCAAATGGTCAAGCTCGCCGTTGGCAATCATCTTGAAGCCCTTGATGGTGTCTTTCAGCGGGACATATTTGCCGGGTGCGCCGGTAAAGACTTCCGCCACGCTGAACGGCTGGGAAAGGAAACGCTGCATTTTCCGTGCGCGGGCAACCACCAGCTTGTCTTCCTGGGCCAGTTCATCCATACCCAGAATGGCGATAATATCGCGCAGTTCTTTGTAGCGCTGCAAAATACCCTGTACGGAACGGGCTACTTCATAGTGTTCCTGGCCGACAACATTCGGGTCAAGCTGGCGGGATGTGGAATCCAGCGGATCCACAGCCGGATAGATACCCAGCGAGGCAATATCACGGGAAAGCACCACGGTGGAATCCAGGTGGGCAAAGGTGGTTGCCGGGGAGGGGTCGGTCAAGTCGTCGGCCGGCACATAAACGGCCTGGATGGACGTAATGGAGCCGATGTTGGTGGAGGTAATGCGTTCCTGCAATTTACCCATTTCTTCAGCCAGTGTCGGCTGGTAACCCACAGCGGAAGGCATCCGGCCCAGCAGTGCGGATACTTCCACACCGGCCAGGGTAAAGCGGTAGATATTGTCCACGAAGAACAGCACATCGCGGCCCTGGTCACGGAAGCTTTCGGCAATGGTCAGGCCGGTCAGCGCCACACGCAGGCGGTTGCCCGGCGGCTCGTTCATCTGCCCGTAAACCATCGCAACTTTATCCAGCACGTTGGATTCCTTCATTTCGTGGTAGAAGTCGTTGCCCTCGCGGGTACGTTCGCCCACGCCGGCAAATACCGAAAGGCCGGAGTGCTGTTTTGCGATGTTATTAATCAGCTCCATCATGTTCACGGTCTTGCCCACACCGGCGCCGCCGAACAGGCCGACCTTACCGCCTTTGGCAAACGGGCAGATCAGGTCAATCACCTTGATGCCGGTTTCCAGCAGTTCCTGCGAGGGAGAAAGGTCTTCATAGCTGGGCGCCTTGCGGTGGATTGAGGCGCGGTCTTGTGTTTCGATAGGGCCGGCTTCGTCAATCGGGTTGCCCAGGACATCCATAATACGGCCAAGCGTGGCTTCCCCTACCGGCACCATGATGGGTTTGCCGGTGTTCTGGATTATCATGCCGCGGCGCAGACCGTCAGATGAGCCCAGTGCAATCGTGCGGACAATGCCGTCACCCAGTTGCTGCTGGACTTCCAGCGTCAGATCGGAGCCTTCCATTTTCAGGGCATCGTACACCTTTGGCGTGTTGTCGCGCGGGAATTCCACGTCCACCACGGCACCGATACACTGAACGATTTTGCCATCCGCCATTTTTCGTTCCTTCAAATAGAGTTAATTCGTTTTAAGCAATTTTCGGTTTCAATTCTGTCATCAGACTGCGGCTGCGCCGGCTACAATTTCGGTCAGTTCGGTCGTAATGGCCGCCTGACGGGTCTTGTTGTAGATCAGCGTCAGCTCCCCGATCACGTTGCCGGCATTATCGCTGGCCGATTTCATGGCTACCATCCGGGCAGACTGCTCGGATGCGATATTTTCAGCAACAGACTGGTAGATCAGGGCTTCAAGATAACGTACCAGCAAGGTATCAATCACGGAAGGCGCATCCGGCTCATAGATATATTCCCAGGTATGCTTTGAGGTACCGGTAGAGAGAATATCATTGGGCAGGGGAAGCAGTTTTTCAATGACGGCTTCCTGCTTCATCGTGTTGATGAACTTGTTGTAGCACAGGTAAATGGCATCCAGCTTTTCCGCAGCATATTCATCAAGCAGCACCTTGACCGGGCCAATCAAGCGATCCAGACGGGGCGCATCTCCCAGCTGTATGGCGTGCGAGATAATATTGGCACCGACACGGTTTAAAAACCCCAGGCCCTTGTTGCCGATGGCAACGGTGACGATTTCATTACCGGCTTCCTCTTCCTCACGCATCCGGTTGGTGGTAATGCGCAGGATATTGGTATTGAGACCGCCGCACAGACCCTTGTCCGTTGTAATGACGACAAAGCCGATCCGTTTTGAGCTATCCCGCGGCAAGGTAAAGGGATGCACATAATCCGGGTTGGCCTGGGCCAGGTTGGCGGCGATATTGCGGACAATATCGCTGTAGGGGCGCGAGGCCCGCATCCTGTCCTGGGCCTTGCGCATCTTGGATGCCGCCACCATTTCCATGGCCTTGGTGATCTTTTTGGTATTTTCAACGCTCTTGATGTGACCACGTATTTCTTTACTTGATGCCATCGGGCGTACTCCTTATCACATGAAGATCGCGGTTATTCCTCAACTGCCGTTACAAAGCCGCTGTGCTGCTTGTAGTCTGCAATGGCGGTTGCCAGAACATTCTGATCCTCTTTTTCAAGGCGCTTGCTGTCCTCGATCCGTTTCAAGAGATCCGAATGATTGGTTTTCATGTATTCATGCAGGCCGGCTTCAAACGGCAGGACATTCTTGACTTCAACATCATCCAGGAAGCCGGAGTTCACCATGAAGAGCGAAACCGTCATCAGTGAAATCGGCAGCGGAGAATATTGCGGCTGTTTCAGGAGCTCGGTTACGCGGGCACCACGGTCGAGCTGACGGCGGGTTGCATCGTCCAGGTCGGAAGCAAACTGCGAGAAAGCAGCCAGTTCGCGATACTGGGCAAGGTCGGTACGGATACCGCCGGACTGGCCTTTTACCGCTTTGGTCTGTGCAGCGCCGCCAACGCGGGAAACCGAAATACCGGCGTTAATGGCCGGACGGATACCCGAGTTGAACAGGGAAGTTTCCAGGAAGATCTGACCGTCCGTAATGGAAATCACGTTGGTCGGCACGAAAGCGGAAACGTCACCTGCCTGGGTTTCGATAATCGGCAGGGCTGTGAGGGAACCGGTTTTGCCTTTGACTTCACCATTGGTAAAGTGTTCCACATAGTCTGCATTGACACGTGCAGCCCGTTCCAAAAGACGGGAGTGCAGGTAGAAAACATCGCCAGGATAGGCTTCACGGCCCGGCGGGCGGCGGAGCAGCAGAGAAACCTGGCGGTAAGCCACGGCCTGTTTTGACAGATCGTCATAAATGATGAGCGCATCCTGGCCGCGGTCGCGGAAATATTCGCCCATGGCGCATCCGGCATAGGGGGAAATATACTGCATGGCTGCCGATTCGGAAGCCGTTGCCGTTACCACGATGGTGTAGTCCATTGCTCCGTTTTCTTCAAGGGCACGGACGGTATTTTTGATGGATGAGGCTTTCTGGCCGATGGCGACATAAATACAGATCATGTCCTGGCCTTTCTGGTTGATGATGGCATCAACTGCCACAGCCGTCTTGCCTGTCTGGCGGTCGCCGATGATCAGCTCGCGCTGGCCGCGGCCTACCGGCACCATTGAGTCAATTGCCTTGAGGCCGGTTTGCATGGGCTGGTCAACCGATTGGCGGGCAATAACGCCGGGGGCGATTTTTTCCACCGGGGCGGTCAGTTTGGTATCAATGGGGCCTTTGCCGTCGATGGGACGGCCCAGGGCGTCAACGACACGGCCGACCAGTTCCGGGCCGACGGGAACTTCCAGAATGCGGCCGGTGCACCTGACCGTGTCGCCTTCCGAGATATGTTCGTATTCGCCCAGAATAACCGCGCCTACAGAATCACGCTCAAGGTTCAGCGCCAGACCGTAAGTGTTTCCGGGAAATTCAAGCATCTCTCCCTGCATGGCATCGGAAAGCCCGTGGATGCGGCAGATGCCGTCGGACACCGAGATGATCGTGCCCTGATTACGAATCTCAGCGGTATCGCCGAGTCCTTCGATCCGACTTTTTATCAGTTCGCTGATTTCAGACGGGTTGAGTAGCATACTAACTCCTAAAATTGTTCTCTCGGTTCGTGTCGAAGCAAACTTAAATGGTTACGAAACAAGGGTCTCCTGCATTTTTTGCAGTTTGGTGCGAACGGACAGATCCAGCACCTCGTCTCCGACGGTAACAATGACGCCGCCGATGAGCGAGTTATCAATGGAGACCTCCTTTGCCTTGAGCTTGCGGAAGAACCTTTTTTCCAGGTTCCTGAGCAGCTCCTGCAACTGGCTGTCATTCAACGGAAAGGCGCTGATAATTTCTGCATCTGCCGTTCCTTCGCTGATGTTTTTCAGCAAGTGGAACTGCGTGCCGATTTCGGGCAGGATTTGAACCCGGTCATTTTCGAGCAGCATTTCCAGGAAATTTTTCAGTTCCCGGTTTTCTTCGGATTTCACAAGAGAAAGAAGCAAATCCACAAACTGTTTTTTGTTCAGATTGGGATTGGCGGCCAATTCCTGTATGTCGGGATTGGCCCCAATTTCTGCCAGGTTTGCCACAAGGGCAGTCCATTTTGGCAGGTCTTCGTTTCTTGCGACCCGGAAAAGCGCTTCGGCGTAGGGGCGTGCAATAGTGGCAAGTTCCATATTACAACTCGTCTGCTAATTGCTTCAGAAGCGCTGCATGAGCAGAAGCATCCACTTCACGTTTCAGTATCTGCTCAGCCCCTTTGACAGCCAGAATTGCCACCTCGTTGCGCAGGCTTTCACGCAGGCGCTTGACTTCGGCTTCTGCCTGGGCTTTGGCTTGCTCGATAATCTGGGTGGCCTCAACCTCGGCTGACTGCTTGATTTCGTCCGCCAGTTTTGTTGCGGTGGTCTGGGCTTCGCTCAGACGCCGCTGTCCTTCCTCGCGGGCTTTGGCAAGCTCGATCTGGACGTGTCTTTCAACAGCGACCATTTCCTGCTTGCTTCTGTCGGCAGCAGCCAGCCCTTCCGCTATTTTCTTGGCCCGTTCGTCAAGGGCATTCCGCAAAGGGGGCCAGACGAATTTGGCCGTAAAGATCGCCAGGACGATGAAAACCGCAGTTTGCGCGAATAAAGTCGCATTGAGATTCACGGTAATTCCTTTTCACAAATAATTTACACTTACAGGTTTTTTCCGGAAAAATCCGGACTGTCCAGTTTCAATTATCAGGCGCCAAACGGGTTAACGAATGCGAACATAACGGAAACACCGACTGCGATCAGGTACACCGCGTCAACCAGGCCGGCCAGAATCAGAACGCTGGTACGCAGGGGGTTCAGCAGTTCAGGCTGGCGTGCGGAAGCGTCAAGGTATTTGCCGCCCATGGAAGCAATACCGATAGCGCCGGCGATAGCGGCCAAGGCAATGATGAAACCGCAGGTCAGGGTCAGAATGGAAACGTTTGTCATGGTTTTTTCCTTCGTAGTTGATGAGTTGAAACAAAATAAATAGTTTATATACCTAAACTAAAACCGGTTATCAGTGCCCTTCCTGCGACAGACCCAGATAGACGAGTGTGAGCATCATGAAAATAAATGCCTGGAGGAACACAATCAGAATATGGAAGATGGCCCAGATGGCACCGGCAATCACATGGCCGACGAAAAGGAGCGAACCGCCAAGAGAAAGCGCCGCGTAGCCGCCCAGCATGGCAACCATCAAAAACAGCAGCTCACCGGCATACATGTTGCCCCACAGCCGCATCCCCAGCGAAAGCATCTTGGAAAGGTATTCGATGATGTTGAGCATGATGTTGAGCGGAAGCCCGACGATACCCAGGGGGGCGCAGAACATTTCATGCACCCAGCCTTTAAACGTTTTCGCTTTGATGCCGAAGTAGATCATGATGAGAACAACGCCAAACGAGATGCCGATGGTACCGTTTAAGTCGGCTGTCGGTACGGCGCGGTGGTAATGGATGTATTCATCCAGTCCTACCCAATGGAAGAATTGGGAAAAAAGGTCAACCGGCAAAAAGTCCATGCAGTTCATCAGGGAAATCCAGACAAAGATGGTAAGTGCCAGCGGAGCAACAAAACCCCGGTCGCCGTGGACCTGGGCTTTTGCCTGGTCATCAGCCATTTCTGCCAGCATTTCCACAAGAGCCTGCATTCGTCCCGGCACGCCTGCCGTTGCCTTTCGCGCGACAAGGTACATGACAAGACAACCGACTATGCCGCAAAAGACAGACCAGAAAAAAGTATCCATGTGGAAGATACTGAAGTCGAACAGCTTGTCCTGATGGCTGGTGGCCAGATTCTGGAGGTGGTGGGAGACATATTCCGCCAGCGTTGGAGATTGGTTCGCTGCCATGATTATTTTCCAGATTGAAATAACAAAAAAATATAACTTTTCAGCGCAATCACAAAGCTTGCCAAAAAAGCAATCCAGTTTACATCCCTGTACAGCCAAAAGACTGTAACAAGCAACAAGGTGGTCAAGGCCACCTTGACAAATTCCATTACAAACAACACTGTAAAACCGGAGGCTTTCAGTACACGCTCATTCAGGTAAAACCCGGCGAACATCACCATGTTGGGTATGACACAGGATGCACTGGCAAGAACAGACGAAACGCCTGCCTTTTCCCCGCCCAGCAAGACAGCAATCAGCGCGGTTAAAACAGCGATTATCAATTGCAGGCAGACAATTTTGGCCCCTTTCATGCCACTCCTTGCGAAAACGAAAAAGACCGCGTTGTCCGGGACATTGCCAAATACCTTGATGCGGCAATGTTTTTCCCTTTTGCGCAAAATCAAACTATAAAATTATACTTTCCCGATTTATAGCAAGTCAATGAAACTTTTTTATAAATAAAACAGTTTGCATTATCAATTTTTTCACTATCCGGCGTTTTGGCAGAAATTGGCAGACGATAGGCGGGAAAAGCTACAATTTGTGAAAAGACGGCCGCTTTTCTTTTTTTTTTTTTGCAACAGCTTGTCCTGCCCGTTTTTGCAGAGAGCCTTCAGGAGATTTTGGACTGGGAAATACGCAGGAGCAGGTCGGCAATGGCCGGCTGCATGGTATCAATCAGCCAGGCCGGATAGATGCCGATGGCAATCACGCCTGTTGCGAAGAGGCCGAGGAGGAAACATTCCCGCCGGCTGATGTCTTTCAAAGCGGCGGCCTGCGGGGTATTGGGCTGCCCGAAAACGATTTCCCTGATGATGCGCAGAGAATAGGCGGCTCCGAGAATCAGCGAGGAAGCCGTGAGGATGCCCAGCCAGAAGTTGGCTTTGACAATACCCATGATGACCATGAATTCCCCAATGAATCCGGAGGTGCCGGGCAGGGCGCAGTTGGCAACGGCAAACAGGACAAACAGGGCGGCAAAGCGGGGCATGGTGGCAGCCACGCCGCCGTAATCGGCCATTTGCCGGGAATGCGTGCGTTCGTAAAGGATGCCGATGCACAGGAAAAGGGCGGCGGAAACAAAACCGTGGGAAATCATCTGCACCATGGCGCCTTCAACAGCGGCTTGCTGAAACAGGAAAAATCCCAAGGTGACAAAACCCATGTGGACGATGGAGGAGTAAGCCACCAGTTTTTTCATGTCTTTCTGCACCAGGGCCACCAGCCCGATGTAGATGATGGCAACAAGGGAAAGGGCGATCATGTAGCCGGAAAGGGCGCGGGCGGCATCCGGCACAGTGGGCAGCATGAGACGGATAAAGCCGTATCCCCCCAGTTTGAGCATGAGGGCGGCCAATACCACAGAGCCTTCTGCCGGCGCTTCCACGTGGGCATCCGGCAGCCAGGTATGCACCGGCCACATCGGCAGTTTGATGCCGAAAGCCAGGGCAAAGCCAATGAAGAGCGCAATCTGGACAGGCAGGGAAAGCGGGACAGCATACCAGCCGGCAATATGGAAACTCCCGGTTTGCAGGTAGAGATAAATAATGGCAACCAGCATGAAGAGGGAGCCGAAAAAGGGATACAGGAAAAATTTGAGGGCCGCAACGATCCGGTTTTCTCCCCCCCATATCCCGATGATGACAAACATGGGAACAAGGGTTGCTTCAAAAAAAACATAAAAGAGCAGACCGTCCAGTGCGCAAAACGTACCGGTTATGAGGCCGGAGAGAATCAGGAATGCGCCGAGATAAGCCGCCGGATCAGCTTTGTCTGTCTGCCAGGAGGAAATAATGACGATGCAGAGGATAAGGGCTGTCAGCGCAACCAGCCAGAGCGAAATACCGTCAATGCCCAGGGCATAGCGGATGTTGAACCGCTCAATCCAGACAGCATTTTCAACAAATTGCATACCGGTGCTGCTGCTATCAAATTTGGCAGCCAGCAGGCAGGAGAGAATCAGGCCCGGCAGGCTGCCTGCGAAAGCAATATAGCGGACAAGTGATGAGCAAAGACGCCTGCCGGCCAGAAGAACCAGCAGCCCGAAAAGAACCGGGCACCAGATCATCAGGCTTAAAACGGGCAGGCTGGAAGCGGTCATGTTCGGTAGTATCCTGTAAAGGTTAGCGGCAGAAGTAAAGCAAGAGGCACAAAAGGCCCAGGACCATGACAAAGGCATAATGGTACAGGTATCCGGATTGCAAACGCCGGATAATGCTGCCAAAACCGGCTGCCAGCCGGGCGCTGCCGTGGACGATCATGCCGTCTATCAGGCGGATTTCTCCGAGCTGCCACAGCCCGTTTCCCAGAAGGGCCGCCAGCCGGGCAAGGCCGTTTTCCATGAAACGGGCCACCTTTCCGAATACCAGCAGGCGGGAGGCAAGCTGAAAACTGAAAGCCTGGAGCTTTTCGCCGGCAAGGGGAAGATAATACTGGTTAAGCAGCAGGCGGTACAGCCCAGGGAGGGTTTCTGCCCATTTTTTCGCCAGATGCGTCTGCCGCAGGTAGAGCCAGGCGGCCAGGGCTATTCCTGCCGCCAGGAGGAAAAAGGCGGGGGAAAGAAAACCGTGCAGAGCCATTTCGGCCGGGCCTTCAAAGCGGCTGCCGGCCGGTGAAAAAAGGCCGGGCAGCCCGGCGCTTGCCAGGAAATCACCGGCCAGAAGGGGCGTTATGGTCAGGCCGCCGATCAGGATAGCGGGAATGGCCAGGATGACGAGGGAAACGGTCATGATGCGGGGAACCGGATGCGGTTTTTCCCCTGGCATCAGCCCGGCAGCCTCCGCAGGCGGCAGGCTGTTTTGTCCGGCATTGTCCGGCAAGACTGACCCGAAGCGGGGGTTGCCGTGGAAGACTAAAAAGAAGAGCCGGAAGGTATAGAAGGCGGTGACAAAGATGCCCAGCCAGGCGGCGGCAAGGGCAAAGCTGCCGCCAAACCGGCTGCAAGCCTGGCCAAGCGCTGTCACGATGCTGTCTTTGGAATAAAAACCGGAGAAAAACGGCCATCCGGCCAGGGAAAGGGAACCTGCCAGCGAGGCCAGCCAGGCAACCGGCAGGTATTTTTTCAGCCCGCCCATGTGACGGATATCCTGGTCGTGGTTCATGGCGGTAATGACAGCACCGGCGGCCAAGAAAAGCAGCGCCTTGAAAAAGGCGTGGGTCATCAGGTGGAAAATGGCGGAAGAATAGGCGGAAGCGCCCAGGGCTGCCGTCATGTATCCCAGCTGGGAGATAGTCGAATAGGCGATAACCTGCTTGATATCGTTTTGCACCAGGGCGACCAGCCCCATGAAAAGCGCGGTAACAGCGCCGGTAATGAGCATACAGGACAAGGCGGGGCCGGAGAGCTCAAACAGGGGCGACAGGCGCGCAACCATGAAAATGCCGGCGGTGACCATGGTGGCGGCATGGATTAGAGCCGAGACGGGTGTAGGCCCTTCCATAGAGCCGGGCAGCCAGATATGCAGCGGGAACTGGGCCGATTTTCCCATTGCGCCGATAAAAAGGCACAGGCAGGCAACGGTAATTAAGCTCCATCCGGTACCGGGCAGGGACATGGCGGCAAGGGTATGGCGCACGGCAACAATGTCACTGAACCGGAAGGAACCCGCAGCGGAAAACAGCAGGGCGATGCCGGTGAGAAAAAAGGCATCGCTGATGCGGTTGACCAAAAAGGCGCGAAGCCCTGCGTTGGCTGCGGCCGGTTTTTCATGCCAGAAGCCGATTAACAGGTAGGATGCCAGGCCGACGGCTTCCCAGCCGAAGAAAAGCTGGAGGAAATTGCCTGCCATCACCAGCATCAGCATGGCAAAGGTAAAAAAGGCAGTGCAGGCAAAAAAGCGGCCGGCGCCTGGCTCGTCTTTCATGTACCCGGCAGAATAAAGATGCACTGCCAGGGAAACAGAGGTGACCATGCCCATCATCAGGGCCGTTAAGCCATCAATCATCAGGCCGATTTCTGCCTGGAAGGGGTCTGAATCCACCCAGCGGTAAAGCGTATAGTGAAGCACCCCGCCTTGCGAGGCTGCATACAGCGCATACAGAGAAACGAGGCATGAGACGGCTACGCCCAAAGTGGCGAAAAAACAGGAAAGGCGGCAAGACGCCGGTTTTCCGGCAAGAGGTGTGCCTGTCAGGGCAGCGGCAATAGCGCCTGCCAGTGGTGCAAAAGGAGCGGCCAACAGCAGATAAGCGTTCATTTGCCCTGTCATGGAAAAGCGTGGTTCGGCATTCAGGAGAGCCTGTGCAGATTGTCAGGATAAGGGAGGCCCGCCGGCAACAGATACCCCAGGCCGCCATGATACCAAATTAGCTGCGGCCCGGGGTGTTTTCCTTGCTGCTGCCGGCCAGAGGCTGCAAGGCGGGCGCAGCCTTTCCCCGGTTTATTTTTTATCCGGCACGTACTGGTTGCTTCGCCGTTCTTTGCCAATAGTTGAGAGCGGGCCGTGTCCCGGTATGAACTGCACATCGTCTCCCAGGGTGTACATGTTTTCCCGGATGGAATTGACCAGGGCCTTGAAACTGCCGTTGGGCAGGTCGGTGCGGCCGACAGAACCGGCAAACAGGACATCGCCGGAGATGGCAACCTTGGTCGGCGCATGGAAGAAAATGACATGGCCGGGAGAATGACCGGGGCAGTGGAAAACCTGGAGGGTTTCATTGCCGACAGAAACGGTGTCGCCCTGGTTTAGCCAGCGTTCAGGCGTAAACGGCGTACCGGCTGGCAGGCCCCACATTCTGGTTTGGGCAGTTGCCAGCTCTTCCAGGAGATAGGCGTCAGCCTCGTTCGGGCCTTCAATGGGAACGCCGAACTGGCTTGCCAGGGCTTTTGCGCCGCCGCAATGGTCAAGATGGCCGTGGGTGACCAGCACTTTTTCAAGCGTGAGATTTTTTTGCTCAAGAACAGCGGCAATTTTTGCAATATCGCCGCCCGGATCAACCACTGCCGCCTTGTTAGTGCTTTCATCCCACATCAGGGTGCAGTTTTGCTGGAAAGGGGTAACAGGTATGATTTGAAATTTCATGTTGGTTCAGAAAGAAGAGGAAAAAAGAAAAGGTTTTTCCGGGTGGCCAGCGTTGCCGCCGTAAGCCGCCATTATGGCATTATGCATGAAAAACGTCTGTTTTTTTATGCCGGCGAGTCCGTATCCGGCTGGCAGGGCTGGATGGACTGGCCGGGGAAATTGCCGATCAAGGTTTGCAAGGCGCGCATCTGTTCATCGTTTAAGTGGTTTAACCGGTAAACGGTTTTTTCGGATGGCAGCCCTCTTGGCGCAACATGAATATCGGCAAAACCATTTTTTTCCATGTCTGCAGCGTGTTTTTCGGCGGCTTCACGGGTTTTGAACACGCCCAGCGAAACAGCCCATTTCAGCTCGCCCGGATCACGGATCAGGTAATGGCTTTTGATTCCTTTTTTTTCCAGTTCCGCAATTTTTTCCTCTGCGGCTTTCTGATTGGCAGAAGGGGCGATAAACGCCATATAGGCGGCATTTTCCTGGACCGGTATGCGGCTGATATCGCCTGCGCTAAGGGAAAGGGAAGGCAGCTGTTTGTCAAACCCGGCTGCCTCGGCTTTGCTGAAAGGGGCTGTCGTTATGCAGCTTCCGCCGGCGGTAATATCTTGCGCTGCTGCTTTGCTTTTGGCGATTTCCCGGTTGATTTCATCCCGGGGAAGCAGGCGGATCCGGTCTTCCTGATACTGGTATGCCAGGCGTTCCGGCTCGCGTTTGCCGGTAGAAGGCGCGTCAAAATATGTCCGCAGAAAAGCGAACAGGACGATATTGGCCGCAAGGAGTATCCAGAAAAAGATTTTCAGCATGAGCGATCCGTTGCATGAAGGCTGGCATCTGCGGCGTGCAGGCCAACCAGTACCAAATTATCCACAATTTGGGCCGGGATAGAAAGACAGGGCAGGATTTGCCTGGCTGCGCCGCCGGACAAAAGGCATCGGACAGAGCCGATACCAGCCGCACGGATAGAGACGGCATGTTCAATAGCGCCTGCCTGCGCTGTCAGGCAGCCGGCCAGGATGGCGGCCGCCGTATCGGTTGCGAAAGGAGGAAGGCTTTGCGCTGTGCTGCCGATTTCCGGAAGCTGGGCCGTGTTGGCAGCTAGCGAACGGGTCATTAAACGCAGTCCGGGCAGGATCATGCCGCCCAGGAACACGCCGGAGGCAGTCAGGGTGTCGATGGTGGTTGCTGTTCCGCAGGTGGCGACAACGAGGTTTTCTTTCGGGAAAAGGAAGCGCGCGCCAATTAAGGAAGCAAAGCGGTCGCTGCCAAGCCGGGCGGGGTCCGCATAGGTGTTGGTGACGCCGGCAAGGGAAGCCAGCGAGGTAAACCAGGAAACCGGAACCGTATTGCCGGCGAGTTTTTCAATGAGCCGGGTAATACGGCCGGCAGCGGCCGGGCCGGCCACGTTGGAGATGACAATACGCCGGATTTCCTGTCCGGCAAGGGCTTCCTGCAAATGTGTGCAAAGGATGGCTGTTTCCTGCCGGGGAACGCTGCCTGTATGCAGCCAGGATGCCTGCCCCGGCATAGCGGCCGGGCCGGCAGGGGCCAGGGCCCATTTCAGCAGCGTATTTCCCGCATCGATCAATAAAAGCATGGCACGTCTTTTTAAGGTTCGGGGCGCAGGGAAAGCTCCCCTGCGCTGAAAGCGGCAGTTTCGCCGTTTTCCTCAAGAAGCAGCCTGCCGTACCGGTCGATGCCGGCTACGGTTCCCGATTGTTTCGGGCGGCCTTCCTGGAAAAGTCTGACCTTTTTGCCGTGATAGGCGTGCATTTTGTTCCATAACGGGATAAAGGCCGAAAAGCCTGCTTCTTCAAACAGGGCAAACGCATCTGCCAGCCGGTTGATGAACGATGCCATCAGCCGGTTTTTGTCCATACGGGAAAGCAGCGGGGCTTCCGAGGCGGGCTGACCGATTTTTTCTGCCAGCGTATCCGGCAGATGGAGGTTGATGCCAATGCCGATAATGACCCAGTTTTTGGCCTTGTCCGGACGGTGTTGGCGGGAAACCCGTTCCACCAGGATACCGGCCAGTTTTTTTCCTTCTTTTAAAATGTCATTGGGCCATTTGAGCGCTACCGGCACACCGAGTTCATTGAGCGCTATGGCCAGTGCAACGCCGGTGGCCAGCGGCAGCCCGGACAGGTCTTCTGCCGGCCGCAAAAAAGGCCATGCCAGCGAGAAAGTCAGGGAGGCATCGGAATCGGCATGCCAGGTTTTGCCGCTTCGGCCGCGTCCTGCCGTTTGCCGGCGTGCAAGCAAGAGCGCCGGGGAAGTCAGCGTATCGGCCTGTTTCAAAAGGTCTGTGCTGGTGGAACCGGTTTCTTCCACGATATGGACGGCGATAGTTTTCGCAAGCGGATTTAAGAAAAGAGCCATGCGGCCCGGGTCAATGGTATCGGTCATGAAAACAGGCAAGCCGCGCCTGAGCGGACAGTGCATAGGGGACAACAGATGCTATTTTACATGCAGGGCACTTCCGGGTTGGGCTTTTTGGCAGGTATCATTGACAGACTGTGCCGAAATGGCAGGGCTTTGATTATTCTGTGACAGCGCACTGGCAAAATGGATTACAGTAAACGAAATAGTATGGCGGAGATAACGATGTTTTCAAGCGAAAAGGGCGTCTATGCCTGAAATGGCGCTGCCGGTATGCCGGATATCCGGCACAGGCCAGGTGGCTGTCAGCGGAAGCTGGCGGGTCGGCTCGCTTGCGTCCGGAAAAAATTTTGCCGCTGTGGCTTCTTCTGTGAGGCAGGCGGCGGGCAAAAAAGAGGTTTTATGGGATTTGTCCGGGGTTTCGGAAATGGATTATATCGGCGCCTGTTTTCTGTGGGATGCCTGGGGCCGCAAATTGCCGGCCCGGCTGAACATGCTTCCAGAGCATCATGCGCTTTTTGAGAGGCTGGAAAAGGCTGGCTCGTTGAAGACAGGCGGAGCCGGAAAAAAAGTATTTCGTCCGGGGGCGTTCATCAGGGCAGCGGCAGGCGCTTTGGGCAGCCATTTTATGGATATGGTCACACTGGCCGGACAGTTTGTGCTGGATCTTGGCCGGCTTGCCTGCCATCCCCTGGCCGGCCCGTGGAAAGAAATATCGGCCAATGTGTATCATGCCGGTACCCGCGCTATCGGTATTACGGCGTTGGTAGGTTTCCTGATCGGCGTGGTGCTTTCATACCTGTCCGCGCAGCAGCTGCATGATTTTGGCGGCGACCCTTATCTGGTCAATTTGCTGGGCATTGGCATTACCCGCGAGCTGGGGCCGCTTCTGGCGGCGATTCTGGTGGCGGGCCGTTCCGGGTCTGCCATGACGGCGCAAATCGGCGTCATGCGTGTTACCGAGGAACTGGATGCGATGCAGGTAATGGGCATGTCGCAGGGGTTCAGGCTGGTGCTGCCAAAGGTGGCGGCTTTAGTGGTTGTGATGCCGCTTTTGATTATGTGGACAGATATCGTGGCGCTGGTGGGCGGGATGCTTGCCGCCCAGCTGTCCATCGGGCTGTCAACCGATTATTTCATCACGGCCCTGCCGGGGGCGGTGCCTCAGGCCAATCTGCTGATTGGCCTGGGCAAGGGCATGGTTTTCGGTATGCTTATCGGCCTCGTTGCCTGCCATTTCGGCCTGCGGATCAGGCCGGATACGGAAAGCCTCGGGCAGGGAACTACCAGCGCTGTTGTCAGCGCTATTACCATTGTGATTCTGGCCGACGCCGTTTTTGCCATGGCGCTTCAGCATGTGGGGTGGTCATGAAAATACGGGCAGGAACCGATATTATCCGGATAGAAAAACTGTGGACGCAGTTTGGCAGCCATGTGGTTCACCAGGATCTGGATCTGATAATCCGGCAGGGTGATATTGTTTCGCTTGTCGGCGGATCGGGTTCCGGCAAAACCACCCTGTTAAGGCAAATGCTGGGGCTTGCCCGGCCCAGCCGCGGGAAGGTATCGGTTTTGGGGGTGGATATGGCAAGTGCGGCAGGCAGCGCCAAAAAGCAGCTGTACAGCCGGTGCGGCGTATTATTTCAGCAGGGGGCGCTTTTTTCAGCCTTGTCGGTCATGGAAAATGTGGCGCTGCCACTGCGGGAGCTGCGGGTATTGCCGGAAAACCTGATTGAGGAATCGGTTTTGCTGAAGCTGCAAATGGTCGGCCTCGGTCCGGATGACGCCATGAAAATGCCTTCTGACCTTTCCGGGGGGATGATCAAAAGGGTGGCGCTGGCCAGGGCGCTGTCGCTTGAGCCGGAATTGCTTTTTCTGGATGAGCCGACAGCCGGGCTGGATCCGGTATTGTCCGACAGTTTTGTCGAGCTGATCCATTCCCTGCATGATGAACTGGATTTGACGGTGGTGATGGTGTCGCATGACCTGGATTCCATCCTGCAATTGTCTTCCCATATTGCCGTTTTGGCAGACAGGAGGGTGATCGTAAATGGGCCGCCGCAGGAGGTGATGGCGGTGGATCATCCTTTTATTCAGGCATTTTTCCTTGGCGGGCGCGGCAGGCGTGCCCTGGCAGGCGTGCCGGGCCTGGCATCAGGCCAACAACAGGAGGAGAAGTAATGGAAAGCAAATCCCATGCGTTGATGGCAGGGCTGTTTACGCTGGCCCTCTTGGCTGCCGTTCTCCTGGGCGGATGGTGGCTGAACCGGGATAAAACCGAGATGATTCCCTATGTGATGGCCACCCGTATTTCGGTTGCCGGATTGAATCCGCAGGCGGCGGTCCGTTATCGCGGGCTGGATGTGGGCAAGGTATCCGAGATACGCTTTGACGATACAGAGCCGGGCCAGATACTGGTTTTTTTCGGGGTGCGCCCGGAAACGCCCATGACGGAATCCACCTATGGCCGCATGGCTTACCAGGGCGTGACCGGCATTGCCTATATTGAGTTGAATGATGACAGCGCTTATTCCAGGCCGCTGCCAAGCTCTCCTGACCGGATTGCCAGAATCGAGATGCGGCCCGGCCTGGTGGTGGATTTGCAGACGAAGGCCAACGCCATTCTGGATGAAACCCAGCGGCTGACCAAAGAAGTGGCGACCCTGTTCAGGCCGGAAAACCAGGCGCTTCTGGTGGAAACCCTGAAAAATATCAACAGGGCGTCATCGGAAATCGCGCAGTCTTCCCGTGCGCTTCAGCCGACGCTGGAGAAGCTGCCGGAAATTGCCGACAAAACCGGAAGGATGGTGGATTCAGTCACAGCACTTTCCACCGAAGCGGGAGACCTGAGCCAGAACCTGACGGCGTTTGTAGGCAACAGTATGCCTGGGGAATCCATGACGCGGCTGCAATCACTGGCGGAAGACCTGCAAACATCGCTTCAGTCTGTCAATGCGACGCTGGACCAGTTCAGCCAGCGTCCGTCCGGCCTCCTTTTTGGCGCACCTGGCCCGGCACCCGGCCCTGGCGAGGCGGGGTTTAACGCGTCTTCCAACTAATATTCATGGGGAAATCATGATCAAACAGAGCCGTTTTTTCCTGTTGGGCCTTTTTGCCGCGTTAGGCATATTTTTATCGGGATGCGCTTTCAATTCGCAGCCCCAGGCGATGCTGTATGACCTGGGGCTGCCGTCGTCCATGCCGGAAGAACGCATTTTGCCGGCAGGGATGCCCCGGCTGCTGGTGTTTCAGGTCAATGCTTCGGACTGGTTAAACAGCAGCAAGATGTATTACCGTCTGGCGCAGGTAAACGACCAGCAGACCCGGTTTTATACATTAAGCCGCTGGAATACACGGCCGCCGAAGCTGTTTCGCGAGCGTCTCCAGTCCCGTATTCTGGCCTTGGGCGGGGAAATTGGAAGCGGCCGGGTTGCCGATGCCGATGAGCTGCGCCTGATGGTGCATATTGAAGATTTCAGCCAGTATTTCCATGATGCGGACTATAGCGAGGGACGGATTGCCCTGAGGGTATCCGTGACCGGAAAAAACGGCGTTTTCCTGCAAAAGAGTTTTCTGTTTGCTGTTCCAGCTCCCAGCCCGGATGCGGCAGGCGGCGTCAAGGCGCTGGCCGCTGCCACTGACGGGGTGATTGTCGAAATATTGCAATGGATTGGCGGGAACTACCGCCAGGCGAATGCCAGCTGACGATGCCAGGGCATTTTTTCCAGCCGTTTCACCGGCCGTCTTCATTTTTGCGGGCGGCCCTGGCAGTTTATGTTTTCCTGATAGTTTATGCCAGCCTGTTTCCCTTTGAAGGCTGGCGGTTTGCCGGTGTTTCTCCGCTGGCGTATCTTGCCGTGCCTTTTCCCCGTTACTGGACCGGCTTTGACGTGCTGGTCAATATTATCGGGTATATCCCGCTTGGCCTTTTGCTGGCAACGGCGGTTTCTCCCCTGTTAAGGGGAGGCAGGGCGCTTGTTTTTTCCTTTTTTACCGGTTCGTTCCTGTCTTTTTCAATGGAAGCCTTGCAGGCTTATTTGCCCAGCCGGGTTTCTTCCAACCTGGATCTGGCAACCAATGCGGCCGGTGTGCTGGCCGGCGCGCTTATCGGGGTTTGCCTGTCTCCTGCGCTTTTCAGGGAAGATCGCGTTTATGTTTTCATCCGCCGCCAGCTGCGTTTTGCTTCCAGCAGGGTGTTGATTATCCCCATGCTGTGGCCGCTTGCCCAGATTTATCCCCAGAATTACCTGTTCGGGCTGGGGGAAGTTTTTCCGGTCTTTTCGGCATGGCTTCCAGGTGTTTTGGGACACCCCGTTGATTTGACTTTCCTGGCAACAGGGGAACTCAGCCTGACGCCAGGGCAGTATTGGTTCTCGGAAGCGGTGATAACGGCAACGGGCTTCTCTGGCGCGGCCTTGCTGCTGTTGTGCATGTGGCAAAAAAGGGCGGCAGGGCTTTTTCTGGGGGTATGGATGGTATCAGGCGCGCTTGTGCTCAAAACTATTGCCTGTGCCCTGTTTTTTGAGCCGGAAAACGCGTTTGTCTGGCTCACACCCGGCGCGCTGGGCGGCCTCGTTGCCGGGCTGGTGATGCTGGCCGGACTGGTTTTTATCCCGCCGGCGTTTCAGGAACAGCTTGCCGCCACCCTGTTGGGCATTTGCCTGGCGGCGGTGAATGTGCTGCCGGGCAATTATTATTTTGTTTCCACGCTGCAAACCTGGTCTCAGGGGAAATTCCTGAACTTTAACGGAGCGGCCCGTTTCCTGGCGCTGGTATGGCCGTTTCTGGCGCTTGGTTTCCTTGTCCGTTCAATTTACAAGCGGCGGCATAGTGGGTAACATGACCCGCTGGATGTGACGGGATGTCGATGATGAATGCAGATACCAAACATTTTCAGATTGCAGGAGCCGCAGGCCGCCTGGAATGCGCGCTGGATTTGCCCGGCCGGCTGCCGGCCGGGCTGGCCCTGTTGGCGCATCCCCATCCGCTTTATGGCGGCAGTATGGATAACAAGGTTGTGCATATGATGGCCAAAGCCTTCCAGGATTTGGGCTATGCCGTTGTCCGGATGAATTTTCGCGGCGTAAGCGCTTCAGAAGGGGCGCATGACGGCGGGCCGGGGGAAGCGCAGGATCTGGCGCTTCTTCTCGGCAGGATGAAAAAACAGTATCCAGGCCTGCCGGTTGTGCTGGGCGGGTATTCTTTCGGCACCTATGTGCAGTCGCTGCTCTGCCGGCAGCTGGCAGAAGAGGGCCAGCCGCCCGAACGTATGGTGCTGGTGAGCGCCACAGCCGGGAAATGGGAACTGGGAAAGGTGCCGGCCAATACGCTGCTGATTCATGGCGAGGCGGACGATATTATTCCACTGGCTGATCTTTTCCGGTGGGC
Organism: Oxalobacter formigenes; assembly: GCA_023667225.1. GTDB lineage: Bacteria > Pseudomonadota > Gammaproteobacteria > Burkholderiales > Burkholderiaceae_D > Oxalobacter > Oxalobacter formigenes_C. Next base: position 142,708 of record JAMPAN010000001.1, on the reverse strand, counting down.
GCGCGAGCAGGATTTGCCGGTTGTCGTGGCGCCGGGCGCAGACCATCTTTTCAACCGCAAGCTTCATCATATTTACAACACGATAACAGCCATGCTGCGTTAAAACTGCGGTGCAGGCGAGAGTAGCGCTGTAGGCGGGCAGGTATTTGACGGCTGATTTTTTGACGATGAGAAAAATACGGTTCTTTTTTTTGGCCTTGTTGTTTTTTTCCTGGGCGGCGACAGGGTTGTGCGCACCGGTAATGCCGGTTCCCCCGACGGTTGTTGCCCGTTCGTGGCTCTTGCTGGATACGGTCAGCGGTCAAGTGCTGGCCTCAAGGGATGCGCACAAGCGGATTGAACCGGCTTCGCTGACCAAACTGATGACGGCCTACCTGGTTTTTGGCGCGATTAAGGAAGGCCGCCTGAGCCTTAATCAGTCGGTAACGGCGTCCGACCGGATATGGAAGCTGGACAAGGGCACTTCCCGAATGTTTATTGAACCGCATACGCCTGTCAAGATTCAGGATTTGCTGTACGGCCTGATTGTCCAGTCCGGCAATGATGCTGCTATGGCACTGGCGGAAGCGGTTTCCGGGAGCGAGGCGGATTTTGTGGCGCTGATGAATCGGGAAGCGGAGCGCATGGGGATGAAATCCACCCATTTCAGCAATCCGCACGGGTTGCAGGACAAGGATAACTATTCCACCGCTTATGATTTGTCGCTGCTGGCTGTTAACCTGATTCGGGATTATCCAGAGCTGTACAAGATTTATTCTGTCCGCGAGTTTACCTATAACCGGATTCGCCAGCGTAACCGCAATCGCCTGCTGTGGCTGGATCCGGCGGTTGACGGCATGAAGACCGGCCATACGGAGTCAGGCGGGTACAGCCTGATTTCTTCGGCAAAACGGGAAAGTGCGACAGGTGCAAGGCGGATGCTGGCGGTGTTAATAGGTGCAAGTTCGGACCAGATGCGGGCGCAGGAAAGCTTAAAGCTCCTGAACTGGGGCTTCGAGAATTTTGATACGATCAAGTTGTTTGACAAGGGGCAGGCGATTGCTACGCTGGATGTATGGAAAGGTTCCCGGAGCAGACTGCCTGTCGGGTTTCATTTTGATACCTATGTCAGCGTGCCGAAAGGAGGGGCTTCCCGCCTGAAATCGGTGCTTGAACGAAAAGAACCGATTGTGGCGCCGGTTAATGAATACAGCCGCGTCGGTGTGCTGAAGATGATGCTGGACGGCAAGGCAATTGCCGAGCTGCCGGTTGTTGCGCTGGAACAGGTTGCCGTTGCCAGTTTCCTGGGTAGAATCTGGGATACGATTTACCTGTGGCTCAAGTAAAAGGAGAAGGCTGTGCATTCCAACCGCAATGAAGAGCTGATTGCCTATCCCTGTGATTTTCCTATCAAGATCATGGGCGTTGCGCATGAGGATTTTCTCCCTGCCGTGGCAGAAGTTGTCCGGCTCCACGACCCCGGTTTTGACGCCGCCACCCTGGAAATGCGGACATCTTCCAAGGGAACCTATCTCAGCGTGACGGCAACGGTACGGGCAACCAGCCGCCGGCAGCTGGACGATCTTTACCGGGCGCTGACAGCGCACCCCAAAGTCAAGGTTGTGCTGTAGGAAAACGTATCCCGGCAAAGAATTTCCGGTTCGGGACAGGACAGATAAAAGGCGTGTTGATCATGGCGGCAACGGATACTGTCACGGTGCGTCATGCCGGCCTGGTGCCGTATGAAACGGCGTACCAGGCCATGCGTGCGTTTACGGATACGCGTACTTCCCAAACGCCGGACGAGATATGGCTTATGGAACACCCGCCGGTTTATACGCTGGGGCAGGCGGCGGACCGCGTGCATTTGCTGGATACCGGCGCAATTGATGTTGTGCAGACAGACAGGGGCGGCGAAGTGACGTATCATGGCCCCGGCCAGGCGGTGGCCTATTTGCTGCTGGATTTGAAGCGCCGGATGGCAGGCAAAATGCGGATAAGGGAGCTGGTGGGCGCGCTTGAAGAGGCGGTAATCGAAACGCTGGCTTTTTACGGCATAGCAGGCGAGCGCCACCGCAGCGCGCCGGGGGTTTATCTGTTACAGGAAGCGGCTTCTCCCTGGCAGGGCGCCAAGATTGCCGCGCTGGGCCTGAAAGTGCGCAGCAACGGTTGTACGTATCACGGGCTTTCCCTTAATGTGGATATGGATTTGCAGCCGTTTTCAGGGATTCATCCCTGCGGTTATGCGAACCTGCTTTCGGTTGATATGAAAAGGGCGGGAACCCATGCCACGGTGGCTCAGGTGCAGGCATGCCTGGCAGCTGCCTTGTGCCGTCATCTGGGCGCGGACGCCGTTTATGCTTGGGAAGATTTTTCTTTTTGGGGTACAAAAGGAAAGCTGGCAGGGTAAAAATGGCGAAAAACGAAAAACAGCGGGGCGCAGAAAAAACGGTACGCCTCCCAATTCATGTGACAAAAACAGCTCCCTTGCCCAAACCGTCCTGGATCCGGGCCAGGGGCGCTTCGGCCTCCGGCCGCTTTGATGAGGTGCAATCGCTGCTGCGGCAGCAACATCTGGCAACGGTATGCGAAGAAGCCGGTTGCCCGAACAGGGGAGAATGTTTTGGCAAGGGGACGGCCGCCTTTATGATTTTGGGCGATACCTGTACCCGCCGCTGTCCGTTTTGCGATGTGGCGCATGGCCGTCCTGCCCTGCCGGATGCGGAAGAACCCCGAAAGCTGGCCCAGGCAGTGGCCCGGCTCGGGCTGGCTTATGTGGTGATAACTTCGGTGACCAGGGATGATCTGGCAGATGGCGGCGCAGGTCATTATGCCGCCTGCATCCGCGAGATCCGCCGGCAGGCGCCTGCTGTCCGGATTGAAATTTTAACGCCGGATTTTCGCGGGAAAGAGAGCATTGCGCTGGATAAACTCGGACAGGCGCTGCCGGATGTGATGAACCACAATCTGGAGACGGTTCCCCGGCTTTACAGGCTGGTGCGTCCCGGCGCGGATTATGCCCGTTCCCTGGCTCTTCTGAGGGCATTCAGGGCGCGTTATCCTTCTGTGCCGACCAAGTCCGGGCTGATGGTCGGGCTGGGCGAGACTGACCAGGAAATTCTGGATGTCATGCAGGATTTGCGGCACCACGGGGTGGAGATGCTGACAGTTGGGCAATATCTGGCGCCTTCTCCTTATCATTTGCCGGTGGCGCGCTATGTGCATCCCGATACTTTCCGCCTGTTTGGGAAGGAAGCCTGCCGCATGGGATTTGCCCATGCGGTAGCTGCGCCGCTGGTGCGCTCAAGCTATCACGCCGACCGGCAGGCGCGCGAAGCCGGCGTAATTTAATCCGGCCAGGCGAGGCAGGATTTAGTCCTGTTCAATTAAGGCAATGTCGTCATCATCCAGGTCAAAGAGCTGGTAAATTACCCGGTCCAGCTCCCCTTCGGCATGGACCAGTTCCGAATTCATGTTATAGATGCGGTTTCTTTCCTGGTTGAAGTAATCGGTCCACAGGAGCAGGTCGTCGGCAGGAATGTCCGTGCCAAACGAGGCGATGATTTCGCTGCGGAAGGTGTCGAAATCGTGCGCAAACCAGTTGAGCAGCTTGTCGCTCAATTTGGCTTCCAGTTTTTCCGGGGAGAGGTTAAATGCCGTCATGCCGCGGAAGTGGTGGATAATGTCCCGGCGGTCCTGTGTTTTTTCCATGCAGAACTGGGAGAGCTGGCCGACGCGGGCGCGAACCAGGCCGCCGGCATTGGGTACCGGCAGGGATTCAATCTGGCCGGGCGGGATTTCCTGCCGGTTGCCGGTATCCTCTGAGAGTGTCCGGAGGAGTTTGGCAATGGCCGTTGAATTCAAAAGGCCGAAAAGAAAATAGTCGGCATTGGGGATATAGTGGCTTTCGCTGCCGTATTGCGCGCCTTTTTCACCCAGCACAAATCCGGGTTCAGCCTGCCGGCGGCCCACGCCGAGGCGCAGATCGGTTACAAGCGGGATATCGGTTTCCTCATAGTCCAGTTCGTACCACTGATGGCGGCCGCTGCTTTGTTTTTCGAGTGCTTCCCGGTGCGGCTCAAGGTATTTTTTGACTGCCGGATAGGCATTGATATCCACCTTTCCTTTGGGTGTGTAGATCAGCCAGTGGAGCGGGGTATCTGCATGCCATCTTCTTAAGTTGCCCCCGTCGTAAAACGCCATCAGGATATCTGCCGATTTGGGGTCTTCATTGACCAGGCTGTCGTAGGTTTTCTTGTCAATGACGAAAACATCGTTGATGGTCACAGCCGGACCGGATTGCAGGGGGCCGTAAATATCCCGGACAGTGGCGTGTTTTTGGGTCAGTTTTTCTTTCAGGCCGGCGGCGATGCTGTCGTTAAGCCATTGGGCTGTCTTGCCGGACAGGAGATTTTCCGCATTCAGGAGAAGGAAAAAGCGCTGGCAGGCAGCGGCATTTCCGGCCATGTCGGACAGGAAGAACTGTTCATAGGTTGTGCGTTTGTGCGTGAGCGAATACAGGCGGACTTCATCCAGGTTGGAGAGGATGAGAAATTGCCGCCCCGGCAGGTTTTTTGCCTGCCGGCGGGCCTGTTCAATCAGGTTCAGGCGCTCGCTTCCGGAGACGGTATCCAGGTTGAAGGAAGAAGGCCCCATCAGTTTTACCATTGCCGTCATGCGGGGCGGTTCGGTATCAAACCGGCCGAGCGCCGCATCAAACCAGGCATCTTGCGGCAAGCTTTCCAGGGTGCGGGCATTGCCGCCGGCTGCCTGGTAACCCAGGATACCGGAGAGGATCTGTTGGAAAAAGGCGGCCTGCTGTGCGGGTTTGTCCTGTTTGTTCAGGGCAGCAAGGTTTTTTGCCCATTCCCCAAGTAGGCGCTGGTGTGCAGAGGGAGCTGTCCCGTCTTTGAGAAGCGGAGCCAGAATATGGTCATGGAAAAGAGGCTGGTTGATAAAGGCGTTCGTGTTTTCCATAGGATTTCCTGTCTGATAGAGCGCGCAGACCCGTGCCGCTGGTAAATGGTGTTGCGCGTCAGATTAAAAATGCAAATGCCAATAGTGTAATCGTGAAAAGCCAAACAGTACACTATCCGGGAGGGCGGTGTGAAGGGGCGGGAAAGCGCCCTGTGTGCCGTGGAAAAGGAGGGGGTAGCATTCTTCCCCGCTATTTTTTTGCGGATTTCACTTGTGCCTTGCTGCTTTCCCGGCGTTCTTTCAGGATTCGCGCCACCAGGTTATCCATGACTTTCATGGTCATGGCCTGCGCTTCTTTTTCGGTGCCGTCAAAATGGTTGCCTGCACTGACAATGCCCAGGGAGGTGACGTAGCGGCCGTCAATGATGATGGTTGGCACACCTTCAATCCCGTAGGCTGTTTGCAGCTGAACAGCCCCGTCGCACAGGGAGCGGACGGTAAAGGAGCGGAGCATGTCAAGGAATGCCTGCCTGTCGATGCCGTTTTTCTGGGCAAAGTCGGCAAGCTGGCTTTCGTTTCTCAAGCGGGTCCGTTTAATCTGGACAGCGTCAAAGATGCCGTGATGGAGCGCATGAGTCATTTTGCCCATGGCAGAGAGGGTGTAAAACAGGCGCTGCTGCAAGGCCATGTTGTCGTTGTAGTTGATATGGATGTGTTTGAAAGCAACCTGGCCGCGTTGTTTTTTTATCCATGGGACCAGCTCGGCATCGAATGAGCGGCAGTGCGAGCAAAAGTAGCCGAAAAATTCGAGTACTTCCACCTTGTTGCCGGCTTCGGCAGGCAGGGGATTTTCCAGCGCCAGGTAATCTGTGCCTTCAACAGGGTGATCCGGAGAGGCCGATGCCGCAGCGGCAGCAAAGATCAGGCCAATGGCAAGCAAAAAGGAAGAAAGCGTTTTCATGGGCATTTTCATGGCAAAAATTACCGGGAGGGGGTGGTGATGAAATCAATACCGTTTTCCCGGAGCTTGTTTTGGGTTGCCTCCAGTTTTTTGGGAGCATAGGGGCCCAGATGGACCCGGTAAAGCGTATTTCCCCTGGAATGGGCTTCCCTGATGCTGGCTTCAATGCCGAGCAGGGCCAGTTTGGCGCGTATCTGTTCGGCATCTTTTTTTTCACGGTAGGCGCCGGCCTGGATGGAGGCGGTCGCTTCCGGGGTGTTGGCGGCGCGGTTGAGCGGATCATCCGGCGTGGCTTCTACCAAGGCGTTCTGGTAGGCTTCCTTTGCCGCTTCACGGTTGCCGTACAGCGGACGGTTCGGATCGGAAAACGGCATCACTTCCTCGGTCTGGTTTTTTTCCTGTTTGGCCGGTCCGCTGTTAAACGGCATAGGCGCACGGGTAATGATCATGGCGATCATGACGGCGATGAAGAGTCCGGTGATAAGACCGCAGACAAAGCCGAGTACGGTGTTATTTTTCCAGAGGATAGCGTACCGGAAATTTTCTGATGAAGATTTGCGAGCCATTTTGCGTTACATTTTGTTGGGGGCGGAGACACCCAGAAGGGCCAGCCCGTTTTTCAATACCTGCCGGGTCGCGCCCAAAAGAGCCAGCCGGGCTGTTTTCAGCGTTTCATCGTCAACGAGGAAGCGTTCGGCGTTGTAGTAGCCGTGCAGGGAGCCTGCCAAATCGCGCAGGTAAAATGCCACCTGGTGCGGCCCCAGCTCTTTCAGCGCGCGTTTTAACATGTCCGGATAGGCAGCCAATTTGCCCATAAGGGCATACTCGTGGGGCGCCGTCAGCCTGGAAAGGTCTGCGGTTTCGAGCCGGGAGGGATCGCCGCCCCATTGCTCAAATACCGAGCAGATGCGCGCATGGGCATACTGCACATAATAGACGGGGTTTTCATCCGACTGGGCCAGCGCCAGATCCACATCAAAAACAAATTCCGTGTCGGCTTTCCGGGAGATCAGGAAGAAACGGACGGCATCCCGGCCTTTGGTGATATCGCCGTTGCCGGACCATTCGATGAGGTCGCGTACGGTGACGTAGGAACCGGCGCGTTTGGAGATTTTGACTTCCGCACCGTTTTTCATGACGGTGACCATCTTGTGGAGCACATAATCCGGATAACCGGCGGGAATGCCCATGCCGACAGCCTGAAGGCCGGCCCTCACACGGGCAATGGTGCCGTGGTGGTCGCTGCCCTGGACATTGATGACGGTGTCATATCCCCTCTGCCATTTGTTGATGTGGTAGGCCACATCCGGCACGAAATAGGTATAGCCGCCGTCGGTTTTTTTCATGACGCGGTCTTTGTCATCGCCGTAATCGGTTGTTTTCAGCCACAGTGCGCCTTCTTTTTCAAAGGTTTTTCCGGCGCGGGCAAGGGCCTGCACGGTTTCGTTTACCTTGCCGTCGGTATAAAGCGAGGATTCGAGGTAATAGTTGTCGAAATGGATGCCGAAGGCTTGCAGGTCGTTATCCTGTTCGTTCCGCAGGTAGGTGACGGCAAAGTGCCGGACGGCATTTTTGTCGTCAGGGTTGCCGCTGGCCGTAATAGTCGGGCAATTGCGGGCAGTGATGGTTTTCTTTGCCAGGAAGTCGGCGGCGATATCGGCGATGTAGTCGCCGTTGTAGGCATCCTGGGGCCATTCGGCGTCTCCCGGTTTCAGCCCTTTGGCGCGCGCCTGGACAGAACGGGCCAGGTTGTCGATCTGTGCGCCGGCATCATTGTAATAAAACTCGCGGGTGACATTGTATCCCTGGGAGGCAAACAGGGAGGAGAGCGCGTCTCCGAGCGCGCCCTGCCTGCCGTGGCCGACATGGAGCGGCCCTGTCGGGTTGGCCGAGACAAATTCCACCATGACTTTTTTGCCGTTGCCGTCGTGGCTTTTTCCATAGTTTTCCCGTTCGGCCATAATGGCGCGGACAACGGCCTGTTTGGCTTTCGGGGTCAGACGGAAGTTGATAAATCCCGGCCCGGCAACTTCTGCCGATGCGATTAGGGTTTCCCTGCCGGGTTCTGCCATGATGCCGGAAACGATGGCTTGCGCCAGTTCCCGGGGATTTTTTTTCAGTGCCCTGGCAAGTTGCATGGCAATGTTGCAGGCGATATCGCCGTGGGAGGCATCGCGCGGGGCTTCCAGCGTAAGCGCCGGGTGGATATCCGCATCGCCCAGCACAGGGGGCAGGGCGTTTTCAAGCAGGCTGAGGAGGTGTTGTTTTTGTTGTGCCAACATAAAAATGGAATAGCTGTCAGTCAGTGCGAAGAGTGACGGGTTTCAGCCGTCATGACCGGCGGCAGGCAAAAAGCCTCCTGTATGGGAAGCGCAGCCTGCCGTATGGAAAAGCAGGGGAAAACCGGCCGGAAAACAGGAGCGGCGTACAGAGCCGCAGGGGAAACCCGGCCGGTTTGCCAGGTTTCCCGCCGGAGAATTATGCTTCGTAACGGTTGACGAGGTGACCCACGCCTTCAATGATAACCTCAACCGTGCTGCCGGGTTTCATGGACCCCACGCCGACAGAGGTGCCGCAGGAGATGATATCGCCCGGTTCCAGGGTCATGTCGTGGGAAATCATGCTGACCAGTTTTTGCGGGGTGAACACCATGTCGCTGATAGGATAGTTCTGGCGTTCGGTGCCGTTCAGGATGGTTTTGATGACCAGTTTGGACGGATCGACATCAGTGACGATGCCGGGGCCGAACGAACCGAAGGTATCAAAGCCTTTTGCCCTGGTCCATTGCGCAAAGGTCGGGTCTTTCTGGATGATTTCACCGGCGGTGACATCGTTGCTGCAGGTATAGCCGAAGATGTAGTCGCCGGCCTGGGCTTCCGATACTTCCTTGCAGCGTTTGCCGATAACGATAGCCAGTTCGCCTTCATAAACAACTTTGCCGTCGTAGGAATGGGGTTTTCTGACAATGTCGCCATCCGCAATGAAAGCGGTGCCCGGTTTTAACAGGTAAAGCGGTTCAGTCGGGGTGGCAACGCCCAGTTTGGCAGCCAGCGCATGGAAGTTGTTCCAGAGCAGGATCATCTTGGAAGGCTGGCAGGGCGTCAGCAGTTTGACTTCTGCGCGTTTGAGGGTTTTGCCGGCGGGAGCCGGATTATCGAACATGTTGCCGGTATAAACCGCAATATTGTCGCCTTCCATCAGGCCAAAACCGGTTTGGCCGCCCTGTTCATAACGTACCCATGATTTCATGTTGTCTCCTTCAGTAAGGTTTGCTGTTTGCTGATGGCGTTCCCTTTCCGGGCACGGTATGACCGGCGTGAGAGGCGTGCCAGACGCAGTGCAGGAGGTTATTCTGTACGTGCGCCTTCCAGGCAAAAAATTATAGCGCAATTGCGGCGGGCTGCGCGGGTTTTGCCCGTTCTCCCCGCGCTGCCGGGTGTTACATGGCGGCGATCATGATGTCGCCGAATGCGGAGGTGGATACTTCTTTTGCATCCGGCATCAGGCGGGCAAAGTCGCTGGTGACCTGTTTGGAGGCGATGGCCTTTTGCATGGCGGCAATCACCAGGCCGGCGGCTTCTGTCCACCCCATGTGGCGCAGCATCATTTCGGCAGAAAGGATGAGCGAGCCGGGGTTGACGTTGTTTTGGCCGGCAAGCGTTGGCGCGGTGCCGTGGGTGGCTTCGAAGATAGCGACAGAATCCGACATGTTGGCGCCCGGCGCGATGCCGATGCCGCCAACCTGGGCGGCCAGGGCATCGGAGATATAGTCGCCGTTTAAGTTAAGTGTTGCCAGCACGCTGAATTCAGCCGGGCGGAGCAGGATTTCCTGGAGAAAAGCGTCTGCCAGCACATCTTTTACCACGATTTCGCGGCCGGTTTTGGGGTTGTTGAAAGTGCACCACGGGCCTTTGCCGGTGGGTTTTGCGCCAAATTCCTTTTGGGCCAGCGCATATCCCCAGTCGCGGAAGCTGCCTTCCGTGAATTTCATGATGTTGCCTTTGTGAACCAGCGTGACAGAGGGGCGGTCGTTGTCAACGGCGTACTGGAGGGCTTTTCTGACCAGGCGTTCGGTGCCTTCTTTGGAAACCGGCTTGATGCCGATGCCGGAGGTGGCGGGGAAGCGGATCTGGCTGACGCCCATTTCTTTCACGAGGAAATCAATCACTTTGGCAGCCTGTTCGGAACCCTGGGGCCATTCAATGCCGGCGTAGATATCTTCGGTGTTTTCGCGGAAGATGACCATATCGGTTTTTTCCGGTTCGCGCAAAGGGGAGGGCACGCCGCTGAAGTAGCGCACCGGGCGCAGGCAGACATACAGGTCAAGCCGCTGGCGCATGGCAACATTTAAGGAACGGATGCCGCCGCCGATGGGGGTGGTCAGCGGACCCTTGATGGAAATGACGTAATCTTTCAGCGCCTGCATGGTTTCATCCGGCAGCCAGACGCCTTCCCCATAGACCTTGAGCGATTTTTCACCGGCATAGACTTCCATCCAGGCAATTTCCCGCTTGCCGTTGTAGGCTTTGGCAACGGCGGCGTTGATAACCTTGCGCATGACAGGGGTCACGTCAATGCCGATGCCGTCTCCCTCGATAAAGGGAATAATCGGGTTATCGGGCACATTCAGTGAAAAGTCGGCGTTGACGGTGATTTTCCGGCCTGTGGACGGAACCTGTATCTTCTGGCTCATGAGGTTCTCCGAATAAACGATAGTAAATGGATCAGTTCGATAGTATTGTGGCGGCCTGTTCAGACAACAGCGCCGTCATGGCTGCCTTTTTCCCGGGGCTGTTTTTTGATCAGGTCTTCCCGTTTGATGCCCAGCCGCATGGCGATGGCGGCGGCCACGAAAACAGACGAATAGATGCTGAACACAATGCCGATGGTCAGGGCAATAGCGAAGTTGTGCAGGGTAGGGCCGCCGAAAAAGAGCATGGCCAGCACCATGGCTTCCGTGCTGCCGTGGGTGATCATGGTGCGGGAAATGGTGCGGGTGATGGCGTTGTTGATGACTTCGGTCACGCTGGCGCCGCGCATGGTCCGGAAATTTTCGCGCACCCTGTCAAAAATAATGACGGATTCATTGACAGAGTAACCCAAAATGGCCAGGACGGCTGCCAGGACGGAAAGGGAAAATTCCCACTGGAAAAAGGCGAAAAAGCCCAGCACGATAACCACATCGTGCAGGTTTGCCAGCGCGGCGGCCACGCCGTATTTCCACTCAAAGCGGAAAGCCAGGTAGATGATGATGCCAATGACAACGACAGAAAGGGCCAAAAGCCCGTCGTGCGTCAGCTCGTCGCCGATCTGCGGGCCGACAAATTCCACCCGGTTAAGCGAAACGTCCGGGTCTTTTTCCTTTAGGGCGGCAAAGAGTTTTTCACTGAGCTGGGCCGAGGTGAGGTCTTTTTTCAGCGGGAGGTTAATAATGACATCCTGCGCCCGCCCGAAATTTTGCACCTGGAAATCATCGCCGATATTTAAGCCGGCGACTGTCTGGCGGATTTTTTCCAGGTCGGCCGCCTGGGCATAGCTGACTTCAATAGCGGTGCCGCCGGTGAATTCATTGGACAGATGCAGTCCCCTGTAAAAGAGGAAAAAGACTGCCGCGACAAAAACCAGCAGGGAAAAGAGGTTAAAGCCCAGCGCATAGCGCATGAACGGGATGTCTTTTTTGATGCGGAAAAATTCCATAATAAATGCCGTATTCGAGTCAGTTGCAGGCCGCGTGATGCAAGCGGGCGTCTAGTCTTTTCCGGGTTTCCATACCTGTCCGATGGAGAGTTTCCCAATCCGTTTGCGGTGCCCGTACCAGAGGTTGACCAGTCCGCGCATGACAAAGACCGAGGAGAAAAGCGAGGTCAAAATGCCCAGCACGTGAACCACGGCAAAGCCCCTGATGGGGCCGGAACCCAGCATCAAAAGCGCCAGGCCGGCAATTAGGGTGGTGATGTTGGAATCCAGGATGGTGGCCCAGGCATGGGAGAAGCCGTTGGCAAGGGCGGTCTGCGGCGAAAGCCCCGCCCTCAGCTCTTCCCTGATGCGCTCGTTGATCAGTACGTTGGAGTCAATGGCCATGCCCAGCGTCAGCGCCAGCGCGGCAATGCCGGGCAGCGTCAGGGTAATCTGCATGATGGATAAAACTGCTACCAGCAGCAGGATGTTGACCACCAGCGCCAGCACGCTGAAAAAGCCGAACAGGGCGTAGTAAACGATCATGAATATGCCTACCGCCAAAAAGCCGTACAGGGTGGATTTGAAGCCTTTGGCAATGTTTTCCGCGCCCAGCTGCGGGCCGATGGTGCGTTCTTCCACGATTTCCATCGGGGCGGCCAAAGAGCCTGCGCGCAAGAGCAGCGCCAGATCGGTTGCGGCCTGTGCGCTTTCCATGCCGGTAATCTGGAATTTGGAGCCCAGTTCGTCGCGGATGGTGGCAACGGTCAGGACTTCCCCCTTGCCTTTTTCAAACAGCACAATGGCCATGAGCTTGCCGACTTTGCCTCGGGTGGCCTGGCGCATCCGGCGGCCGCCGTCCCCGTTCAAGTCGATGCCGACTGCCGCCGCCTGGTACTGGTCGAAGGTGGGGGCGGCATTGGCAATGTATTCACCGGTAATGACCGGGTCTTTGTAAAGGATGACGGGCGCGCCGTTGCCGACGGTGTAGAGTTCGGAGCCAAACGGTACGGCAACGGTCATTTCGGTGCCGCGTACAACCGATTCATCCACCATGCGCACTTCCAGGGTGGCTGTGCGGCCGATGATATCCTTGGCGCGGGAAACGTCCTGCACGCCGGGGAGCTGGACAACGATGCGGTCTGCCCCCTGGCGCTGGATGACCGGCTCGTTTACGCCCAGTTCATTGACCCGTTTGGAGAGGGTGGCAATGTTTTGTTTCAGGCTGTTTTCCCGGGTTTCTTTCAGGCTTTCCGGGCGCAGAGAGAGGGAAAGGCGGTTTTCGGGGCCGTCTATGTCTGTGGCAGCCAGTTCGGGCAGCTGCCTTGAGAGCAGGTCTTTGGCGCGGTTTCTGGCGGCTTCATCGGCAAACTGCATTTCGATGGCGCTGCCGGAGCGGGTCAGGTTGGCGTAGCGGATGCCTTTTTCCCTGAGCTGGCTTCGGATGGCCGACTGGATGCCCTGCATACGGGAGCGGACAGCCGCCTCAATATCCACTTTCATCAGGAAATGGACGCCGCCGCGCAAATCCAGCCCCAGGTACATGGGAAGGGCGTTAATGCTTTGCAGCCACTGCGGCGTGTTGGAAATAAGGTTAAAGGCAATGCTGTAGGTCGGGTCGGCCGGATCGGGGTTCAGCTTGCGTTCCAGCAGGTCTTTGGCCTTGAATTGCACATCGGTATCGGTAAAGCGGGCGCGGATGGTCTGGTGGATGCCGCCGGTTTCATAATAGATGCCGTCGGCGGCAATATCCCCGTTTTTGAGGATTTGTTCCACCTGCCGCATCAGGCCGGTATCCACTTTGATGGTGGATTTCAGGCTGCTGATCTGGACGGCGGGCGATTCCCCGAAAAAGTTGGGGACGGTGTAAAGGATGCCGAACAGCACGGCAACCGCAATGACGAGGTATTTCCAGAGGGGATAGCGATTCATGGCAACTTGGCTTTGGTATCGGAAGCGGGGAGAACCCTGCCTGCGGAAGGCAGAAGCCGGTTAGTTTAAGGGTTCGGATATTTCCTTGTCCGGATGTTCTGGTGTGGATTCAGGCGTTCCTTTGTCCAGGTTTTCAAGCGTTCCTTTGGGCAGCTGGCCGGCAATAGCGGATTTTTGCACCAGTATCCGGGCGCCGCTTGCCGTTTTCATGGCGATATGGTTTTCGCCTACGGCGGCAACGGCGCCGAGCAGCCCGCCGGAGGTAATGATTTCATCTCCCACGGTCAGGGCCTGCACCATTTCTTTCTGTTCTTTCTGCTTTCTTTGCTGGGGACGGATCATCAAAAAGTACAGGAGGACAAACATCAGGATGATCGGCAGGAAGTTGCCGATGCTGTCCATGTTCAGTCCGGATGAGAGGGTTTGTGCGCAAGCGTTTGAAATGAACATGCAGGCTCCAGGTTCAGGTTAGGTTTTGCAAACATGAAATTCTAGCATTCGCGGCCGTATTTGCGTCCTTTTCCGGTATTTTTGGCAGCCGGGCTTGCGGCAAATCAGGCTTGCCCGGCGGTTTTGGGTCAGATGCCGCGCTGCCGGTTTTCCCTGAAGCGGTGCGTGAAGGCGGCAAAAGAGTCGTTTTCGATGGCTTCGCGCATTTCCTGCATGAGTTCCAGGTAGTAGTGGAGGTTGTGGATGGTTGCCAGCCGCGCCCCCAGGATTTCGCCTGTCCGGTTCAGATGGTGGATATAGGCGCGTGAAAAGCAGCGGCAGGCGTAGCAGGAGCAGGTTTCATCCGGCGGCGCTTCGTCGTCCTTGTAACGGGCGTTGCGGATCCTGATGTCGCCAAAGCGGGTAAAGAGCCAGCCGTTTCGGGCATTGCGCGTGGGCATGACGCAATCGAACATGTCGATGCCGCAGGCAACGCCGGCAACCAGGTCTTCCGGTGTGCCGACGCCCATGAGGTAGCGGGGTTTTCCTGCCGGCAGGCGCGGGCCGATATGGGAAAGGATACGCATCATTTCTTCTTTTGGCTCGCCCACAGACAGGCCGCCGACGGCAATGCCGTGAAAGCCCATTTCTTCCAGTGCGGCAAGCGATTCATCCCTTAGACGGGTGAACATGCCGCCCTGGACGATGCCAAAAAGGGCGTTGGCGCTGCCCAGCGCGTCAAATTCGGCTTTGGAACGCTTTGCCCAGCGCAGGGAAAGCTGCATGGAACGGGCGGCCTCATCCAGGGTGGCGGGCCGTTCGTCGATGAGGTAGGGGGTGCATTCGTCAAACTGCATGGCAATATCGGCGTTTAGCGTATGCTGGATCTGGATGGATATTTCCGGCGAAAGGAACAGTTTGCTGCCGTTGACGGGGGAAGAAAACCTGACGCCTTCCTCGCTGATTTTTCGCATGGCTCCCAGTGAAAAGACCTGGAAGCCGCCGGAATCGGTGAGGATGGGTTTTCCCCAGCCGATGAAGCGGTGCAGGCCGCCGAATTTGGCAATAATGTCCATGCCAGGGCGAAGCCACAGGTGAAAGGTGTTGCCCAGGATGATAGCGGCGCGGATATCTTGCAGTTCTTCCGGCGACATGGCTTTTACCGAGCCGTAGGTGCCTACCGGCATGAAGATGGGGGTTTCAACCACGCCGTGGTTGAGAACCAGCTTCCCGCGGCGGGCGTTGCCGCTGGTGTTGAGGAGGGTAAATCCGGGTGCGGCGGCAGCCGTGTTGTGTGCGTCAGAAAGAGTCATGTTCGCGATCCAGTAGCATGGCGTCCCCGTAGCTGAAAAAGCGGTATTGCCGGGCAACGGCATGTTGGTAGGCCCGGCGTATCCGTTCGTAGCCGGCAAAAGCGCTGACCAGCATCAGCAGGGTGGATTTGGGCAGGTGGAAGTTGGTGATGAGCCTGTCCACTGTATGGAAACGGTAGCCGGGCGTGATGAAAAGGCGGGTTTCTCCCCCGCCGGGCTGAAGCGTGCCGGTTGCGGAGGCGGATTCCAGCGCCCGCAGGCTGGTGGTGCCGACGGCCACGATTCGCCCGCCCGCCTGGCGGGTGCGGCAGATGGCAGCGGCGGTTTCTTCCGGAATATGGTAACGCTCGGCGTGCATACGGTGTCGGGAGAGGTCTTCGGTTTTGACCGGCCGGAAGGTGCCTGCGCCCACATGAAGCGTAAGGCAGGCAGTGTTGACGCCTTTTTCTTTCAGGCGGGCAATTAAGGCCGGGTCAAAATGCAGGCCGGCGGTCGGCGCGGCCACGGCACCGGGATGTTTGGCGTAAACGGTCTGGTAGCGTGTTTCGTCTTCGCTTTGGGCTTCCCGCGCAATATAGGGCGGCAGGGGTATGCGGCCGTATTGTTCCAGAAGGGTATCCACCTTCCCGGGAAAGCGGAGCATGAAACAGTCTTCCTGCCTTTCGGTGACTTCCACATCAAAAGCACCGGCCAGGCGGAGCAGGCTGCCGGGTTTGGGGGAGCGGGAGGCGCGGATATGGGCGAGCGCTTCCTGTTCGCCGGTGATGCGTTCGATCAGCACTTCGATTTTTCCGCCGCTTGCTTTCGTGCCGAAAAGCCGGGCCTTGATGACCAGGGTATCGTTGAAAACGAGCAGGTCGCCAGGGGAAAGCAGCCCGGCAATGTCGGCAAATTGCCGGTCTTGCAGGGGTTCCCCTGCTTCCAGGAGGCGGGATTCGCTGCGGCAGGGCAGGGGTGCCTGGGCAATCAGCTGCTCTGGCAGTTCAAAATCAAAGTCGGACAAGGCGTACATAACAGGCAGCGGAAAAGAGAGGGGGTTCAGTCGTTGCCGGCCGGCGGCTGCCGGTTATTATCAGGCACGCGCCCGTACAGGCGGGTCATTTCGGCAAGATGGGCGGCATACCAGCCTTCGACCTGGTCCCATGAAAAGCGCCATTCCCATGCGCCTTCCGGCTGGCCGGGGGCGTTCATGCGGCTTTCTGCGCCCAGCCCCAGGATATCCTGCATGGGGGCAATGGCGTAGCGCGCAACGGAAGCCAGGGCAGTGCGGATCAGGTCCCAGTGGATCCAGTCGCCATTGACGCTCAGGTAGCGCCGTGCCTGGTCCCGTTCCTGTTCGGCTGCGCTTTGCCACCATCCCCGCGTGGTGTTGTTGTCGTGGGTGCCGGTATAGACAACGGAATCCGGCGTATGGTTGTGGGGCAGATAGAGGTTGTTTGGGTCATGGTCGAAGGCAAATTGCAGGATGCGCATACCGGGAAGGGAGAAGGCTTGGCGCAGGGCAATGACTTCCGGTGTGATGACGCCCAGGTCTTCGGCAATGAAGTTGAGCGGGCCAAGGGTTTGCTGCATGGCGCGGAAAAAGGCTTCGCCCGGCCCTTTTTTCCATGCGCCGCCGATGGCGGTGGGTTCGTTTGCCGGGATTTCCCAGTAGGCTTCAAATCCCCGGAAATGGTCTATCCTGACCAGGTCGTGCAGCGCCATAGTATGGGCGATGCGGCTGGCCCACCATTGGTAGCCGGTTTGGGCCATGGCTTCCCAGTTGTACAGCGGGTTGCCCCAGCGCTGCCCGGTTTCGCTGAACTGGTCCGGCGGCACGCCGGATACCACGGTCGGAAAGCCGCGTTTATCCAGCATGAATTGTTCGGGAGCCGCCCAGACATCTGCACTGTTCAATGAAACGAAAATAGGCACGTCGCCCACGATGGCCACGCCGTTTTCATTGGCGTAGCGCTTGAGTTTGCCCCATTGTTCATGAAAGCGCCACTGGCAGAATTGCCAGAAGCGGATATCCTGCGCGTGGGTTTTTGCGGCTTCTTTCAAGGCTTGCGTCTCGCGGCGGGCCAGTTTTTCCGGCCAGTTTTGCCAGCCGGCCTGTCTGCCGGTATAAACCGCATCCAGCGTGCGGAAAAGAGCGTAGTCGTTGAGCCAGCTTGCCTGTATCCGGCAGAAACCGGCAAATGATTCGCGCGCCGGTCCGGCGGCAGAGGCAAAGAAACGGCTTGCCGCCATTTTCAGGCGGGACAGGCGAAAGCGGGTAACGGCAGGGTAATTGACCCGCCGGTTGTCAAAGGATTTGTCCGGCGTCAGCTCCGACTGGGTCAGCCAGCCGTTTTCCATGAGGTCTTCCAGGTCAATCAGCAGGACATTGCCGCCAAAGGCTGAGGGGCTCATGTAAGGCGAGTTGCCGATGCCGGCGTCCACCAGCGGCAGGATTTGCCACAGGCTCTGGCGGCCGGTTTTCAGCCAGTCCACAAAGTGCCGGGCGGATTTTCCCAGATCGCCGCAGCCGTAGGGGCCGGGCAGTGAGGTGGGGTGAAGCAGGATGCCGCTGTATCGGGTAGTTTTCATGGGGTCTCCTGATCCGGTTCGGGGAGGGCCGGGGAAAAGGATATTTTATCCTTCCCTGCCCGATTTTTTGGACAGTCGCGTTATTATTCCGATTTTATTTTGCCTGACAGACGCCTGATATGCCGTCCGGAAAAACGACAGCACGCCCGAAACCCAGCCGGCTGGAACGCCTGGGACTGCGTTCGGACAAGGATTTTGCCCTGCATTTGCCGCTGCGGTATGAGGACGAGACTTCTCTTGTTTCCATCCGGGAGGCGCAAGGGAAGGCAGGGGCCGTGCAGGTGGAAGGCGTGGTTTTTTCCTGCGATATCCGGTACCGTCCGCGCCGCCAGCTGGTGGTGTGCATCAGGGACGACAGCGGGGAGATGTTTTTGCGCTTTCTGCATTTTTACGGCAGCCAGGTCAGGCAGTTTGCCGAAGGCGCACGGGTACGGGTGCGCGGGGAGATGCGCCAGGGGTTTATGGGCATGGAAATGGTGCATCCCGCCTATCGCATGGTGGCGGAGAATACGCCGCTGCCGGAGGCGCTGACGCCGGTTTATCCTGCTACGGAAGGGGTTTCGCAGCTGTTGTTGCGCAGGAAAATTGCCGAAGCGCTAAAGCGGATGGACTGGACGGAAACGGTGCCGCAGACGGCGCTGGAAAAGCTCAAGCTGCCCGGCCTTCGCGAGGCGGTTTTCCTCTTGCATTATCCTCCGCCGGAGGTGGATGCGCAGGCGCTGGCAAACCGGACGCATCCGGCCTGGCAGCGGGTAAAGTTTGACGAACTGCTGGCGCAGCAGCTTTCCATGCGGCGGGCCTGTTTCCGCCGCCGGCTGCAGCCGGCCCCTTCCCTTTCCCGGCAGGGTGAAATCAGCCGGGGGCTTTCAGGCAGCCTGCCTTTTGCGCTGACGGGGGAGCAGCGGCGGGTGCTGGATGAAATTACGGAAAACATGGGACTGGCCTATCCCATGCAGCGCCTGCTCCAGGGAGATGTTGGCAGCGGCAAGACGGTGGTGGCGGCGCTGGCGGCGGCGCAGGCGATGGACAGCGGGTTTCAGGTGGCCCTGATGGCGCCGACGGAAATTCTGGCGGAGCAGCATTTCCGTCGGATAGCGGCCTGGATGCTGCCTTTGGGCGTATCGGTGGCCTGGCTGACTGGCAGCATGAAGAAAAAGGAAAAGGAAGCGGCGCTTTCCAAAATTGCTTCCGGCGAGGCGAAACTGGTGATCGGCACCCATGCGCTGATTCAGGAGGATGTGCATTTTGCAGCGCTGGGGCTGGTGATTGTGGATGAGCAGCACCGCTTTGGCGTAGGGCAGCGCTTAACGCTGAGGAACAAGGGAGATGGCGGCGGCGATTTTGTGCCGCATCAGCTGATGATGAGCGCAACGCCTATTCCCCGGACGCTGGCCATGACGTATTACGCCGACCTGGATGTGTCGGTAATCGGTGAGCTGCCGCCGGGCCGCACGCCGGTTTTAACGCGCCTGGTTGACCGGAAAAGGCGGGAGGAAGTGGTGGCGCGCGTACATGCCGCCGCGCTTTCCGGCCGGCAGGTTTACTGGGTTTGCCCGCTGATTGAGGAATCGGAATCGCTTGAGCTGCAAACGGCAACGGAAACCTGGGAAGGGTTGAGGCAGGCGATGCCGGATTTGCGTATTGCTTTGGTGCACGGCCGCCTGAAACCGGCGGAAAAGCAGGCGGTGATGGAGGCTTTTGCCAGAGGGGAGATTCATCTCCTGGTGGCGACAACGGTGATTGAGGTGGGGGTGGATGTGCCCAATGCCTCGCTGATGGTGATTGAACATGCGGAGCGTTTCGGCCTTTCCCAGCTGCACCAGCTGCGCGGGCGCGTTGGGCGGGGCGCTGCCGGGAGCGTGTGCCTTTTGCTGTATCAGCCGCCGCTGGGCGAAACAGCCAGGCAGCGCCTGAAAACGATGCGGGAAACCACAGACGGGTTTGTGATTGCCCGGCGGGATCTGGAAATCCGCGGGCCGGGCGAATTTCTGGGCGCAAGGCAGTCCGGCGAGGCAATGCTGCGTTTTGCCGATTTGCAGGCGGATACCGGCCTGATTGAGGCAGCGCAGGAGCTGGCGCAGGCGCTTCTGGATGATCCCGGCAGCAGGGCGAAGGCGATGGTGGAGGCCCATTTGCAGCGCTGGCTGGGGGATTTTGAGGATTTTCTGAAGGTATAGGGAGGCGGCAGTGTCGCGAATACGGCTTTATTTGCAGCTGATTCGGGTGGAGCATCCGATTGGCTATATGCTGTTGATCTGGCCTACGCTTTTTGCGCTCTGGATTGCGGCCGGGGGCTGGCCGGGCTGGCCGTTTTTCCTGATTTTTTCATCCGGCGCATTTCTGATGCATTCTGCCGGCTGCGCGATCAACGATTATGCCGACCGCAGTTTTGACCGGCATGTAAAGCGCACGAAAGATCGGCCGGTGACTTCGGGAAAGATTGCACCCTGGGAGGCTGTGATGGTGGCGGCCGTTCTGCTTCTGGTTTCGTTTCTGCTGGTGTTGCAGTTGAATGCGCTGACGGTGAAGCTTTCGTTTGTGGCCCTGCTTCTTGCGGGAACTTATCCTTTGTTCAAGCGGTTTTTCGCTGTGCCGCAGGCGTATCTCGGCATTGCTTTCGGGTTTGCCTATCCCATGACGTTTGCCGCCGTCAGGGGGGCGATTCCCGATACGGCCTGGTACCTGATGCTGGGCAATGCGTTCTGGACGCTGGCTTACGATACGCAATATGCTATGGTGGACAGGGACGACGATATCCGGATAGGGATGAAAACCTCTGCGATTACGTTTGGTCAATTTGATGTGGCTGCCGTCATGGTAAGTTATGCCCTGATGCTGGTTATTTTTTTTCTGGCCGGCCGTCATGCCGGACTGGGGACGGTTTTTTGCTGGGGGCTGGCAGGTGCGGCCTGCTGCATGGCGTTTCAGTACTGGCTGATCCGGACAAGGGAAAGGATGCGCTGTCTTCTGGCCTTCCGTTTCAACAATCTGGTGGGCCTTCTGGTATTTGCCGGGATATGGCTGGACTACGCCTTGCGTTAAGGTTTATCCTATGAGATGTATGATAGTCATGCAGGTGTGGCCCAGGCGGGCGCTGCATGGAAAAGCGGCTCAATCTTTGATGGAAAAGAAAGGAACGACGTCATGGAAACCACAAACAAACTGATGGGCAATCTGAAATCGATTATCCTGGATGCCGAGAAAGTGCTGGAAAACAGCGCCAGCCACGGGGGCGAGAATTTCCAGAAGGCCAGGGAAAAACTGCAATCCACCCTGGAGGACGCCAAATTTGCCCTGCGCGAAATAGAGGATATTGTGGTCAGCAAGGCAAAGAATGCCGCTGTCTGCACGGCGGAATATGCCAAGGAACATCCCTGGCAGGCGGTGGGCGTTGTCGGGGTTATCGGCGTGATGCTCGGTATGCTGATTGCCCGCAAATAACCGCATGTGACTGCGCATGGGCATTATGGGAAATCTGGCAAAGACGGCAGGCACGCTGCTCGCCATCTTTCAGACGCGCATTGAGCTTTTTTCTGTCGAGTTGCAGGAGGGAGCCCGGCGTCTGCTGTTGAGCCTGGTTCTTGCGCTTGTTGCGCTGTTTTGCTTTGTGACGGCGGTTTTCCTGGCGGTATTGCTGGTTATTGTGCTGTTTTGGGACGGCTATCGTTTGTGGGCAATCGGCGGACTCATGGTGTTTTTCGGCGCGGCGGCCGTTTTGATTGGGCTGGGCGTCCGCAGCCGTCTTCGCCAGGGGCCGGGGCTTTTGGCTTTTACGAGGGCAGAGATTGCCAAAGATATCGAGCGGTTTACCTCCGGCAAATAAACAGAACGGGCAGGCAATATGGCAATGGAAGAAAAATCCCTGGCGGCCCGCCGCCAGGAACTGCTGGTAAAGAGCGCGTTGTTACGGGAGCAGTTTGCTTCCGGGCTGGAAGAGGTATGGCGTCCGGGCGCGGCGGTGTCTTCCGCCAAAAGCCTGCTGGCGCGGGCGGCGGGCAAAAAGCCGCTGCTTTCCGGGGCGGTTGCCCTGGCGGTTTTTCTCTTTTTGCGCAAGCGGGCTGCCGGTTTTTTCCGCAGGCGCAGCCTGTTTTCGCTTGTGGCAACAGGCGTGATGGTATTTAAAACCTGGTCGCGTTTTGCCCCTTATCTTTTGCCGGTGATCAGCCGCATCAGGCAGCTTGCCGGCAAAGGGCAGCCGCGCCGTTAGGCGCCTGCCCTTTTGGCTTTTTGCCGGATCAGGCGGTTTTCCCGAAGGCTTCTCCCAGCTCGATACTGCGTTTGGCTGCCGCTTCGGCAGCAGCAATGATATGGCTTTTCAGCCGGTTTTCTTCCATGACGGTCAGGGCGGCGAAGGTGGTGCCGCCCGGCGAGGTAACGCGCTCGCGCAGGACGGGGACAGGTTCATCCGACTGGCGGGCCAGCTCGCTTGCGCCGCAAAAGGTGGCGATGGCGAGTTTTTCTGCCTGGGCCGGATCAAGCCCCAGTTTTTCGCCGGCTTCTTTCAAGGCTTCGATAAAGTAGAAAACATAGGCCGGGCCGCTGCCGGAGATGGCGGTGACGGTATCCAGCAGGCTTTCCTCTTTTATCCATACGGTTTCGCCCACAGCTTGCAGGATGGTTTGCGCTGTCTGTTTCTGGGCTTCAGTAACAGACGGGGTGGCGAAGAGGCCGGTGATGCCCTTGCCGATCAAGGCCGGGGTATTGGGCATGGTGCGGACGATGCTGGCATAGCCGTTCATCCAGCGCGACAGGTCTGCCGTGCCGATGCCGGCGGCAACGGAAAGGATAAGCGGCTGCCGGAGCCAGGGCAGAATGCTGTCAACAGCCTGGCGGATTTGCTGCGGCTTGACGGCCAGTACGATAACGCCGCAGGCTTCGAGCCGGCTGTCTGCGGCGGTGGAACCGGTTGTGCCAAAGCGGGAAGCCAGGCGGGAGAGCGCTTCCGGCCTGGGGTCGATGACGTGGATACAGTTGCCCGGGGTGAGGGTGTTTGCTATGCCGTCAATCAGCGCGGAAGCCATGTTGCCGCCGCCGATGAAGCCGGCTTTGAGTGAAGAAGTCATATCAGTTCCTTGGTCCAAAAATAGCGGTGCCGATGCGGACGATGGTGGCGCCTTCGGCGATGGCCGCATCCATATCGGCTGTCATGCCCATAGAGAGGGTATCCAGCGGGTATCCCTCTTTGCGCAGTTTGTCATACAGGTTTTTGAGCTGCCTGAAAGGCTGGCGCTGCCGGGTTTTGTCTGCCTGCGGTTCGGGGATGGCCATCAGCCCCCGCAGTTTGAGCCCCGGCAGGGAGGAAACGGTTTTGGCCAGCGCAAACAGTTCTGTTTCGTCAGTGCCGCTTTTGCTGTTTTCCCGGCTGATGTTGACTTGCAGGCAAACATTTAGGGGGGGCAATCCGGCAGGACGCTGTTCGGAAAGGCGGCGGGCGATTTTTTCCCGGTCCACGGAATGCACCCAGTCAAAGGCGGCGGCAATACGGCGCGTTTTGTTGCTCTGGATGGGACCGATGAAGTGCCATTCAAGGCGCAGTTCCGGCGCGCATTTTTGGATTGCCTGCATTTTTTCGAGGGCTTCCTGTTCGTAGTTTTCGCCAAAGGCCTGCTGTCCTGCCAGGGCAGCTTCGATAACGGCCTCTGGCGGGCAGGTTTTTGAGACGGCAAGCAGTCTGACGGAGCCGGGGACTCTCCCGGCTTTTTCTGCGGCGTTGGCAATGCGGCCCTGTACGGCCTGCCAGTTTGCGATGATGGAAGACATAATCGGTTTATCCAGGTAAGGCTTTTCAATTATAGGCAAACCGGCGGGGAAATGCCGCTCTGCCGGACAAATTTTCGGGCATAATGGGAAAGGAAGGAGGCTGCCGGGGGCAAATCATGAGCGGGTTACTGTGGTTGTTGCTGATTGTGTTGGTGATTGCGGCGGTGGTTGCCAAGATAAAACGCGCTGCCAGGGTGGTGATTTTCAGGGCTGAAGATCTTCGCAGGCAGCAGGAAAGGATGCAGGCAGGCGAGTGGCCTAAAGATCCTGAAAGGCGTGTGCAGGGGATGCGTTCGTCCAATGTGGAGCAGATGGTGGCGTGTGCTTCTTGCGGGGTGTATGTGCCGGCTTCGGAGGCGTTTTTTTACCGCGGCAAGGTATATTGCTGCGAAGAACACGGCAGGAGGCCGTAACGCCCGATGCTGACGCTGGATAGCCGGGGCTGGTGCCGTGAGGCGGTATGCCTCCCTTCGCCCAATGTTGACCGCCGCCCGCCGGGGATGCCGGTTGATTTGATTGTGGTCCACAATATCAGCCTGCCGCCGGGGGAGTATGGCGGGCCTTGTATTGCCGATCTTTTCTTAAACCGCCTGGATTGTGACGCGCATCCCTATTTTGACGCGCTCAGGGGGCTGCGTGTTTCTTCGCATTTCCTTGTGCGCCGCGACGGGGTGCTTTGCCAGTTTGTTTCGGCGGATGACCGGGCCTGGCACGCAGGGCTTTCCCGCTTTCGCGGCCGGGAGCGCTGCAATGATTTTTCCATTGGCATTGAGCTGGAGGGCAGCGATGGGGAAGCGTTTACGGAGGCGCAGTACGGCAGGCTGGCGGAACTGACGGCGCTTTTGCTTTCGCGTTATCCGGTTTCAGCCATAACCGGGCACCAGCATATTGCGCCGGAAAGAAAGACGGATCCCGGCCCGCTTTTTGACTGGGCGCGGTATGAAAAAGCGGTTTTATCTATGACGGATGCCGCGCCGGCTTTTTGCCGGACGCCTTACGGGGAGTGAGGCGGCGCAAATGTGCGTTATTTCGTTCTATTTAATATGTATTGAAGAAGTGCTTTCTAAAATTAGTACTTAATCTTGTGTCGTTATAATCTTTTTATAAATTAAATGTGAGTATTGAAAAACTCTATTTCAAATTAATTTTATAATAGATTTGATAAAAGATATGCAAATTTTATCTGCTGAATCTTTGGTAACTTCTAGGGCTGAAACCCGTAAGGGATTTATTGATTTCGCGCTTGAGAAAAATCGTCGTGCGCAGTCGTATATCGATGAGGCAAAAGCATTGCGATATTTTGCGTCAAAAGCTGCCTCTCCAGATGACCTACTAGTGATACCGGAGATACGTTCTGCTCTCTTGACAGCATCTGGCCTATCTGATAAGGCAATAGCTTATTTTGATGAATCGGCAAAGACCAAGGCTATAAACGAAATGATAGAAGAATTCCTAAAACCCGTAGGAGATGAGTTTATAGACGAGGTCGTTTTCCGCTTCTTACTTATCAAAGGCGATTCTCTTGGGGGTAGTATGCGTAATGTCATTGGCTCACTTGCTCAGAAAAAGCTTGTTAGAAATTTCCTTTCAGTATTGAATCTGTTTGATATAGAGTATTTTTGGCTTTCTAATAAAGGAAAAGTCTGGAGGAATAGACCTTCTGATGATTTTGGCATTGAGGGCGACATCAAAGCTATATCTTGGAATTGCGGAAAAGGGAATCGAACTCTAGACTTTAACATGAAAATTCGGGCTGTAGATAAGAATGTTGATATTTGCTTATTTTCTTGTTCCCATGATAGCTACGCCAACGGCAAGATAATCGAAGAGACGTCGCGGCATCTAATGTTTGGTGAATTGAAGGGCGGGATTGACCCTGCAGGAGCTGATGAACATTGGAAGACAGCGAACACTGCGCTTGAAAGAATACGTAACGCATATTCTCGTAAAGAACGTTATATAATGACTTCCTTTGTGGGAGCAGCTATTGAAAAAAGTATGGCAGAAGAAATATTTTCACAACTCTCGTCACATAGGCTTAATATGGCTGCTAATCTTACAAAAGACAACCAGATGTATGAATATTGTAATTGGATTCTTTCTTTATGACTCCTCAGATTCAGTGCATTTTGCCTATGCATTTCCCAGAATCTAATGATTCTAGTAATGATGCTTATAGTATTAAATCTTTCTCAGCGGGGGGATCTTTTATTGATATAGAAAGATGCCGTCTAGAGAAGAAGTATTCCGAACTGGTGAAAATTACGGAAATTCTAAATCGGAAGTCTGCAAGTTACCAAGCGAGCAAGAAAGATCCCCTTCACTCTCTTATAAGGTATAAAGAGGGATTTTCTTCTGATTTAGTTAAATTTCTCATTAATGAGTGTGGGTTGTCAAAGGGGCAAACTGTACTTGATCCATTTGCCGGTTCTGGTACGACAGCCATGACTGCAAGCGAGAACGGTATAAATAGTATTGGATATGACGTAATGCCTTTCTCAAAGATTATTCTGGAGGCCAAGAAAAATTTTTTACATTTTGATATTGCTGAGCTTAGGAATCTCAGTTCATACGTTGCGACACTTCATAGGCCTAGTAAATATGCTAAAAGTGTTCTAGAGATAACCATAACTAAAGGAGCATATCCAGGAGATACTGGAAAAGACATAGCTTTCCTGTCAGAATCTATTAAAAGTTCAAATTTCTCAGAAAATGCTAAGAATTTAGCAGAACTGTGTATCCTCAAATGTCTTGAGACTGTTAGCTATACAGCTAAAGACGGACAATATCTTCGCTGGGACAGGCGTTCGGATAAAGTTATCAAGGCAAATGCAAAACGTGCTAAAAAAGGACTCGCTTCTTATGCTACATCATTGGATAAGGGGAAGTTACCCTCTATACAGGAAGCTTTCGACTTGAACTTCAAAGAGGTGATTGAAAATATTCGCATCTTGCAAGAACGATCGGATATATCTGTATCACTAGGAAATATTACCTTTATACAAGATAGTTCCTTAATCGGGCTCCCTTTACTTGATTCAGAAAGTGTTAACGGTGTAATCACCTCTCCACCATACTGTAACCGATACGATTATACACGAACATACGCACTAGAACTTGCATATCTTGGAGTGGGGGAAGAAGACATACGTAAAAAAAGACAGGAGCTTCTTTCGTGTACTGTCGAAAATAAGCCTAAGACTCGTTTTCTTGAGGAATATTACAAATTACTTAATAAAAGCACTGATTTTTCTTCAGTAATGCAGTGTATCGAAAATTGTTCAGCCCTTAATGAAATAATGCGTGCTTTGGAATTTAGGAAAAGTAATGGAGAGGTTAACAATAGTGGCATTCTTTCAATGGTAAAAGGTTATTTCCATGATCTCGCATTTATCTTTTATGAGATTTTTAGGATATGTACAAAGGGATCAAGAGTCGCCTTTGTTAATGATAACGTTCGTTATGCTGGAGAGATTATCCCTGTAGATTTTCTATCTACTACAATAGCTGAATCTATAGGTTTCAGGCCAATTAAGGTATTAGTTTTAAAGCAACAAAAAGGTAATAGTAGCCAACAAATGAAAAAGTTTGGGAGGGCTGCGCTCAGAAAAAGCATAACAATATGGGAAAAGCCCTAATTTGTTTGTTTTTGCTCAACTTATTCTAATCCTAAATTAATTTTATATTTTGTTTTTAGTGTATAAAGAAAGAATTTGCTGTCATCAAATGTTGTTAACCTTGCTGTCGCTTTTCAAGCTGTGATGTGGGTATTTATCAGATTATGGATGCTGTTTCAACCATTAAAACAGGGGATCCATAGCCTTTTTCAAAATGGTGCAAAACAAGCTGCATTATGCGGCGCATGGGCAAACGGCGGCTGAAGTGGTGTAGGACCGGGCTGATGCGGAAAAGCCTTTTATGGGGTTGACCTCCTTTTTCGGGGAATTTCCCGCCAGAAAGGATATTGGCATTGCCAAAAATTATTTGCACGCAGATGAATTAAAGTTGTTGAACAATCTGGTTTCCGGTTATTTCGGCTTTGCCGAGATACAGGCCATGCGCCATAATCCCATGCACATGAGCGATGATGCGGCGCATCTTGCCGTGTCCCCCGCCGCCACAGGCGAGAACGTACTTCAGGGAGCCGGTGCGGCCAGCCATGCACAGGCGATGAAAAAAGCCGAAGCAGAGTACAGGAAGTTCCAGGCTGAAAATCTCTCGCCGGTGGAGGAGTTTTACCGGCAATCCATCAGGGCGATTGCCGCCGGAACCGGAAAACAAAAGGGCGCAAAGGATGAACCGTCTTCTTCCTGAAGGCTGTTTCGGGAAGTATGTTTCAGTCTGGCCGTTATCCGAATCAGGCCATGATATCCAGCCTGTTGCCAGGTGTGGCGGCAGCCGGGGCCATGCCTTTTCCGGCAAGGATTTTTCCTGAAATTGCTTTGAGGCTGCTGCCTTTGGCAATCAGGCGTTCGATTTGCTCTGCATCGTCCCTGCGTTTTTCCATACGCTTTTCTGCCGCTTTTTCTGTGGTTTTCTTTTGCAGTTTGTCCAGCCATGTTTCTCCGGCTTTTTCTGTTCCCGTGGCAGCTTCCGATTGGGAGCATACTATCATTGTCATGCTGTCATAGCCGTCGATGGTGATGCCGCAGCTGAGCATCCGGCCGCCGCCGGCTTCTATTTTTGCCCTGGTGTTTTCGACGATTTCGGGGATGAGGGCCAGGTTTTCTTCCAGCCATGCTGCTTTTTCTTCATCGCCTGCGGCCTGGTTCAAGAGGGAAGCATTGATGGTGACGGTATAGTCTTTGCTCTTGAGGCAGTCGTATTTTTCGGTGAGATATTGCCGGTATGCTTCCGGATTGCTGACAGATTTTTCTGTTTTCTGTGTGTTTTCCGGGGTGTTGTTCCTGTTTGCGCCAATGGGGCAGCTTGCGTAGGCGGCATAGCTGTTGATGCCTGTGATGGCCATGATTTTTTACTCCCTGAAATTGTTTGCTGTCTTTTGCACCGGCTTTTCCATAGGGGCGGATAGCGCGCAGGAACACTTATCTTTTTAACGGTTCTTTTTTGCAAAAATAAAGGCCTGTTGCGATGGCGCTGCAGGTGTTTTTGCCTTTTTCAGCTGGCGGAGAAGCGTTTTTCCATTTCGGGCAGGGTTAGTTTGTCGCTTTCGATTTCGAGCCGTTTTTTCCGGCTGGAGAGGCCGTGCGTGATTTTGACGCGGCTTTTGGGCAGGCCGCAGCGCCCGGCCACGAAGCGGATGAGGGCTTCATTGGCCTTGCCGTCCACCGGCGGGGCTTGCAGGCGGATGCGCAAAATATCATCTGAAGCCTCAAGGATTTCCGATTTTTTGCCGTTGGGGCTGACCTGGACATCCAGGCGGAATCCCGAAGCGGTTGCCGAAAGCCAGGCTTTGCTCATGCCAGTGCCCTGAAGATGAGTTCCGGCAGGAAGCGGCCGGCAATGTTCAGGATAATGAATGCCGCCATGACGGACAGGTCCAGCCCGGCAATGGGCGGAATGATTTTGCGAAGAGGGGTTAAAAATGGCCGGTTTAAGGCGGCAACCAGGGAGGCGAGCGGGGCGTAGGGGTTGACCCAGCTGAAGATGACTTCCAGGATGAGCAGGCCCATGATGCCGTAGAGAACCCAGTTGACGAGGTTGATTATCGCCAGGATGAGAATGAGTTTTGGCATGACAACCGGAATCATGACCAGGGATTTGATGATGGCGGCTGCCAGGGCGAAAAGGGCGGCGCCAGCGAAGCTTTCCCATCCGCCGGGAATGAGGCGGGAAAGCGGGGCAGCCAGCCAGTTGGTGAGGGTGTAGATAAATTGCCCGACCTGCATGGGCGGGCGGAGGCGCTGGACGGTTAGCCAGAAGCGGAGCAGCATCAGCCCGCCGAAGAGGGCGGCTGCCATATCAATGACGGTTTGCAGGATGCCTACGAATATCACGGATGTTCCTTTTTTCGCCGGACTGGCGGTTGACAGGCAAAATCATACCTGTTTACCGGCATTTGGCATACTGTTGAGGCAATATGACGCGGGGATGCTGCCAGGGGCGTTTACTGGCGCATGTGGATGAAGCAGCGCCGGGAGGAGGGCGCTGCGCCAGAACAGCCGGATGCGTTTGGCTTGTGAGGAAGCCTTTTCCAAATCGGGGTACAATAATCCGGCAGGCACAACCGGCCGGGAATGAACAGAAACCGGCTGTTTTTGCCGGTGTTTTTGGCTGTTGATAATAAATGATCTGTGAAGGAGAAATAACATGACGGCAGTTCCGGCAATCAACATTGGCATGAGCGCCAAGGATAGGGAAAATATCAGCAGCGGGCTTTCCCGCGTGCTGGCGGAAAGTTTTTTGCTGTATGTGAAAACGCATAATTACCACTGGAATGTGAAAGGACCGATGTTCCAGACGCTGCATGTGATGTTTGAGGAACAATATACCGAGCTGTGGACGGCAATGGATGCGATTGCCGAACGTATCCGCTCGCTGGGTTTTCCTGCCCCCGGTACGCTGAAGGAATACCTGAAGCTGGCAACGATCAAGGAGCTGGACGGCGTTCCAGGTGCGGAAGACATGATTCGCGATGTGCTGGCGGGTTCGGAAACGGTGAGCCGCCTAAGCCGTGAGGTGATGGCGCTGGCGGATGCGGCAGGCGATGACCCGACAGCGGATTTGCTGACCCAGCGGATGCAGGTGCATGAAAAGAATGCCTGGATGTTAAGAAGCCTGATTGACCGTGGCGCTGCCCCGGCTGCGCCTGCTGCCAGGGCGAAGAAGAAATAACGGTATTTGCCTGTATCGTATCCCGGCATGGGAAAAACAAAAAAAAGGGGGAGCAGCATTGCCCCCCTTTTTT
>JAMPAN010000001.1:92815-112202 GCA_023667225.1 Oxalobacter formigenes | reverse complement strand
TTTATGTGAAGAATCACAAGGGGCTACCGAATAGGGCGAATATGGTGGCTTATGAAAAGAGGGCTGAACAGTTGATTGTGCCTCCTGCAAAAGATGATGCCGGGATGGCATATGTTGGCAAGGAAAAATGTGATGCTTTAACGTATTGCCGTTATTTGGAAACGGGTTCTACACAGACTGTTGCTGTAGTAGGCGATAGTCATGCGCACTTTGCATATTCTGGCCTGGCTAAACTGGGTAAAGAGATGGGGTTTAATACGGTTATTTTAGGTAATGCTGGAACTGACATAATGCCTCTTTTGCGTCAGGGAAAAGATCTAGCGTTTATAGATGTTTTGCTGGAAAAACAGGATATCAAGCTGGTGTTTCTGATATTTCGGATACGCCTTTATATTAGTGGGGAACATAATCTTGCAATGGAATCACCTGGACTGATTGAAATATATAGGAGGAACAAGGTGCCTACCAATGTTTTGCGTATGAAATTGCAGGAGATGGTAGATAAGCTGAAGGCGGTAGGAAAGGAAGTGGTGATTGTAGGGGATAATCCAGAATTATTTGCCAAACCACGTGATTATGTGAAACGGCCTTTGGGAAGAGGTAAAGGCGTACATGATTTCCCGATGTTGCTGAAGAAGGATGTTCTGGCCTACCAGAAGGCGGCGTTAGCTTTACTAGGTGAAATAAAAGGTGCGACAGTAATTTCTCCGATTGATGTTTTTTGTCCTCTGGATAAATGTCATGCTTTTAGTGAAGAAGGTTTACCGCTTTATTATAATAGCGACCATCTTTCTGAAGCGGGTGGCGAACTTCAGGCAAGGCAGCTTTTTTTGCCTTATCTGGAAAGATGGCTGGGAAAAGAAAAAGCGGAACGGCAATGATGAACGCCAAATAGTTGCCGGTTGTTTTAATCAGTTTATGCGCGGGCTTTTTAGCCCGCGTTTTTTATGGCTGGCGTGAATCGGACAGGTGTTTTTCAGGCAGATTATGTCCGTAAGGCGGATGCTGTCTTCGAACAGGGAGGTGTCGCAGTGCCGGGTGAAGAAGCCGGGAAGGGTGTGGGAGCAGGCAAAGCCCAGGCTGCGGTAAAAGCCCAGGGTTTTGGGCGTGTTGCCGGTGCCAACTGTTATCCAGTCAGCCAGCGGGGCATATTTTTGAAAGAGGTAGGAAAGCAGGGCTGTGCCGTAGCCTTTTCGCTGTTCATGGAGCCAGGTCGCCACATTTTTTATTTCATATTGCCGTTCTCTTTCTTTTGTGATGACGCACACGCTTTTTAATGTACCGCCAAAAAGCGCATATATTTCGCCTCTTCCCAGGTAACGGTCAATCATGGATTCCTGCCCGTCACCCGAAAGCAGCAGGGCCAGATACTGCTTTTTTCTGTCTCTGCTACTTTTTCAATGCGCATGTGAGGTTGGCAGCCTGCCGGACTAGAGGACGTAGCGGGAGAGGTCTTCGTTGACGGAGAGGGCGTCCAGGCGCTCGTTGACGTAGGCGGCATTGATGGTGAGGGTGTCGTTCCCGTTCTGGTTGGCGGAATAGGAGATTTCTTCAAGGAGTTTTTCCATGACGGTGTAAAGCCGCCTTGCGCCGATGTTTTCGGTGCGTTCGTTGACGGTATGGGAGATTTCGGCGAGCCGCCGGATGCCGTCTTCGGCAAAGTCAAGCCGGATGTTTTCGGTGGCCATCAGGGCCTTGTACTGGGCGGTTAAACAGGCGTCGGTGCTGGTCAGGATGCGTTCGAAGTCTTCGATGGAAAGGGATTCGAGTTCAACGCGGATGGGGAAGCGCCCCTGGAGTTC
This sequence comes from Oxalobacter formigenes, assembly GCA_023667225.1. Lineage (GTDB taxonomy): Bacteria > Pseudomonadota > Gammaproteobacteria > Burkholderiales > Burkholderiaceae_D > Oxalobacter > Oxalobacter formigenes_C. The sequence continues at coordinate 110,400 of JAMPAN010000001.1, read as the reverse complement.
GGGGATGAGGTCGGACGGTTTGGAGAGGTGGAAAGCCCCGGAGGCAATGAAGAGGATGTGGTCTGTCTTGATCATGCCGTATTTGGTGTTGACGGTGGTGCCTTCTACGAGGGGAAGCAGGTCGCGCTGGACGCCGGCGCGGGAGACGTCTGCGCTGCCGGTTTCGGCGCGGTTGGCAATTTTGTCGATTTCATCCAGAAAGACGATGCCGTTTTGCTCAACGTTGTTGATGGCTTTTTGCCGGAGTTCGTCTTCGTTGATCATTTTTTCGGCTTCTTCGTCTGTCAGCAGGCGAAGCGCTTCTTTGATTTTGACTTTGCGGGGCTTTTTCCGGCCGCCATTGAGTCCGGAGAACATGGATTTGATCTGTTCTGTCATTTCTTCCATGCCGGGAGGAGCCATGATTTCCATGTGGGGGACGGCTTCAGCTACTTCGATTTCCACGTCGCGGTCGTCCAGCGCGCCTTCACGCAGGCGCTTGCGGAAGGTCTGGCGGGTGTTGGCGCCGGAGGCGCTTTCGTCGCTGGCGTTGAAGCCGAAATCTCTGGGGGGCGGCACCAGGATGTTCAGGATGCGTTCTTCTGCCGCATCGGCCGCTTTTTCGCGCACGTTGCGCATTTCGGCTTCCCGTGTCTGCTTGATGCTGATGTCGATGAGGTCGCGGATGATGGTTTCAACGTCCCGGCCGACGTAACCGACTTCGGTAAATTTGGTGGCTTCGATTTTGATGAAGGGGGCATCGGCCAGGCGTGCCAGGCGGCGGGCAATTTCGGTTTTGCCGACGCCGGTAGGGCCGATCATCAGGATGTTTTTCGGCGTGATTTCATGGCGCAGCGGTTCTGCTACCTGCTGGCGGCGCCAGCGGTTTCTCATGGCAATGGCAACGGCGCGTTTGGCCTTGGACTGGCCGACGATATGCTTGTCGAGTTCGGCGACAATTTCCGGGGGGGTGAGGTTCATGGTAATAGGTACAGTATAACGGTAAAGGAAAGAAACCGGCGGGGATCAGCCCAGGGTTTCAATGATATGACTCATGTTGGTGTAAATGCAAAGTTCGCCGGCAATGGCCAGTCCTTTTTTCACGATTTCTTCGGGCGGCAGGCTGGTGTTGCGCTGGAGCGCCAGCGCGGCAGACTGGGCATAGACGCCGCCTGAGCCGATGGCGCCGATGCCTTCTTCCGGTTCGAGTACATCGCCGTTGCCGGTGATGATGAAGGTGGCTTCCTTGTCTGCCACGAGCAGCATGGCTTCCAGGCGGCGCAGGATGCGGTCTGTCCGCCAGTCTTTGGCGAGCTCGACGGCGGAGCGCAGGAGGTTGCCCTGGTGTTTTTCCAGTTTGGCCTCGAAGCGCTCAAGGAGGGTAAAGGCGTCTGCCGTGCCGCCGGCGAAACCGGCCAGGACACGGTCGTGGTAGAGTTTGCGCACTTTGCGCGCGCTGCCTTTGATGACGATATTGCCCAGGGTGACTTGCCCATCGCCGCCCAGGGCGACTTCGCTGCCCCGGCGGACGGAAAGGATGGTGGTGCCGTGGAATTGTTCCATGTTGCTTTCTCCGGTCGGCCCGTCAGCGTGATGACCGGGCCTGGTCTGGTTGCCAATTTTTTTTAAATGGGGGTATCTTTGACTATTACAAGGGATGCTGCAAAAAGCATAGCAGGCGAAGGATGGTTAGGGAAGCATGGGCGGGTTTATGTTTTGCCGGATTTTGCCGATATAAAGGCAGGGTAAAAGAGAAGGAGCGCTTATGGGACTGACTGTTGATCCTTTCCGCAAGGCGGCATATACCGGGACGGATGCGGTGCCGTCCAGGCAGGAAAAAACCGGAGGCAAGTCTGATTTTGCCCGCGTTCTGGATGAGGTGAAGATTTCCAGCCAGGGGCGGGAAGCGCTGGCGGTTTCGGGGAGGGCGGCGGCCCCCGGTGGGGCGTCCAGGCCGGAGGACGGCAATGTGCCGGATAACGGCGGGATGGGAATGCAGGCCGCTGTGGTGCCCAACAGGGCGGATTTTGATGCGCAGGCGGCAAAGGCCGGGGCGGAAAACCGGCTGGAGACGAACTGGAATGCGGTGGTTGATCCGGACGGCAGTATTTATTCGGCGGCTTATGTCGGGGCGATTGTCAGCCAGTACCAGAAAGCGGAAGCGGCTGTCCGGGATTATTACAGCAGCCCTTATCAGGAAAGCCTGCCTTTTGACAATGCGTTTAACCCTCTCCCGGAAAAAGGCCATGAGCCGGCAGGGGCGGATCAGGAAAGGTCGGTGCTGTGGGGCGATAACCTCAGATTGAATGATCTTTATGAGCTGTCTTCATCCGGCGGTACGTTGCATATTGACGATGTGGACCGTATTGCCCGTTCGGCTGCCCAGGCCAAGCTGGATGCGCTGATCAAGGACTGGAAGGCGGCTCACGGCATTACTGACTGATCGGGCGGCCGCAAGGGCGCGGTTTTGCCGCGCCTGCTTTGGGGAGGGCAGGGCGCTGTTATAATGGCGCTCCTGTTTTTCTTTGCTTTTTGCCATGAGCTGTTCCCCTTTTCTGCTTAATTTGAATGACCAGCAGCGCAAGGCTGTCCGGTATATGGACGGGCCTTGCCTGGTGATTGCCGGGGCCGGTTCGGGGAAAACCCGCGTGATTACCCGGAAGATCGCCTATATGATTGAGGAGGGCTTTTACGAGGCGCAGCATATTGCGGCGCTGACGTTTACCAATAAGGCGGCGGCCGAGATGCAGGAACGGGTGGCGAAGCTGCTGACAACGCCTTCTCTGGCCTCAAAACTGACGGTTTCGACTTTCCATTCGCTGGGGGTGCGGATTTTGCGGCAGGAGGCGAAGGCGTTACAGCTCAAGGAGCGTTTTTCTATTCTGGATGCGGATGATTGCCTGGCATTGATTCAGGATATGGCCGCCACAACGGACAGGCAGGTTATCCGCCGTATCCAGCACCGTATTTCGCTGTGGAAGAATGCGCTGGTTGCTCCAGGACGGGCGGCAGACGAGGCAGAAGATGAGGAGGCTGCCAGGGCTGCGCGGATTTACGGCAGTTATCGGGCGGCGCTTTCTGCCTATCAGGCGGTGGATTTTGATGACCTGATCAGGCTGCCTGTCGAGTTGTTCCGGCAGAATGAGGCGGTGCGGGACAAATGGCAGCGGCGCTTGCGTTATCTGCTGATTGATGAGTACCAGGATACGAATGTCTGCCAGTATGAGCTGGTGCGGCTTTTGGTGAGCGGCCCTGGCAAGAAGCCGATGTTTACGGCAGTGGGGGATGATGACCAGGCTATTTATGCCTGGCGGGGAGCGACAACGGAAAACCTGGGAACGCTCAAGGAGGATTTTCCGGATTTGACGTTGATTCGCCTGGAGCAGAATTACCGTTCTTCAATGCATATTTTGCAGGCGGCCAATGCGGTGATTGGCCATAACCCGAAGTTGTTTGAGAAAACATTGTGGTCGGAACTGGGGCCGGGCGAGCCGGTGAAGGTCAGTATGATGGCCGATGACGAGGCGGAAGCCGAGCAGGTGGCGATTTCCCTTTCGGCGCACCGGTTTGAGCGGCGGGCCAGGTATTCGGACTATGCTATCCTGTACCGGAGCAATCACCAGGCGCGCCTGTTTGAGACGGCGCTGCGCCGGGAGCGGATTCCCTATACGGTTTCGGGCGGGCAGAGTTTTTTTTCCAGGGCAGAGATCAAGGATGTGGTCAGTTATTTGCGGCTGATTGCCAATAACGATGATGATCCGGCTTTTATCCGGGCGGTGACGACGCCGAAAAGGGGGGTGGGGCAGGCGACGCTTGAGGCGCTTGGCGCTTTTGCGGGACGCTGGCAGTGCTCGCTTTTTGAGGCGGTATTCAAAGGCGGCATTGAGGCAGTGCTGCCGCCGCGCCAGTTGCAGCCCCTGCGGGCGTTCGGGGATTTTATCAACCGGATTGAGCTGCGGGCAGGCAGGCCAGGCGCGGCCGGAAAAGGGGAGAACGCGGCGGCGCTTTTGGACGATATGATGGCGGAAATGGCCTATGAGCGTTATCTTTATGATACGTTCGATGAGCGGACGGCACGGGGCAAATGGGAGAATGTGCTGGATTTTACCGGCTGGCTCAAGGAAAAAAGCCTGGGCGACCGCCAGGCGGGTGTGCCGGAAAAAAGCCTGCTTGAGCTGACCCAGATGGTGGCGCTGATGACGATGCTGGAAGACCGGGACGGGGAGCCGGATGCCGTGCGCCTTTCCACACTGCATGCCGCCAAGGGGCTGGAGTTTTTGCATGTGTATCTGGTGGGGGTGGAGGAAGGCATTTTGCCGCATAAAGGTGATCCGGACGCACCGGCGGAGGCGCTGGCAAGGCGGATTGAGGAGGAGCGCCGCCTGATGTATGTGGGGATTACCCGCGCGAGGCGGAGCCTTCAGATAAGCTGGTGCCAGAAGCGGCGCAAGGGCAGGGAAAAGGAAAGGTGCGAGGTTTCCCGCTTTATTGCCGAGATGAAGCTGGATGAGGATAAAAACGGGGAAAGCCAGACGGAAACGGTGACGCCCCAGGCCAGGCTGGCCAATTTGAGGGCGCTTTTGCAAACGTCCAGGCCGGGCTGAAGCGGAAAAGCCTGGTGCCGGATGGCAGGAACGGCGGTATGTTTTGAATGGGAAAGGATGGAATGATGGAAGAGCGGCTGATGGATCTGGAGATGCGGATCAGCCATCAGGAAGAAGCGATTGATGTGTTGAACCGGACGGTTTACCGGCAGCAGAACCAGATAGACCAGCTGGAGGCGGCGCTGTCTGAGCTGGCGCGCCGCATGGTGGAGAAAGCGCATGACCGGATGGACCCGGCGCATGAGAAACCGCCGCATTACTAGGCCGGCAATTTTTTGGAAAAAAGGCACAGGATGAAGATGTCACTTGAGGAGCAGGAATTGCTGTATGCCAAGCTGAATATGGAGACGGCGCAAATGCCCTGGCGGGAGTTGCAGCGCTATTTTGCATCGGGCCGCGTGATTGCGGTTGATGACGGCCTGGATATGGTGCGGGTTGCCGTGATGATGGCGGCGGACGACAGCGGCGGCATCTCCGGTTTGATTGGGCAAAAACAGATTGGCAAGGTGACTGATGAGCAGGCGCTGGCCTGGTTTGAGGCGGATGCGTCGCTGTGGACGGTGGTGGTCAGGCCGTGGATTCTGGTGCAGCTAAAAAAGCAGGTGCCGCCGGAGGGCGCGCTGCTGAATTGAGGTGACAGCCGGCTGGGCCGGCATAAGGGAGAACTGCAATGCCTATTCGTCTGGTTGCCGGACTGGGGAATCCCGGCGCGGAATATGAGCAAACCCGGCATAATGCCGGGTTCTGGTTTGTTGATTGTCTGGCGGCGCAAATTGGCGCGCCGGCGCTGAAAAAGGAATCGCGTTTCCAGGCGCTTGCCGCCAGGGGGAGAGTGGCGGGGCAGGATGTCTGGCTGGTCAAGCCGCAGACTTTCATGAATTTGTCCGGCCGCGCGGTGGGCGCACTGGCGCATTTTTACCGGATTGCCCCGGAAGATATCCTGGTGGTGCATGACGAGCTGGATATTGCGCCCGGAGCAGCCCGCCTGAAAAAAGGCGGCTCGACCGGCGGGCACCGGGGATTGAATGATATTGTTTCGGCACTGGGGACGCAGGATTTCTGGCGGCTTCGGCTGGGGATTGGCCACCCGCGAAATACCGGCCTGAAAACTGCGGTGATTGATTATGTGCTGCAACGGCCAGGAGCAGAGGAGATGCGCCTGATTGAGGAGGCTTCGCTGCGCGGTCTGGAGGTGATGCCGCTGCTGTGCGGGGGGAGCTTTGACAAGGCTGTGATGACCTTGCATACGGCGCGCTGAGCGGATGGCCGGCCGGTGAAAAAACCCGCCTTTGAAGGCGGGTTTTTTGCAGGATACGAAAGAAGTATTATTCTGCCGGTTTGGCTTCTTCTGCTGCCGGTGCAGCGGCTTCTTCTGCCGTTTCTTCTTCTGCCGCAGCGGCAGAAGGCAGGCTGGCGGACACGATGGGCATATCTGCTTCGTGGCTGGTTGCCGAAACGCCGTTGGGCAGTTTCAGGTCGGACAGGTGGATGGTTTGACCAACATCCAGCCCGGCAAGGTCCACTTCAATGTATTTCGGCAGGTCGCCCGGCAGACAGGTAATATCCAGTTCGGAGACCGCATGGTGGATGGCACCGCCGGATTGTTTGACGGCCAGCGAAGTTTCTGTGTTCAGGAAGTGCAGCGGTACTTTGACGTGGATAGGCTGGTCTGCCCTGACGCGCTGGAAGTCAACATGCAGAACGAGCGGCTTGTAGGCGTGCATCTGGTAATCACGCAGGAGCACTTTTTCTGCCTTGCCGTCGATTTCCATATCCAGGATGGAGGAGTGGAAGGTTTCCCGGCGCAGGGCATGGAAAAGCGCGTTATGGTCAAGTTTGATCGGCAGGGGTTCGCCGGTTCCCCCGTAAACGATGCCAGGGGTCATGCCGGCAGAACGCAGGCGGCGGCTCGCTCCGGTACCCTGTTCTGCCCTGGTGAATGCAACAATTTTCATGGTTGGCTCCAAAAAAGCAGGGCTTTTGCCCTGTGTGGATGGAATTCCCGCGACCAGGAATTCCGGGAAAAAACAGGCAGGCAGCGCCTGCCTGCATCGAAATTCAGGCGGTCATGTTTTCCATTTCCTGGAAGAATGAGGTGATGGAATCGCCTGTGCTGATGCGGCGGATGGTTTCTGCCAGCAGATCGGCGCAGGAAACCTGGCGGATTTTGGCGCATTGCCGGGCAGCGTCAGACAGCGGGATGGTATCGGTAACGACCAGTTCATCCAGGGAGGAATTGTTGATGCGTTCGACAGCCGGCCCGGAAAGCACAGGATGGGTGCAGTAGGCCACAACCATCCTGGCGCCGCGTTCTTTCAGGATATTGGCGGCGATAGTCAGGGTGCCTGCCGTATCGACCATGTCGTCCATGATGACGCAGTTGCGGCCGGCGGCTTCACCAATGACGTTCATGACTTCGGATTCATTGGCGCGGGGGCGGCGTTTGTCGATAATGGCCAGGTCGCAGGCAAGCTGCTTGGCCAGGGCGCGTGCACGGACAACGCCGCCGACATCCGGCGAGACGACCAGCAGATCTTTGTAGTTTTTTTTCAGCAGATCGCGGAAAAGCACCGGGGAAGCATAGATGTTATCCACCGGAATATCAAAGAAGCCCTGGATCTGGTCGGCATGGATATCCATGATCAGCACCCGGTCCACGCCGACATGCTCCAGCATGTTGGCAACGACTTTGGCGGAAATGGCTACCCGGGTTGAACGGGGGCGGCGATCCTGCCGGGCATAGCCGAAATAGGGGATGGCGGCGGTGATGCGCCTGGCCGAGGCGCGTTTGAGCGCATCTACCATCAGGAGGATTTCCATCAGGTTGTCGTTGGTGGGGGCGCAGGTGGACTGCATGACGAAAACTTCCTTGCCCCGGACGTTTTCCTTGATTTCCACGGTGACTTCACCATCGGAAAACTTGGAGACATAGGCCTTGCCGAGCGGAATACCCAGCCGGCTGGCTACTTTGGCGGCCAATACCGGGTTGGCATTGCCGGTGAAAATCATGAGATTGGGATCTGGCATGGGATTCCTGCGCTTTTTTTCGTTAAAAAATCAAAAGCCGCATAGAGAAAATATTCATATGCGGCTTGCCAACAACATGCTGTTTTTCAGTCTCCAGGCAAGGAACGCCCGCAACGGAAGTGGCAGGGGAAGAAGGATTCGAACCTTCGCATGCTGGAATCAAAATCCAGTGCCTTAACCAGCTTGGCGATTCCCCTGCTGACTTGCCACGGTTTCCGGTTTGCCGGCGACCCTGTCAACTTTTTTGCCTGACGCTTTTAATACAGCATCAAGCGGATGTTTTTTTAATCCTTTTGTTTTCCAGCCTTTCCACGGTTCAGGAAGGTGCTGCAATATTCTGTCTGCCTGTTCTTCGCTTGCTACCTGTGCAAATACGCAGGCACCTGAGCCGGTCATTCTGGCATTTGCCTGTCTGCCCAGCCATTCGATTGCCTGGGCAACCGGAGGATAATGTTTTTCAGCGACAGACTGCAAATCATTTTTCCCGAAGAGGCTGTTTCCAGCTGAATACCTCAGGAAGTCTGTTATTTTGATCTTTTCTGTGTTTCTTGTCAATTCCTCTGATGCAAATATTGTTGAAGTGGGCACGGAGATGCCGGGGTGAATGAGAACGAACCAGCTATCCGGTGTATCAACAGGGGTGAGGGTTTCCCCGATGCCTTCTGCAAAGGCATTGCATCCAAAGATGAAAAAAGGCACATCGGCGCCCAGACGCAGTCCCAGGCCCATGAGTTCGGCCTGGTTCAGGCCGCTTTGCCAGAGGTGATTTAATGCCATCAGTGTGGTGGCGGCATCGGAGGAACCGCCGCCCAGGCCGCCGCCGGCGGGGAGCCGTTTTTCGATGGCAATATCCACGCCGGTTTTTTTGCCGGTTTTGCGCCAGGTTTCGGCCTGGAGCAGGCAGGCGGCGCGAACGGCCAGGTCTGTTTTTTCTTCTATGCCCGGTATGGCGGTTACACGCCGTATCTGTCCGTCCTGGCGCAGGGTGAAGTGCAGGGTGTCTGCCAGGTCAACCAGCTGGAAAACGGTCTGGAGGAGATGGTATCCGTCCGGACGCTGTCCCGTAATGTGCAAGAACAGGTTAAGTTTGGCCGGAGCCGGGCAGTTAAGCAGGCAGGGTGTCATAACGTGCAGGATTCAGGGAAGGGGATGCCATTCGTCGATGACGAGACGGATATGGAGATGGCTGACAGGGGCATTCTCAGGCGGGTCACAGGCCATGTCCATGCGGCGGGGGGCCAGCCGGTTTTCCGGCAGCGGCATCCAGTCCAGGTAGCGGATGCGCCATCCTGTTTGCGCGGCTATTTCCGGATGGGCCGGGGTGGCTTTGAGAAGTGTGCCGTCCGGCTGCACAGCGCAGCCCTGCAACCAGTAGGCAAGGCCTGAAACTGGCAGGGGCCAGCCCATCTGCTGAAGGAAAAGTTCATCCGCATTGGCGGCGGCAACGGGCGGTGTGCCGGAAACAGCCAGAACAGCCTGTTCGGGTGAGACGGTCATGACGGCCAGGGTCTGCCCCAGCGGGGATGCCAGGCTGATGTGGGTTTGGCTGCCGTTTTGTTCCCAGGCAAATTTGCCATGCAGGGATTCATCACGGTCACGGAGGGCAAGGGTATATTGTACGGAAACGCGGCCGGTGAGGGCAAAGGGCGCGCCGCAGGGCCTGACAGGCAGGGCGGTTTCGCCGGTGCTGTTTGTTGCCGGAGGAGGCGCTGCGCAGCCGGACAGAAGTGCTAGAAGAAGGCTGAAAATGGCGGCGGGGAATGAAAGGCGTTTTTGCATGAAGGCTATTTTTCCGGCAGTGAACAGAAAAGGGCGCAGGCTGGTCAAGCAGACGGCAGGGGCTTGCGCTATGATAGAAAATCATACACGTTACTTGCCGAAGGGGTGGAAAAAATATCTGTTTTGATGCGTTATGACAGCCAAAGAAGAAAAGACGGGCCTGCCGGGTTTTGATTTTGCCGGGATACTGACGGCTTGGCAGAAACGCTGCGGGCGGCATGATTTGCCGTGGCAGCAGACGCGGGATGCCTACCGGGTATGGCTTTCCGAGATTATGCTGCAGCAGACGCAGGTGGCAACGGTGATACCGTATTACGCGCGGTTTCTGGCGCATTTCCCTACGGTGCAGGCGCTGGCGGCTGCTTCGCCTGACGCGGTGATGGCGCAATGGAGCGGCCTGGGGTATTACTCCCGCGCGCGCAATTTGCATCGTTGCGCGCAGCAGGTGGCTGGGGAATATGGCGGCCATTTCCCGATGGAACCGCTTTTGCTGGAAAAACTGCCTGGCATCGGCCGTTCTACGGCGGCGGCGATTGCGGTTTTTGCCGGCGGCCGCCGTGCGGCGATCATGGATGGCAATGTGGTGAGGGTGTTTTCCCGGATTTTTGGCATTGCCGGTTATGCGGGGGATAAAAAAGTCCGCGACAGGCTGTGGCGGCTGGCGGAATCGCTTTTGCCGGAAACGGAACTGGCATCCTATACCCAGGGATTGATGGATCTGGGGGCGACGGTTTGCACCCGGAGCCGTCCTGTTTGCGGGCGCTGTCCTTTTTCTTCTTTTTGCACGGCGTCAAGGGAAGACAGGATAAAGGAGCTGCCGGCAAAAAAACCGGCGAAGGCGCTGCCTGAACGGCAGGTGGTGATGCCGGTTATTGTGGAAAAAGGCAGGGTGCTGCTTGAAAAGCGGCCGGCTTCGGGTATCTGGGGCGGCCTGCTTTCTCTGCCTGAGCTGGCTGGCGGTTTTTCCGTGGCGGCGATGGAGGCGGTGAAGGCGCGTATCCGGCCTTTGGAACGGATGGCGCATTACGAGGCGCAGCCGGGTTTTTGGCATGCGTTTACGCATTTCAGACTGTATATTCTGCCGGTATTGGTGTGGCTGGACGGGTTTGCTGCTCCGGAAGAAGCTGCTCCGTATGTCTGGTATGAGCTGGCTGATATGGCAACGGCTCCGCTGCCTGCGCCTGTCAGGAAGCTACTGGAAGCCTGCCGGGAAAAAATGGGGGAATATCCGGGTTGAGGCGGCAGGAAAGCGGTGGTCAGGGAAGGCTGCGGTGCCTGATGAGCACGGTTTCGGTCTGGCGGAAGTATTGCGCCAGTTCTTCAGCCATGTAAACGGAGCGGTGCTGCCCGCCAGTGCAGCCCAGGGCAATGGTCAGGTAGCTGCGGTGATCCCGTTTATAGGAAGGCAGCCATTTTTCGATAAAGTGCCGGATGTCGGCGAGAAAAGCGGCAACTTCCGGCTGCGCTTTGAGGAATTGCCTGACGGGTTTGTCTTTTCCGGTAAGCGGACGCAGTCGCAGGTCGTAATAGGGGTTTGGCAGGGCGCGCACGTCAAATAACAGGTCGGCATTCTGCGGAACACCGAATTTGAACCCGAAGGATTCAAAGTGCAGTGTCAGGGCGGTATGCGGCAGTTTTTCCCCGGCGCATTCCCTGAGCCAGTCGCGCAGTTTGCCGGCGGAAAGGCGGGAGGTGTCGATAACGTGGGCGATTGCCTGGATATCGGCAAGCATTTCCCGCTCGGCATGGATGGCTTCGATGAGGGTTCGCTGGCCGGCGGGGTCATGGCTGGAGAGGGTGCGGCGGGAAAGCGGATGGCTTCGGCGGGTTTCGGAAAAACGGTTGATGAGGGACTGGTTGTCTGCCGTCAGGAAAATGACCTGGACATGGCATCCTCCGGCACGCAGTTTTTCGACGGCAGCCGGCAGGCCGGAAAGTGAGTGCGCGCTTCTTGAATCAACGGCAACAGCCAGGCGTTTCCTGTTTTCTTCCCGGCAGGTGGCAACCAGGCTGGGCAAAAGGCCGGGCGGCAGGTTGTCCACGCAGAAGCAGCCGGTATCTTCCAGCACATTCAAGGCAACGGATTTGCCGGAGCCGGAAATGCCGGTGATGAGGATGATATCCAGGCCCTGTGTTGCTGAATCCATGCCGGTTTATCCTGTTTTTATGCCAGACGGAAGGTGTTTTTGTTAATCCCGCGTCATGGCCTTGCGCTGGCGTTCCATGAATTCTTCCATGGTATTGAATCCGCGCAGCTGCATGATGGTGTTGCGGACAGCTGCTTCCAGCATGACGGCGATATTGCGGCCCGCCGCGACCGGAATGACGACTTTTCTAACGGGAATGCCCAGTACTTCCTGTGTCGGCGAGATGACCGGCAGGCGTTCTCCTGCGGTTTCTTCTCCCAGGCGGCTGCGCATCAGGTGGACGATCAGCTTGAGCTGCATTTTGCGGCGCACGGCGGTTTCCCCGAAGATGGCGCGGATATCCAAAAGGCCCAGCCCGCGGACTTCAAGCAGGTTTTGCAGGAGCTGCGGCGCGCGGCCTTCAATCATGTTGGGGGCTATCCGGGCGAATTCCACGGCGTCATCCGCTACCAGGCCGTGGTTGCGGGTGATCAGTTCCAGCCCCAGCTCGCTTTTCCCCAGGCCGGATTCGCCGGTAATCAGGACGCCGACGCCCAGGACATCCATGAAAACGCCGTGCATGATGATGCGCAGCGCCAGCTTCTTGGAAAGATAGACGCGAAGGTAGTCGATGATTTCCGCCGCTGTTAACGGGGTGGTGAAAAGCGGGATATCGTTGGCGTTGCAGGCGGCATGAAGGTTGGGCGGGATTTCGAGGCCGCGCGCGACAATCAGCGCGGGCGGGTTGCACTCGGCAATTTCATGCACCAGGTAGGAGCGGGATTCCGGCGCGAGGCGGTTGTAGTAGCTGAGTTCCTGGCGGCCGAATACCTGGATGCGCATGGGGTGGATGAGGTTGAAGTGGCCGACCTGGTCTGCCGCCGAGGCGCTGCCTGGCGAAACAAGGCGGTTTCCCCCTTCCAGCCCGGCAAACCATGTGAGTTTGAGGGGATCCCGGTTTTCTGTGTAAAGGCGCTGGATGGTAAGGGTTTTGGGGGCGTTCATGGCAGGCTGCGGTATTCAGTCAGGCGGGCCTGGGAGGCTGCCTGTGCACCGGCAGCCATGACATGATCATGTCGTGGATGGCTTCAAGGGAGGATTCCCGGCTCAGCGCTTCCCGGAAAGGGGTATCGGAAAACATTTCGGCAATTTCCGAGAGGATCTCAAGGTGTTTTTGCGTGACGTTGTCCGGGATCAGCAGCACGACCATCAGGTCAACCGGCCTGCCGTCCGGCGAATCGAAAGGAAGCGGTTTGGCCAGGCGCACCAGGGCGGCGGTCGGGGATTTTAATCCTTCGATCCGTCCGTGCGGCACGGCAACGCCGTAGCCCAGGCCGGTGGAGGCCAGTTTTTCCCTTTCAAGCAGGCTTGTTGAAATGATACCGGCCGGCAGGGCGCACTGTTTTTCAAACAGCTGCGCGACCTGGTCAAACAGCTGTTCTTTGCTGGCTGCCTCAAGCACCAGTGCGATATTTTCCAGAGGAATGATATTTGAGAGGGTAGTTGTCATATGAAACGCTTCCGCTACTGCCTCACATTCGGCGTATTCTTCTCATGATCAGGATGCAATACGTTACCCTGCATTTTGCCCGGCGTCAATTTGGCATTTGTTTTTCTGCCGGGTATTACTGGCGGGCGTTGCGGATGAACAAGGGCCGCTTGCCGGACGATGTGTTGCTTCTCCAGGGGTTGATGCTGATGCCGCCGCGGCGGGTATAGCGCGCGTAAACGGTCAGGCCTTGCGGGCGGCAGGTTTTCAGGATATCCAGAAAAATGCGTTCTACGCATTGCTCGTGAAATTCCTGTTCTGTCCGGTAGCTGATCAGGTATTTGAGCAGGCCTTCCTGGTTGATGGCGTGGCCGACGTAATGGATCTGGATGCTGCCCCAGTCCGGCTGGCCGGTAACCGGGCAGTTGGTTCTCAGCAGGTGGGAAACCAGTTTTTCTTCAACCGGCGGTTCTTCTGTATTGGTTTTTAACAGCGACGGATCACGCGAATATTGGGTTGCCTCAATATCAAGGCGGTCCAGCAGGATGCCGCCCAGTTCCTCTATTTTGACGGAGGCAAAGGCAGGCTGCTGGATAAGGCTGACGGTAACGGGCGAGCCGAAGGCATCGGAAAGATCCGCGCGCAGCAGCGCCGATACGGCGTCGGCACCGGCCAGGCGGGTTTGCGCAAGCGAATTGAGATACAGTTTCATGGACTTGGATTCCACTATGTTGGGAGAATCGGCGGAAACGGTCAGGTTCATGATGGCAATCTGGGGCTTGCCGCGCATGTTGAGCCAGGAAAGTTCGTAGGCGTTCCAGATATCCAGCCCGTAAAACGGGAGGGTGCCGGCAATGTCCAGGTTATCCCGCATGGATTTTCGGGGAATCGGGTAAAGCACAGCCGGATCATAGGCTGACGGGGCGGCAGCCGGTTTGCCTAAAGGCGATTGCGCCGGGGTGTTGGCATCTGGCGGGGTATGGTGCGGTGTATTCATGGCCGGTGTGAAGGAAGGGTGAGGAGGCTTATTGCCCCAAAAAGAGTTGATAGACGGGGTTGGCGGTTTCATCCTGGAAGGGGTAGCCGGTTCCGGTCAGGAAGGCGCGGAATGCCTTTCTTTCATTTTTCGGCACCTGGAAGCCGACCAGGACACGGCCATAATCCGCGCCGTGGTTGCGGTAGTGGAAAAGGCTGATGTTCCAGTTGGGCTGCATACAGGACAGGAAGCGCATCAGTGCGCCGGGCCGTTCGGGAAAGTCGAAGCGGTACAGCTGCTCGTCTTTGGCAAGCGGGCTTTTTCCGCCGACCATGTAGCGGATGTGCAGTTTGGAGAGTTCATTGTCTGTCAGATCAATGGCGGCGAGACCGTGCTGCTCAAGGTTCTGCGCGATTTGGGCGGCTTCTTCCCTGTCTTTGACTTCAATGCCGACAAAGACATGCGCTTTTTCCCTGTCGCTGATGCGGTAGTTGAATTCGGTGACATGGCGCGGCCCGATCAGGGAACAAAATTGCTTGAAGCTGCCGGATTTTTCCGGGATGGTGACAGCAAAGACGGCTTCACGGTTTTCGCCGACATCGGCCCGTTCGGCGACAAAGCGCAGCCTGTCGAAATTCATGTTGGCGCCGCTGGAGACGGCGACCAGGGTTTCGTCTTTGATGGGTTTTCCCTGCTTTTTGCGCTGGCTGGCGTAGGCTTTTATGCCGGCCACTGTCAGTGCGCCGGCCGGTTCGAGGATGCCGCGTGTATCCAGGAAGACATCCTTGATGGCGGCGCAGATATCGTCGGTGTCAACTTCAACGATTTCATCAACGTATTTCCGGGCCAGGCGGAAGGTTTCCTTGCCGACCTGTTTTACTGCCGTGCCATCGGAAAAAAGCCCGACATCCGGCAGGACGATGCGGCGGCCTGCTTTTATGCTTCTTGCCATAGCGTTGGAATCGACGGTTTCCACGCCGATGACCCGGATTTCAGGACGAACCTGTTTGATATAGGCGGCAATGCCGGCAATCAGGCCGCCGCCGCCGATGGAGACGAATACGGCGTGGATGGGACCGGGGTGCTGGCGCAGGATTTCCATGCCGATGGTGCCCTGGCCGGCAATGACATCCGGGTCGTCAAAGGGATGGATGAAGGTCAGCCGGTGTTTTTTTTTCAGCATCATGGCGTGTTCGCAGGTATCCGAGAAGGAATCGCCATACAATACGACTTCCACATTTTTCCCGCCGTGTTCTTTGACGGCTTCGATTTTGACCGGCGGGGTGGTGGTGGGCATGGCGATGATGGCGCGGCAGCCGAGACGGTTGGCTGCCAGCGCCACGCCCTGGGCATGGTTGCCGGCCGAAGCGCAGATGACGCCGTTTTTCAGCCGGGCAGGCGGCAGGTGCGCCATTTTGTTGTAAGCGCCGCGCAGTTTGAAGCTGAAGACGCTTTGCATGTCTTCCCGCTTGAGAAAAACGCGGTTCCCGGTTCGCCGGGAAAGGTGGGGGGCCGCTTCGAGCGGGGTTTCGCAGGCTACGTCATAGACGCGGGCTGTCAGGATTTTTTTCAGATAGTCTGGCATAAATGCGTTCCAGCAAGGCAGATGAAGGTGTGACACATTATAATCCAGAGCGCATGACTTGTTTGCCGTGCGCTTGTTTAAGCCGCTTTTTGGGGGGGCATTTTCTACGGAACTGAACATGATTGAATCTGCCGTTTACTGGCTGCTTGGTTATCTGGCTGTTCCTGAGATTGGGCTGACATCGGTATTCATTCTCTGTTTTGTTTCAGCTACGCTGCTGCCCATGGGGTCGGAGCCTGCGGTTTTTGCCGTGATTGCCGCAGACGGCAGCCTTTTCTGGCCGGTGATGGCGCTGGCGACTATCGGCAATACGCTGGGCGGGGTGCTGAATTACTGGATCGGCCTGGGTACGCGGGAGGCGTTTGCCAGGGAAAAGCAAACCCGCTGGTTCGGCTGGCTGAGCCGCTATGGCGCCAGGACGATGCTTTTCAGCTGGCTGCCGGGCATCGGCGATCCGCTTTGCACGCTGGCAGGCTGGCTGAGGCTGCCTTTCTGGCCCAGCGTGTTTTATATGGCGGCAGGCAAGTTTTTGCGGTATCTTGTTATGACAACCCTGCTGTTGCGTATTCCCGCGGCATACTGGCGAAATATGGCGGGGCTGCTTGGCTAGGGCCGATATGACAGGAGCCGAAGGAATGGAAAAGCGTTGTGTGCTGTGTGTTCCCCATAAGCAGGAGGAGGTGGTTTGCGAGAGCGGGAGATGGCGGGTGATTTTTGCGGATGAGCCGGCATGGCCGGGGTTTTGCCGGGTGATCTGGAAGGCGCATGTGGCGGAAATGACCGATTTGCCCCGCCAGGCGCGCCAGGAGCTGATGGAGGCAGTGCTGGCGGTGGAGGCAGCTGTCCGGGAAATCCTGCGGCCGGACAAGGTGAATCTTGCCAGCCTGGGTAATATGGCGCCGCATTTGCACTGGCATGTTATTCCGCGTTTTGGGGATGACGCCTGTTTCCCGGAATCGGTTTGGGGAAGAAAGCAGCGGGAAACGGTTCCAGGGGTGCTGAAACAGCGGCAGGCGCTTTTGCCTGAACTGGCGGCGGCTATCCGGCAAAGGCTGCAAGAGGCGGGGTGCGCCCTGTTATGACGGGCCGGTTTTTCAGGCAGACAGATGGATAAAAAAACGCATTTCGGCTATACGGAGGTAACAGAGCAGGAAAAGGCGCAGAAGGTGGCCGGGGTGTTTAACCGGGTGGCCAGGCATTATGATGTGATGAATGACCTGATGTCGGCAGGGCTGCACCGGGTATGGAAGGCGTTTACTGTTTCGCAGGCCGGGATTCGCCAGGGATTCAGGGTGCTGGATATTGCGGGCGGAACGGGCGATTTGGCGCTTGCCTTTGCGCGCCGGGCAGGCGCGGCAGGGCGGGTGTGGCTGGCTGATATTAATGAATCCATGCTGCGCGTGGGACGGGACAAGCTGCTGAATAGAGGATGCGTTGTGCCGGTGATTGTCTGCGATGCCGAACGGCTGCCTTTCCCGGATAATTATTTTGACCGGGTATCGGTTTCGTTTGGTTTGCGCAATATGACGAGGAAGGAGGCGGCGCTTGCCGAGATGCAGCGGGTGTTGAAACCGGGCGGCAAGCTGCTGGTGCTGGAGTTCTCAAAAATTTGGGAACCTTTGCAAAACCTGTATGATGTGTACTCTTTTTCTGTTCTCCCCTGGCTTGGCAGGCACGTTGCCGGGGATGCGGACAGTTACCGTTATCTGGCAGAGTCGATCAGGATGCATCCTGACCAGGCGGCGCTGGCGCAGATGATAAGGGATGCGGGCTTTGCCTGTGTGGACTATTTCAATTTGACTGCCGGTATTGCCGCGCTGCATACCGGATTGAAATGTGGATGATTGAGGAGCGTATGAAGAAATTATGTATGCTGTTTGTGTTGTTGGCAGGGTTGTCAACGATGGTTTTGTCTGATGCCCATGCCGCCCGTTTTGGCGGCGGCTTGTTTGGCAGGCAGTCGCTCAATGTCGGCCGGATGCGGAGTCCGGCGGCTGTGCCTGCGCAGCGGCAGGCGCAG
>JAMPAN010000001.1:0-92715 GCA_023667225.1 Oxalobacter formigenes | reverse complement strand
GGCGCAGCCGCCACGGCAGGCGCAGCAACAACAGGGAGCCAATGCCGCCAGGCCGGGCAGCCGCTTTGGCGGGATGCTGGGCGGCGCGCTGCTTGGCCTGGGCCTGGGCGCCCTGTTGTCGCACATGGGGATTGGCGGCGATATGGCAGGGATGATCAGCACGATTTTGATGATTACGCTGATTTACTTTGCGGCAAAAATGGTTTTCCGGATGTTTTCAAGAAAGCAGCAGCAACCGGCTTATCAGCCGCCTGTGTATCCGGGGTATGGCCAGGCGCCGCAGGATTCGGGCAATACGCCGCAGATTGGGGCGGCGC
The DNA here is from genome assembly GCA_023667225.1 of Oxalobacter formigenes. Classification (GTDB taxonomy): domain Bacteria; phylum Pseudomonadota; class Gammaproteobacteria; order Burkholderiales; family Burkholderiaceae_D; genus Oxalobacter; species Oxalobacter formigenes_C. Next base: position 92,398 of record JAMPAN010000001.1, on the reverse strand, counting down.
TTGCCAACCCGGCGGCATTTGACGCACAGCAGCCGGTTTCTTCTGCCATGCCCGGTGCCGGGCAGCCGCTGACCTGGGATATTCCGGCGGATTTTGATGTGGCTTCTTTTATCCGGAGCGCCAAGGCGTATTATATCCGGATGCAGGCGGCCTGGGACAAGGCGAATGTTGATGAGATCCATGCGCTGACGACGCCGGAAATGTTTGCCGAAATGAAGCTTCAGTTGCAGGAGCGGGGTGCTTCGCCCAATGTGACGGATGTGGTTTCCATTGATGCCGAGCTCCTGGGGATTGAGACGATTGGCGATGAATATTTTGCCAGCGTGAAATTCAGCGGCACGGTCCGGGAAAACAGCCAGGCTGACCTGACGGCTTTTTCCGAGGTGTGGAACCTGACGCGCCCGCTTTCCGGCAAGGAGGAATGGGTGCTGGCAGGTGTGCAGCAGCTGTCGTAAGGCGCGCTTAAGGCAAGGCCGGGAAAGGCCGCGTTGCCCCAGGGCAGGAGGTCTGTCTGGCAAAGGGGCATCCGGCAGGTAATGCCGGTTTCGTCATGGAAAAACGGGGAGTTGCCAAAGCATGCGGAAGTTCTGGCGGCTGTTGGTTATTTTATGGGTTGCTATCCGGTATGGGCTGGATGAGGTGGTGTTGTCCGGCATAGGGCGTCCCCGGTATCTTTTTCTTTCCCGCTGCCTTTTTTTCTGGCGTGACCTTTCCCTGCCGCGCGGGCAGCGCCTCAGGCTGGCGCTGGAGGCGCTGGGGCCGGTTTTTATCAAGCTGGGGCAGGTGCTGTCCACCCGCCCGGATTTGGTTGCAGAAGATATTATCGGGGAATTGTCGCTGTTGCAGGACAGGGTGCCGCCTTTTCCTCCGGAGATGGCGGCACGGCAGGTTGAAGCCAGCCTGGGCGCTGCGCCTGATGTGGTTTTTGCCCGTTTTGACCGCGAGCCGGTGGCTTCTGCTTCTGTTGCCCAGGTGCATTTTGCGGTGCTCCACAGCGGCGAGGAAGTGGCGGTGAAGATATTGCGCCCCGGTGTGCAAAAGCGGATTGGCCGGGATATTGAACTGATGCGCGCTCTGGCCGGCTGGTGCGAAAAGATTTGGGCCGATGCCCGCCGGCTGCGGCTGCATGATGTGGTTGACGAGTTTGACAAGTCGCTTCATGACGAGCTGGATCTGATGCGCGAGGCGGCCAATTGCAGCCAGTTCCGGCGCAATTTTGCCGGATCGCCGCTTTTGGTGCTGCCGGAAGTTTACTGGGAGTATTGTTCTTCCAGTGTGATGGTCATGGAACGAATGCGCGGCATTCCGGTTTCGCAGACGGCGCGCCTGGTGGAAAAGGGGCTGGATCTGACCAGGTTGGCCAGGGACGGGGTAGAAATTTTCATGACCCAGGTTTTCCGCGACGGGTTTTTTCATGCGGATATGCACCCAGGCAATATTTTCATCTCGGTAGAGGGGCCGACCTGCGGCCGCTTTGTGGCGGTGGATTTCGGGATTGTCGGCACGCTGAACAATTTTGACAAGGCGTATCTGGCGGAGAATATCCTGGCTTTTTTCCGCCATGATTACCGGCGGGTTGCGGAGGCGCATATTGAATCCGGCTGGGCACCCAGGCATACCAGGGTGGAAGAGCTGGAAGCGGCGGTGCGCACCTGCTGCGAACCGGTTTTTGACAAGCCGCTCAAGGATTTTTCACTGGGACAGCTGTTGATGCGGCTTTTTCAGACTTCGCGCCGCTTCAATATTGAAATTCAGCCGCAGCTGGTGTTGCTCCAGAAAACGATGTTAAGCATTGAGGGGCTGGGCAGGCAGCTTGACCCGGAGCTGGATTTGTGGAAAACGGCCAAGCCGGTTCTGGAAGCGTGGATGAAAGAGCAGATTGGCTTAAAGGGGATGATGAGGCAGTTCAGGCAGGAGGCGGTGCGTTACGGCCGGATTTTCCCGCAGCTGCCCCGTCTGGTTCAGCAGGCGCTTGTCAAGGTTGCGGAGCCGGATGCCACAGAAGCGCTTTTGCGCCAGTTAATCCGGGAACAAAGGCGCACGCGGCGGCTTGTGGGCGGCATAGCCTGGTTTGTGTGCGGTTTCCTGCTGGGCGCTTTTGGCCTTTATTTGTGGAGCAGCTGGCGCTGGCTGGTATGAAGCGGCCGTAAGGGACAGCTGCCGGGCCGGATGGTATAAATTCAGGCAGAAACTATTTATAATAAAAGGTTTCCGGATTGAGTGGAGTTGCGAGATGCCTATTTATGCTTACCGGTGCGAGGTATGCGGCCATGCCGAGGATGTGTTGCAAAAGCTTTCCGATGCGCCGCTGACCGCGTGCCCTGCCTGCGGCAAGGACAGTTTCAGAAAACAGCTGGCGGCAGCCGGTATCAATACCCGCTCAGCGGGAACGCCGGCGGCGCCGGCTTCTCCATGCGCATGCTACCCGATGGGGCATGGCGGCCCTTGCGGCTGATTGGCGCGCTTTGGGGGCAGGCGAGGTTTCCGGCCGATGCCGGAATGACGGCTGTCCGGAAGGGGCAGGCAGGATGCGCCTGCTGCGCAGAATTGAATGGCAAACAGATTGGGACAGGCAGAAAACATGTCGATGCGAACAAATTATTGCGGTCTGACGACCGAGGCTATGATGGGCCAGACCGTGAGCCTTTGCGGATGGGTACACCGGAGGCGGGATCATGGCGGGATTATTTTTATTGACCTGCGCGACCGCGAGGGGATGGTGCAGGTGGTGTGCGATCCGGACCGTCCTGCGGTGTTTTCGGTGGCGGAAGCTATCCGCAATGAATATTGCGTCCGGGTGACCGGCACGGTGCGCGGGCGGCCTGACGGGACGGTTAATCCCAATCTGGTTTCCGGCAAGGTGGAAGTGTTTTGCGAGGCGCTTGAGATTCTGAATGCTTCGGTGACGCCGCCGTTTATGCTGGATGACGAGCATCTTTCGGAGACGACACGCCTGACGCACCGCGTGCTGGATTTGCGGCGACCGCAGATGCAGCATAATTTGCGGCTGCGCTACAAGGTGGCGATGGAGGTGCGCAAGTATCTGGATGAAAACGGTTTTATTGATATTGAAACGCCGATGCTGACGCGTTCCACGCCGGAGGGAGCGCGGGATTATCTGGTGCCTTCCCGTGTGAATGCCGGAGAGTTTTATGCGCTGCCGCAATCGCCGCAGCTTTTCAAGCAGCTTCTGATGGTGGCCGGTTTTGACCGCTATTACCAGATTACCAAGTGTTTCCGCGATGAGGATTTGCGGGCGGACAGGCAGCCGGAGTTTACGCAGATAGACTGCGAAACTTCTTTTATGGAAGAGCAGGAGATCCGGGATCTGTTTGAGGAAATGCTGCGCACGGTTTTCAAAAATACTATCGGCACGGAGCTGCCGCCGGTTTTCCCGGTAATGGCGCATGCCGAAGCTATGGCGAAGTATGGTTCGGACAAGCCGGATTTGCGGGTGAAGCTGGAGTTGACCGAGCTGACCGATGTGATGAAGAACGTGAATTTCAAGGTGTTCAGCACAGCGGCAAATTTGCCGAACGGCCGGGTGGTTGCGCTTTTGGTGCCGGGCGGCGCAAAAGAGGGCTCTGGTATGCCGCGTTCGGAGATAGATGCCTACACCCAGTTTGTGGCGATTTATGGGGCCAAGGGGCTGGCTTATATCCGGGTGAATGATAAGGAAAAAGGCAGCGCAGGCTTGCAGTCGCCGATTGTGAAGAACCTGAGCAGCGAGGCGCTTGCCGCTATTTTGGAACGTACAGGCGCGCAAAACGGCGACCTGATTTTCTTTGGCGCGGACAAGGCGCGCATTGTGAACGATGCCATGGGTGCGCTCAGGGTGAAGATTGGCCATTCCGAATTCGGGCAGAAAAACGGTTTGCTGGAGGAAGGATGGAAGCCGTTGTGGGTGGTGGATTTCCCCATGTTTGAATATGATGAGGATGCTGCCCGCTGGACGGCGGTGCATCATCCCTTTACTTCGCCCAAGGACGGCCATGAGGATTACCTGGAGACGGATCCGGCGCGCTGCCTGGCCAAGGCATACGATATGGTGTTAAACGGCTGGGAGCTGGGCGGAGGGTCTATCCGTATCCACCGGCAGGATGTGCAGAGCAAGGTTTTCCGGGCGCTGAAGATAGAGGATGAGGAAGCGTACGAGAAGTTCGGATTTTTGCTGGATGCGCTGCAATACGGCGCGCCGCCGCACGGCGGGCTGGCTTTCGGGCTGGACCGGATGATTACGCTGATGACGGGTTCTGAATCTATCCGCGATGTGATTGCGTTCCCGAAGACGCAGCGGGCGCAGGATTTGCTGACGCAGGCGCCTTCGCCGGTAAACGAGCGGCAGCTCCAGGAACTGCATATCCGCCTGAGAAGGGCAGAACCGCCAAAAACAGCCTGACGGACAGGCGGAGCCTTGCTTGGACGGGTACAAGATTCCGGAATCGGCGCTGGTGGTTATTTACAGCGCCGCTTTAGAGGTGCTGCTTATTGAGCGGACGGGGTGTCCCGGTTTTTGGCAGTCTGTGACGGGTTCAAAGGCAACGCCTGGCGAGCAGCCGGTGGAAACGGCGATTCGGGAGGTGGAGGAGGAAACCGGTATCCGCATTGTTCCGGCGCTTTCGGGCCAGGCAGAAGCGGCAGCTGCCAATGAGGTGCCCTGGACACAGCTGCATGACTGGCAGGTAACGAATACTTACGCGATTTACCCTTCCTGGCGGCACCGTTATGCGCCGGGGGTGACGGTGAATACCGAGCATGTGTTTGGCCTGTGTGTGCCGCGGGATATCCCGGTGAGGCTTTCTCCCCGCGAACATGTCCGGTATGTCTGGCTGCCGTATCAGGAGGCGGCCGGTCTGTGTTTTTCTTCGTCCAATGCCGCGGCATTAAGGCAGCTGCCGGAAAGGGTATGGCTTCCCGCCTGAAAAAGGAAAGGTTTTTGTGTGTGCCGGACACAGGGACAGGAACTGAAACGGGGCCGGTTTTCCATTGTGTTGTTTCATGGCCGGGCTTTTAGCAGGCGCGGTAAGGGGGAAGGGCAGTCTGTGTTGGACAGGAGCAATGAGCGCAGAACGGGCTGTCTGGCGCTGAAGGCGCTGGCGGCAGCGCTGGCGTTTGCCGTTTGCGCGGGCGGCTATGCCGCCGATGCCGGCAAGGTGCTGCGTTATGTGTTTCCTGCGCCGGAAACCGGGTTTGATCCGGCGGTGGCGCATGACCTGTATTCTTCTCAGGTGATTCGCTCAATTTGCGAGCCGTTATATACCTATGATTACCTGGCAAGGCCGGCTAAGCTGATGCCGCTGACGGCAGAGGGGATGCCTGAAATCAGCGACGGGGGAAAGACGTATGTTATCCGGCTAAAGAAAGGGATTTTCTTTGCGGATGATCCGGTTTTTGGCGGCAGGCCGCGGGAGCTGACGGCGGCGGATTTTGTTTATGCTATCAAGCGGCTGGCGGATCCGGCTGTCGGCGCGGCGTGGGGCTGGCTGGTGGAGGACAAGGTTGCCGGGCTTAAGGCGTGGGCGAAAGACAAGGGCGCAAACGGCCGGCCGGATTACGGGCAGCCGGTTGCCGGGCTTAAGGCGGCAGGACGCTATGTGCTGCGCATACAGCTTGCCCGGCCGGATTACAATTTTACCCATATTCTGGCGCATTACCCGACTTGCGCCGTGGCGCGGGAGGCGGTGGAGGAGTATGGGGATGCTTCTTTTCATGTGATGGCCCATCCTGTGGGGACGGGGCCTTATGTGCTTTCGGAATGGAAGCGCGGTTCCCGGATTGTGTTGTCTGCCAATCCTTCATTCAGGAAGATGGTGTGGGATTTCCCGGCGGGAAGCGACCCGGAGGATGCGGAAATTGTGAGGCGGATGAAGGGCAAGACGGTGCCGCAGATTGGCCGGGTGGAAATCAGCGTGATTCCGGAAGATGCTTCCCGCTGGCTGGCTTTCAAAAAGGGCGAGGCGGATATGCTGAATCTGGACGGGCCGCTTGCGCCTGAGGCGCTGGAAGGCGGCAGGCTGCGGCCTGCGCTGTCTGCCCTGGGTATCCGGCTTTCCCGGACGGTGGATGCGGAATTGAGCCATTATTATTTCAATATGCGGGATCCGGTGCTGGGCGGGCTGGAGAAGGAGAGAATTGCCCTGCGCCGGGCGATTGCGATGGCGCATGATGTGGAGGAGGAAATCCGGATTGTGTGGAACGGGCAGGCGGTTCCTTTGGCTTACCCGATTCCGCCGGGCGTGGCGGGCCATGATCCGGCCTACAGGAGCAGTGTTCCGCATGATGTGGCGTTGGCCAATGCGCTTTTGGACCGGTTTGGTTACAAAAAAGGCCGGGATGGCTGGCGTACCCGGCCGGACGGCAGCCCGCTGGAGATTGTGTTTTCTGCCAGGGCGGATTCAACCGGCCAGCTGCAAAGCGAGATGTGGAAAAAGACGTTTGATTCGCTTTCTATCCGCATGAAGAGCGACAGGCGGCTTTTCCCGGATTTGCTGAAGGCGGAAAAGCAATGCCACCTGATGATGCGTACCAGCCCGTGGATTGCCGATTATCCGGACGGCGACAATTTCATGCAGCTTTTTTACGGGCCGCATACCGGCCAGAGCAATAACGGCTGTATGGCGATTGACGCTTTTGACGCCTTGTATGAACAATCTGTTACGCTGCCGGACGGGGAGGCGCGCAACCGGCTTTACCGGAAGATGGCGCGTATCCTGGAAGTGTATGCGCCGACGCGGATCGGGTATGCGCGTTACCGCAATATGCTGCTGCATCCTTATGTGGCGGGTTTCAAGAAGCATCCTGTGATGCACAGCGAATGGATTTATATGGATATGGATGAGAGGCCTTAGCGCTGGGCGCGGAGGGGGTCTTGCGCGCTGGCATGGCGTTTGCCTTTACCTTTACAATGGAATTCTTGTGATACCAATCCGGATAATTTGGACGGCATGATGAAAATGACATTTTCGGTTTCTTTTGCAGTCCGTTTTTCTCTTGCGGCGGTTTTGGCGTTTTCCGGTTTTCTTGCCGCGCCGGCATGGGCGGAAACGGATCAGGCGCGGCTGCCTGTGTGGCAGGCAGATGAGATCCCGGCCTTGTGCAGCCAGGGGCTGGAGGACTGGAAACAGCGTGTTGCCGGGCTTGAGGCGGTGAGGGCTTATACGCCGGACGGCTCCGCGCAGTTTATGAAGGAGTGGAACCGGCTGCAGATGGCGATAGACGACCTGCATGGCCCGGTATATCTGTTAAGCCAGGTTTCGCCTGACGAGGGGGTGCGCGGCAGTGCGGAGGCGTGCGATACCCAAATTCGGGCTTTTCTCACGGATTTGTATCTGAATGCCAATTTGTATGCCGGTGTCAGGGTGCTGCGTTCAAAAGACAATGTGGAACGCAAGCTGCGCAGGGATATCCTTGGCGATTTTGAGGATGCGGGCGTAACACTGATGCCGAAGAAGCAGGAGCGGATGCGGGCGATTCAGGCACGGTTGGACGAGATACAGCAGGCGTTTTCCCGCCATATCCGGGATAACCGGACGCGGGTGGTGTTTTCGCCGGAGCAGATGAGGGGGCTGCCGCAGGATTATCTGGCCCGTCTCAGGCGGGATGGGAGCGGCAATTATCTGCTGGATTTTTCGTATCCGGTCTATCTTCCTTTTATGCAGTATGCGGAAGACAGCGAGGCGAGGCGCCAGTATCAGGCGGAATTTCTGAACCGGGGAACGCTTCAGAACCTGGCGCTGTTGAATGAGGCGGCGGCATTGCGCCAGGAGCTGGCGGAACTGGCCGGTTACCGCAGTTATGCGGATTACCGGCTGCGGCGGCGTATGGCAAAAAAGCCGGGGGCTGTCGGGGATTTTCTCCAGCAGGTTCAGGAGGCGGCGGGGACGGCGGAAAAGCAGGAGCTGGAAGCTTTGCGGCAGTATAAGGCGGATTCGCTTGGTTTGCCGCTTGCAGAGGCAGTAATTGAGCGGTGGGATGTGGCCTATTGGCAGGAAAAGGTCCGGAAAGCGCGTTTTGATGTGGACCAGGAGGCTTTGCGGCGCTATTTCCCGACGGATGCGGCGGTAAAGTGGGCGATGGGGCTGGCGGAATCCCTGTACGGGCTTTCTTTCAGGCAGGAACAGGCGCCGCTCTGGCATGAGGATGTGCTGTATTTTGGCGTGTATGACAGGGAAAACGGGGAGCGGCTGGGCGGTATTTACCTGGATCTTTTCCCGCGGGACGGGAAGTATGGCCATGCGGCGGCTTTCCCGGCCAGGGGGGGCAGCACGCTGGAAGGAAGAAAGCCTGTTTCTGTTCTGGTGACCAATTTCAACCGGACGGGATTGAACGGCAATGAGCTGGAAACGCTTTTGCATGAGTTTGGGCATGTTTTGCACGGGGTGCTGTCGAAAACGCGTTATATTGAACATTCCGGCACGAGTGTGGAGAGGGATTTTGTGGAAGCGCCTTCCCAGATGTTTGAGGAGTGGGCTTATGCCGGGCCTTCTCTTGCGCTGCTTCCGCAGTATTGTTCTCCTGCCTGCCCGGCGGTGGAAGGGGATTTTCTCAAACGGATCAATGCGGCCAGGCGGTATGGCAAGGGTCTGTTTTACGCGCGCCAGCTGTTGTATGCCCGTTATGATATGGCGTTGTATGACGGCCGGAAAAAGGATGCCATGGCGTTGTGGGAAGCAATGGAGGGCGCGACGCCGCTGGGGTATATCCAGGGCACCCAGTTTCCCGGACAGTTCAGCCATACGGTGAGCGGTTATGCGGCCGGGTATTACGGTTATCTGTGGTCGGAGGTATTGGCAGCGGATATGCTGACGCAGTTTGGCGGCAATCTGATGAATCCGGCCGCAGGACGGCGATACAGGGAAACGGTGCTGGAGCGCGGCGGGGAGGCTTATGCGGAGGAGCTGGTGCGCGCTTTTCTCGGACGGGATGCCAACAGCGATGCTTTTTACCGGGAAATGGCGGGCGTTGCCAAAGGGCCGGCGCGTAAATAGAACCTGACGGTGTGCAATGTCTGCTTATCTGATCCGGCGGTTATGGCAAATGATCCCGACGCTGCTTGGGGTGCTTTTCCTGGTTTTTGTGCTGTTTAACTGGGTTGGCGGCGATCCGGCCTATATCCTGGCAGGCAAGATTGCCAATCCGGCGCAGATTGCCAATATCCGCAGGCAGCTGGGGATAGACGAGCCTTATTATGTGCAGTTTGGGCTGTTTATCAAACAGGTTGTCATGTTTGATTTTGGCAGCAGCTGGAGTACCGGCGAGCCGGTTTCGCAGATTGTGCTGACGCGTCTGGGGCCTTCGCTGACGCTCCTGATTCCGCTGACGGTGCTGGAGACGCTGGTTGCTGTGGCGTTGGCACTGGCGGTTGCCCATGTGCGGGGGACGCTGACAGACCGCGTGGTGATGATAGCCTGCACTATCGGTATGTCGGTCAGTATCCTGGTTTATATTATTGTGTTCCAGTATGGGCTGGCATATAAGCTGGGGTTGTTTCCTGTGCAGGGGTGGGGCAGCAGCCTGTGGGAGAATCTTTCCGGTTATGCGCTGTTGCCGGTTATTATTCTGCTGGCGGTCAGCCTGGCGCCCAATCTCCGGCTTTTCCGTACTTTTGTGCTGGATGAGACCGGGCAGGATTATGTCCGCACGGCCAGGGCAAAGGGGGCGGGTGAAGGCCGGGTGATGTGGGTGCATGTGCTGCGCAATGCGGCAGTGCCGATTATTACTTATGTGACGTCCAATTTGCCGTCGCTGTTGATTGGCGCTTTTCTGGTGGAGCGGTTTTTTTCCATTCCCGGCATTGGGAGGGAGATTATCCTGGCGGTGGAAAGGAGCGATTTTCCGGTGATCAAGGCGGTGACGGTGCTGGTGGCGGTTGCCACGATGCTGTTTAATCTGCTGGCGGATTTGCTCTATCAGATGGTTGATCCCCGCGTTCAGCTGAAGTAGGCCATGAGAGAAGACGGTGCGCCTGTATCTGCCGGTTTGTGGGCCATGGTGTGGCGGCGGTTGCGCGGCGATGCGGTATCCATGGTTTCGCTGGTTGTTGTCGGCTTTTTTTTCGTGATGCTGGGCTTGTCGGCAGCGGGGCTGGTGGCGGCGGACTGGGCGGAAGAGGTGGGCGTGAATTATGCGCCTCCCGGTTTTCTGGGAGGGGAATCAGGAAAAGATGCCGCCGGGCTTTCCAGGCCGGAAGGCACGGCCGATGTGCGCCCGGAGAATCCCTTTGATCCCTTGCGGGAGGTGATACGCCGCCTGCGGGCCGGTATGGCAGGAAATGCCGTTGGGCTGGCGGAGGCGGATGGTGTGGCTGATCCGCTGGCGGAAGAGCTGGCGGCCATCCGTGCCGGTATGCAGGGGCAGGCGGCTGTTTTGCAGGCCAGCCGGAAGGAAACGCTTCCTTTCGGGGGTGACAAGTGGGGGCATGATATTGTCAGGAAAACGATCAAGGGCGGGGAAACTTCTATTGTGGTGGGGCTGGCCGCCGCTTTGGCAGCGACGCTGATCGGTACGGTGTTTGGCGCTTTTGCCGGTTATTTTGGCGGGCGGCTGGATGATTTTTTCAACTGGTTCTATAGTGTTTTTACGTCTGTTCCCTATTTGCTCCTGGTGCTGGCAGTAGCGGCTGTGTTGCAGAAAAAGGGAGTGCTTACTATCATCCTGATTCTTGGGCTGACGGGCTGGACGGGGGTTTTCCGGCTGGTGAGGGCGGAGTATATCCGGCACAAGGGGCGGGAATATGTGATGGCGGCCGGGGCTATCGGCGCTTCGCACTGGCGGCGCATGTTTTTGCATATCCTGCCGAATGTCAGCCATGTGCCGCTGGTGCAATTGTCTATCCTGGCTGTGGGGTTTATCAAGTCGGAAGTGATTTTGAGTTTTCTGGGCTTTGGCGTGCCGGTGGGCGTGGTGTCGTGGGGCAGCATGTTAAATGAGGCGCAAAATGAGCTGATTTTGGGCAAGTGGTGGCAGCTGGCGGCAGTGACTGCCGCTATGGCAGTGCTGATTACGGCGTTTTCCCTGTTTACGGATGGATTGCGGGATGCGCTGGACCCCCGCCTGGGGGGACGGTGATATCCGATTATCAGATAAATTTACATAACTTGTTTAAAAGGAACAACTAGAGTTTACTTTTATTAAATGGAAGCAAAAGTGAAAAAATATACTGTCTGCCAAAATTGATCGAAAATCTATGATTAATGTTGATGAATACTATAATGAGGAAAAACAGTGCATTTATAAAAATGAAACTTATCTTGTTCGGAATAATGGCGCTGTTTTAAGATATCCTAAAAATACAAATAGAATTCGCCTGTTAGATAACAAATGGACTTTCGGAAGGAAAGGGGATAAAGGATATTTATATATTGCGGGAGTCCAAATTCACCGGATTGTTGCTACTGCGTTTCACGGGATCGCACCATCTGCTCAACATGTTGTTGACCATAAAGATACTAATAGGCAGAATAACAGACCTGAAAATTTACATTGGGTAACAAGATTGGAAAATGCACTTGAGAACCCAATAACACGAAAAAAAATTATAGCTGTTTGTGGAAGTGTTGAAGCATTCCTGGAAAATCCTTCTCGATTAGGAGAAAGTCAAACTGATATCAATTTTTCATGGATGCGAAGTGTTATCCCTGAAGAAGCAAAGATCAGTATGGAAAAACTTGAGGAGTGGGCGAAAAGCGATGCGCCATCTTCAGGTGGAAAATTAGGAGACTGGATATATAAAAAAACTATATGGCCTGCAATCGGGAAGAAACGATCTAACAAATTTTATGAAAAACGTCAGGATAATGCTGGTAAAGATAATGATGATAAGGAAGTAGTATATATAGAATCTTTAACGTTACATGCAGTTCAGGCAAACTGGAAAACACCAACAAAATTTCCTTGTTGCCCTCAAAAAATTGGCAAAACGCCGTTAGAGGATTATCTAAAAAATTTACAGAATGGCAAGATTTTTTGTATAAATCAATATAATAAAAGTGAGATAACCAAATTTGGTATGTCAAAGGATATGAATTCCCTGATAGTTCAGAGTGTGCATACTGAAAATAGCATAAAACCTTGGTATGTGTATAGAATTGCATATAAAAATGATTTATATGTGCATGAGGCTATTGGGAGTTACTTTCAGGAAGACGGCGCTGATAAATACTATACGCTTGCGCTTGGCGAAAAATGGGAATGGGGAGATGTTTTTGATGATTTTTGCTAATAAAAGATTTATTGGTTTCTGTTTATAAAAGTTAAAAATTTTCTTCATTCATTGGAAATTTAATAAATTATTCCAGAGCACTCCCTGAAGAGGGCCTGAGTAATATAATAAAATCTCTTGAAAGGGAAAATTTAATCAATGGTGTATATTGATGGAGCCGGAAACGATGCCGCTTTTGCAGGTAAAAAATCTTCGGGTGGCTTTCCGGCAAGACCGGCATACGGTATTTGAGGCGGTCAGGCATGTTTCGTTTGATGTTCCCCGCAATCAGACGGTGGCGCTGGTGGGGGAGTCCGGCAGCGGCAAATCGGTCAGCAGCCTGGCGGTGATGGGGCTTTTGCCGGAGACGGCGCTTGTCAACCCGGATGCCGCTATTCTTTTTGAGGGGCAGAATCTGCTGGCCCTTTCAGGCAGGGATCGCCGGAAGTTGTGCGGCAGCCGGATTTCCATGATTTTCCAGGATCCCATGTCATCGTTAAACCCGGTTTTTACGGTGGGCAGCCAGATTGCCGAGGTGCTGAGGCTGCATCGGGGGATGGATGCCGTGCAGGCAAGGGAGCGGGCGGTTGCTTTGCTGGGGGAGGTGGGGTTTGCCGATCCGGCCAGCAGGGTGGATGCCTATCCCCACCAGCTTTCCGGCGGGCAGCAGCAGCGGGTGATGATTGCCATGGCGATTGCCTGCGAGCCGCAGCTGCTGATAGCGGATGAGCCGACAACGGCGCTGGATATGACGATACAGAAGCAGATTGTGGATTTGCTGAAGGCGTTGCAGCGTTCGCGGCAGATGTCGGTGCTGTTTATTACGCATGATTTGCAGCTGGTTGCCGAGATTGCCGACGAGGTGATGGTGATGCGGCACGGGGAGATACAGGAGGCGGGCAAGGCTGCTCAGGTATTGGCGCATCCTTCACACCCCTATACGGCAGCGCTTTTGGCCTGCCGCCCGCCGCTTGACGCCAGGCCGCAGCGGCTGCCGGTGATTGAGGAGATGCCGGGCGGCGCTGCCACAAAGGCGCAGCCGGAGCGAACGCGCGGTTATGGCAGCGGGGATAGCCCGCTGCTGGAGGTGAGGCATTTGCAAAAGTGTTTTTTCAGCAAACGGGGCTTGTTTGGCAGGAGTGAGTTTTGTGCTGTGAAGGATGTTTCTTTTGTGTTGCCCAGGGGGAAGACGCTTGGCGTGGTGGGGGAATCCGGCTCTGGCAAGACAACGATGGGGCTGACGCTCTTGCGCCTGCATGAGCCGACCGGCGGGGAAGCGTTTTTTGACGGCAAGGATTTGTTTGCTATGCCGCCGGAGGCGTTTCTGGCTTATAAACGGCGTCTCCAGATTGTTTTCCAAAATCCGTTTGCTTCGTTGAATCCGCGTTTTACTGTCGGGCAGATTCTGATGGAGCCGATGCAGATTCACGGGGTTGGCGCCAACCGGCAGGAGCGGATGGAAATGGCTTTCCGGTGGCTGGCGAGGGTTGGGATGCCGGAATCGGCTTTTTACCGTTATCCCCATGCGTTTTCCGGCGGACAGCGCCAGCGGATTGCTATTGCGCGCTGCCTGGTGCTTTCCCCGGAGGTGCTGGTGTGCGATGAATCGGTTTCGGCGCTGGATGTTTCGGTGCAGGCGCAGGTGTTGAATTTGCTCAAGGATCTCCAGGATGAGCTGGGTATCAGTTACCTGTTTATTTCCCATGATCTGGCGGTGGTGAAGTATATGGCGGATCAGGTGATGGTGATGCGGCAGGGGGAAGTGGTGGAAATGGCGGATGCAGACGAGATTTACCGCCAGCCGCGGCATCCTTATACCCGGATGCTGCTTGACGCGATTCCGAAAGGGCGGCATTTTTCGTGACGGAAAGCGCAGGGCACGAAGTTTGCAGCAAGGGGGATGCCTTGTTTTTGTATATGGGGAGGAAGAAAAATTGGCTTTGCCGGCAACGATTTTCAAGGCGGAGATTGATATTTCGGATATGGACCGCCATTATTACCGGCATCATGCGCTGACGCTGGCGCGCCATCCTTCGGAGACTGACGAGCGGATGATGGTAAGGCTCCTGGCTTTTTTGCATCATGCGGAAGAGGGGCTGGCGTTTGCCAGGGGGCTTTCGGAGACGGCGGAACCGGATGTATGGTTAAAGGATGCGGCCGGGCGGGTGCTGCGCTGGATTGAAGTGGGTCTGCCGGATGCGCGGCGGCTCGTACAGGTGTCGCGGCAGGCGGAACAGGCGGTGATTTATGCTTATGGCCGGGGTGCTTCCCGTTGGTGGCAGCAGGTGCAAAAGACGGCTGCCGGGCAGGAAAATCTTTCGGTTTATCTGCTGCCTGTGGCGGTAACGCAGGCAATGGCCGCCATAACGCAGCGTTTTATGCGGCTGGCCTGTTCTGTCCAGGACGGGCAGCTTTACCTGACGGGAGAAGGTGCAGCGGTGCAGGCAGATTTGCCATCGTATCGGGTGATGCCTGCGCCATAAGCGGCAAGGCTGCCTTTGGGGCAGCCTTTTCTTTTGCGCCGGTTTTTTTAGGCCAGCAGGCGGCGGAGCCAGGCGGCGATATCGCCGAGTTCTTCAGGCGACAGGGTGTGGGGGATGGGATATTGATGCCATTCTACCTGGTATCCGAGGGAATCCAGCAGGCGGCGGGTATCTTCGGCACGGGTGAACGGCACGACTTCGTCATGGGTGCCATGTGCCAGGAAGATGGGCGTATCCTGGTTGGCGGAATGGCGTTCGTCCGGGAAGGAGCCGATGAGCGGCATGTAGCCGGACAAGCCGATGACGCCGCCCATTTTTTCCGGGCTGCAAAGAGCGGTGTAAAGGGCCATGGCGCATCCCTGTGAAAAGCCGGCCAGGATGATTTTTCCGGCAGGGACGCCGCGTGCTTTTTCCTGGTTGATCAGGCTGGTAATGAGACGGCGGGATTCCTTTATGCCGTCTGTGTCTTCGTTGTCGGTGGCCTCAAAGCCGCCGTAGATGTCGAACCAGGCGCGCATTTCGTAACCCATGTTGATGGTGACGGCGCGTTCCGGCGCATGGGGGAATATGAAGCGGATGGGCGGGCAGCCTGTCAGGTCAAGGTATTGAACCAGCGGGACAAAGCTGGAGCCGTGGTCGCCAAGACCGTGCATTAAAATGACGGAAACGGGCGGATTGCTGCCGGTATCGACCTGGTTGTAGTCCAGTTTCAGTGTGTTCATGGGGCCTCTTCGGGTGGTTGGTTTTTCAAAATTTTTCCGTGGAAAAAGGGGAATCAGTCCGGCGGGCGGGCGGCCGGAGGCGGGCGCCATGCCAGGGATATGGCCGGGCGGGTTTCAATGCAGGGCCCCCCGATCAGTTCAATGCAGTAGGGGATGGCGGTAAAAATGCCGGGGATGCGCCATGTGCCGTCTGTGTTTTTGACGCCTTCCAGCGTTTGCCTGATGGATTGGGGCCTGCCGGGCAGGTTGATAATGAGGGAGGCGTGTTCCGGTTCTTCACGGATGACGGCAACCTGCCTTGACAATACCGCTGTAGGGACGAAATGAAGGCTGATCTGGCGCATTTGCTCCGCTATGCCGGGCATGGTTTTGGTGCCGACGGCCAGGGTGGCGTCCGGCGTGACGTCGCGCCGGGCGGGACCGGTGCCGCCGGTGGTGAGGATGAGCGGGCAGCGGATATCGCGGGCCAGTTCCAGGAGGGTTTGCTCAATCAAGGTTTTTTCATCCGGTATCAGGCGGGTTTCAAAGTGGCAGGGGGTGATGAGGGCATCCGTAAGCCAGGTTTTCAGCGCCGGGATGCCCTGGTCGGCATAGGCGCCATCCGATGCGCGATCCGAGACGGAGACCAGGCCGATGGGGATGGAGTTCTCAGGCGGCATGTCCGGCTCCTTTGTTTTCGCGGGCCTGTTTGAGGATCTGGAAGATTTCGCGGTATGCCCTGGGCGGCTTGCTTTCGGCCTGCTCTTTTCTGGCCTGGCGGATGAGGCTGCGCAGATGCTGCCGGTCCAGGTGCGGATGGCCAGCCAGAAAGGTTGTCAGCGCGGCATCGTCTGCCAGCAATTTTTCCCGCTGCCGCTCAAGGGCATGGATGGCGGCAGTTTCGGCTTTGGACTGGCCGCGCCAGCTTTCAATGGCTGCATGAAAGGCGGCAATGTCGGTTTCTTCCAGGCCGCGCATGATTTTTCCGATGAACTGGAGCTGGCGGCGCTTTCCTTCATGGCTTTTGATTTTCCGGTATTCTTCAATTGCTGTGCCGAGGTTTTCGGGAAGGGACAGCCGTTTGAGGCGTTCTGCCGGGGCGCCGGCCAGTTGTTCTCCCAGTTTTTGCAGGGCGGTCATGTCGCGCTTGCGCCGGGATTTGGATGGCCTGTCGTATTCCTGTTCCGGCGTGCCGGGCGGGGTATCGGTTAAGGCATGAGGTGGACGGTGCATAGGGTATTCTGAAAAAGCGCATAAAACCGGATGTCATTGCCTGCTATCATATCAGTCCTGTTTCGCCATGAAAAAGGGAATTGATCATGAATGATCCTGTTTTCGTCCATACCCGTGCCCAGCTGGAGCAGATTGCTGCCGATGTGTTGCGTTATGCCAAGGAGAAGGGCGCGACTTCGGCGGCGGTGGGTGTCAGCGATGGCAACGGCATGACGGTCAGCGTGCGCAAGGGAAAGGTGGAAACGATTGAGCGCAACCAGGATAAGGCAGTGGGCGCAACGCTGTATATCGGCCGCCGCAGGGGCAATGCGACTTCTTCGGATTTTTCGGAGCCCTCACTGCGCGCGATGGTTGAGGCGGCTTACGATATTGCTTCTTTTACGACGGAAGATGCCAGCGCGGGCCTGCCGGATGCCGATATGCTGGAGAGGAACCCGCCGGATCTGGGGTTGTATTTTCCCTGGAGAATAACGGCGGATGAGGCGGCAGAGATAGCCATGCGCTGCGAGGGGGCTGCTTTTGAGGTGGATAAGCGGATTACCAACAGCGAGGGGGCGGAGGTGTCGTTGCAGCATTTCCACTTTATCAGCGCAGATTCGCAGGGATTCATGGGCGGGTATCCTTACAGCAGCCATGCGGTTTCGGTTGCGCCGATTGCAGGAAGCGGCGCGGGCATGGAGCGGGATTACTGGTACACGGCATCCCGCCATCCCGGCAGGCTGGATTTGCCTGAGGCGGTCGGGCGCAGGGCGGCAGAACGGGCGCTGGCGCGGCTGGGCGCGCGCCGGATTGGCACGCAGCAATGTCCGGTGCTTTTTGAAGCGCCGGTGGCGCTGGGCCTGATGGGCGCGTTTGTTCATGCTGTATCCGGCGGGGCGCTGTACCGCCGGACCAGTTTTCTCCTGGATTCGCTTGGCAAGCCGGTTTTCCCGGCGCATATCCGGCTTCACGAGGACCCGCGTATCCCGTGCGCGATGGGTTCATCGCCTTTTGACGATGAGGGGGTGAGAACCACGGCGCGGGATGTGGTAGCCGGCGGCATTGTCCAGGGGTATTTTCTCTCTTCCTATTCTGCCCGGCGGCTGGGGATGAAAACGACCGGCAATGCCGGCGGGGCGCATAATCTTTTCCTGACTTCTTCGCAGACAGGCCCTGATGATGATTTTGCCGCCATGCTGAAAAAAATGGATACAGGGCTGGTGGTGACCGAGCTGATGGGACAGGGCGTCAATTATGTGACAGGGGATTATTCCCGCGGCGCTTCGGGTTTCTGGGTTGAGCGGGGGGTAATTCAGTATCCGGTACAGGAGATTACGATTGCCGGGAACCTGAAAGACATGTTTGCGCAGATTGTGGCGGTTGGCGCGGACCGGATCAGCCGCGGCGGCAGGGAATCCGGTTCTGTCCTGATTGAGAATATGACGGTGGCGGGCAATTAGGCCAGGCTGCCTGCCGCTTTCAGGGAAGGCTGCCCTGACGCATTGGCTGGCAGAGGCCTTCCTTCAGGCTGGCGGCAACGGTGCTGACCATCCGGTGGACGGCAGGGCAGGATTCGATGGCAAAGAGGCTGGGATCGGCAGCGGAGCCGGGCCGGGCTGTTTTGCCCAGGTCGTTGCGGACCAGGTCAACGGTCATCAGGTTTTCGGCCTGTTTTTTTGCTGCCTGTCCAGCACGGGATCGATTGAGCGGGGGCGCGTGCCTTTGATGGGCTTGGACTGGATGGCGCGGTTCCGCGAGAGGGACAGGAAGCATTCGGGGGAGCAGCTCAGTATGCTGATGCCGTCCAGCTTCAGGTAAGCACCGCAGGGGATCGGGTTGGTGCGGCGGAGCATGCGCCATGCTGTCCAGGGATCGGCCGAGGCGGCGGCCTGTTTCTTCAAGCGGCGGGGGCAGGCGGCGGGCTTAACTGGGCAGAAGGGAAGCGGTGTTCCGGCGGTGGCGGCGTATCGCGGGGTGTCCGGTGTTGGCGCCACTGGCGGGTTGACGGGGTCGCCTGGTTCCGCGAGATGACGATATTGTCAATGTTTTTCAGGTTGGATGGCTGCCAGTTTTTTTCGTCGTTTTTGATGAGGACGGGCGGGATGCCGTTGACCTGGGTAATGAGGTGATAGAGGTTGTGCGAAAAAGAGTTGTCATTGTCAACGAGCAGGGTACGTAACGGCTTGAGGGTATCGGCGGTCATTTTTCCCGGACTTTGGTTTCGTTTCCGGGATGCGCCGGTTTTTTGCGGTTGGAGCCGGCGATCATGTCAAAACGGAAGAGGCGGCATTCAATTGCCCCGTTGTAGAACGGGGTTTTTCTGGCGGCTTTCAGCCGGAGCATGGCGGGCACGTCCATATCGGAGGTGAGCAGGAAGACTTGCCAGTTGGCGAAACGCTGTTTGAGGGTTGTCCCCAGTGCGCTGTAAAACAGGCGGGGCAGCTCGCCTGCTTCTTTTTTTGTCCTGTCGCCCCGCATGGTGATGCGTTCCCCGTACGGCGGGTTGGTGAGCAGGATGCCGGGCACAGGGGAAGGCGGGAAGACTTCCTGGGCTTCTATTTGCTTTAAGGGGATTTCTATCGGGATACGGGCCGCCGCCAGGTTGTGCCGGGCCGTGGCGATCATGCCGCCGGAGATGTCGCTGCCGAAAAGGGTCGGTTCGGCGGGCAGTTTTCGGGGGATGACGGCCTGTTTGAGTTTTTCCCATTTTGCCAGGTCAAATCCTTTGAGTTTTTCAAAGGCAAAGGGCCGGTTCATGCCAGGGGGAATCCCGGCCAGCATCTGGGCGGCTTCTGCCAGGATGGTGCCGGAGCCGCACATGGGGTCAAACAGGACGGTTCCCGGTTTCCAGCCGGCGGCGCGCAGGAGGGCGGCAGCCAGGTTTTCACGCAGGGGGGCGTCTCCTGTCCGGGTTCGCCAGCCCCGTTTGAAAAGCGGTTCTCCCGAAGTATCGAGGTAGAGCGTAAACTGGCTGGCGTTGAAGAAAGCCACGATATGGATATCGGGCGCTTTGGTGTCCACTGAGGGGCGTTTGCCAAAATGGCTGCGGAAGCGGTCTGCCACGGCATCCTTGATTTTGAGGGTGGTAAAGCTCAGGCTTTTCAGGGGGGATTTGATGGCGGTAACGTCTATCCGGATGGTGTTTTCGGCTTTAAACCAGTTCTCCCAGGGCTGTGCCAGGGCAAGGCGGTAGATATCGTCTTCGTTTTTGTAGTTTCCCCGTGCGAGACGAAGCAGGATGCGCGAGGCGATGCGGGAATGCAGGTTCATCAGCCAGCCGTCTTCGATGCTGCCGGAGCAGGGGACGCCGCCGGAGGCCGGGGCATGGACGGTGAGTGTTGCGCTTTTTTCGGCAATTTCGGACAGTTCTTCGGCAAGAAGTGTTTCCAGCCCTCTCGGACAGGTGCAAAAGTAGGTGTGAGGGGCGGACATGTTTTTTTCTCCGTTGGGGCGGGGTGTGACGCCGGGTTGCCAGGGGGCTTATTTCCTGATTTCGCCGTGGCCGAAAACGATGTATTTCCGGGAGGTCAGCCCTTTTAGGCCGACCGGGCCGCGGGCGTGTAGTTTGTCGTTGGAGATGCCGATTTCCGCGCCGAGCCCGTATTCGAAGCCATCGGCAAAGCGGGTGGAGGCGTTGACCATGACGGAAGCGGAATCCACTTCCCTTAGGAAGCGCATGGCATGGCTGTAGTTTTCTGTCAGGATGGCATCGGTATGCTGCGAGGACCAGGTGTTGATGTGGCTGATGGCTTCATCCAGCCCGTCAACGATTTTGACGGAAAGCACAGGCGCCAGGTATTCGGTTCCCCAGTCCTGTTCTTCGGCGGCTTTCAGGTAAGGGTAATCGGCCAGGATGCGCATGGCGGCCGGATCGCAGCGCAGCTCGACTTTTTCAGCCTGGTAAAGCCGGGCAAGCTTTGGCAGGATGGCAGGGGCAATTGTCCTGGCAACCAGAAGGGTTTCCATGGTGTTGCAGGTGCCGTAGCGCTGGCATTTGGCGTTAAAGGCAACAGCCAGGGTTTTTTCTTCATCGGCATCATTGTCGATGTAGATATGGCAGATGCCGTCAAGGTGCTTGATCATGGGGATGCGCGATTCCCGCATGAGGCGTTCGATCAGCCCTTTTCCGCCGCGAGGGACAATGACGTCGATATATTCTGTCATGGTGATCATTTCCCCTACTGCCGCCCGGTCGGTTGTTTCGACCACCTGGACGGCTTCGGCGGGCAGGCCTGCTTTGATCAGCCCTTCCTGCACGAGGGCAGCCAGCGCCCGGTTGCAGCAGATGGCTTCGGAGCCGCCGCGCAGGATGGCGGCATTGCCGCTTTTGATGCACAGCCCGGCGGCGTCTGCCGTGACGTTTGGCCGGGCTTCGTAGATGATGCCGATGACGCCCAGGGGAACGCGCATCTGGCCGACCTGGATGCCGCTTGGGCGGTTTTGCAGGCTGGTGATTTCACCGACCGGATCGGGCAGCGCCGCAATTTGTTCCAGGCCTTCGGCCATAGCGGCAATACCGGCAGGCGTGAGGGTCAGGCGGTCCAGGAGGGCTGGTTCCAGCCCGTTTTCACGGGCGGCGGCCAGGTCTTTTGCGTTGGCTTGCAGCAGGTTTTCTTTATGCTGCCGGATGGCGGCGGCAATGTGGCAAAGCGCCTGGTTTTTGATGGCGGCACCGGCTTTTGCCATGCTTGTTGAAGCTTGGCGCGCCTGTTTGCCGATGCGGCGCATATTGTCCTTGAGGGTCATAATGGGGCAGTCAACTATAAGCGGGAAAGAAAGTAGATTGTACGCGGTTTAGCCCTGTTTTGCGCTATTTGCTGCAACAGACAGGCACAGTTTGAGCAGGGCGTCCCAGGCGTCGTCAAGCAGGGTATCGGTACGCAGCCCCTTGATGATTTTATCGACCTGGGCGGCAAGCCTGAGCGATTGGATGAGCGTGCCGGTATTGACGCGCCTCAGGGCGGCGGAAACGGTTTTTTCCCTCGGCCCCCATATCCGCAGGTTTTTCATGAGCGCGCCAGGCGGTTGTCCGTTTGCCATGCCGGTATGCAGTTTCAGGAGGGTGCGGATTTCTTCGGTAACGGTCCACAGGACCGGCGGCAGGGGTTCGCCTTCGCCTTTTAGGCTTTCCAGTATCCGGATGAGGCGGGGAAGATCGCCTGTCAGCATGGCTTCGCTGAGCTGGAAGATATCGTAACGCGCTACGTTTAGGACGGCTTCCCTGATTTGCTCAAAGGTGAGTTTGCCTTCCGGATAGAGGAGGCCGATCTTGCGGATTTCCTGGCTGGCGGCAAGCAGGTTGCCTTCTACCCGCGCAGCCAGAAAGGCCAGTCCTTCCGGTTCCACGGCCTGGTTTTGGGCGCGAAGGCGAGAGGCGATCCATTCCCCCAGCCGGGCGCGGCCGACAAGGGGAATGTCCAGGTAAACGGCGGTTTTTTGCAGGGTGTTGACCCAGGCGGATTTCTGTGTTGCCCAGTCAAGCCTCGGCAAGGTAATTAACGTGACGTTATCCGGGTTCAGGGCAGCGGTATAGCGTTGCAGGGCCTGGGCGCCTTCTTTGCCGGGACGGCCTGTGGGGATGCGCAATTCGATGAATTTGCGTTCGCCAAAAAGCGACAGGGCGGTATCTGCCGCTTGGAGTTCGCTCCATTTGAAACCGCGTTCTACGGTCAATACGCGCCGTTCGGTGCAGCCCTGTTTTCTTGCGGCCTGCCGGATTTTATCCGAGGCTTCCAGGAGCAACAGGTGTTCGTCGCTGGCAATGACGTACAGGGGCTCCAGCGTTTTTTCCAGGTGGGCGTCGAGTGATTCCGGGCGTAATTGCATAAGACAGGGTTGGGTTACAGCCCGGGTTCTGCCGACTGGTCTGTTATGGAGGGAATGTCAATCATGCGCTGTACGACTTGCTGTATGACATCATTTTCCATGTTTTCATAGAGCATTTCTTCTTCTTTTTCCTTGGCGTAGGCCTGCGATTCGCTGTATGTCAGGGTACGCCTTAGGCGGATTTCTGCCGGCGCCAGCAGGAGCTGGTTTTGCCGGTCGGTTACCTGAAAGCGGAAGGTGTAAAAAAGGGCGTATTCGCGTACGCGCCCTGCTGTGCTGAGTGAAAGGGTTTCGCGTGTTTTGGTATTGGCGAGAACGATGAGGGATGCTTCCGCCTGTTTTGGTTCGGCCATTACTGTTGCGCCAGCGCTTTCTATTTGCCGCCGGAGGATGGCGGCAAAGTAGGTGTTGGCAGGCAGGTTGATGTACAGGGTTTTGAAGGGCAGCGTGTAGTCGCCGCCTGTGCCGCGAAGGGAAAATCCGCAGGCAGAAAGCAGAAGGATGCCGGCCAGGAGGGCCAGCATCCCGGCAAGGCCGGGACGGCGGGATATGACGGCGGTTTCCATGAGGGCCTTATATGACGATGTTGACGAGCCGCCCCGGCACGACAATGATTTTTTTCGGCGGGGAGGTGAGGAATTTGGCTACGCTTTCGTTTGCCAGGGCAGCGGCTTCAATGGCGGCTTTGCCGGCGTCTTTGGCGATGCGCATGTTGCCCCGCAGTTTGCCGTTGACCTGGATGACCAGGGTGATTTCATCCTGTTCCAGCGCGGCGGCATCGACTTGCGGCCAGGGCGCATCCAGGATTTCTCCCCGGTTTTTGACGTAGCCCAGTTCCTGCCAGAGGATGCAGGTAATATGCGGGACAACCGGATACAGTACCCGCAGGAAGATGGAGAAGCATTCCCGGATAACGGCGGCTGAAGCCGGTGAATTGTCCAGTCTGGCGCTTTCCAGGGTGTTGAGCATGATCATGCAGGCAGAGACAACGGTGTTGTACTGGGTGCGGGCGTAATCATGGTTTGCCTGCTGCAAGACCTGGTGAATTTTGAGCCTGAGGGTTTTGTGGGCATCGGACAGGCCGGCCGGAATTTCGTCTGGCGCTGCGGCAATGGCTTCGGAATGGGCATAGGCATAGGCCCATACCCGGCGCAGGAAGCGCTGTGCGCCTTCTACTCCTGCGCCGGACCATTCCAGAGTCTGTTCCGGCGGGGAGGCAAACATGGTAAAGAGGCGGGCAGTGTCTGCGCCGTACTGTTCAATCTGGGCCTGGGGATCAATGCCGTTGTTTTTGGATTTTGACATTTTTTCTGTGCCGCCGATCCGGACGGGCTGGCCGTCTTCTTTTAGTCTGGCGGAAACCGGGCGGCCTTTTTCATCCAGGGAGAGTTCCACTTCATCCGGATTGAACCAGGTTTTGCGGCCGGAGGCGTCTTCCCGGTAGTAGGTTTCGTTTAATACCATGCCCTGGGTGAGCAGTTTGACAAAGGGTTCGTCAAAGGTGACCAGCCCCATATCCCGCATGACTTTTGTCCAGAACCGGGCGTACAAGAGGTGCATGACGGCGTGTTCAATGCCGCCGATGTATTGGTCCATCGGCATCCAGTGTTCTGTGCGGCTGTCTGTCATGGCGTCTTTTGCGCCGGGGGTACAGTAGCGCATGAAGTACCAGCAGGAATCGACAAAGGTATCCATGGTGTCGGTTTCGCGCCGGGCAGGTTTTCCGCATTTCGGGCAGGGGACGTTCAGGAAGGCTTCGTCCCGGTTTAACGGGTTGCCTGCGCCGTCCGGCACCAGCCCTTCCGGCAGGATGACGGGCAGGTCTTTTTCGGGAACCGGCACAGCGCCGCAATCCGGGCAATGGATGATGGGGATGGGGGTGCCCCAGTAGCGCTGGCGGGAGATGCCCCAGTCGCGCAGGCGGTAGGTGACGGTTTTTTCGCCCAGGCCCATCCCGGAAAGGGTTTTTGCGACGGCGTCAACGGCTTCCTGGTGGCGCAGGCCGTCATAGCGGCCGGAGTTGATGCAGTAGCCGTTTTCTTTGTCGGCGTACCAGTCGTGCCAGGTTTGTTCGGAAAAGGTTTTGCCTTCTACCGCAATGACCTGCCGGATGGGCAGGCTGTATTTGTGCGCAAAGGCAAAGTCGCGTTCATCGTGTGCGGGGACTGCCATGACGGCACCGTCGCCATAGCTCATCAGGACATAGTTGCCCACCCAGACTTCTATGAGCTGCCCTGTCAGGGGATGGCGGACGTACAGGCCGGTGGGCATCCCTTTCTTTTCCATGGTGGCCAGGTCTGCTTCAATGACGCTGCCTTTTTTGCATTCCCGGATGAATTCTGCCAGCTCCGGGTTGCTGCGTGCGGCAAAGGCGGCCAGTTCGTGTTCGGGCGCGACGGTGCAGAAGGTGACGCCTTTGATGGTGTCGGCGCGTGTGGTGAAAACCCACAGTTTGCCGTCTCCGATCAGCTGGCCGTTTTCATCGCGGATGTCATGCGGGAAGGCGAAACGAACGCCGGTGGATTTGCCGATCCAGTTGGCCTGCATGACGCGCACCCGCTCTGGCCAGCCCGGCAGGCGGTTTTCCACATAATCGAGCAGCTCTTCCGCATAATCGGTGATGCGGGCGTAATACATGGGGATTTCCCGCTTCTCAATGAGCGCGCCGGAACGCCATCCCCTGCCGTCCACAACCTGTTCGTTGGCCAGCACGGTCTGGTCAACCGGATCCCAGTTGACGGTGCCGGTTTTCTGGTAAATGATGCCTTTTTCCAGCATTTTAAGGAACATCCACTGGTTCCATTTGTAGTAGTCAGGCGTGCAGGCGGTGATTTCGCGCGACCAGTCGATGCCGAATCCCATGGACTCAAGCTGCTGCTTCATGTAGGCGATGTTGGAGTAGGTCCATTTTGCCGGCGGCACATGGTGCGCCATGGCGGCGTTTTCAGCCGGCATGCCGAAGGCGTCCCAGCCCATAGGCTGCAATACGTTGTAGCCGTTCATGCGCAGGTAACGGTACATGACGTCGCTGATGGTGTAGTTGCGCACGTGTCCCATGTGGAGGCGGCCGGAGGGGTAGGGCAGCATGGAGCAGGCGTAGAATTTCCCCTTGGGATAGCGGGGATCGTTTTCGACGGTCTTGTAGGCGTCGGCTGCTTTCCAGTGGGCCTGTGCGGCCTGTTCAACATCGGACGGGCTGTATTTGTCTTGCATGGCGCGAAAAGGAGAAAGGGTGAAAGAGGACGGGCAGACTGGCCGGAAATCCGGTTAATTGCCTTTCAGACCGAGGACATCCTGCATGTCGTAAAGGCCGTTGGGTTTGTCTGCCAGAAAGCGGGCTGCCCTGAGGCTGCCAAGCGCATAGGCGGTCCGGCTGGCGGATTTGTGGCTGATTTCAATGCGCTCGCCTGTGCCGGCAAAAAGGACGGTGTGGTCGCCGATGATGTCGCCTCCCCTGATGGCGGCAAACCCGATGGAGGAAGGGCTGCGCTCGCCGGTGATACCTTCCCTGGAGAAGACGCCGTCTTTTTTCAGGTCGCGGCCCAGTGCCTGGGCAATGACTTCGCCCATTTTGAGGGCGGTGCCGGAGGGGGCGTCAACCTTGTGGCGGTGGTGCGCTTCGATGATTTCGATATCGTATCCTTCGGAGAAGTGCCTGGCGGCCATTTCCAGCAGTTTTAATGTGACGTTGACGCCGACGCTCATGTTGGGGGCGAGCACGATGGCGGTTTTGGCAGCGGCTTTTGCGATTCTCGCTTTTGCCGCCTCGTCAAATCCGGTGGTGCCGATGACCATTTTGATGCCGTGTTGCTCACAATAGGCAAGGTGTTTCAATGTGCCTTCCGGGCGGGTAAAGTCAATCAGGTATTCGGCTTTGCCCAGGGCTTTTTCCATATCGGATTCAATCAGGATGCCGGTTTGCCTGCCTGAAACGAGGCCGGCATCCTCACCGATGCGGGGGGAGCTTTCCACGTCAAGTGCGCCGGAAAGGGTAGCGTCGTCCGCATCCAGGACCGCTTCAATCAGCAGGCGGCCCATGCGGCCGTTGGCACCGGCAATAGCAATTTTCATGGGTTCTTTTCCTTTTATTGTGGTTGCATCAATTCGTGGAGCTGCATGGCGGAATTGGGCGCAGCCCTGAAATCTTCTTCCGGTTCCGCAGACATTTCCTGATCCTGCACCGTAACAGCGGCTTTTTTCGCCGGTTCCCTGGCCGGCCCTGGTTCTGCTTTTTCCGAAGCAGGCGCCTGCATTGCTGCCGGCCGGGAAGGTTCGTGCCTTACAGCAGTATCCTGCAGGGTGGCCGTTTCGCGGGGCGGTGCTTGAGGTATTGCCGGGGCTGGTAAAGGTTCGGCAGTAACAGAAGGGGATGCCGGTCCGGCAGTTTCATGCGCAGTGTCTGAAACCGGGGGCCGTTGTGAGGCGGCGCGGTGTTGAGGCGCAATAGGAGGCGCAGGGGCAACGAAGGGTGCCTCATGCGGCTGTTCTTGCGCGGTATCGGTTTCGCGGGCTGCGGCATCCGGTGGCTGGATGGTTTCATCCGGTTCGGACGAGGGGGTGTCAACCGGCAACAATGCGGTGTTTTCTCCGGTTTCTGCTGAAGGAGCAGCTGTTTGTTTGGTGTTGCCGGCGTTTTTTTTCGGTACCTGGCCGGCGATGGTTTCCAGATATTGGGTTTCATCCGGCAGGGGATCGCTGACGATACGGGCAACGCGGTTATCCTCAAAATAGATGATGACGCGGTTGTTGGTGATCTGGCCGTTCGGTTTTTGCAGGCGGAAGACGTAATCCCAGCGTCCGGCATGGAAAATATCGGCCAGAAGCGGCGTGCCCAGGGCAAAGCGGACTTGCTCTGGCGTCATGCCGGGCTGGATGCGCGAGAGCATTTCCCGTGAAATGAAGTTGCCCTGCTGGATGTTGATGCGGTAGGGGGTGACGATGTTCAGGAGTTTTTGTACTCCGGTTGCCTCGGCTGAATCCAGGCCCGGATTGCGGGAAAGGGTATCAGGAGCCTGCGGAGCGGCTTCGCCGGAGGAAACGGGCACGGCGTTGCCGGCAGTTTCCTGCACAGGCTCTCCCAGAAAGGTTTTTTTTGTTGCAACGCCGCAACCGGCGAGAAGACTCGCGGCCAATAACAGAACCGGCAGACGCCATGTGGAAGGCAAGGTGGTGTGCATTGCGCGATTTTAACCCTTGTTGCAATTCGTTGAGCTGAACCAGTAAACACTATATGATAAAGCAGATAGGAAAAATAGGGAGCATTTTATGCTTTTGACAGGATGGGAACATGAATAAGCCGGTCGCTGCACATGACAATCCGGCCGAGCTCAAGGCCAACGGCCTCAAGGCAACGCAGCCCCGTATCAAGATTCTGGAAATTTTCCAGCAAAATCCGGTACGGCATTTGAGTGCGGAAGATGTTTTTCGCCTGCTGGTGGCAGAGAATCTGGAAATCGGCCTGGCTACGGTTTACCGGGTGCTGTCGCAATTTGAGCAGGCCGGTATTTTGACCCGCAATTTTTTTGAGGCGGGCAAGGCGGTTTACGAGATTAATGAGGGAACGCACCACGATCATATTGTTTGCCTAAATTGCGGCAGGGTGGAAGAGTTCCATGACAGCGAGATTGAAAAACGCCAGCAGGCTGTGGCCCGTGAGCACGGGTTTGAAATGGTGGATCATGCGCTGGCCCTGTATGGCTATTGCGTTCCTGCCTGCCGGAAATAAGGGATGTTCCGGCGGCTGTAAGCAAAGCGGCGGGACTGTTTGCAAGAAGGTCGTCCCGCCGGTTTATGTGCTTTGCCGGGAATGACAGGGAAAGCCGGTCAGATTTGCGGCTGGGGCAGCATGGTTTTGATCAGGTCGCGCCAGCTGACGATGCCTACCGGCCGGAAATCATCGTCCACTACCGGAAGGCAGGAGATCCGGTGGGTATTGAAAAGGGCCGCTGCATCGCTGATGGAATCGTCGGCTTTCAGGGTAACGGGTTTGCGCGTCATGATCTGGTGTACGCGTTTGTTGAGCGTGGCCAGATCACGATAGGTAATGACCATGGTGCCCAGGTTGGGGCTGATGGCTTTGAGCAGATCCCGGTCGGAGACGACGCCGAAGAGTTTGCCTTCTTCCATGACCAGCAAGTGATGGAATTTTGAGTTATCAAAAATTTCTTTGACCAAAGACAGCTTGTCGTCCATCTCAACTGTTACGACAGATTTGGTCATGATGTCCCTGATTTTCATTTCACCTCGCTTATCTTTTGTTATCGGGCTGCGGCAGCCGTTTGGGTTTTGCCATTTTGCAGGGTAGAGTTATACCATGAACCGGCCTTTTTGCGGCGGAAAATTGTAAAAAGACCGGTTGTGAAATGTCAGGCAGGATGGCTGCCGGCCGGCGGGGCAAGGCAGGTTTCTGCCAGCCGGATCCAGTAGCTCATGCCGGCGGGCAAAATGGCATCGTTGAAGTCAAAGCCGGGACTGTGAAGCCGGCAGGGGGCATCGCTGTGCCCGGTTTCCCGGTATTCTCCGGCACCGGCGCCGATGAAGGCGTAGCATCCCGGTTTTTGCGCCAGCATGAAGGAGAAGTCTTCGGCTATCATGGTAGGCCCGGCATCCCTGACGACATGGGAGGGGCCGGCGATGGATTCCATAATGTTGATGGCAAAGGCAGTTTCAGCCGGATGATTGGCAAGCGGCGGGTAGTTCCGGCGGAAAACAAATTCGGCATGGCAATGGAACGCGGCTGCGGTATGTCCGGCAATTTCCCGCATGCGCTGTTCTACCAGGTCAAGGACTTCAGGGGTAAAGGTGCGGACGGTGCCGGCCATGACGGCCTGATTGGGGATGACGTTAAAGGTGCTGCCGGCTTCGATACGGGTGACGGACAATGTTGCCGCCTCTGCCGGGGCCTTGTTGCGGCTGATGATGGTTTGCCAGCTTTGGGCGATTTGTACGGCTGTCATGATCGGGTCAATGGCCTGGTTGGGCTGTGCGCCGTGTCCGCCTTTGCCGTGGATGGTGAGGGTAAAGGTGCTGCTTGAGGCCATCAGCGGGCCGGTTCTGACGGCAAAGGTGCCTGCCGCATAGTCCGGCCAGTTGTGCAGGCCGAAGATGGCGTCAACAGGACAGGTGTTGAACAGGCCTTCCTGTATCATGCGCTTCGCGCCGCCATGACCTTCTTCGGCGGGCTGGAAGATGGTATAGACTGTGCCGTCAAACCGGCGGGTTCGGGCCAGGTGAATGGCTGCTCCAAGCAGCATGGCGGTATGGCCGTCGTGGCCGCAGGCGTGCATTTTTCCGGGGCGGCGGGAGGCGTGGGCAAACCGGTTGGTTTCGTTGATTGGCAGGGCGTCCATATCGGCGCGCAGGCCGATGGCGCGCCGGCTTTTTCCGTTTTTGATTTTGCCGATAACGCCGGTGCCGCGAATGACGGCAATGCCGCTCTCTTGCAGTTTGGCGGCAATCAGGTCTGCTGTCCGTGTTTCTTCATAGGCGGTTTCGGGATGGGCGTGGATATCACGCCGGATGGCTTTGATTTCTTCCAGGAAGGCGGGGGAAAAGTCGATGAGTCTGGACATGGCGTTATCCGTTCTTTGCGGTTGGCGCAGCAGCAGGCGCACGGTAGGCGTATCGCTCTGCCAGCGCGTGATACAGCGGTACCGGGCTGATAAAGCGGGATATGCCGCTGGCGAAAAGGGCTGTTATCATCAGGGAAAGCAGCATGTGGTTGCTGCCTGTCATTTCCATAGTGATGATGAAGGAGGTGAGCGGGGAACGGGTGACGCCTGACAGGTAGGCGACCATGACGAGGATGATGATGGCACCGTGGGGGGCGATGCCTGGCAGCAGGGCGGACAGGCTGTCTCCCAGCCCGGCTCCGACGGAAAGGGTGGGCGCGAAAAGGCCGCCCGGAATGCCGCTTAGGGTGGACAGCAGGGTCGCCAGGAATTTGCAGATGCCGTAATACCAGACGAAGAGGCTGTTTTCTGCCTCCAGCGTTATGCGGGTGGGCTGGTAGCTGGTGCCGAATGTCATGCCGTGTGTAATGAAACCCAGTATGGCGACAAGGAGCCCGCACAGGGCGGCAAACAGGCAGGGATGGGCCTGGATGAAGCGGCGGCAGCGTTCGGGAAGCAGGAAGGTGAATTTTTGGGTAAGCAGGCTGAAAAGGCCGCCTGCCGCTCCGCCCAATATGCTGCAGGCGGCAATGGCGTAAAGGTGCTGGGACAAATCCAGCGTGACATGGGTGATGCCGAAGTAGGTGTAGTTTCCCTGGATGGCCAGCGAGATGAGCCCTGCGATAATGACGGTCAGCAAGGTGGAACTGTGGGCGTTGAAGGGATATTTTTTGTTGAGTTCTTCAATGGCGAACATGATGCCGGCCAGCGGGGTATTGAATGCAGCGGCAATGCCTGCCGCGCCGCCTGCCAGAACCAGGGTGCGGCGATGTTCCGCTGTTTTGAAAGGGCCGTGGCCGTAGAAGGCATGGCTGAGCGAGGCGCCAATCTGGACGGTGGGGCCTTCGCGGCCGATGGAAGCGCCCATGACCAGGCCGCCAAGGAGCATGGCGATTTTACCGCACAGGTTGCGTATGGAGAGGAGGTTGCTTTTTTTCCGGCTGTCCGGATCGTCAATGACAGCGATGGTCTGGGGAATGCCGCTGCCCTGCGTTCCGGGGAAAAAGCGTCCGGTGAGGTATGAGAACAGGGCAAAGGCGGCTGGAATGAGCAGCAAAAGCCAGTAATGCAGTTTTTCCTGTAACCAAAGGTTGGCTTCGTTGGCTATGTTGCTGGCAATGGCTACGCCCACGCCGACCAGACCGATCAAGGTGGACGCCAGAAGCCAAATGAGAATGTGGTGCCAGGCATCGCGGGTTTTATCAACCAGGCGGTTGGCCGACAGGTCTGCCCCTGCCGTGGAAAGGGTTTCCTCCGGTTTTTCCGGTTGGGATGAAGACATGGTAGAAACAAGGCTTCGTTGATGGTTATCCCATTATAGGGGATTGACGTCCGGATGGTGAAACCGGCAGGTTTCCTGCGCATGAAAAAACCCACAATGCTTAAGCATTGCGGGTTTTGAGGAATAAAAGGGGTGAATCGGACGGTAAGTTACATCATGCCGTCCATTCCGCCCATGCCTCCCATTCCGCCCATGCCCGGTGCGGCTGCTGCCGGTTTTTCTTCCGGGATGTCGGCGATCATGCAGTCTGTCGTCAGCATCAGGGAAGCGATGGATGCGGCGTTTTGAAGTGCCGAGCGTGTGACTTTGGCCGGATCCAGCACGCCCATTTCGACCATGTCGCCATAGGTGTCGTTGGCGGCGTTGTAGCCGAAGTTGCCTTTGCCTTCCAGCACTTTGTTCAGGACAACGGAGGCTTCTTCACCGGCGTTGGCAACGATCATGCGCAGCGGTTCTTCCAGTGCGCGCATGACGATCTGGATGCCGGCATCCTGGTCTGGCGTTGCGCCTTTT
This sequence comes from Oxalobacter formigenes, assembly GCA_023667225.1. Classification (GTDB taxonomy): domain Bacteria; phylum Pseudomonadota; class Gammaproteobacteria; order Burkholderiales; family Burkholderiaceae_D; genus Oxalobacter; species Oxalobacter formigenes_C. The sequence continues at coordinate 60,512 of JAMPAN010000001.1, read as the reverse complement.
AAGCTGACTTTCTGGCGGGCACGGAGCAGTGCAACGCCGCCGCCGGGAACGATGCCTTCTTCAACTGCGGCACGGGTGGAATGCAGCGCGTCTTCAACGCGGGCTTTCTTTTCTTTCATTTCCACTTCGGTTGCAGCGCCTACGCGGATAACGGCGACGCCGCCGGCCAGTTTGGCAATGCGTTCCTGGAGTTTTTCACGGTCGTAGTCGGAGGTGGCATCTTCCATGAGGACGCGCACCTGTTTGACGCGGTTCTGGATGGCGGAAGCATTGCCGCTGCCGTCGATGATGGTGGTGTTTTCCTTATTGATTTCAACCCGTTTTGCCTGGCCGAGCTGTTCGAGTACGGCATCTTCCAGGTTCAGGCCGGTTTCTTCGGTAATGACGGTGCCGCCTGTGAGGATGGCAATGTCTTCCAGCATGGCTTTGCGCCGGTCGCCGAAGCCCGGTGCCTTGACGGAGCAGGTTTTGAGCACGCCGCGGATGTTGTTGACGACCAGGGTTGCCAGCGCTTCGCCTTCAACGTCTTCCGCAATGATCAGAAGCGGCCGGCCGGCTTTGGCGACTTGTTCAAGCAGTGGCAGCAGATCGCGGATGTTGGCAATCTTTTTGTCTGTCATCAGGATGTAGGGGTTATCCAGGACAGCGGTCTGTTTTTCCGGGTTGTTGATGAAGTAGGGGGACAGATAGCCGCGGTCGAATTGCATACCTTCGACGATTTCCAGTTCGTCTGTCAGGGATTTGCCGTCTTCGATGGTGATAACGCCTTCCTTGCCGACTTTATCCATAGCTTCGGCAATACGTTCGCCGATGGAAGGGTCGCTGTTGGCGGAGATGGAGCCAACCTGGGCGATTTCCTTGCTGGTGGTGGTGGGCTTGGCAATGTTTTTCAGCTCGGCAACAACGGCGTCCACCGCTTTGTCGATGCCGCGTTTCAGATCCATCGGGTTCATGCCGGCGGCAACATATTTCATGCCTTCGCGGACAATGGCCTGGGCCAGGATGGTAGCGGTTGTGGTGCCGTCGCCGGCGTTGTCGTTGGTTTTGGAGGCAACTTCCTTGACCATTTGCGCGCCCATGTTCATGAGCTTGTCTTTGAGTTCGACTTCTTTGGCAACGGATACGCCATCTTTGGTGATGAGCGGAGCGCCCCAGCTGCGTTCAAGCACAACATTGCGGCCTTTGGGACCCAGCGTAACTTTGACGGCATTGGCGAGGATGTTGACGCCTTCAACCATTTTGGCGCGGGCGGCATCGCCGAAAACAACTTCTTTTGCTGACATGTCAATTTCTCCGTGTGTCGATTAAATTTCGGGTTTATTGTCCTGACGGCTTTCCCGGATTTATTTGTCCAGGATGGCCATGATGTCGCTCTCGTGCATGACGAGCAGCTCTTCACCATCTACTTTGACGGTCTGGCCGGAATATTTGCCAAAGAGGACGCGATCGCCAACTTTGACATCCATAGGCAGCACTTTGCCTTCCGGTGTGATTTTGCCGTTGCCGACAGCGAGGACTTCGCCTTGATCCGGTTTTTCTGCGGCTGTTTCAGGAATGACAATGCCGGATGCGGTTTTGGTTTCCAGATCCATGCGTTTGACAATGAGACGGTCTTGTAAGGGACGAAGTTTCATAACAATAATTCCTTTTGGTACTGATGGTTAATAGATGCAGGGGGCAACCGAAATGCCCGTTTCTGCGGCGGGTTGTTAGCACTCCCGCCTAACGAGTGCTAAGTATAGGGGTGCTTATAATGGATTTCAAGGGATGAAAGGAAAAAAAGTGGCAATTTGTTTCAGGGTAAGGAGCCGGCCTCATGGCAGCAGACGCGGGAGAATGCGCTGGCTGCCATGTTGCCGGATGCCTGCTTTTATATGAGCAGGCGGCCTGCCTGATAGACGGCAGCAGCCAGGAGGTAAGCAAACAGGGTGCTGCCGAAAAGACTGAACAGGGGCCAGCGCCAGCCGCCGGTTTCGGATTTCATGGCGGCGATGGTGACGACGCACGGGGCGTAGATCAGCACAAAGATGATGAGGCTGGCAGCATTGGCTTTGTTCCAGTGCGGATCGCTCCGGATTTTTTCGCTTAGCGGATCGGCTTCATCAGGATCGACTTCACCCAAAGAATAGGCTGTTCCCAGGGTGGAGACCAGGACTTCCTTGGCTGCGAAGCCGCCTAACAGGGCGATGTTGGTGCGCCAGTCGAATCCGGCAAAACGGGTGACTGGTTCGAATACGGAGCCGATGCGTCCGGCGATGGAGTAACGGAGTTTGGCGCTGCTTTCTTCGTTTTGCAGTGTTTCGACGGCTTCTTTTGCTTCTTCGAGTTCGGCCGCCAGTGTGTCTTTATCGGCTTCTGCCGCTTTTTCCAGCGCGATTTCGGCAGCTTCGGCTTTTTCTTCAGCGGCGGCTACCTGTCCGGCATAGTTTTCGGCCATGTTATCAGGCAGTTGAGGGAAGGTGAGGATGGCCCACATGACGATGGAGATGGCCAGGATGATGGTGCCGGCTTTTTTCAGGTATTGCCAGCCGCGTTCCCAGGTGTGCATGAGAAGGCCGCGCAGGGTCGGCAGGCGGTAGGGGGGCAGTTCCATGACGAACGGTGTTGCCGGCCCGGCAATGATGGTTGAGCGCAGCGCGCGGGCCGACAGCAGGGCCAGTATCCATCCGGCAGCGGTAATGCTGAGCATGATAGCGGCCTGGTTTTCTTCGGGGAAGAAGGCGCCTACCAGAAGCAGGAATACCGGAATTTTGGCACCGCAGGCCATGAAGGGCAAAGTCAGCATGGTGGCCATCTTTTCTTTGGGGCTTCGCAGGGTGCGCGTTGCCATGACGCCGGGAACGGCGCATCCGCCGGCAATGCCGCCGCTGATCATGTAGGGCATGATGGAGGCGCCGTGCAGGCCGAAGAAACGGAAGACGCGGTCAAGCATGTAGGATATGCGCGCCATGTAGCCCAAATCTTCCAGGAAGGCGATCAGGAAGAACATGATGAAGATCAGCGGCACAAAGGTCATGATGCCGCCAACGCCGCCAATGATGCCGTCAACGACCAGGGATTTGAAGAGTCCGTCAGGCAGAGCCGCATCAGCTGTTTCGCCAAGCCAGCCGAAAAAGCCGTCTACCCAGTCCATGGGGATGGAGCCAAGGGAGAAGGCAATTTCATAGACCAGGTAGAAAATCAGGCCCATACACAGGATGCCAATGAGGTTATGGGTAAGGTATTTGTCAATTTTGTCGGAGAAGTGCCGGCGTGCGTGGACGCTTTCATGACGGGTGACGATATCCTGGCGGAGAACGCCGGAGATGTAGCCGTAGCGAAAGTCGGCAATGGTGGCTTCGGGGTAGGTTTGAAGGGTGTCTTCCAGATGTTTGGCCAGTTTGTTGTATTCGGACTCAAGGGCAGCCTGGGTTTCCGTGGAAAACAGGCCGTTTTCCCGGATATCCGCATCGTTTTCGAGGAATTTCAGCGCCAGCCACCGGGCAGGATAGGGGACTGAAGCCTGTTTGCCGGTTTGCTCCAGGTCTTTTTCTATCTGTGCTGTCATGGTGTCAAGGACGGGATCAATATCTGTCCCGTAGGAGAATTGGCGGGGCGTATGCGGTTTTCCCCTGTTGGCTTTGCCTACAGCTGCGGCGGCACGCAAGGCTTCGGTGATGCCTTTGCCGGTACGGCCTATGGTTTCGATGACGGGGACATTTAATAGCTGGGAAAGTTTTTCTGTATCAATGCTGTCGCCGCGGCTGTGTACTTCATCCATCATGTTGAGCGCAATGACAACGGGAAGGCCAAGTTCCAGGAGCTGGGCGGTCAGGTACAGGTTGCGTTGCAGTGCGCCTGCATCGACGACATGCAGGACGACATCCGGTTTTTCTTCGGTAAGCATACGCCGGGCAACCCGCTCTTCCGGGCTGTAGGCTGTCAGGGAGTAGGTGCCTGGCAGGTCCACAAGCGCGAGGGTTTCTCCATCAAGTTCGGCCAGACCGGTTTTTTTCTCAACTGTGATGCCGGGGTAGTTGCCCACGTGCTGGCGGGCTCCGGTAATGGCGTTAAAGAGTGTGGTTTTACCGGCGTTAGGATTGCCTGCCAATGCAATGGTGACAGAAGTTGCAGGTTCCATGAATGACTCCATCTACAGATAAGTTAGAAGTAAAAACGGGGTGATTTATCGAATCCCGGCAAGCGCAGGCGCATACCTCTCCCCTGTGCGCCTTTTTTAGGCGCATCAACAGAACAGAAGACAGCAGGGGTAAAACGAGGTTGTGGCGCTAGGCCGGGGGCAGTTTTTTTTCTGAAGGAAGGGTAACGGTAATCCAGTCTGCTTCGTTGTTGCGCAGGGTCAGGGTGAATCCCTCCAGCTGCAAGGCAACCGGGTCTTTCAGGGGCGCACGGCCTATGATTTCAACTGTTGCGCCGGGTGTCAGTCCCATATCGCGGATACGCCTGCCAAGTTCTCCCTGTGCTGTAATGGCGGTAACGGTTGCTGTTTCACCGATTTGCATCTGACGTAAATTGATGGTTCGCATGTTGTGCTTTCCGCTTGTTGCACAGCGGCAGATTTCTCCTTTTCCGCCGGCTTTTTCCTGGCAGCAGGTGTGCTGTTGCTGCGGGCTTGGGACAAGGACGGTTTTTTGCCCGGCGTTATGGCAACAGCCGGCGCAGGCGGCAACGGAACCCGGCCTGGTTGCGCAGGAACAGGCTCCCGATTTTCTGAAAGCGTACCGGTAAACGATATAGCTGGCAGCCGCTGCTACAATGGTTAATACCAAAATTGTGTCAGGCATTGTCTCCTCCTTTTTTCCAGAAAGACAGGAAATGCAAATCGAACAGACTTGATGAAGCGCTCATTTTTTTGTTGATGTGTTTTGCCCAGGTCAGGCTTGCGTTTCCCGCATGACGTAAATCATGGCCGCTTCGGGCTTGCCCAGCGCAAAAGCGGTGTTGCCGATTCGTACTGCGACAGGATCCTTGTCGGAATGGGCTCCGGCGATGACGGATACTTTTTCGCCCCGGAAAAAACCCAGTTCCATAAGACGTGTATGGAAAGATGCCGGATGCCCGGCATCCGGCCGTGCCAGTCCCATAACAGTGGCGCTTTCGCCTTTTTTCAGTTGTGTCAGGTTACAGAATTGCTTGGCCTGGACTGGGGGATCAAATGTCATTTTATTCTCCGGCTTGATGCGGTTATCCGGCATGTAATTGTATGAAAGCTGGATATGCCGCAAGGCTGATGGATAAAAATAATAATGATTCTTGATTAAAAAAGCAATGTAAATAAGAATTATTTTTATTTGCGTTGCTTTTTCCTGTTGTCTGTTTGATACAGAATTGCTGGTGAAATGATTAAAATTCGGGGTGTCAGGGAAGAAAGGTGTTTGTTGCCTTTTTTGCAGCGGCAAGGTGTGTGCAGGGATGGCAGGAAGCAGGGAGTAATGGGAATGAAAGGCAGAGCAGCGGCTTTGGGCTGCGCAAGTATTTGCAGGCAGGTATGGTGTTGTTTGTTGGCGTTTTTTACGCTGTGGCCGCAGGGCGGCGCAGCGCAGGATAAAACGGCGTTGCCAGAGCCGGTGGCAAGGGAACTGAAACGGGCAGATATTCCGGTTGAGGCGGTGGGGATTTATGTTCAGCCGCTTTCTGATGGCGGTGCTGCCCGGCTTCCGGTATTTGCGTTAAATGAGGATACGCCTTATATGCCGGCTTCCACAATGAAGGTGGTGACGACGTATTCGGCGCTGGAAATACTGGGGCCGGCTTATCGCTGGAAGACGGCGGTATATGCGAGGGGCTCTATAGATGGCGAGGTATTGAACGGGGATCTTATTTTTAAGGGGGGCGGTGATCCTGCTTTCAGGCTGGAAGATTTGTGGGTGCTTTTGCAGCGGTTGCGGTCAAGGGGGATTCGCGATATTCGCGGGGATCTGGTGCTGGATCGCGGGGTGTTTGAGGAGCGTTTTTTTGATCCGGGCGCTTTTGATAATGATCCTTTTAAGCCTTATAACGCAGGCCCTGACGCGCTGCTTTTGAACCAGCATGTTGTGGAGGTGCTTTTCAGGCCTGATGGCCTGGAGGGAACGGTTCATGTGCAGACGGTTCCAGAGATGGATGGCGTGGCGATTGTCCCGCCGGCGCTGACAGATACGGGGAGGTGCCAGGCATGGCAACAGGGGATAAAGCTGCATTTTTCGGAGAGGGAGGCAGTATTTGACGGGGAATATCCGTTGGCTTGCGGTGATCAGACCTGGCTGGTTTCTCCGGCTACGATGGATCGTTCTGCTTTTTTTCGGGCGGTATTTGCCGGGATGTGGAAGGCGCTGGGCGGGTCTTTTTCGGGAGGGGTGAGGGAAAGCCGCGTGGACGGGAATGCCTATTTGCTGGAGGAGTGGCAGTCTTCTCCCTTAAGCGAAGTGGTGCGCGATATCAATAAGTACAGCAATAATGTGATGGCGCGGCAGGTCTTGATAACGGCGGGGTCTCCTTCGTTAAATGAACCGGCCAGCCCGGAAAAAGGTGCGTTTGCCATCCGGGCTTTTTTGGCATCGCGGGGGATTTCCATTCAGGATCTTTATATTGAAAATGGATCGGGGTTGTCGCGGATTGAGCGTATTTCTCCCAGGACGATGGGAGATGTTTTGGCGGCGGCTTATCGTTCGGCTGTGATGCCGGAGCTGATGGCATCGCTGCCGGTGGCGGGGCGGGACGGGACGCTGGCCGGCAGTATGAGGCAAAGCAGTGTAGCAGGGAAAGCGCATCTGAAAACCGGCAGTATTCAGGATGTGCGCGCTATTGCCGGTTATGTGCTGGCGGCGTCGGGGCAGCGGTATGCGGTCGTTTTTATTGTCAACCATTCCCATGCGGCTTTGGGCAGCAGGGCAAGAGATGCCTTGCTGGAATGGGTGCATGACCGTGGTTGATGCCGGCGGCGCTGCCTGGCGGTATTATTTGAGCCAGGCTTTTGCAAAATAATAAGCGGCCATGATCAGGAAAAAAATGGCGACGGCCCTGAAGGCGCGTGTAATGAAACTGTTTTTGGGCTTGTTGGAATCGGACATGGTTTCTTTTTTTGCATTTTGGGGCTGAAAGCGGTTATGATAACCTTTTCTTGCATCGGACGGCGGTTTTTGCCTGCAGCGGGAAGGACGGGCAGGTTTGCCACGAGCGGTTCTGGTCTGGTTTACCAATTTAATGGCTAAAATGTGATTTGGCCATTGACATAAAGACAGGAGTGGTTGCATAATTTGAGGTTCCTTGCGGAGGGGTGGCCGAGTGGTTAAAGGCAGCAGACTGTAAATCTGCCCTCTTACGAGTACGCTGGTTCGAATCCAGCCCCCTCCACCAAAGAATACCAATCCGGTTTTAACTGAAGTGGAAAGATCAGGCGGGTGTAGCTCAATGGTAGAGCCGAAGCCTTCCAAGCTTAAGATGAGGGTTCGATTCCCTTCGCCCGCTCCAGTTTTTGCCGTGCGGGTTCAAGGCCCTTGTAGCTCAGTGGTAGAGCACTCCCTTGGTAAGGGAGAGGTCACGTGTTCAATCCACGTCAAGGGCACCATTGATTATTGAATGAGGCAGCAGGTAGGGAGGCCGGGCCGCGCCCGATTCCCAATTTATTCGTGAGGAGTCAACCATGGCAAAGAGCAAATTTGAGAGGACAAAGCCGCACGTCAACGTAGGCACAATTGGTCACGTAGACCACGGCAAGACCACCCTGACGGCAGCGATAGCCACCATACTGGCCAAGAAATACGGAGGCGAAGCCAAAGACTACGACCAGATTGATGCGGCGCCCGAAGAAAAAGCCCGTGGCATCACCATCAACACCTCCCACGTAGAATACGAAACCGCCAACCGCCACTACGCCCACGTAGACTGCCCTGGGCACGCCGACTACATCAAAAACATGATCACCGGCGCAGCCCAAATGGACGGTGCCATCCTCGTTTGCTCTGCGGCAGACGGCCCCATGCCCCAGACCCGCGAACACATCCTGCTGGCCCGCCAGGTAGGCGTACCCTACATCATCGTCTACCTCAACAAATGCGACATGGTAGATGACGCAGAACTCCTCGAACTCGTAGAAATGGAAGTGCGCGAACTTCTCTCCCGCTACGAATTTCCCGGAGACGACACCCCTATCATCAAAGGCTCCGCCAAACTGGCGCTCGAAGGCGACACAGGCGAACTGGGCGAACAATCCATCCTTTCCCTGGCAGAAGCCTTGGACACCTACATCCCTGAGCCGGAGCGCGCCGTAGACGGCACCTTCCTTATGCCCGTAGAAGACGTCTTCTCCATCTCCGGGCGCGGCACCGTTGTTACCGGGCGTGTAGAACGCGGCGTCATCAAAGTAGGCGAAGAAATCGAAATTGTCGGCATCAGAGAAACCGCCAAGACCACCTGCACCGGCGTGGAAATGTTCAGAAAACTCCTTGATCAGGGGCAGGCAGGCGACAACATCGGCGTACTGCTGCGCGGCACCAAGAGAGAAGAAGTCGAGCGCGGCCAGGTGCTGGCCAAACCCGGCTCCATCAAGCCGCACAGCCACTTTACCGGAGAAATCTACGTTTTGTCCAAAGACGAAGGAGGCCGTCATACCCCCTTCTTCAACAACTACCGGCCGCAATTCTACTTCAGGACAACAGACGTCACCGGATCCGTTGAATTGCCCAAAGACAAAGAAATGGTCATGCCGGGAGACAATGTTTCCATCACCGTCAAACTCATTTCGCCGGTGGCTATGGAAGAAGGCTTGCGCTTCGCCATCCGTGAAGGCGGCAGAACTGTCGGCGCCGGCGTGGTCTCCAAGATTATGGAGTAAGAAAGCGGCCTGTTAAAAGCAGTTTCGTGCGCATAGGGGAGTAGTTCAATTGGTAGAGCGTCGGTCTCCAAAACCGAAAGTTGGGGGTTCGAGTCCCTCCTCCCCTGCCAGGTGCGCGTGAGTGTGAACGGGATGGGCGGGTTGCGCTGTGCGGATTTGCAGGCATCATGAACGATAAAATTAAGATAATCATCGCGCTTGCGGCCTGCGTCGCAGGTATTGTAGGGTATTATTTGCTTGCCGCCCGGCCTGTGTTTATGCGTGCCGGTGTTTTGGTTTTCGGCCTGGCGGCAGGGGCGGTTATTGCCTGGTTTTCTGAAACGGGCAGGGATTTTCTTGTTTTTGCGCGTGAGTCTGTTCGCGAGACAAGAAAGGTTGTCTGGCCGGAGCGCAAGGATGCGCTCCGGGTAACGGCTATTGTATTTGGTTTCGCGATTGTGATGGCGCTTTTCCTTTTTGGGACGGATAAGGTGCTGGAAGTGGTTTTGTACGATTTCATACTGGGCTGGAATAGACAATGAACGAAGAACGCCAGGAAGGATTGAATGCCGCAGCAGCTTCGAATGCTGGCGGCGCGGCTTCTGACAAGAAGCGCTGGTATGTGGTGCATGCCTATTCCGGTATGGAGAAAAGTGTCCGGCGCGCTTTGCTTGAGCGTGTTGAACGCATGGGTATGAAAGACCGTTTTGGCGAGATATTGGTGCCGACGGAAGAGGTGGTTGAGGTAAAGGCTGGTCAGAAGTCGGTGACGGAGCGCCGGTTTTTCCCTGGGTATATCCTGGTTGAAATGGAGATGACGGACGAAACCTGGCATTTGGTCAGGAATACGCCAAAGATTACCGGCTTTATCGGAGGAAAGTCGAACCGGCCTACCCCTATTCCGCAGCATGAAATTGACAAGTTGCTTCAGCAGATGCAGGATGGTGTGGATAAGCCGAGGCCCAAGGTTTCTTATGAGGTGGGCGAGCTGGTGCGCATCAAGGAGGGGCCGTTTGCCGATTTCAACGGGAATGTTGAAGAAGTCAATTATGAAAAATCGCGTCTTCGCGTTCTGGTGACGATTTTTGGGCGTTCTACACCTGTCGAACTTGAATTTGGCCAGGTGGAAAAGGTTTAGTTTTTTGCGTTTGTCCGGTACGCTGCGGCAGAAGTGCCGTAAAACCGGCAAGAGGAGTCCGGCTTGCTGTCCGGGCGTTATGACTCATTAAAAACAGGAAATAATATGGCCAAAAAAATTGCCGGCTATATCAAGCTGCAGGTGCCAGCGGGTAAAGCCAATCCTTCTCCCCCTATCGGCCCGGCTCTGGGTCAGCGTGGTCTGAATATTATGGAGTTTTGCAAGGCGTTTAACGCGCAGACGCAAAACTATGAAGCGGGGATGCCGATCCCTGTTGTGATTACGGCTTATGCGGATAAGTCCTTTTCTTTTGTGATGAAAACGCCGCCTGCAACCTTCCTGATCAAGAAGGCTGCAGGCATTGAAAAGGGCTCTCAAAGGCCGAATGCCGACAAGGTGGGGTCGATTACCCGCGCACAGATAGAGGAAATTGCGAAAACCAAGCAGCCTGATCTGACGGCGGCCGATCTTGAGGCGGCGGTACGTACGCTTGCCGGTTCTGCCCGGTCCATGGGTATTACAGTGGAGGGGATGTAATGGCTAAAGTATCGAAGAGGGTGCGTGCCTTCAAGGAAAAGGTTGACCGCAACAAGCTGTATCCGGTGGATGAGGCGCTGGCGCTGTTGAAGGAATTTGCAACTGCCAAGTTTAATGAATCTATTGATATTGCGGTTCAGCTTGGCGTGGATCCCCGGAAGTCTGATCAGGTTGTCCGCGGTTCGGTTGTTTTGCCTGCCGGTACGGGCAAGGAAGTGCGGGTGGCTGTTTTTGCGACGGGCGAAAAGGCTGATCTGGCCAAGGAAGCCGGCGCTGATATTGTGGGTATGGAAGATCTGGCGGATCGTATCAAGGCCGGCGATATGCCGTTTGATGTGGTGATTGCTTCGCCGGATGCCATGCGGGTTGTCGGTGCGCTGGGGCAGATTCTTGGTCCGCGCGGTCTGATGCCGAACCCGCGTGTGGGTACGGTAACGCCTGATGTGGCGCAGGCTGTTAAGAATGCCAAGGGCGGCCAGATTCAATACAGAACTGACCGGGCGGGTATTATCCATGCGTCTGTTGGCCGCCGTTCGTTTTCGGATGCCGATTTGAAGGCCAATATTAATGCCTTGATGGATGCGTTGATCAAGGCCAAGCCGGCAAGCAGCAAGGGGGCGTATGTCAAGAAGATATCGCTTTCCTCGACGATGGGCGCCGGCGTGAAGGTGGATCAGGCGACGCTTGCTGCCTGATGATGAATGAAGTCCCGGCTTTGATGGGCCGGGCAGGACTTTGGGCCGGGCCGGGCGGTTGTGCCGGTTCGGGCAATCAAAGACCGCTGGGCTGGCAGCCTGTATGCACAGGCTGCCGGTTAAAACAGGAAAGGTTTTTTTCTGACCCGGCGCAGATGGTGAGCCCAAGCAGGTTTTGCAGTTTCAGGCGAATGATGCCGGCAGTAAACTCCTAACTTTGGACACCGTGTATTAAACTGGTGCGAAGGTGCCTGCTTCAGGTATTGATGCACTATTTTTGGAGGTTGACCGTGGGTCTCAATCTGAGTGACAAAAAGGCCGTCGTTGAGGAAGTCAGCGCACAATTGGCGCAGACGGAAACTCTGGTTCTGGCCGAATATCGTGGTATCCAGGTTGGTGACATGACGCAATTGCGCGCCAAGGCACGCGAGCAGGGGGTGTATCTGCGTGTTCTGAAGAATACGCTTGCCCGCCGTGCTGTGGAAGGGACGGTATTTGCCGACCTGGCTTCCGATATGACAGGACCGCTGATTTATTCCATGTCCAAGGATGCCGTTGCCGCAGCAAAGGTTTTGCAGGATTTTGCCAAAAGCAACGATATGCTCGTTATCCGAAGCGGCAGTTATGCGGGAAAAAGGCTGGATAAGGCCGGCGTGAGTGCGCTGGCGAATATTCCGAGCCGGGAAGTGCTGCTCTCCCAGTTGATGGGGGTTATGCAGGCGCCGGTGGCAAGCTTTGCGCGCGGCCTGGCAGCGCTGGCAGCGCAGAAGGAGGCGGAAGCAGCCTAAGCTGTTTTTCCCGAAGGCGCAATTTGTTTTGCGCTTTGCGTCAGAACCGACATGAATTTCATATTTTGAGGAGTTTCAAATGGCAATAAGCAAAGAGGACATTCTGGAAGCCGTAGGCGCCATGTCTGTCATGGAGTTGAATGATCTGGTAAAGGCTTTTGAGGAAAAATTTGGCGTTTCCGCTGCTGCTATGGCAGTTGCAGGCCCGGCTGGCGCTGCTGGCGGCGCTGCTGGCGGCGCTGCTGAGGAGCAAACTGAATTTACGGTTGTTCTGGCTGAATTTGGTTCCAACAAGGTTGGCGTTATTAAGGCTGTCCGCGAAATTACCGGGCTGGGCCTGAAGGAAGCCAAGGATATGGTTGATTCCGCTCCGAAGCCGGTTAAGGAGGGTGTTTCCAAGGCTGAAGCAGAAGAAGCCAAGAAGAAACTGGAAGACGCCGGCGCAAAAGTCGAAATCAAGTAATTTTTGCAATTTCTTACAATTTGGCTGTAGTAGAGCCACGGCTGAACCCTTTATAATGAGAGGTTCAGCTCTGGCTCATTCTTTCGTTTATCTGTCATGTCCTGGTCTTTGGGTTGCGGCCGGGTTGATGAAATGATGTGAGGGATTGAAACTTGAGTTTTCCGGTTCAATGGCGGTGTTGACCTGAAATCTGAATTTTCCATCCTTCAGCCACTCACGGAGTGTCCATGCATTACTCATTTACTGAGAAAAAGCGCATCCGGAAATCATTTGCGAAGCGCGAGAATGTTCACGAGGTTCCTTTTTTGCTGGCTACCCAGCTTGAATCCTACCGGCGTTTTTTGCAGGCGGATGTTGTTTCGTCACAGCGCAAGAACGAAGGGCTGCAATCTGCTTTTGCATCCATTTTCCCTATTGTTTCCCATAACGGCTTTGCCAGACTGGAGTTTATTTCTTATACCCTGGGGGATCCGCCGTTTGATGTCAAGGAATGTCAACAGCGCGGACTGACTTATGCCTCTCCCCTGCGGGCCAAGGTGCGTCTGGTTATTCTGGACAAGGAATCGCCTAATAAGCCGGTTGTCAAGGAAATGAAGGAGCAGGAGGTCTATATGGGCGAGTTGCCGCTCATGACGGATACCGGCTCTTTTGTGATTAACGGTACGGAGCGTGTGATTGTTTCGCAGTTGCACCGTTCGCCTGGCGTCTTTTTTGAGCATGATCGCGGCAAGACGCATTCTTCGGGCAAGCTGCTTTTTTCGGCACGGATTATTCCTTATCGCGGTTCCTGGCTGGATTTTGAGTTTGACCCGAAGGATATTCTGTTTTTCAGGGTGGATCGCCGCCGCAAGATGCCGGTGACGGTTTTGCTCAAGGCAATCGGTATGACTGCCGAGCAGATTCTTGAGAATTTCTTTGTGTTTGACCGTTTTACCCTGCGTTCGGAAGGGGCGGAAATGGATTTTGCGCCGGCGCGTATGCGCGGCGAGATCGCCCGGTTCGATATTACAGGCAAGGACGGCAAGGTGCTGGTTTCGCGGGACAAGCGGATTAACGCGCGCAATATCCGGGATATTGAGGCGGCGGGAATTACGCGTATTTCGGTGCCGGAGGATTATCTGGCGGGCCGGGCGCTGGCAAAGAATATTGTTGATGCGGATACGGGCGAGGTTCTTGCCCGCGCCAATGACGAGCTGACCGAGGAGACGCTTGCAAAGCTGCGCCAGGCTGGCGTAAAGGAAATCGAGACGCTTTATACCAATGATCTGGATCAGGGGGCTTATATATCGCAGACGCTTCGTATGGATGAGACGGCTGACCAGATGGCGGCAAGAATTGCGATTTACCGCATGATGCGGCCGGGCGAGCCGCCGACGGAAGAGTCGGTTGAGGCATTGTTTAACGGTCTTTTTTATAATCCGGAACGTTATGATCTGTCGGCCGTTGGCCGGATGAAGTTTAACCGCCGTATTGGTCTGGAGCAGCTGGACGGCGCCATGACGCTGTCTGACGAGGATATTCTGGCGGTTATCAAGATTCTGGTGGATTTGCGTAATGGCCGCGGCGAGGTGGATGATATTGACCATCTTGGCAACCGGCGTGTCCGCTGTGTTGGTGAGTTGGCTGAAAACCAGTTCCGTGCGGGGCTGGTGCGGGTTGAGCGTGCGGTGAAGGAGCGGCTGGGCCAGGCTGAGGCGGATAATCTGATGCCGCATGACCTGATTAATTCCAAGCCTATTTCAGCGGCTATCCGCGAGTTTTTCGGTTCGTCGCAGCTTTCGCAGTTTATGGATCAGACGAATCCGTTATCGGAGATTACGCACAAGCGCCGTGTTTCCGCACTGGGGCCGGGTGGTCTGACGCGTGAAAGGGCCGGCTTTGAGGTGCGTGACGTGCATCCTACGCACTATGGGCGGGTTTGTCCGATTGAGACGCCGGAAGGCCCGAATATCGGCCTGATCAATTCGCTGGCGCTTTATGCCCGTTTGAATGAGTATGGTTTTCTGGAGACGCCTTACCGCAAGGTGGTGGATTGCCGTGTGACGGACGAGATTGAATATCTGTCTGCTATTGAGGAGGGGCGCTATATTATTGCGCAGGCCAACAGTACGGTGGATGAGAACGGTATGCTGACAGGCGAGCTGGTCTCTGCTCGCGAGTCCGGCGAGACGATTCTGGTTTCGCCGGAGCGGGTTCAGTATATGGATGTTGCTCCAGGCCAGATTGTTTCGGTTGCCGCTTCGCTGATTCCGTTTCTGGAGCATGACGATGCCAACCGCGCCCTGATGGGGGCCAATATGCAGCGCCAGGCGGTGCCTTGCCTGCGTCCGGAAAAGGCGCTGGTGGGTACGGGCGTGGAACGTACGGTTGCAGTGGATTCAGGTACGACGGTTCAGGCGGTGCGCGGCGGTACGGTTGACTATATTGACGCGGGCCGTATTGTGGTTCGGGTAAATGACGATGAGGCAACGGCTGGTGATGTGGGCGTGGATATTTACAATTTGATTAAATATACCCGTTCCAACCAGAATACGAATATCAATCAGCGTCCGATTGTTGAGATTGGCGACCGGATTGAGCGGGGTGATGTGATTGCCGACGGCGCTTCTACCGATCTGGGAGAGCTGGCGCTGGGGCAGAATATGCTGGTGGCGTTTATGCCCTGGAATGGCCTGAATTTTGAGGATTCCATTCTGATTTCGGAGCGGGTGGTTGAGGACGACCGTTATACCTCGATTCATATTGAGGAGTTGTCTGTCGTTGCGCGTGATACCAAGCTGGGGCCGGAAGAGATTACGCGGGATATTTCCAATCTGGCGGAAAACCAGCTGGCCCGCCTGGATGAATCCGGTATTGTTTATATTGGCGCGGAGGTGCAGGCAGGTGATACGCTGGTGGGCAAGGTGACGCCGCGCGGCGAGACCCAGCTGACGCCGGAGGAAAAATTGCTGCGTGCGATTTTTGGCGAGAAGGCTTCCGATGTGAAGGATACGTCTTTGCGGGTGCCTTCGGGGATGGTCGGCACGGTGATTGATGTGCAGGTGTTTACCCGCGAGGGTCTGGTACGCGACAAGCGTGCGCAACAGATTATTGACGATGAGCTGAAGCGTTACCGCATGGATCTGAATGATCAGATGCGTATTGTGGAAGGCGATGCGTTCCAGCGGCTTTCCAAGCTGCTGGTGGGCAAGAAGGTGAACGGCGGGCCGAAGAAGCTGGCAAAAGGCGCGGCGGTGACCCAGGAATACCTGGCAGATCTGGAGCGTTATCACTGGTTTGATATTCGCCCTGCTGATGAGGAAACGGCCCAGGCGCTGGAGGCGATTAAGGAATCGATTGCGGAAAAACGCCATCAGTTTGATATGGCTTTTGAGGAAAAACGCAAGAAGCTGACGCAGGGCGATGAGCTTCAGCCCGGTGTGCAGAAGATGGTCAAGGTTTATCTGGCTGTCAAGCGCCGTCTCCAGTCGGGGGACAAGATGGCTGGCCGGCATGGCAACAAGGGCGTGGTTTCACGCATTGTACCGGTGGAGGATATGCCGTATATGGCGGACGGTACGCCGGCCGATGTGGTGCTGAATCCGCTGGGTGTGCCTTCCCGCATGAATATTGGACAGATTCTTGAGACGCATCTTGGCTGGGCGGCAAAAGGGCTGGGCCATCGCATTGGCGAGATGCTGGAAGCCAAGCACAAGGCGGAGGAGGTTCGCGCCTTTATCAAGCAGATTTATGCGGAAGGCGGCAAGAAGGAGGATTTGGACAGTCTGACGGATCAGGAGGTGATGGAGCTGGCGGAAAACCTGAAGAGGGGGGTTCCGTTTGCTACGCCGGTGTTCGACGGCGCGAAGGAGCCGGAAATCCGCAGGATGCTCAAGCTGGCTTATCCGGATGACGTGGCTGCCAAGCTGGGCATGACGGAGTCGCGCAATCAGGTTACGATGTATGACGGCCGCACGGGCGATGCGTTTGAACGGCCGGTGACGGTGGGGTATATGCATATGCTGAAATTGCACCACCTGGTTGATGACAAGATGCACGCGCGTTCGACGGGTCCGTATTCGCTGGTTACCCAGCAGCCGCTGGGCGGCAAGGCGCAGTTTGGCGGCCAGCGTTTTGGCGAGATGGAGGTTTGGGCGCTTGAGGCTTATGGCGCATCTTATGTGTTGCAGGAAATGCTGACGGTCAAGTCGGATGATGTGAGCGGCCGGACGAAGGTTTACGAGAACCTGGTCAAGGGCGATCATGTTATTGATGCCGGTATGCCCGAATCGTTTAATGTGTTGGTCAAGGAGATCCGTTCTCTCGGTATTGATATCGACCTGGAACGTAACTAAAGCAAGTCAGCGGGGATGGCTTTTCAGGAAGGGTTCCCGCTGTGTACACACCCTAACCGGAGTGAGATATGAAAGCACTGCTCGATTTATTCAAGCAAGTTCAACAGGATGAACAATTCGACGCGATCAAGATTGGTCTGGCTTCACCGGAGAAAATCAGGTCGTGGTCTTATGGCGAGGTCAAAAAACCGGAGACGATTAATTACCGTACTTTCAAGCCTGAACGCGACGGGCTGTTTTGCGCCAAGATTTTCGGGCCGATCAAGGATTACGAGTGTTTGTGCAGTAAATACAAGCGCCTGAAGCATCGCGGGGTGATTTGTGAAAAATGCGGCGTTGAGGTGACGCTGGCGAAGGTGCGCCGCGAGCGGATGGGGCATATTGAGCTGGCTTCGCCTGCCGCCCATATCTGGTTTTTGAAGTCGCTGCCGTCCCGTTTGGGGATGGTGCTGGATATGACGCTGCGTGATATTGAGCGTGTGCTTTATTTTGAGGCATATGTGGTGACGGATCCCGGCATGACGCCGCTTCGCAAGGGGCAGATTATGTCTGAGGATGATTATGCCGCGCGTTATGAGGAGTTTGGCGATGATTTCAGCGCCATGATGGGCGCCGAGGGGATTCGCGAGTTGCTGCGTTCTATTGATATTAACCGTGAAGCGGAGCAGCTGCGTGCGGAGTTGCGTGAATCGAAGTCTGAAGCGAAGATCAAGAAGTATGCCAAGCGGCTGAAGGTGCTGGAGGCTTTCCAGCGCTCAGGTATCAAGCCGGAATGGATGATTATGGAGGTGCTGCCGGTGCTGCCGCCGGAGTTGCGGCCGCTGGTGCCGCTGGATGGCGGCCGGTTTGCGACTTCTGATTTGAATGATCTGTACCGCCGGGTGATTAATCGCAATAATCGTTTGAAACGGCTTTTGGAGCTGCGTGCGCCGGAGATTATTACCCGCAATGAGAAGCGGATGTTGCAGGAGGCGGTGGATTCGCTTTTGGACAATGGCCGCCGCGGCAAGGCGATGACGGGAGCAAATAAGCGTCCGTTGAAATCGCTTGCCGAGATGATCAAGGGCAAGGGCGGGCGTTTCCGTCAGAATCTTTTGGGCAAGCGCGTGGATTATTCCGGCCGTTCTGTGATTGTGGTGGGACCACAGTTGAAGCTGCACCAGTGCGGGTTGCCGAAGCTGATGGCGCTGGAGCTTTTCAAGCCGTTTATTTTCAATAAGCTTGAATTGATGGGGCTGGCAACGACTATCAAGGCAGCCAAGCGGCTGGTTGATATGCAGGAAGGGGTTGTCTGGGATATTCTTGAGGAGGTGATCCGCGAGCATCCTGTGATGCTCAACCGTGCGCCGACTTTGCACCGTCTGGGGATTCAGGCGTTTGAACCGGTATTGATTGAGGGCAAGGCTATTCAGCTGCATCCGCTGGTTTGCGCGGCGTTTAACGCGGACTTTGACGGCGACCAGATGGCGGTGCATGTGCCGCTTTCTATTGAGGCGCAGCTGGAGGCACGCGCGCTGATGCTGGCTTCCAACAATATTCTTTTCCCGTCCAACGGGGAGCCTTCGATTGTGCCTTCGCAGGATATTGTGCTGGGGCTGTATTACGCTACACGGGAAAAGATTAATGGCAAGGGCGAAGGACTGATGTTTACGGATGTCTCGGAGGTGCTGCGCGCTTATGACAATAAGGAGGTGGAGCTGACAAGCCGGATTACGGTGCGCCTTCCCCAGTTGCAAAAAGATGTGGAAACGGGGGAAATGGTGCGGCGTCCTGTCCGGTTTGAGACGACGGTTGGCCGGGCGATTCTTTCCGAGATTTTGCCGGAGGGGTTGCCGTTTACTTTGCTGAATACGACGCTCAAGAAGAAGGAAATTTCCAAGCTGATCAATACGTCTTTCCGCCGCTGCGGTTTGAGGGAAACGGTGATTTTTGCCGACCGGCTGATGCAATCCGGTTTCAGACTGGCAACGCGTGCGGGGATTTCGATTTCTATTGACGATATGCTGGTGCCGCAGGTCAAGGCCAATCTGATTGCGGCTGCCGAGCAGGAGGTCAAGCAGATTGAGCAGCAATATGCTTCGGGGCTGGTGACGAACGGCGAGCGTTATAACAAGGTGGTGGATATCTGGGGCAAGACGGGCGATGATGTCGGCAAGGCTATGATGGACCAGCTGAAGGTTGAGGAGGTAGTCAAGCGCGACGGTTCCAAGACGACCCAGGAATCTTTCAATTCCATTTATATGATGGCGGATTCAGGCGCGCGCGGTTCGGCTGCGCAAATCAGGCAGCTTGCCGGTATGCGCGGGCTGATGGCCAAGCCGGACGGTTCGATTATTGAAACGCCGATTACGGCCAATTTCCGCGAGGGGCTGAATGTGCTTCAGTATTTCATCTCCACGCATGGCGCCAGGAAGGGGCTGGCAGATACGGCGTTAAAGACGGCCAATTCGGGTTATCTGACCCGCCGTCTGGTTGATGTGACGCAGGATCTGGTGGTGATTGAGGAGGATTGCGGCACGACCAACGGGGTTGCCATGAAGGCGCTGATTGAAGGCGGCGAGGTGATTGAGGCCCTGAAGGATCGTATTTTGGGCCGGGTGGTTGCCAATGATGTGATTAATCCGGAAACGCAGGAAACGCTGTATGAAGCGGGCACGCTCTTGAATGAGGATATGGTGGAGGAAATTGCCCGCCTGGGTGTGGATGAGGTGAAGGTCCGCACGCCGCTGACCTGCGAGACGCGTTACGGAATGTGCGCCAAGTGCTATGGCCGCGATCTGGGCCGGGGTACGCTGGTCAATGTGGGTGAGGCTGTCGGTGTGATTGCTGCGCAATCAATCGGCGAGCCGGGAACGCAGTTGACGATGCGGACGTTCCATATCGGCGGTGCGGCTTCCCGTTCTGCTGTGGCGTCCAATGTGGAGGCGCGTTCAAACGGTACGATTCATTTCACTTCGGCCATGCGCTATGTGACGAATGAAAAGGGCGACCAGATTGTTATTTCGCGTTCCGGCGAGATTATTATTTCGGATGATATCGGACGTGAGCGCGAACGCCATAAGGTGCCTTATGGCGCAACTTTGCTGGCGCATGACAATATGGCGATCAAGGCCGGGAAGGTGCTGGCAACATGGGATCCCATGACGCGGCCGATCATTACGGAATATGCCGGTACGGTCAAGTTCGAGAATGTTGAGGAAGGCGTGACGGTGGCACGGCAGCTGGATGAGGTAACAGGCCTTTCCACGCTGGTGGTGATTGATCCGAAACGGCGCAGTTCTGCCGCCAAGACGGCAAGGCCCCAGGTCAAGTTGCTGGATGACCATGGGGAGGAGGTCAAGATTGCCGGTACGGAGCATGCGGTAACGATCAGTTTCCAGATTGGCGCGCTGCTGATGGTTCAGGACGGGCAGAAGGTTTCGGTTGGCGAGGTGCTGGCGCGTATTCCGACTGAATCGCAAAAAACCCGGGATATTACCGGCGGTTTGCCGCGTGTGGCCGAGCTTTTTGAGGCCCGTTCACCCAAGGATGCCGGTATGTTGGCAGAGGTGACCGGCACGGTGGCGTTTGGCAAGGAAACCAAGGGGAAACAGCGCCTTGAGATTACGGATATGGATGGCAACCGCCATGAGTTCCTGATCGGCAAGGAGAAACAGGTGCTGGTTCATGACGGCCAGGTGGTCAACAAGGGCGAGATGATTGTGGACGGCCCCGCTGATCCGCAGGATATTCTGCGGCTTCTGGGTATTGAAGCGCTGGCACGTTATATTGTTGACGAGGTTCAGGATGTGTATCGCCTGCAGGGGGTGAAGATTAATGACAAGCACATTGAGGTGATTGTCCGCCAGATGCTGCGGCGCGTTAATGTGATTGATGCGGGAGATACTTCCTATATTCCGGGCGAGCAGGTGGAACGCTCCGAGCTGCTGGATGAAAACGACCGCGTTATAGCGGAAGGCAAGATTCCGGCGACTTATGAGAATGTGCTGCTGGGGATTACCAAGGCCTCGTTGTCAACTGACTCGTTTATTTCGGCTGCTTCTTTCCAGGAAACCACGCGTGTGCTGACGGAAGCTGCCATTATGGGCAAGAGAGACGGTTTGCGCGGGCTGAAGGAAAATGTGATCGTGGGACGCCTGATTCCGGCTGGCACGGGTCTGGCTGTGCATCGGGCGCGCAAGCTCAAGGGTGTCTGGGAGCGTGAAGAGCGTGAAGCCCTAGAACGTGAGGAGCGGGAAATGCTTTTTAGCCCGGTTCCGGCAGAAAGCAGCCCGACGCCGGAAGAGGCTGATTCTGTTAATCCGGATTCGCTCTGACAGGTTGGATAAATCCGGCCTGGAAAAGGCCTTCCGGGAAGGAGGGCCTTTTTTATCATGGTTTTTTTGTTGCATGTTTTCCAATATGGAACGGGGGAATTGACTTCAGCCAAGGGGCGGTTTAGAATTGCTGATTTTCAATGTATGCCTTGAACAGGCGTTGCTTTCCGTTGGTGTTGTTTGCGAAAAGCATTCGTCTGGCAGTCAGACAGTTTCTCCTTAGAGTCCCCGGCGTGATTGGATGCGGCCGGGATTTGATATGAATTTATAGCTGGAAAGATCGATGCCAACCATCAATCAATTGATTCGCAAGCCGCGTGTTTCCGTGAAGGTGAAGAGCAAATCGCCTGCGCTGGAAAATTGTCCTCAAAAACGCGGCGTTTGCACACGTGTTTATACTACTACGCCGAAAAAACCGAATTCGGCTTTGCGTAAGGTTGCCAAAGTGCGCCTGACCAATGGTTTTGAGGTTATTTCGTATATTGGCGGCGAAGGCCATAATTTGCAGGAGCACAGCGTTGTGTTGCTGCGCGGCGGCCGTGTCAAGGACTTGCCTGGCGTGCGCTACCATATGGTGCGCGGTTCGCTGGATACGCAGGGGGTGAAAGACCGCAAGCAGGCCCGTTCAAAATACGGCGCCAAGCGGGCGAAGGCTGCTGCAAAAGGTTGATTCCGGCTGTTTTGCCGGTGTTGTGTGAGTCGGCCCGGCGGCCGAGTAAGTGGCGCATCATGAGGGTGTGCCAGGGGTGTCTGATGGCATCCGGCTGAAGAGAGAAAGGAAAAAGATATGCCACGTCGTCGTGAAGTTCCCAAACGTGAAATTTTACCTGATCCGAAGTTTGGCAATGTGGATGTTGCCAAATTTGTGAATGTGTTGATGCTTTCCGGCAAGAAGTCGGTTGCTGAAAATATCATTTATGGCGCTTTTGATATTATTCAGGACAAGTCTGGCAAGGAACCGCTGGAAATTTTTATGGCTGCTGTCAATAACTGCAAACCGCTGGTTGAGGTTAAGTCGCGTCGCGTGGGCGGTGCAAACTATCAGGTGCCGGTTGAGGTCCGCCCTGTCCGCCGTCTGGCGCTTTCCATGCGCTGGATTCGTGAGGCGGCTGCCAAGCGCAGTGAAAAATCCATGCCGCAGCGTTTGGCCGGCGAGTTGCTTGAGGCTGCCGAAGGGCGCGGCGGCGCAATGAGAAAACGCGATGAGGTGCATCGGATGGCGGAAGCCAACAAGGCATTTTCCCATTTCCGCTTTTAATGTATGTCCTGAACGGCTGCCGGATGGGTGTTGTTCAGGAGAAGAATTGTTAGCAGGCCGGGCTCATGCTGAAAAAATATGCAGCTCGGCTTTGTTTATCTGAAAGAGACTAGGACTGAATATGGCTCGCAAGACCCCTATTGAACGCTATCGTAATATCGGTATTTCTGCGCATATTGACGCAGGGAAAACCACGACGACGGAACGTATTCTGTTTTATACCGGTGTTAATCACAAATTGGGCGAGGTGCATGATGGCGCCGCAACCATGGACTGGATGGAGCAGGAGCAGGAGCGTGGTATTACGATTACGTCGGCTGCTACAACCTGTTTCTGGAAGGGAATGGCTGGTAATTTCCCGGAGCATCGCATCAATATTATTGATACGCCGGGGCACGTTGATTTTACGATTGAAGTTGAGCGTTCTATGCGGGTTCTGGATGGGGCCTGCATGGTGTATTGCGCAGTAGGTGGTGTGCAGCCGCAGTCCGAAACGGTCTGGCGGCAGGCAAACAAGTACCATGTGCCGCGTCTTGCCTTTGTTAACAAGATGGACCGGACGGGTGCCAATTTCTTTAAGGTTTATGACCAGATGCGTTCGCGCCTGAAGGCCAATCCGGTTCCGTTGCAGGTGCCGATTGGTGCCGAGGACAATTTTGAGGGGGTGGTTGACCTCATCAAGATGAAGGCTGTTTATTGGGATGATGCTTCCCAGGGGACCAAGTTCGAGTATCGGGATGTTCCGGAAAATTTGATGGAGCTGGCGCAGGAATGGCGTGAGAAGCTGCTGGAAACAGCGGCGGAAAGCAGCGAAGATCTGATGAACAAGTACCTTGAGGATGGGGATTTGCCTGAGGAGGATGTCAAGAAGGCGCTTCGCCAACGCACGATTGATGGCGAGATTGTGCCGATGATGTGCGGCACGGCTTTCAAGAACAAGGGTGTGCAGGCGATGCTGGATGCGGTGGTTGAGTATCTCCCGTCTCCTGTGGATATTCCGCCGGTTGAGGGTGTGGATGACAATGAGCAGCTTGCAACACGCAAGGCAGATGACAATGAAAAGTTTTCTGCGCTGGCGTTCAAGATTATGACGGACCCGTTTGTGGGGCAGCTGATTTTTTTCCGTGTTTATTCCGGTGTGGTACAGTCGGGCGACACGGTTTTCAATCCGGTCAAGAACAAGCGGGAGCGCCTGGGCCGTATTTTGCAGATGCATGCCAATAACCGGGAGGAAATCAAGGAGGTGCGTGCCGGCGATATCGCAGCTGCGGTAGGGCTGCGTGAGGCTGCTACGGGTGAGACACTGTGCGATCCCTCTGCGCCGATTACGCTGGAGAAGATGGAGTTCCCTGATCCGGTCATTTCCCAGGCGGTTGAACCGAAAACCAAGGCCGACCAGGAAAAGATGGGGATTGCACTGGGCCGTCTGGCGCAGGAGGATCCTTCTTTCAGGGTGCGTACGGATGAGGAATCCGGGCAGACTATTATTTCCGGCATGGGTGAACTGCATCTGGATATTATTGTTGACCGTATGCGCCGGGAATTTGGTGTGGAGGCAACGGTTGGCAAGCCGCAGGTTGCCTATCGCGAGACAATTCGTTCTGTCTGCGAGGAAGTGGAGGGCAAGTTTATCAAGCAGTCCGGCGGCCGCGGCCAGTATGGCCACGTTGTGCTGAAGATTGAGCCGCAGGAGGCAGGCAAGGGCTTTGAGTTTGTTGATGCTATCAAGGGTGGTGTTGTTCCTCGCGAATATATTCCGGCTGTTGAGAAGGGAATTGTTGATACGCTGCCGGTTGGCGTGATGGCCGGGTATCCGGTGGTTGATGTCAAGGTGACGCTGTTTTTCGGTTCATACCATGATGTTGACTCCAACGAGAATGCGTTCAGGATGGCGGCTTCCATGGCGCTGAAGGATGGTTTGCGCAAGGCCAATCCGGTTTTGCTTGAGCCGATGATGTCTGTGGAGGTGGAAACGCCGGAAGATTATGCCGGTACGGTTATGGGGGATCTTTCTTCCCGGCGCGGTATGGTGCAGGGGATGGATGAGATTCCGGGCGGCGGCGGCAAGATTATTCGTGCAGAGGTGCCGCTGTCAGAGATGTTTGGTTATGCTACCGCATTGCGTTCGGCAACCCAGGGGCGTGCGACTTACACGATGGAATTCAAACATTATGCTGAAGCGCCCAAACATGTTGCTGACGCGGTTGTCAGTGCAAAAGCAAAGTAATTTCTGCCCGGCTTTCGGGTGAAAAAGGTAATTTTTGATAAATAAATCGTTCTTTTTGAAGGAAAACAACCATGGCAAAGAGCAAATTTGAGAGGACAAAGCCGCACGTCAACGTAGGCACAATTGGTCACGTAGACCACGGCAAGACCACCCTGACGGCAGCGATAGCCACCATACTGGCCAAGAAATACGGAGGCGAAGCCAAAGACTACGACCAGATTGATGCGGCGCCCGAAGAAAAAGCCCGTGGCATCACCATCAACACCTCCCACGTAGAATACGAAACCGCCAACCGCCACTACGCCCACGTAGACTGCCCTGGGCACGCCGACTACATCAAAAACATGATCACCGGCGCAGCCCAAATGGACGGTGCCATCCTCGTTTGCTCTGCGGCAGACGGCCCCATGCCCCAGACCCGCGAACACATCCTGCTGGCCCGCCAGGTAGGCGTACCCTACATCATCGTCTACCTCAACAAATGCGACATGGTAGATGACGCAGAACTCCTCGAACTCGTAGAAATGGAAGTGCGCGAACTTCTCTCCCGCTACGAATTTCCCGGAGACGACACCCCTATCATCAAAGGCTCCGCCAAACTGGCGCTCGAAGGCGACACAGGCGAACTGGGCGAACAATCCATCCTTTCCCTGGCAGAAGCCTTGGACACCTACATCCCTGAGCCGGAGCGCGCCGTAGACGGCACCTTCCTTATGCCCGTAGAAGACGTCTTCTCCATCTCCGGGCGCGGCACCGTTGTTACCGGGCGTGTAGAACGCGGCGTCATCAAAGTAGGCGAAGAAATCGAAATTGTCGGCATCAGAGAAACCGCCAAGACCACCTGCACCGGCGTGGAAATGTTCAGAAAACTCCTTGATCAGGGGCAGGCAGGCGACAACATCGGCGTACTGCTGCGCGGCACCAAGAGAGAAGAAGTCGAGCGCGGCCAGGTGCTGGCCAAACCCGGCTCCATCAAGCCGCACAGCCACTTTACCGGAGAAATCTACGTTTTGTCCAAAGACGAAGGAGGCCGTCATACCCCCTTCTTCAACAACTACCGGCCGCAATTCTACTTCAGGACAACAGACGTCACCGGATCCGTTGAATTGCCCAAAGACAAAGAAATGGTCATGCCGGGAGACAATGTTTCCATCACCGTCAAACTCATTTCGCCGGTGGCTATGGAAGAAGGCTTGCGCTTCGCCATCCGTGAAGGCGGCAGAACTGTCGGCGCCGGCGTGGTCTCCAAGATTATGGAGTAAGCTGCTGTAATCGTATTTTTGATGTGGATATATACTGCGGATGGCAACATCCGCAGTTCGCTCTTTGGAATGTAATCATGCAAAACCAGAAAATTCGTATTCGCCTGAAAGCTTTTGACTATAAGCTGATTGATCAGTCGGCGCAGGAAATTATTGATACGGCAAAAAGAACGGGTGCGGTTGTCAAGGGGCCGGTTCCTTTGCCGACACGCATTCAGCGTTTTGATGTGCTGCGTTCGCCGCACGTTAACAAGACTTCCCGCGACCAGTTTGAAATCAGGACGC
Source organism: Oxalobacter formigenes (assembly GCA_023667225.1). GTDB lineage: Bacteria > Pseudomonadota > Gammaproteobacteria > Burkholderiales > Burkholderiaceae_D > Oxalobacter > Oxalobacter formigenes_C. The sequence goes on along the minus strand of JAMPAN010000001.1, from coordinate 34,418 downwards.
ACCAGCGCCTGATGGATATTATTGATCCGACTGACAAAACGGTTGATGCGCTGATGAAGCTTGATTTGCCGGCAGGGGTAGATGTCGAAATCAAACTGCAATAATTGTTTTGATGGAAAGAAAGTCTGTTTTTGCGGTTGTGTGATAAGCAGACACGGGCTATAATGCCCAACCACCCTGAAAATGGCTTTTGGGGTGGTGATATGAATATTAGACAACCTGTCCAATCGCAGACAGGAATGGAGAATAAAATGAGCCTGGGCCTTATTGGGCGTAAGGTTGGTATGATGCGTATCTTCACGGATGAGGGGGAGGCTATCCCTGTTACTGTGGTGGATGTGTCTGGCAACCGTATTACGCAAGTCAAGACGACTGAAACAGACGGCTATGCCGCTGTGCAGGTCGCATTTGGAAGTCGCCGCCCCTCCCGTGTGAATAAAGCTGCTGCTGGTCATTACAGAAAAGCAGGTGTGGAGGCGGGCAGTGTCCTGAAGGAATTCCGTATTGATGAATCCGCTGCGGCAGATATGAAGCCGGGTGATGCTGTTACGGCCGATATTTTTGAAGTGGGGCAGAAGATTGATGTGCAGGGCGTCTCGATTGGCAAGGGATATGCCGGTACGATCAAACGCCATAATTTCGGATCCGGCCGTGCTACGCACGGTAACTCTGTTTCGCACAATGTGCCTGGTTCTATTGGTATGAACCAGGATCCCGGCCGCGTTTTCAAAGGAAAGAAAATGACGGGGCATATGGGTGATGTAACCCGTACTGTGCAGAATCTTGAGGTTGCCCGTATTGATGCCGAGCGTCAGCTTCTGATGCTTAAGGGAGCGGTTCCCGGTGCAAAGAACGGGCAGGTTATTGTCAGACCGGCGGCAAAAGCCGCAGCCAAGAAGGGGGCATAAATTATGGAACTCAAGCTCCTTAACGGCAGCGACCAGTCTGCCAAAGTTGAAGCGCCGGATACTATTTTTGGCCGCGAATATAACGAAGCGCTTATTCATCAGATTGTGGTGGCTTTTCAGGCTAACGCCCGTGGCGCCAACAGTATGCAGAAAACGCGCCGCACGGTGGCGCATACCACCAAAAAACCGTGGCGTCAGAAAGGAACGGGACGTGCCCGTTCGGGTATGGCTTCTTCGCCGCTGTGGCGCGGGGGCGGCCGTGCTTTCCCCAATACGGGAGAAGAGAATTTTTCCCATAAGGTCAACAAGAAGATGTATCGGGCAGGCGTGTGCTCTATTCTTTCGCAGTTGGCGCGGGAGGGCCGTCTGACGGTGATTGATGAGCTTTCTCTTGAAACGCCCAAGACAAAAGCGCTGGCAGACAAGCTCAAGGCCTTTGGTTTTGGTTCGGTTCTTGTTCTGACGGACAATCTGGATGAAAACCTGTATTTGGCATCCCGTAATTTGCGCAATGTGCTGGTGCTGGAACCGCATCAGGCCGATCCGGTTTCGCTTGTCTATTTCAAGGACGTGTTGATAACGCGCGCCGCGCTGGGCAAGATTGAGGAGATGCTGTCATGAATGGAATGAAAAAGGTGAGTGAGGAGCGCATGATGAAGGTGCTGCTGGCTCCTGTTATTTCCGAAAAAGCCACGATGACTGCCGAGAAGAACGAGCAGGTGGTTTTTCGCGTCATGAAAGATGCGACCAAGCCGGAGGTGAAGGCGGCAGTGGAAAACCTTTTCAAGGTTGAGGTGGAGTCTGTGCAAATGCTGAATCGTATTGGCAAGCAAAAGCGCTCCGGAAAAACGCTTGGCAGGAAAAATCATGTCAAACATGCCTATGTTTGCTTAAAACCCGGCCAGGAAATCAATTTTGCCGAGGAGGCTTAAGATGGCTCTTGTTAAAGTCAAGCCGACATCACCTGGCCGCCGGGGGGTGCTGAAGGTAATCAATCCGGATTTGTATAAGGGGCGTCCTTATGCGGGGCTGGTTGAAAAGAAATCAAAAAGCGCCGGCAGGAACAACAATGGGCGTATTACTACCCGCCATATGGGGGGCGGACACAAGCATCATTACCGCCTGATTGATTTTTTGCGCAACAAGGACAATGTTCCGGCCAAAGTGGAGCGGATTGAGTATGATCCGAACCGCACGGCTGATATTGCACTGGTTTGCTATGCTGATGGCGAGCGCCGTTACATTATTGCGCCCAAGGGGCTGGCGGCAGGCGACCAGTTGATGAATGGTTCGGAAGCGCCGGTCAAGACGGGGAATTGTCTGCCTTTGAGGAATATCCCGGTGGGCACAACGATTCACTGTGTTGAAATTTTGCCGGGAAAAGGCGCGCAAATGGCGAGAAGCGCCGGTGCAAGCGTTGTGCTGATGGCGCGCGAAGGGATGTATGCGCAGGTTCGTCTTCGTTCCGGTGAGGTTCGCCGCGTTCATATTGAATGCCGGGCAACTATCGGCGAGGTGGGCAATGCCGAACACAGCCTTCGCAAGATCGGCAAGGCAGGCGCCAAGCGGTGGCGCGGTGTCCGTCCGACTGTGCGCGGCGTTGTAATGAATCCGGTGGATCACCCGCATGGCGGCGGTGAAGGCCGGACGTCTGGCGGCCGTCATCCGGTTTCACCGTGGGGCCAGAAAACCAAGGGCATGAAGACGCGCAGCAACAAGCGTACGACTTCGATGATCGTTTCACGCCGTGGCAAGAAAAAATAGGGGTAGCATATGACACGTTCATTGAAAAAGGGACCTTTCTGTGATGCCCACCTGATCAAGAAGGTGGAAGCTGCGCAGGAATCCAAAGACAAGAGGCCGATCAAGACCTGGTCGCGCCGCTCGACGATCATGCCGGATTTTATTGGACTGACTATTGCTGTGCATAATGGCAAACAGCATGTGCCGGTCTATATTTCCGAGAATATGGTTGGACACAAACTCGGCGAATTTGCGTTGACCCGGACTTTCAAGGGTCATGCTGCCGACAAGAAAGCAAAAAGGTAGGAGAGAGCTATGGCAATGATGGAAACAAAAGCTGTTCTCCGTGGCGCGCGTCTGTCAGCGCAAAAAGGCCGCCTGGTGGCTGATATGATCCGCGGGAAGAAGGTGGATCAGGCGCTTGATATTCTGACTTTCTCCCCGAAAAAAGGTGCGATGATTATCAAACGTGTTCTGGAATCCGCTATTGCGAATGCCGAACATAATGATGGGGCGGATATTGATGAACTGAAGGTGTCTTCGGTGTATGTCGAAAAAGGCCAGTTCCTGAAGCGTTACAGGCCACGTGCAAAAGGCCGCGGTGATCGCGTAACCAAACAAACCTGTCACATTTATGTGACTGTCGGCAACTAAGGGGACTACGATGGGACAAAAGATTCATCCAACCGGATTTCGTCTTGCGGTGGCGCGCAACTGGGCATCCCGCTGGTATGCCGGTAACGGTAATTTTGCCGGTATGCTCAACGAGGATTTGCAGGCCCGGACCTATCTCAGGAAAAAGCTGAAGAATGCCTCCGTCGGTCATGTCGTTATTGAGCGGCCGGCGAAGAATGCCCGCTTTACGATTTACAGTTCCAGGCCGGGCGTGGTAATCGGCAAGAAGGGTGAGGATATTGAGGTGCTGAAGAATGACCTGACCCGGATTATGGGGGTGCCGGTGCATGTCAATATTGAAGAAATCCGCAAGCCGGAAACGCATGCGCAGCTTATTGCTGATTCTATTACGCAACAGCTTGAAAAACGGATTATGTTCCGCCGCGCCATGCGCCGTGCCATGCAAAATGCCATGCGTCTTGGCGCGCAGGGTATCAAGATTATGTCTTCCGGACGTCTGAACGGTATTGAGATTGCCCGCACGGAGTGGTATCGCGAGGGCCGGGTGCCGTTGCATACGTTGCGTGCCGATATTGATTACGGTTTCAGCGAGGCGTTGACGACTTACGGTATTATTGGCGTCAAGGTCTGGGTATATAAAGGCGACCGTCTGGGCAATGACGAGGCGCAAAAAGTGGAGGCTGGTGTCGAGGAAGACAGGCGCCGCCGCGGCGCACGCCGTGACGATGCAAAACCGGCCGGGAAACAACGTGTAAGGAAAGTGGATGGCGCTTCGGCGCCGGGCGGTGTCAAACGTATTCGTGCGAAGAAGGCGGATGCAGCACCGGAGTCCGCACCAGCTGAAACGGCAGGAGAATAATTATGCTGCAGCCAAGACGCAGAAAATACAGGAAAGAACAAAAAGGGCGCAATGTCGGTATTTCGCATGAGCGCGGCACCCATGTTTCTTTTGGGGATTTCGGACTTAAGGCAACCGGCCGCGGAAGGCTTACCGCACGCCAGATTGAAGCGGCCCGCCGGGCAATGACGCGTCATATCCGGCGCGGCGGCCGTATCTGGATTCGGGTTTTTCCGGACAAGCCGATTTCCGAGAAACCGGCAGAGGTTCGTATGGGTAGCGGCAAGGGTAATCCGGAGTATTGGGTTGCGGAAATCCGCCCCGGAAAAATGCTTTATGAAATGGACGGTGTCAGTGAAGAGTTGGCGCGCGAGGCATTTAATCTCGCCGCAGCCAAGTTACCGCTTCCTACCATGTTTGTGACTCGCCGGATTGGCCAGTGAAGGAGTAATTATGAAAGCTTCCGAGCTTCGCGATAAAGATCAGGCTGCATTGCGCCAGGAATTGAATGACCTGTTAAAGGCGCAGTTCAGCCTTCGTATGCAAAAAGCCACCCAGCAGTTGACAAATACTTCCCAGATGAAGAAAGTCAGGCGTGATATTGCACGTGTAAAGACGGTTATGAATGCAAAGGGCAATAAATAATGAGTGATCAGGCAAAAGTTCAGCGCGCGCTGACGGGCAGGGTTGTTTCCGACAAAATGGATAAAACTGTTTCTGTCCTGATTGAGCGCCGTGTCAAGCACCCGCTTTACGGCAAAATCGTCAGACGTTCAAAAAAATATCTGGCGCATGACGAGGCCAATGAAGCCAAGGTGGGTGATACTGTTGAAATACGGGAAAGCCGTCCGTTTTCCAAAAACAAGGCATGGGTGGTAACCCGTGTTGTGCAGGTTGCGCAGGTGATATAAAACGCTTGCGTTAGCTTGATATTGATGTAATAATTACGAGCTTCGCACCGCAGGTATGGTGCGAAGCTTTGGTGTAGAACTGTCAACCCAATCAGATGATGTGAAAAACATCAGATGGCGGGACCAAGACTGATCGTCAGACAGGTGTCTGGACGAATTCAAGTTGGGAAAGAAAATATGATTCAGAATGAAAGCCGTTTGAAGGTGGCCGACAACACGGGCGCAAGAGAAGTCTTGTGCATCAAGGTGTTGGGCGGTTCCAAGCGCCGTTACGCCGGTATCGGCGACATTATCAAGGTTGCAGTCAAAAGCGCTGCACCGCGGGGAAGGGTAAAAAAAGGCGAAATTTACAATGCTGTCGTTGTCCGTACGGCCAAAGGGGTGCGCCGGCCTGATGGATCGCTGATCAAGTTTGACGGCAGCGCCGCTGTTTTGCTCAATGCCAGGCTGGAACCGATTGGCACGCGTATTTTCGGGCCGGTTACCCGTGAATTGCGTACCGAGCGCTTTATGAAGATTGTTTCTCTTGCGCCTGAAGTGCTGTAGGGGAGTGTAATGAAAAAAATCAGAAAAGATGATGAGGTCATTGTTCTGGCCGGCAAGGATAAGGGCAAGCGCGGTATTGTGGAACGTTGCCTGGATGACTATGTTGTTGTCAAGAATATTAATGTGGTTAAAAAGACGATTCGTCCCAACCCGATGACGGGGGCAACAGGAGGAATTGAAAATAAACAGATGCCGATTCATGTCTCCAATGTGGCATTGTATGACGTGGTTTTTAATAAGGCTGAGCGTGTGGGTTTCAAGGTTGTGGACGGCAAGAAGGTTCGCGTTTACAAATCCAGTGGCAGAGTTGTTGGGGCGAAATAATTATGGCGCGTTTAAGAGATTTTTACAGGGAAAAGGTTGTGCCTGATCTGATGGCGCAATTTTCCTACAAGACCGTAATGCAGGTGCCTCGCATTACCAAGATAACCCTGAATATGGGTTTGTCTGAAGCGGTGGCAGATAAAAAGATTATTGATCATGCGATTGAGGATCTGGGCAAGATTGCCGGCCAGAAGCCGGTTGTGACCAAGGCAAAAAAATCGATTGCCGGATTCAAGATTCGCGACGGTTACCCGATTGGCTGCATGGTGACGCTGCGCGGCGAGCGGATGTATGAGTTCCTTGACCGCCTTGTGACGATTGCGTTGCCGCGTGTGAGGGATTTCCGCGGGATTTCTGCCAGGTCTTTTGACGGCAGGGGTAACTATAATCTGGGGATTCGGGAACAGATTATTTTTCCCGAGATTGAATATGACAAAATAGATGCCTTGCGCGGTCTGAATATCAGCATTACGACAACCGCCAAGACGGATGACGAGTCTAAAGCGCTCCTCTCCGCATTTAAATTTCCGTTCAGAAACTGAGGCAGTATGGCTAAACTGGCACTTATTAATCGTGAAAAGAAGCGTGCGGATCTGGTGAAAAAGTATGCCGCCAAGCGCACCGCTTTGAAGGCAATTATTGACGATCAGGGCAAGACAGACGAAGAACGCTACGAGGCGCGTCTGAAATTGCAATCGTTGCCGCGCAATGCAAATCCGACCCGTCAGCGCAATCGCTGCGCGCTTACCGGCCGTCCGCGCGGCACCTATAGAAAATTTGGCCTGGGCCGTACCAAGCTCCGGGAGTTCGCCATGAATGGCGAGATTCCCGGCGTTACCAAAGCCAGCTGGTAGCAGGAGGGAATATTCATGAGTATGAGCGATCCTATCGCAGATATGCTGACTCGCATCCGCAATGCGCAGCAAGTCAATAAAAATTCCGTCTCGATGCCTTCTTCAAAGGTTAAGGTGGCTATTGCAAATGTGCTGAAAGAGGAGGGGTATATTGAATCTTTCGGCGTGAAGGAAGAAGGCGGCAAGGCCGAGTTAAGTATTGCTTTGAAGTATTATGTTGGGCGTCCTGTTATTGAACGGCTGGAGCGTGTTTCCCGTCCTGGCCTTCGTATTTACAAGGGACGTGATGAGCTGCCGAGCGTGATGAACGGTCTGGGCGTTGCTATTGTTTCTACCCCGAAGGGGGTGATGACGGATCGCAAGGCGCGCGCAACCGGCGTAGGCGGCGAAGTGATCTGTTATGTAGCCTGAGGAGTCAAGCATGTCAAGAGTTGGAAAAATGCCGATTGCTATTCCGGATGGCGTTACCGTCAGTCTTTCTGGCGGGCAGATTACGGTCAAGGGTTCACTGGGCACGTTGTCGCGTGATCTCTCCGAGCATGTCCGGGTAAAAGAGGAAAACAAGTGCCTGATGGTTGAGCGGACAAACGAAAGCCGTGAGGCCCAGGCTATGTGGGGGACAACCCGTGCGTTGTTAAACAATATGGTTCAGGGCGTCAGCAAGGGTTTTGAACGCCGCCTGACGCTGGTTGGCGTGGGTTTTCGTGCGCAAGCGCAAGGGGATACGCTGAATATGTCTCTGGGTTTTTCCCATCCTGTTGCGCATAAAATGCCGGCAGGCGTCAAATGTGAGACGCCATCGCAAACTGAAATCATCCTCAAGGGGGTTGACAAGCAGGTTGTGGGGCAGGTGGCTGCCGAGGTTCGTGCATATCGCCGTCCTGAGCCTTACAAGGGCAAGGGTGTTCGCTATGTTGACGAAGTGGTCAGGCTTAAAGAAACCAAGAAGAAGTAATAGGGGCGTGTGATGAACAAAAAACAATCACGTTTGCGTCGCGGGCGTCAGACCCGGGCCAAAATTGCGGTGTTGGGGGTAAACCGTTTGTCGGTGCATCGTACCAATATGCATATTTATGCCAATGTTGTTGCGCCTGACTCCCGTGTCCTGGCATCGGCCTCTACGGCAGAAAGCGAAGTGCGGCAGCAGCTTGGCGGCAAACCGGGCGCTGGCGGCAATGTGGCAGCTGCGGCGCTGGTTGGAAAGAGGGTTGCGGAGAAAGCGTTGAAGGCAGGTATTACCGAGGTTGCTTTTGACCGTTCCGGTTTTCGTTATCATGGCCGTGTCAAGGCGCTGGCAGAGGCAGCGCGTGAAGCCGGTCTGAAGTTCTGAGGGATATTCCATGGCAAAAATGCAACAGAAAATGCAGAGCGAACGGCCTGATGATGGTTTGCGCGAAAAAATGATTGCCGTCAACCGCGTAACCAAGGTGGTTAAAGGCGGCCGTATCATGGGTTTTTCTGCGCTGACGGTCGTGGGAGATGGCGATGGCCGTATCGGTATGGGAAAGGGCAAATCCAAGGAGGTGCCTGTTGCGGTGCAAAAGGCAATGGAAGAGGCTCGCCGCAATATGATCAAGGTAACTCTGAAGGACGGGACGCTGCAGCATACTTTGATTGGCAAGCATGGCGCTTCCAAGGTGATGCTGAATCCGGCCAAACAGGGTACGGGTGTGATTGCAGGCGGCGCTATGCGCGCCATGTTTGATGTGCTGGGGGTAACGAATGTGGTGGCCAAGTCATTTGGTTCCAGTAATCCCTACAATATGGTTCGCGCTACGATGAATGCGCTGGAATCCATGAACACGCCGTCGGAGATTGCTGCCAAGCGCGGCAAGTCAGTTGAGGAAATCATCGGGTAAAAGGTAAGTGACTATGTCTTCTAATCAAATCAAGGTAAAGCTTGTCAAAAGCCTGATCGGAACAAGGGAGTCACAGCGTGCTACGGTGCGCGGCCTTGGACTGCGTCGTCTGAATTCCGTTTCTACGCTGGAAGATACACCGGCTGTTCGCGGAATGATCAACAAGGTTTCTTTTCTTGTTAAAGTGGTTTCCTGATTACGGAAAAACAGCCTACAGGGTAAGCTATGAAATTGAATAATTTGCAACCTGCCGCCGGCGCAAAGCAAACTGCGCGCAGGGTTGGTCGGGGAATTGGTTCCGGTTTGGGCAAGACGGCAGGCCGCGGCCACAAGGGGCAAAAATCGCGTGCCGGCGGTTTCCACAGGGTTGGTTTTGAGGGCGGCCAGATGCCGTTGCAACGGCGTTTGCCGAAGCGCGGGTTTAAATCCATGGCGGTTCCCTATCGTGCGGAAGTACGGCTTTCCGACCTGGAAAAACTGGCGGTGACTGATGTGGATTTGCTGGTGCTGAAGCAGGCCGGCATTGTTTCGCAACTTGTCAGGGAAGTACGGGTCATTCTCTCGGGCGAGCTGAGCAAGCGGGTCAATCTTTCGGGGCTGACGGTTACGAAAGGCGCGCGTGCAGCGATTGAGGCTCAGGGCGGGACTGTCGCGTAAGGATAACGGGGAAATCGATTGGCAACATCATCTAGAGTGGCGGTGCCGCCGGCAAAAGGTTCGGTGAGCGGTTTTCCGTGGGGGCGCCTGTGGTTTTTGCTCGGCGCACTGGTGGTTTACCGGATTGGCGCCCATATACCGGTTCCCGGTATTGACCCGGATCAGCTGGCTTTTCTCTTCAGGCAAAATGAAGGGGGAATCCTTGGCATGTTCAACATGTTTTCGGGCGGTGCGCTTTCCCGTTTTTCGGTGTTTGCGCTGGGCATTATGCCTTACATTTCCGCTTCGATTATCATGCAGATGATCGGCATTGTTTCTCCCCAGATTGCTGCGCTGAAAAAAGAGGGGGAGGCAGGCCGCCGGAAGATGACGCAATATACGCGTTATGGCACGCTGCTTCTGGCCGCGTTTCAGGGCCTGGGTATTGCTATTGCTGTTGAATCTCAGCCCGGTTTGGTGATTGAGCCGGGGCTGTTGTTTCGTTTTACAGCAGTTGTGACGCTTTTGACCGGAACGATGTTTTTGATGTGGCTTGGCGAACAGATTACGGAAAGAGGCCTTGGCAACGGGATTTCCATCCTGATTTTTGCCGGTATTGCCGCTGGTTTGCCTAATGCGATTGGCGGTTTGTTCGAGTTGGTCCGCACGGGGTCCATGAGCGCGATTTCGGCTCTTGTGATTTGCGTGATTGTTGCCGGGGTGACTTTCCTGGTGGTCTTTATCGAGAGCGGCCAGCGCCGGATTCTGGTGAATTATGCCAAGCGCCAGGTGGGTAACAAGATTTATGGCGGCCAAAGCACGCATTTGCCGCTGAAGGTTAATATGGCCGGCGTTATTCCTCCGATTTTTGCTTCGTCCATTATATTGTTTCCGGCAACGATTGCAGGGTGGTTTGCAACAGGCACAGAATCGGATAATATGTTTGTCCGTTTCCTTAAGGATCTTTCGGCTTCACTGGGGCCGGGGGAACCGATGCATGCTCTTTTGTATGCCATTGCTATTATTTTCTTCTGTTTTTTCTATACGGCACTGGTATTTAACAGCCGTGAGACGGCAGATAACCTGAAAAAGAGCGGCGCTTTTATTCCGGGTATCCGCCCGGGAGAGCAGACGGCGCGTTATGTTGACAGGATTTTGATGCGCCTGACTTTGGCGGGTGCGATATATGTTACGCTGGTGTGCCTGCTTCCGGAGTTTTTGGTGGCAAAATGGAATGTGCCGTTTTATTTTGGCGGAACTTCCTTGTTGATTATTGTGGTGGTGACGATTGATTTTATGGCGCAGATACAGAATTTTGTTATGTCGCACCAATATGAATCGTTGTTGAAGAAGTCTAATTTCAAGGGATAATGGGCCCTTTAATAACTGAATTGTAAGAAGAGAAGCAGCAACCTATGGCAAAAGATGACGTTATCCAGATGCAGGGGGAAATTGTTGACAATCTGCCCAACGCAACTTTTCGCGTCAAGCTGGAAAATGGACATATTGTGCTGGGGCATATATCCGGAAAAATGCGTATGAACTATATTCGTATTCTTCCGGGGGATAAGGTGACGGTTGAATTGACGCCTTATGATTTGAGCCGTGCCCGGATTGTTTTCCGGTCAAAGTAGCGCGAACCGCTCGTATATTAGTTTTGAAAGAGGTTGAAAATGAAGGTACAGGCATCTGTCAAGCGGATCTGCCGCAATTGCAAGATTATCAAGCGCAATGGCGTAATACGTGTTATTTGCACGGAAAAACGTCATAAACAGCGTCAAGGTTAATAACGGCATTATTAGGACTAACGAATGGCACGTATTGCAGGGGTAAATATTCCCAATCATCAGCATATAGTTATCGGCCTGACGGCTATTTATGGCATTGGCCGTCCGCGCGCGAAGGAAATTTGCGAGGCCACCGGTGTGGAACCGTCCAAAAAGGTCAAGGATCTCGATGACAATGAACTTGAAAAGCTTCGTGATGCCCTGAACCACTACCTGATTGAAGGTGATTTGCGCCGTGAAGTTTCCATGAGCGTAAAACGCCTGATGGATCTGGGGTGTTATCGCGGGCTGCGCCACCGTCGCGGATTGCCTGTGAGGGGGCAGCGCACCCGTACGAACGCACGCACCCGGAAGGGACCGCGCAAGGCAGCACAGGCTCTGAAGAAATAAGTAACCATCCTGTTTGAATCGTAGAAGGATCAAGGATTTTAAATATGGCAAAAGCATCAAGCAGCGCAGCATCTCGTGTGCGCAAAAAAGTGAAGAGAAATATTGCGGAAGGAGTGGCGCATGTTCATGCTTCTTTTAACAATACGATCATCACGATCACCGACCGTCAGGGCAATACTCTGACCTGGGCAACTTCTGGCGGTGCAGGTTTCAGGGGTTCGCGCAAATCCACCCCGTTTGCCGCACAGGTGGCTGCGGAATCCGCAGGGAAGGTTGCCATGGAGTATGGGATCAAGAATCTGGAGGTGCGCATCAAAGGCCCTGGGCCTGGCCGTGAATCTGCTGTGCGTGCCCTGAACAATCTGGGTATTCGCATTACCCAGATCCAGGATATTACTCCGATTCCGCATAACGGCTGCCGTCCTCCCAAGCGCCGCCGTATCTGATTTTTTTGTTTAAGACCACTGTCAGGCCAAAGATGGCCTGACTAGCGCCTGAATTGCAATGTATTCGGGGCGTCATTGATTGTAAAGGAACTATTGTGGCACGTTATATTGGGCCGAAGGCCAAGCTTTCCCGCCGTGAAGGCACTGATCTTTTCTTAAAGAGCGCCCGCCGCTCGCTGGATTCCAAATGCAAGCTGGATGTGAAACCGGGGCAGCACGGGCTGCGTTCCGGCGCACGTATGTCTGATTATGGCAATCAGCTTCGCGAGAAACAAAAAGTGAAACGTATGTACGGCGTGCTGGAAAGGCAGTTCCGCCGTTATTTTGCCGAAGCTGAGCGCAGGAAAGGCAATACGGGCGACAATTTGATGCAGCTGTTGGAAACGCGCCTGGACAATGTGGTTTACCGCATGGGGTTTGGTTCGACCCGCGCCGAAAGCCGCCAGCTGGTGAGTCACCAGGCTGTTACGGTGAATGGCAGGGTGGTGAATATTCCTTCTTACCTGGTCAAGCCCAATGATGTAGTGGCTATTCGCGAGAAGGCCAAGAAACAGGCACGTATTATTGAATCGCTTTCTTTGGCAGAGCAAATCGGCATGGCAGAGTGGGTTTCGGTTGACGCACAGAAGATGGAAGGCCAGTTCAAGCGTGTTCCGGATCGCTCCGAGTTTGCCAATGACGTCAATGAATCGCTGATTATTGAGTTGTATTCGCGTTAATGACGAGGGATGGCTTCTGAAAAGCCATCCTCTTTTTGTTTTTCTGTTTGTGCCATCAGCCTTATCGGTGTAACGAGCCGAGGGTATTGAAAAGGACATTTTATGCCAAACAATTTTCTCAAGCCGCGCATTATCAATGTGGAGGTGCTGGGCGCAGGCCACTCCAGGGTGGAGATGGAGCCTTTTGAGCGGGGATATGGACATACGCTGGGCAATGCCTTGCGCCGTGTTTTGCTTTCTTCCATGCCCGGTTATGCGCCGACAGAAGTGACGATAGCCGGTGTGGTGCATGAGTATTCTACGCTGGACGGGGTGCAGGAGGATGTGGTTGATTTGCTCCTGAACCTGAAGGGCGTGGTGTTCAAGCTGCATAACCGGGAGGAAGTTACCCTGACCCTGAAGAAGGAAGGGCCGGGTATTGTGACAGCGGCTGATATTGAGTTGCCGCATGATGTGGAAATTATCAATCCGGAGCATGTGATTGCGCACCTGACGGAAAGCGGCAAGCTGGATATGCAGGTGAAGGTGGAAACGGGCCGGGGCTATGTGCCGGGGAATGTGCGCAGGCTTTCGGAAGATGCCAACAAGACGATTGGCCGCATTATTCTGGATGCTTCTTTTTCGCCTGTCCGCCGTGTTTCCTATTCGGTTGAGTCTGCCAGGGTTGAGCAGCGTACTGACCTGGACAAGCTGATTCTCAATATTGAGACTAACGGTGTGATTACGGCTGAGGAGGCTATTCGCCAGTCTGCCCGTATTCTGGTTGACCAGCTGAGTGTTTTCGCCGCGCTTGAAGGGACGGAAGCTTCTTCTGAAGCGATGTCGCAGCTTCCGCCGGTTGATCCGGTTCTGCTTCGTCCGGTTGATGATCTTGAGCTGACGGTGCGTTCGGCCAACTGCCTGAAAGCGGAAAATATCAATTATATCGGCGACCTGATCCAGCGCAGTGAAAATGAGCTGCTGAAGACGCCGAATCTGGGCCGCAAGTCGTTGAACGAGATTAAGGAAGTGCTGGCTTCGCGCGGTCTGACGCTGGGCATGAAGCTGGATAACTGGCCTCCGCCGGGACTGGAAAAGTAATACCGGGAAGTGTTTTTTAACGTGAACCGGCCCGCAGCGGTTTGCTGATAGAAGAGCCGGATTTCAAGATAAAAGAGGAAATATTATGCGTCATCGTCACGGATTGAGGAAGCTCAACCGCACTACATCTCACCGTCTTGCCATGCTGCGCAATATGTGTGTTTCGCTTCTGCGCCATGAGGCTATCAAGACGACTTTGCCGAAGGCCAAGGAATTGCGCCGGGTGGTGGAGCCGATTATTACGCTGGGCAAGAAGGATACGCTGGCCAACAAGCGCCTGGCATTTAGCCGTCTCCGCGACCGTGAAATGGTGGTCAAACTGTTTGGCGAACTGGGTCCGCGCTATGCCAACCGCAACGGAGGTTATCTGCGTATCCTGAAGATGGGGTTCCGGGTTGGCGATAATGCGCCGATGGCTTATGTTGAGCTGGTGGATCGTCCCGAACCGGCAGCGGCAGCCGAAGACAAAACCGAGAAAAAGGCATAATCTTTTTCAGAAGGGTTCAAAAAGGCCGGGGTTTCCCGGCTTTTTTGTTATGTGCCGGGGGTAAAGCGGATAGGGGAGGGAAGAAGGGAAAGAGAAAAGAGGCTGGTTAAAGAGGAATAAATAAGAAGCAATGCGATGGATGGTGGGAACGGCAGTGCGTGTAAAAATGAAACAGGTTTATAAAAACTTTGCCGGCAGTGTGTAACAAGGCTATGCCATTGCGGTTTTGAGTGGGGGAAGAATGGCTGGACAGGAGCAACTGCGTTCATAACCGGACATAAAAAGCTGGAAAACCGTTTGAGATATTTCAATAACCAGCGGATTGGACGGTTGCTTTACAAGAAATAAAAAACGCAGCCATTTGCCGACTGCGTTCAATGGAGGGAATACGCACACTGGGCAAATCAGCGATACTCCCAACCACCGTAAGGTCAGTATATGCAAATTATCATTGACATACAAGCAGAAGATTTCCATCAGTCGATGTCGCGCATCCGGCAGATGATTGCCGAACCGCAGCCGGTACTGGAAAGCATCGGGGAAACCCTGTTAAACCGTAACAGGGAACGGCACCGCAAACAGGTTGATCCGGAAGGAATGCCCTGGCATCCGTTATCCGCCATGACGCTGGCAAACAAAAAAAGCAGCCGGATACTTTACGAATATGGCGATATGCTGGGCAGTCTGCATCCTGCGGTAAGCGGCAATGTGCTGACCCTTGCTTTCGGAAATGAAAAGGCAAAGTGGCATCACGAAGGAACCAAGCCTTACCAAATCAAACCGAAAAAAGCCGAAGCACTGAAGTTTGCCGGGCTGTACCGAAAGCAGGTCAACCATCCCGGCTTGCCTGCCAGACCGTTGCTTGGATTCCCCGATGATGACGCCGATGCCGTGAAGCATCTGGTCAAAGATCACATTGACTATCTGCTGTCGAAGAAAGAATAAAGGGGCTTTGTACAGCGTTTGAAGGGGATTTTTTTGGGGCTTAATTACGGATTTTTTACCAATTAAAAGGGATTTTTCCGGAATTTTCCCGCTGTTTTTTACCGATTTTTTACCAAAACTGTCCGGAAATCAGGGATTTTATTCAAATCCTTCAAATCAAGTACCCATGCGGGTTTCCGGCCGGTTTTGGCCTTTTCTGTTCGTCCGGTTTCTAATACTTCCCTACTTTATCGGGCATATTCGTATCGGAGCAGTGCGCCCTATTCACATTGCACAGGTGTTCATGCGTTATGGCAGTCCTGTTCCATTTCAATAGGGGCGTGCGGCAGTTTTTTTATATATTGTCATGGTATGCTGCTGCCGGCAGGGATGAAACGGCGTTTTGGGCGGGCAAGGTTTTTACTGTGCATGAGGTTTTTTGCGACTGGTGAAATCTGTTCTGGCGGGGGAGGGCCAGCAAGGCGGCGCTTTTATTGCGTGTGTGTTTTCAGATTATCGGGCGGTTTTCGGAAAGAGGAAGATAATGGAGAAGGTGTTGCTGGTTTACAGTACGGCGCCGGACAGGGAGACGGCGAAAAGGATTGCGGATGCGCTGGTGGGGGAGCGGCTGGCGGCTTGTGTGAGTATGCTGCCGGGGGTGTTTTCTATTTACCGCTGGCAGGGGCAGGTGGAAGAGGCAGCGGAAATTGGCCTGGTGATCAAGACGACAAAGCGCGCTTTTGCGGCGCTTTCGGCGCGGCTTAAGGCGCTGCATCCTTATGAAGTGCCGGAGGTGGTTGCCGTGCAGGCGGCGGATGGGCTGCCTGCGTATTTGCGGTGGGTGGCGGAAGAAACAGACGGCGCATGCAGCACTTCGGAAACTGCCGGTTGACGGGAGAGCGCTTTTGTTGTTTTGGGGCAGGCGGCTGTGATGCGCCGTGCCCTGATGGCAGCGGCCACACAGGGCAGATGATTTATGGCCTCATTTTTCTGCCGGGTAGCTGCCCGCAAGTGTGTCACACAGCGGCAGGAAGTTGAATTGGCCACAATGGCTGGTATGATACCGGCGCATATGGGAAAGCACGGGCAGGGGCCTTTTTACTGGCAAATCAGGCGAGGATGGTGCGCGGGCATCATCCGCCGGGGGTGCGTTTGCCTCTGATTTATGCCGCACAGCGGTGCCTGGCAGCGTTTTTCCGGTATGGGAAATTTCATGAATGGAGGAAACAGGCAATGGAAGGAAAACGGGTGATTGATGCCATGTGGGATGATTCTCCCATTGATGTTTCCGGGGAGGTGAATTTCATCTGGTCGATAGCGAACAAGCTGCGCGGCACGTACCAGAGCGACAAGTACAAGGATGTGATTATCCCCATGACGATTATCCGGCGCTTTGAATGCGCACTGGCGCTGACCAAGGATGCCGTGTTGGCAAAATACGAGGAGAACCCGGCGTATCCGGAGAAGGCCATGTACCGGGTTTCCGGCTATTCTTTTTATAACACCAGCAGATATGACCTGGCTGAACTGCTCAACGATTCCGACCATCTGTCCGCAAATTTCAAATCCTATATACAGGGGTTTTCCGCCAATATCCAGGATATTGTCAAGAGCCTGGATTTTGACAAGCAGATTGAGAAGATGGACAAGAATAACCGCCTGCTCAGTGTGGTGAAGGCGTTTTCCGAGCTTGACCTTGACCCACGCACTATTGACAACGTGAAGATGGGGTATATCTTCGAGGAGTTGATCCGGAAGTTTTCGGAGAATGCCGAGGCAGGCGACCATTACACGGGACGGGACATTATCAGGCTTATGGTAAATATCCTGCTGGCCGAAGGGTGCGATGATATTTTTGAACCGGGCAAGGTCATTACGGTGCTGGACCAGGCTTGCGGGACGGGCGGCATGCTTTCCACAGCGTACAATTTTATCCGGCGGTACAACCCTACTGCCGATGTGCGCCTTTTCGGGCAGGAGATCAATCCGGAATCGTATGCCATCTGCCTTGCAGAGATGATGATCAAGGGGCAGAACGCAGAGAATATCTGCTATCAGGATACGATGAAGGCGGACTGCTTCAAAGGCACAAAGATGCGCTTTGTGATTGAGAATCCGCCTTTTGGCACGCCCTGGGGCGGCAAGGATGCGGCGGAAGGCGTGGAAAATGCGGTTGTTGCTGAACACCGGCGGGCGGAGAGCCGCTGGGGAGCGGGGCTGCCCGGTTCCGGCGATATGCAGATGCTTTTCTTGCAATCTGCCGTGGACAAGATGGATGACAGCCTGGGGCGTGCCGCGATTATCGAGAATGGCAGCCCGCTTTTTTCCGGCAGTACGGCTTCCGGAGAGAGCCAGATTCGCCGGTGGCTTCTGGAGCGTGACCTGATTGAAGCCATCATTGCGCTGCCGACAGACTTGTTTTACAACACCGGCATAGCAACATATATCTGGGTGCTTTCCAAGAACAAGCGTATGGAGCGCAAGGGCAAGATTCAGCTGATTGACGCCAGCGGAATGTTCCACAAGCTCCGCAAGGCGCTGGGAAGCAAGCGAAATGAAATCAGCCCGGAAGACCGCGCTGCCATCACGAAACTGTATGCCGATTTCAGGCCGGGTGCCTGCTGCAAGATCTATCGCAACGAGGAGTTCATGTACCGGGAATACACGGTCATGCAGCCGCTCCAGCGCAGCTATGCCATTACGCCGGAACGGATTGAGGCGATGCTTTCCAGGGAGGCGCTTTCCGGCCTTTATGATGCCGCCAGGATGGATGCGCTGGAGAGCGCGGAGGAGCTGACCAGGAAGGATTTGAAGAAGCTGGAGGCTTTCCAGGAGAACAAGCCGGTGTTTGATGCCATTGTTGCCGCGCTCTATGCTGCTGCCGGCGATACGGTTTATTTTTCTCCTTCTGATTTCATGCCGGTGCTAGCCAAGGCTCTTTCCGGCGCCACGGCAGACAGGAAACTGCTGGAGCGGATTGCCGACGGGCTTTCCGTTATAGACAAGCGGGCCGAGATACAGCGGGACAAAAAGGGGGAAATTATTTACGACAAGGAGACGAAGGATACGGAGTTTGTCAGGTACGAGGAAGATATTGATACCTATATGGCCCGCGAGGTGTGGCCCCATGTGCCGGATGCGAAGGCCTTTTTTGAGGAAAACCTGGGAGCCAAGAAACCTGTTGTCAAGACTGGCGCGGAGATTCCGTTCACCCGGTATTTTTACCAATACCAGCAGCCCATCCCCAGTGCGGAGCTGGAAGCGCAATTTTTGGCGCTGGAGCGTTCCGTATCTGAACGGGTGGCAAGACTCTTTGGGTAAAGGGTGACGGTATGCGGGAGATGAAGGACAGCGGAGTAAATTATTTAGGTTTGATTCCACATGATTGGGAGATTGTTAAACTTAAATATTTGACAACCGTACGAAATGAAACTGACATTTTTAATCCGGAATGTGATTTATATATTGGGCTGGAGAATATAGCTAGTTATTCAAACGAGATTATTTCTACAGAGACAAATTATGAAATGTCCTTGCAGCGTTTATGCAAGGAAGGTGATGTAATGTTCGGGAAATTGCGTCCATATCTGGCAAAGGTAATTATTTCTCCGGTTAATGGCTTTTGTACCAGCGAATTACTTATATTTTCTGAGTTTTGTGGAGATAGTTCATTTTTACGATATTGCCTTCTTAATAAATGCTTGTTGGATGATATAGATTCATCTACTTATGGCGCTAAAATGCCAAGAGCCGACACTGCATATATATTGAATTTAGCAATAGCGGTCCCTGCTATTGATCATCAGCGCTGTATTGCCGCTTTTCTTGATACCAAGTGTGCCGAGATTGATGCCCTCACTGCCGACATCCAGTCCCAGATTGATACGCTGGAGCAGTACAAGCGCTCTGTGATTACCGAAGCGGTGACGAAGGGGCTGAATCCGGATGCGGAGATGAAGGATAGCGGCCAAGAGTGGGTAGGTATGGTTCCTATTTCATGGGAAATGTATAGAGGGAAATATCTTTTTGTGCAAAGGAATATGCGAGGAAATCTTATAGAGCTTCAGTTGCTTTCCCCAACGCAGAAATTTGGCGTAGTGCCACAGTCACTTTATGAGAAATTATCAGGGATGAATGCCGTTAAACTTAATGAGAAGGCAGATCTATCTTTGCTCAAAACGATACATAAAGGTGATTTTTGCATCAGCTTGAGAAGTTTTCAGGGAGGATTCGAGTATTCTGAGTATGAAGGGGTCGTTTCACCTGCCTACCAGGTCTTTTTCCCCATTGCCGCCATCGCAGATGGTTACTATAGGTATTTGTTTAAGGAAAACGGATTTATCGATAAAATGAATTCATATACTATGACACTCCGTGATGGTAAGAATATAGCATTTGCTGATTTCGGAAATACCTATATCCCATATCCGCCAGTAAAAGAACAAGTTGCTATTTCCAATTTCCTCGATACCAAATGCGCCAAGATTGATTCGGCTATTACCGACAAGAAAAAACAGCTTGAAATCCTGGACAAATACAAGAAATCCCTGATTTTCGAGTATGTGACCGGCAAGAAGGAGGTGCCTGCATCGTGAAGCCTATTCTTTCCGAAAAGGATTACCAGCAGTTTCTGCTTGAGCGGCTGGAGCAGGATAACGGTTTTGTTGTGCGCCAGGCCAGCCATTTTGACCGCCGTTTTGCGGTTGACAGGGAGATGCTGTTTCAGTTCCTGAATGATACGCAGCCGGACGGGATGGCCGCCCTACGCAAAATTTACAAGGATGGCCTGGAGGACACGATTACCGGTTTTATCAATGCCGAGGCCACGAAGGGGCGCGGCAGCCTGCTGGAGGCCCTGAAGCATGGTATTGAGCTTTCCCATATCAAACTGGAACTGATGTACACCAAACCGGCGACGGGCTTTAATAAGGATTTGCTGGAGAAGTACCAAAAGAATGTTTTTTCCGTGATGGAGGAGGTGTGGGCCAGCGACAAGGAACGCATTGATGTGGTGGTTTTCCTAAATGGCCTTGCCATCATGGCCTTTGAGCTGAAGTGCAATACGGCCGGACAGTCTTGCCAGGATGCCATTTACCAGTTTCGCACGGAGCGCAACCCGAAGACGCGCCTGTTTTTGTTCAAGGCGGGGACGCTGGTCAATTTTGCGATGGATCTGGAAACGGTTTATATGACTACGCGGCTGGCTGGCGAGGCCACATTTTTCCTGCCGTTCAATATGGGAGACGGCAGCGGGGTGACAGCCGGGGCGGGAAATCCGGCGTTTGCGGACAGGTACAGCGTTTCCTATATGTGGGAGGATATCCTGACGAAGGATACGATTCTTGACCTGATCAGCCGGTTTATTTTCATTGAGTTCAGGGGAACGGCGGATGAGGAAACCGGGAAGGTGAAGCGCAGCGAGAACCTGATTTTCCCGCGATACCATCAGCTTGATGCAATACGGCGGCTTTTGGCTGATGTCCGGGAGAACGGTTCCTCCCGGAGTTACCTGATTCAGCACAGCGCCGGTTCCGGCAAGACAAACACGATTGCCTGGCTGGCCCACCGGCTGGCGAGCCTGCATGATGCGGATGACAGAATCATTTTTGACAATATTATTATTGTGACAGACCGTGTTGTTGTGGACAGGCAGTTGCAGCGGGCAATCATGGGCATGGCGCACAAGTCTGGCCTGATCAGGGTGATGGATGACAGGTGTACTTCTGCCGACCTTGCGGCTGCCTTAAACGGCAACACGAAGATTATTGCCACGACGATCCAGAAGTTTCCGTTCATTGTGGATGGCGTGAAGAACCTGAAGGGCAAGCGGTTTGCTGTCATTATTGACGAGGCGCATTCTTCTACTTCGGGCAAGGATATGGCTGCTGTCACGAAGGCGCTGGGTTCGGGGGGAGAGGCCGAGGCGGATGTGGAGGATATGATTGCTGACGAGATCCGCCGTAACGGCAAGCAGGCGAATGTTGCCATGTTTGCTTTCACGGCCACGCCAAAGCCGACGACTATCCAGCTTTTTGGCTGCGAGAATGCCAGAGGCCAGCGGGAGGCTTTCCATGTGTATTCCATGAAGCAGGCCATTGAAGAGGGGTTTATTCTGGATGTGCTTCAGAATTATACGGAATACGATACGTTTTACCGGCTCAACAAGGATATTGAGGATGACCCGCGCTGCAAGACGAATGCTGCCAGGCGGCAGATTGCCCGTTTTGTTGCGCTGCACGAGACGAATATTGCCCAGCGGGTGGAGGTGATTGCGGAGCATTTCCGGATGACGGTGATGCAGGAGCTGGGCGGCACGGCGAAGGCTATGGTGATTACGGGTTCCCGGCAGGAGGCTGTGAGGTACCGGCAGGCTTTTGATGATTACACCAGGAGGAAGGGCTATACGGATATCAGGGCGCTGGCGGCATTTTCCGGCAAGGTGCGGCTGCCGGATGATGAGACGGAGTACACGGAGGCGGCGCTGAACGGTTTTCCGGAGGACAGGCTGCCAAAGGCGTTTGATTCGGATGCCTATCAGGTGCTTTTGGTGGCGAACAAGTACCAGACGGGTTTTGACCAGCCGAAGCTTTGCGCCATGTATGTATTGAAAAAGCTTAAGGGGGTGAATGCTGTGCAGACGTTTTCCCGGCTGAACCGGATATGCCTGCCTTATGACAAGAAGACTTTTATTCTGGATTTCGTTAATAAATATGAGGAGATCAAGCGCGCTTTTGCGCCGTATTACACGGCAACGCTGCTCTCCAATTCTGTTACGCCGCAAGCCATTTATGATATGGAGGCCAAAATTGATTCCTATGCGATTATTGACCCGGCAGATATTGAGGCAGCAAATGACATCCTGTATGCCGGGAAGGTGACAAGCAAGCAGAAGCAGCGGCTGGCCTTTTTTCTTGGCAAGAGCGGGAAGCTTCTGGGGCATTACGAGCATGACGCGCAGCGGGAATGCGTAGCTGTGATGCGCAGGTTTGTCCGGTTCTATGAGTTCCTGTTACAGGTTTCCTGTTTTGAGGATACGGCCCTGCACAGGAAGTACAATTTCATTTCGTATCTGCTGGCGTATATCAATATCAGGCATCCGGGCGGCGGGTTCAATCTGGATGGCAAGATCAAGGCGTCTCATTTTGTCCAGAAGAAAGGGGAGGAACATGCCGCATCCCATCTGGCGGCAAGCCCTGTCGTAAAGCTTCCGGATGCCGACCGTTCCGGGTTGACGGAAGATATGGAGAAGCGGCTTTCGGAAATTATTGACGAAATCAACAGCCGCACGGGGAAATCCTATGATAATGATGTTGCAGTGAAGTCGATGCTCCAGGTACGGGATATTCTGATGAAGTCGGAGAAGCTGAAGACCAGCGCGAAAAACAATACGCAGCAGAATTTTGAGTTTGCCTATTTTGATAGTATTGACGATGCCCTGATTGAGGGGCTTTCGCAGAACCAGGATTTTTTCTCGCTGCTGTTATCTGATGACGAGATGAAGCGCCAGGTGCTGGGGATTTTTTCCGATGAGATTTACAAGAGCCTGCGCGGTCAGGCCGGTTGATGGTGTCGTCAGGCAAGGGGCAGGAAGCGGGCGAGGCTGAGGGAGATGCCCATTGCCAGGGGGATGGAGAAGTTGTCGTCTATTCTGACCTGTTTTTCGTAGATTTCGGCGAGCATGGCGAGGGTGATGCCGGCTATGCCCATGATGGCGAAGGCAGGGGGGCGCTGGCAGGCGATGGTGAAGAAGGCGAGGACGGCGGCGGATGAGAGCCAGAAGGCGGCTGCGCCTTCGATGCTTTTGCTGCCGTTGTTGATTTTGCGCCTGCCGAAGCGGCGGCCGATTAAGGCGGCGCAGGTGTCGCCGATGAGCATGGTGGAGAGGGCGACCATAGCAATGGTTTTTTCAAAGAGCAGGGTGACCATGAGAGCGGCTGCCAGGACGTAGGGCGCGCCGCTGGGACGGAATTGTTGGCCTTTTTCGCTTTCTCTTAACATGTTGCCGAAGAAGCGCTCATATAGGCCGGTGATCAGGGGCCATTTTTTGTGGTGTCCGTATTCGATGGCGATTTGGAGGATGAGCAGGGCGGCAAAGAGGCAGGTGTTTATGGCACGGGGGAAGTATCCCAGGGAGGCGACCATCCAGAGGGAGCTTAGGTGGATGAGTTTTCGGAGGATTTCCTGGGTGTAGGTGATTTGCCGGGTCATGGGACGGGGAAGGGTTCCTGGAAAGCGCGGCGTTTATTGGGCCTGAGGCGCTTTCGCTATTTTGCTGTTGTTTGCCGCTGTTGCGTTGGCGGGGTTATCCGGCAGGCCGGTTTTGCTGCATATCCAGGCGGCAGCTTCTTCGAGGCCCAGCCGTTTGGGGGCGGAGAAGAGCTGTACGGAAAAGGGCAGGGGGTTGCCCTGGCTGTTTATGTAGCTTTTGAGGATGGTTTTTGCCCTGTCCAGTGCCTGGCGGGCTTCGTTTTTGTTGAGTTTGTCTGATTTGGTGAGCAGGCAGTGTATGGGTTTTCCGGTGACGAGAAACCACTCGATCATCTGGATATCCAGGGACTGGAAGGGGCGGCGCGCATCCATGAGCAGTACCAGCCCGGCCAGCCGGGGGCGGGTCTGGAGGTAGCTGCCCAGCAGTTGCTGCCAGTGCTGTTTGGCTTCTCCTGCCACTTCGGCGTAGCCATAGCCGGGCAAATCTACGAGGAAGGCGCGGATTTGTTCTGCCATGACGGGGTCTTTCCGGTGCTGGCCGACATGGGCGCCGCCGATGGAAAAGAAGTTGATGTGCCGGGTGCGGCCGGGTGTGCGGGAGGCATGCGCCAGGTTTTTCTGGTTGCACAGGAGGTTGATGGCGGTGGATTTGCCGGCGTTGGAGCGGCCGGCAAAGGCAATTTCCGGCGCGTCCTGCCTGGGCAGGTCGCGCAGGTGATTGACGGTGGTAAAGAAGCGGGCTTGCCAGAGTGCGGACATGGTCAGGGCAGGAGCTGTTCCAGTGCGAAAAGGTCGGCATGGGTTTCCCGGCGGCGAACCAGGCGGGCTTGCCCGTTGTCAATGATGATTTCGGCGGCTCTTCCACGGGTGTTGTAGTTTGAGGCCATAGCCATGCCGTAGGCCCCGGCGGAGAGGATGGCCAGCAGGTCGCCGGGTTCTATGGAAAGTTCCCGGTTTCTTGCCAGCCAGTCGCCGGATTCGCAGATGGGGCCGACAATGTCGTATGGGGTTGCGGCGGCTTCTCGTTTTTCAACGGGCAATATGGTGTGCCAGGCTTCATACATGGCGGGCCGCACGAGGTCGTTCATGGCGGCGTCAACGATGGCGAAGTTTTTGGCGGCGGTGGTTTTGAGGTATTGCACTTCGGTCAGGAGGATGCCGGCATTGCCGCTGATGGAGCGGCCGGGTTCGAGGATGAGGCGCAGGGGTTTGCCTGCGTATTGTTTTTCGCGCCAGGCGCGGATGCGGTTTTGCAGGCGCGCGATGTAATCGGGTATGGCAACGGGTTTTTCCTGGTTGTAGGTGATGCCGATGCCGCCGCCGATATCAATGTGCTGTAACGGGATGCTTTCTGCTGCGAGTTTGTCAAAGAGCAGGATGAGGCGGTCAAGCGCTTCGAGAAGCGGCGCATCGTCCAGGAGCTGGGAGCCGATGTGGCAATCCATGCCGGTGATGGTGATATACGGCATGGCGGCAGCGGTTTTGTAGCAGGCGAGGGCTTCATCGTAAGCGACGCCGAATTTGTTTTCTTTCAGCCCGGTGGAGATGTAGGGGTGGGTTTTGGCGTCCACGTCAGGATTGACTCTGAAGGCGATGCGGGCAGGTTTTTTCATTTCCCTGGCGACTGTGTGGATGCGGTGCAGTTCGGCCAGGGATTCGACGTTGAAACACAGGATGTCGTTTTCAAGGGCGAAGCGGATTTCGTCTTTGGTTTTGCCGACGCCAGAGAAGATGACTTTGCGCGGATCGCAGCCGGCGGCAATGACGCGCGCCAGTTCGCCGCCGGAGACGATGTCGAAGCCTGAACCCAGATCGCCCAGGATTTTCAGTACGGCGAGGTTGGAATTGGATTTGACGGAGAAGCAAACGAGTGCCGGGGCATCGGGATGCTGGTGTTTTTGCAGCGCTGTGTGGTAGGCCAGGTAGTTTTCCGTCAGCGCCGCACGGGAATAGATATACAGGGGGGTGCCGTAGTGCCGGGCCAGGTCTGCCAGCGGGACGCTATCGGCGCACAGGATGTTGTTTTGGTAGGCGAAATGGGTTGTTGGCATGTCAGTTCCCCGTGGAGGTTTGTTCTATTGGTTTGGCGGCAGGTTTATCAGGGGTTTGTTCCGGCGTTTTTTTTATTCGGGATACCCTCGGAGGGGGCGGGGGCCGGGTTGAATGGGTTTCCGGCATGTAGAGTTCACCGGTCTGGCCGCAGGCGGCCAGAAGCAGCGCACCTGCCAGAGCCGGCAGGTACCGGCAGGCGGAAGACGGATTGGGAAAAGGTTTCATGGATTAAAAGATTTCTTGCGCTTCGTCTTCGATATCCGGTTCGGGTTCTTTGTATTCAACGCCCAGGTTGTTGATGATGGTTCCCGGCGGGTTTTCCGCATAGTAGTAATCCCCGTTGACGAACAGCACGCCTTTGGGGACGGGCTTATTGTATATGGGAACGTCTTTTAACGCGACTTTCATGTAGTTGATCCAGATGGGCAGGGCCAGGCCGCCGCCGGTTTCGCGGTTGCCCAGGTTTTTGGGCCTGTCGTAGCCGATCCAGGCAACGCCGACGAGCCTGGGCTGGTAACCGGCAAACCAGGCGTCAAGGGAATCATTGGTTGTGCCGGTTTTTCCTGCCAGATCCGGGCGGTTCAGTACGCGCGCCCTGACGGCGGTGCCGTGCTGGACGACATCTTTCATCATGCTGTCCATGATGAAAGCGTTGCGTTCGTCAATGACCCGGTTGAGTTCGTCCCCTGCCTTGTCCGGTTTGGCTTCTGAAATGATGTTTCCTTTCAGGTCGGTGATGTAGGAGATGAGATAGGGCGAGACTTTATAGCCGCCGTTGGCGAAAACGGCATAGGCTGCCGCCATTTGCAGCGGGGTGACGGAGCCTGCGCCAAGAGCCAGCGTAAGGTAGGGCGGATGCCGCGCGGCGTCAAACCCAAAACGGGTGAAAAATTCCTGCGCGTATTGCGGCCCGATCTGGTTGAGCACACGGATGGAGATCATGTTTTTTGATTTGGTGAGGCCGCGCCGCATGGTCATGGGGCCTTCGTAGCGGGCATCGTAGTTTTTGGGTTCCCATGCCTGTCCGCCGGTTTGCGCGGCGGTAAACTGGATTGGCGAATCGTTGATGATGCTGGCCGGGGAAAATTTTTTCTCCAGTGAGGCAGAATAGATGAAGGGTTTGAATGATGAGCCAGGCTGCCGCCATGCCTGGGTGACATGGTTGAATTTGCGCCGGTTGAAGTCAAATCCGCCTACCATGGATTTGATGGCGCCATCGTATGAATGTAGGGAGACGAAGGCTGATTCGACATCCGGCATCTGGAAGATGGACCATGCGTTGTTTTCCCTCATGACGCGGATGATGGAACCTCTCCTGATCTGGCGGGTTGGTTTGGCGTTTGCAGACAAGCCGGCGGCGGCAAAGCTCAATCCTTTTCCTGTGACGGCGATTTCTTCTCCGGTTGAAATGACGGCATATACGGCTTTGGGCGAGGCTTCCAGGACAACAGCGGACATCAGTTCATCGCTGTCGGGGTAATTGGCCAGTTCGGTTTCGATGGCTTCGGCAGCTTCTTCTTTTGAGGCCGGAATCTCCATGTAGCCTTCCGGACCCCGGAATCCGTGGCGTTTTTCATAATCCATGACGCCCTGCCTGAGGGCCTGCCAGGCGGCTTCCTGGTCTGCGCTGGTGATGGTGGTGTAAACGTTCAGGCCTTTGGTATAGGTGCTGTCTTTGTATTGCTCGTATGCCAGCATACGGGCCAGTTCGGCGACAAATTCGGCATGGATGGGAAATTCGCGGGTTTTGCTTTTGGTGACGATAGGTTCGTTTTTGGCGGTTTCATATTCGTCTTTGTCGATGTAGCCAAGCTGGTACATGCGCTGGAGGATGTATTGCTGCCTGACTTTTGCGCGAACGGGGTTGGCAACGGGGTTGTTGGCAGACGGCGCTTTGGGCAGCCCGGCCAGCATGGCCGCTTCGGCAATGGTGACGTCCTGGAGGGGTTTGCCGAAGTAGATCCGGGCGGCGGAGGCAAAGCCGAAGGCACGCTGTCCCAGATAAATCTGGTTCATGTAGATTTCAAAGATTTCGTCTTTGGAGAGTGCGCTTTCGATTTTCCAGGCCAACAGGGCTTCGTACATTTTCCGCTTGAGGGTTTGCTCGCTTGTCAGGAAGAAATTGCGGGCGACCTGCTGGGTGATGGTGGATGCGCCCTGCCGGTTTCTGCCGATCAGGTTGTTGAAGGCGGCGCGCATGATGCCGAGGTAATCGATTCCGCCATGCTGGTAGAAACGGTCGTCCTCAATGGCAAGGACGGCTTTTTTCATGATGTCCGGAATGTCTTCAAAACGGATCAGGTTGCGCCTTTCTTCGCCGAATTCGCCGATGAGGACGTGGTCGGCGGTGTAGATGCGAAGCGGCATTTTGGGCTGGTAGTCTGTTAATTTGTCCAGTTCCGGCAGGTTGGGGTAGATCATGATCATGGCAAAGGCCGCTGCCAGCGCACCGGCGATGCCTAAGCCCACACAGACGGCGGCTGTATTGAAGAGCAGGCGGAATACGCTTTGTTTGCTCCACGGTTTTTTTTGTCCGGAAGGGGTTTTGTTTTTGCGTGAGAACATGCGTTGCAAACAGGAAAACGATGTGAGTTCACATTATCCTTGAAACTGGCGCTTTACGCATTCTTCTGTCGGGGGTTGGCGCAATTAAATTTGCAATTTTGCCTCCAGGGCCGGGCAAGGCTGTGTAAATGCGCATCAGACGGTGGCCTCATGGAGGATCACGCGGTACAATTTCTCATGAATGAAAATATCTTTCTTGTCGGCCTGATGGGTTCCGGCAAAACAACGGTAGGACGGGCGCTGGCAAAACGGCTTGGGATGCGTTTTATTGATTCGGACCATGAGATTGAAAGCCGGACGGGCGCTTCTATTTCGTGGATTTTCGAGATTGAGGGGGAAGCGTCGTTCCGCAAGCGGGAGGCGGAGGCTATCCGGGATTTGACGGCTCGCAAGGGGATTGTGCTGGCGACCGGGGGCGGAACGGTGATTGATCCGGAAAACCGGCGTTATCTCAGGGAGCGGGGGACGGTTATTTATTTGCGGGCGTCTGTATCCAGTTTGCTTCAGCGGACGATGCACGACAAGAACCGGCCGCTTTTGCAAACGGAAGATCCCCGTGGAAAGATGGAGGCGCTTTCCCGGCAGCGGGAGCCTTTTTACAGGGAGGTTGCCGATATTGTTATTGATACGGGACGGCAGAATGTGCATGCCATGGTGCAGTCTATTCTGGGCAAGATAGACGGGAAGCGAAAGGATGCCGCAGCGGGCGGAGAGCCTGAGGCAAAACGCCGCGGCCGCAGAAGAAACGGAAAGTTGCAGAAGGATAATATGCCGGCAGAATTATCAGGAAACAGGCAGGTAACGGTGGCTTTGGGCGAGCGCAGTTATCCGATTGAAATCGGCCGGGGGCTGCTTGGCGACAGCGCTCTGATTGCCCGGCTGGTGAAGGGCAGCCGGGTTGCCGTGGTGACCAACACGGTTGTTGCGCCGCTGTATCTGGAGGCGATAACCCGTTCGCTTGAGGCGGCAGGCAAGCAGGTGATTCCGATTGTGCTTCCCGACGGGGAGCAGGAGAAAAACTGGTCGAGCCTGATGAAGATTTTTGATTGTCTGCTGGAGAACAAGTGCGACAGGCAGACGACGCTTTTGGCTTTGGGCGGCGGGGTTATTGGTGACCTGACCGGTTATGCTGCGGCCAGTTTCATGCGGGGCGTGCATTTTGTCCAGGCGCCGACGACACTTTTGGCGGAGGTGGATTCTTCTGTCGGCGGCAAGACGGGGATTAATCATCCGCTGGGAAAGAATATGATTGGGGCTTTTTACCAGCCCGATGCGGTGATTGCCGATACGTTGACGCTCAATACGCTGCCGGATCGTGAGCTTTCTGCCGGGCTGGCGGAGGTGATCAAGCACGGCGCTATTCTTGACCCGGATTATTTTGCGTGGCTTGAGCAGGATATCGGCAAGTTGATGGCGCGGGACGGGGAGGCGCTGGCGCGGGCGATTGGCCGTTCGTGCGAGATCAAGGCGGATGTTGTCAGCCAAGACGAGAAGGAAAGCAGCGGGCTGCGGGCGATTTTGAATTTTGGCCATACTTTCGGCCATGCCATTGAGGCGGGGCTGGGGTTTGGCACCTGGCTGCATGGCGAAGCCGTGGGATGCGGCATGGTGATGGCGGCGGATCTTTCCTGCCGGATGGGGCTGCTGGATGCTGCGTCAAGGGACCGAATCCGGGATTTGGTGCAGGCTGCCGGACTGCCGGTGGCAGCGCCTGATTTGGGGGCAGACCGCTGGATTGAGCTGATGCGGGTGGACAAGAAAAATGCCGGCGGCGAGATTCAGTTTGTTTTGCTGAAATCGCTGGGTTCAGCTTTTATTACCCGTGTGCCGGAAACGCTGCTGCGCGCAACGCTTGAGGCGGCTGTGATGCCGGGATAACCGGATGGCGCGGCCAGGGAGGATGTTGGTCACCGGAGGGGAAAATGAATCCATACTGTCTGGCGCCTTATGCAGCCAAATCATCGGAATC
Source organism: Oxalobacter formigenes (assembly GCA_023667225.1). Lineage (GTDB taxonomy): Bacteria > Pseudomonadota > Gammaproteobacteria > Burkholderiales > Burkholderiaceae_D > Oxalobacter > Oxalobacter formigenes_C. The sequence goes on along the minus strand of JAMPAN010000001.1, from coordinate 4,536 downwards.
CAGGGGACGCGTGCATGACGAACCGGCTCCGGTGACACGGACGGCCTTTCAGCGCGACCGTGACCGGATTATCCATTGCGGCGCTTTCAGGCGGCTGGAGTACAAGACACAGGTTTTTGTGAATCATGAAGGAGATCTTTTCCGCACCCGGTTGACGCACAGTCTGGAGGTGGCGCAGATTGCCCGCTCGGTTGCGCGCAATCTGGAATTGAATGCTGATCTGGTTGAGGCGATTTCGCTGGCCCATGATCTGGGGCATACGCCTTTTGGCCATGCAGGCCAGGAGGCGCTGGATGCCTGCATGGCGGAATATGGCGGGTTTGAGCATAATTTGCAAAGCCTGCGTGTTGTGGACAGGCTGGAACAGCGGTATGGGGCGTTTGACGGCCTGAACCTGACATTTGAAACGCGCGAGGGAATTCTGAAACGCTGCCCGCCTGAGCAGGCGGCGAAGCTGGGCGAACTGGGGCGCAGGTTTCTGGAGGGCGGCATGCCTTCGCTGGAGGCGCAGCTGGCAAACCAGGCTGACGAGATTGCCTATATTAACCATGACACGGATGACGGGCTGCGGTCTGGCCTGATTACGGTGGCGCAGCTGCAGGAGATTGATTTGTTTGCCCGCCACTGGCATGAGGTGAAATCAGCGATGCCGGATATCAGCGAACGCCGGATGATTTATGAAACGATCCGCCGGATGATCAGCGCGCTGATTGTTGACCTGACGCGGACTTCGCTGGAGAGGATTCGTGCGGCAGCGCCTGCAATGGCAGAGGATGTGCGCCGCTGTCCGGCGCTGATTGCTTTTTCCGGGAAGATGGCGGAGGAGGCAGGGATTCTGAAGGCGTTTCTTTTCAATAATCTTTACCGCCACTACCAGGTGAACCGCATGAGCAGCAAGGCCAGGCTGGTTATACGCAAGCTGTTTGGCGCTTTCATGGCGGGGCCTTCCCTGTTGCCGCCGGATTATCGTACGGAAGATGGTGATGAAGGCCAACAGGCGCGCTATATTGCCGATTATGTTGCCGGGATGACGGACCGGTATGCCATGCGGGAGTACCGCCGCCTTTTTGAGGTGGAAGAGGTTTAGGCCTGTTTTTATTCCAGTTCCGGCTGGACGCCGGCAATGCCGACTTTTGCGCTGCCCTGTGCCATGCGGATGGTGACGTTTTCCCTTACGGGCAGTTTTAAGGGGGAACGGATGATTTGCCCTTTGGAATCGGTGATGATGGCATAGCCGCGTTCCAGTGTCCGCCGGGGGCTGAGCAGTTCAAGCCGGGCCTGGGAAGCGGTAATGTTCTGGCGGCAGCGATGCAGGGTGTTTTTCATGGCGGCTGTCAGCTGGCGTTGCAGGGTTTGGAGCAGGGTATGGCGCGGCGCTGTATCCGGCCATTTTCCTTTCAGGCGGATTTGCCAATGGGCCAGCTGGTGCCGGTTGTTTGCTGTGATGCGTTTTTCTGCCTGGGACAGGCGGCCGGCGAGCGCCCCCAGCCGGATTTTTTCACGCCGGATGTAGGCTGCCGGGCTGATAAGGCGGCGTGCGGCCATATCGGCGGCTTGCCGGTGGTTTGACATGATGCGTTCCATGACGTACCGGAGGCTGCCGGCCTGCTGGCGTACGCTGTTTATCCAGTCTGAGCGGGGCCGGGTTGCCATTTCGGCTGCGCCGGTAGGGGTCGGGGCGCGAAGGTCAGCGACAAAATCGGTGATGGTGATGTCGGTTTCATGGCCGACACCGGAGATGACCGGGATGGCGCAGGCGGCAATGGCGCGGGCTACGGTTTCTTCGTTAAAGCTCCACAGATCTTCCATGCTGCCGCCGCCGCGGCAGATGATGAGAAGGTCGGCTTCGGCGCGGGCGGAGGCGGTCAGGATGGCTCCGGCAATTTTTTCCGCAGCGCCTTCGCCCTGAACCGGGGCAGGGTACAGGATAAGCCGGATATGGGGCGCACGGCGGGAAAGGGTGGTCAGCACATCCCGTAAGGCGGCTGCCTGTGGACTGGTGATGATGCCGATGGCACGGGGAAAATACGGCAGGGGCTGTTTTTTGCCTGAATCAAACAGGCCTTCTTTTGCCAGTTTTTCTTTGAGGTGCCGGAAGGCTTCAAAGAGGTTGCCGGCGCCGGCATGGCGGATGGCTTCAACGTTTAACTGGTAGTCGCCTCTGGGGGCATACAGGGTAACGGTGGCGCGCGCTTCGATTTTATCGCCGTTTTTGATATCGAATCCGGCAGCTTGCGCCCGCCCGCGGAACATGACGGCCCGAACCTGGGCGGCATTGTCCTTGAGCGTGAAGTACCAGTGTCCCGATGCGGCGCGGGTAAAATTGGAGACTTCTCCTGTTATCCATGCCAGGGCAAAACTTTTTTCCAGCAGGCGCGCAACGGACTGGTTTAAGGCCGAGACGGTAATAACCGGCGGCAGGGGAGAGGATTGCTGGCTGGCCGGTTCTGTGTTCATGCAGTCGGTATGCGGGAAGCGGTTGCAAGGGGCAATATTGGTTATCCTGCCGCATCCGGCAGTGTGTTGCCGGACATGGCAGAAAGGGGATATCAGCCGGGTTCTTTTTTTTGCGGGGTGTTTCGGGTTGACCATTCGGGGTAGAACTGTGCCACTACCGGGCCGTCTGTTTTCAGGGCATGGCAGCCATCAAGATGGAAGGGCCTCTCGCCGCTTTTCTGGAAGGCCGCTTTTTCCCTGGCGGTTTTTTCCCCGAAGATCAGCACCTGGACGGCAACATACGGCAAAAGTTCAACCAGTTCGTTCATGTGAGTGCAGCCGGCTGTTTTGCCCAGCCGTTCCCGGACATCCTGACGGAAATGGTGCAGGAGGTTTAGCCCGATCAGTTTCTGGTATTCGGCTTCGATTTTTTCGCAATGCCCTTTAAACGGCACCTGGTCAAAGACAATGCGCACGCCGACAATATTGGACCGGGCATCGGTGGTTACCCGTATCCAGAAATCATGGACGGGCCGGTTTGCCGGAATGACCAAAGAGGTAACTTCAAGGTCAAAGGGTTTGACATCGGAAAAATGGGCTTCAATATCCCAGAGTTCATCTTCTCTCAGGTAAAATTCTACCTGAAGGTTTCGCGTATGCTTGAGCGCGCGCCGGTGTGGGGAAGCAGGAAGCGGCATGGCTTATCAGGAAATCAATAAATTTTTGCCGGAAAGCGGCATATCGCAACAGGGATTGCCTTGTAAAAGACAGGGGCATTTTAGCAGACCGGGAATGAGCGTGCAAAGATACGGGCCTGATGTGTTTTCAGGCTGAAGAGGTATGTGGATGAAGGCTTGATGCACTGTTTATTTTTACAGTAAAATAGCGCTCTGTCGCAGCCTGGATAATCAATTTTGTTTGCGGGAAAACTCTCATGGATGACAAGAAGGCCAATTCGGAAAAAAACAAGGCGCTGACTGCTGCTTTGGCGCAAATTGAAAAGCAGTTTGGCAAAGGTTCTGTTATGCGCATGGATGACGGCGCGGTGGCGGAAGAAATGCCGGTGGTTTCGACCGGGTCGCTGGGACTGGATATTGCGCTTGGCGTGGGCGGCCTGCCGCGCGGGCGGGTGGTTGAGATTTACGGGCCGGAATCTTCGGGGAAAACCACGCTGACTTTACAAGTGATTGCCGAAATGCAGAAGCTGGGCGGCACCTGCGCTTTTATTGATGCCGAACACGCGCTGGATGTGACTTATGCCCAGAAGCTGGGTGTGAATCTGCATGATCTGCTGATTTCCCAGCCGGATACCGGCGAGCAGGCGCTGGAAATTACGGATGCGCTGGTTCGCTCTGGTGCGGTTGACCTGATTGTGATTGATTCTGTTGCCGCCTTAACGCCCAAGGCGGAAATTGAGGGCGACATGGGAGACGCGCTGCCGGGGTTGCAGGCCCGCCTGATGTCCCAGGCGCTGCGCAAGCTGACGGGGAGTATTAACCGCACCAATACAACGGTTATTTTCATTAACCAGATCAGGATGAAGATTGGCGTTATGTTCGGCAATCCGGAAACGACGACGGGCGGCAATGCGCTCAAGTTTTATTCTTCGGTCAGGCTGGATATTCGCCGGATGGGTTCTATCAAGGCCGGGGATGTGGTGATTGGAAGCGAAACCCGTGTGAAGGTGGTGAAGAACAAGACGGCACCGCCTTTCAAGGAGGCGCATTTTGATATTCTTTACGGGGAGGGGACTTCCCGCGAGGGCGAGATTCTGGATTTGGGCGTGGATGCCAAGGTGGTGGACAAGGCGGGCGCCTGGTACAGCTATGGGGGCGAGCGGATTGGACAGGGCAAGGAAAATGCCCGCAATTATCTGCGCGAGCACCCTGCCGTGGCGCGGGAAATTGAGAATAAGGTTCGCGCAGCGCTGGGCGTGCCGGAGCTGCCTGCTGTGGCAGAAGGGAAAGCAGCTGTGCCAGAAAAGCCTGTTTCGGGAAAATGAGCCGGCGGCACGGTAAAGGCTGCCGGGCATGAAACCGGTTTTGAGCTTAAAAGCCAGGGCGCTGCGCTATCTTGCCGGGCGGGATTACAGCAGGCAGG
>JAMPAN010000019.1 GCA_023667225.1 Oxalobacter formigenes | reverse complement strand
GCGGCAAAAATAAAAATGACCAGGCATCCGGTTAATGCCGTGATAAAACGAAAAATACTTGATAAATATTTCATGGTTCGCAAGGGGGGGGGGAGATAATTATTGTGTACGATTATTTTAATCAGCAAAAATAAAAATCTTTTTTCTGTCTGGCTAAATACTTCTTTCCTCTTCGCTAAGCACCTGCCCCCGCATCATGATGCGCTCCAGGCTTTCACGGGCCGCCTCCATTCCCTGGTCAGCCGCCTTTTTAAACCATTGAGCCGCAGTCTGGTCACTCTGCCTGACGCCGTCCCCACGCAAATACATACCGCCCAAATTAAACTGGGCCTGGGGCAAATCATGCTCCACCGCCTTGCGGTACCACTTGATGGCTGCTTCATAATCCTGCTCCACCCCCAGCCCTCTCGCATACATAAATCCCAGATTATTCTGGGATTCCGCATATCCCTGATCGGCCGCTTTCCTGAACCATTCCACCGCCTTATGATAATCGCGCTCAACCCCGTTGCCGCGCGTATAAATCAGCCCTATGGCATCCTGCGCTTCAGGCAGGCCCTGTTCCGCCGCCTGGCCATACCATTTCAGCGCAAGCGCATCATTGCGCCATACCCCTTCGCCCTTGTAATACAGTTCGGCCAATAAAAGCTGCGCTTCAGCAAACCCCTGCCCGGCTGCCTTTTCGTACCAGACAGCCGCTTTTTCCGGATTTTTCTCAACACCCCGGCCCGTCGCATACATCAGGCCAATACTGGCTTGCGCCTCTGGCAGATTCTTTTCTGCCGCCTTGGCAAACCATGCCAGCGCCTGTTCATCATCTTCCGGAACACCATGCCCCTCCAGGTAAAGCTGCCCCAGTTCATACTGGGCCTCTGCATACCCCTGCTCGGCTGCCTTCCTGTACCATCTTGCAGCCTGTGCCATATCCTTTGGCACGCCATGCCCTTCCTTGCAGGCATGGCCCAGCTCATACTGCGCCATTGCCAGTCCCTGTACCGCCGCCTGCCGGTAAAGGCTGGCCGCCTGCGCCGGATTCTTCTCTACCGCCCTGCCCTCCGAATAAAACACGCCCAGATTGGCCAGCGCTTCGGGCAATCCCTGTTCCGCCGCCCTTTTAAACCACATCAGCGCAAGCGCATCATCTTGCGCAACCCCTCGGCCTTCCGAATAAAGGAACCCAAGATTATCCTGCGCCTTGGCATGGCCCTGCATCGCTGCCTTTTCATACCACTTTGCTGCCGCAGCCTCATCCCGGGGCACGCCTTCACCTTCCTCCAGCATACCGGCCAAATCAAACTGGGACTGCGCATCCCCCTGCCGTGCCGCTTTTTCATACCACTTCGCGGCCTGGGCATGGTCTGCCGGCGTTCCCTCGCCGTTGTAATACATCGTCCCCAACGCCGCCTGTGCCCGCCTGTTCCCCTGCTGAGCCGCCCGGCCAAACAAGTCAAGCGCACGGCGGTATTCCCGCTGCCGGTAAAAGGCCGCGCCAGCCGCATAATCATCAGCCAGCGCAGCATCAGGCCATAACGCGAAACAGATAACAAAAAGGAAAAGCAGACACAACCATGCCTGCCTTTCCTTTTTGCCCTGTCTTCCTGATATGGGTTGCATCATCTGCCCATCAAAATGTAAGCGCCCGCCTGCACCGTAAAAGAAAGAACCAACCGCACATCTTCTTCATACCCGTGCCGGGCAAAAGCGCCCCTCAGGCGCCTCCAACATAATGAACTCCTGTCCTGGGCTGGCTGACATACAGATTGCCCAGATTATCCATTGCCTCCGGCAACCCCTGCCCGGCTGCCTTTTTAAACCAGTCGGCAGCCTGCACATAATTTTGCGCTACGCCACGGCCCTCATAATAGAGAACCCCCAGATTGTTCTGCGCCTCTGCCAACCCCTGCCCGGCTGCCTGCCGGTACCAGCCTGCCGCCAGTTCAACATCCTTTGGCACACCCGTACCGGATTCATACAAACGTCCCAGGTTATTCTGAGCCTGGGCATTGCCCTGCGCCGCCGCCTTCCGGTACCACTCAATGGCCTGGGCTGTAAACTGGCCGCCCCCCATACCCTTTTCATACAGCACGCCCAGATTATTCTGGGCAGCCGCCAGTCCCTGCCCGGCCGCCCGGTGATACCAGATAAAGGCGCGGGCATAATCCTGCTTCACGCCGCGTCCGGCATAGTACATATTGGCCAGATTATTCTGCGATTCGGCATAACCCTGGGTTGCTCCCATATAATACCAGACCACCGCCTGCACCTCCTCCTGCGGAACGCCAATCCCCCGCTCATACATCATGCCCAGGCTGTTTTGCGCTTCTACCATTTTCTGGGCGGCCGCCTTCTTGAACCAGAGATGCGCCTCCATATCATCCTTGTCAACACCCCGCCCCCTGTAATACATACCTGCCAGATTGTACTGGGCGTCAGCCAGCCCCTGCTTTGCCGCCTGCCGGTACCAGTAAACCGCCTGCATATCGTCATGCCGCACCCCCAGGCCGCGGGCATACATAAAACCAAGGTTATTCTGGGCGCCAGGCAGTCCCTGCTCCGCCGCATTACGGAACCAGAAAGCCGCCGTCCGGTGATTTTGCGGCGCGCCCGCACCGGCGGCATACAGGCGTCCAAGGTTATACTGGGCTTGCGCATTACCCTGCGCTGCCGCCTTGCGGTAATGTATTGCAGCCTTTGCATAATCCTGCGGCCTTCCCGCTCCTTTTTCAAACAAAACGCCCAGATTGTTTTGCGCCTCGGCATAACCCTGTTCAGCAGCCTTGCCCAGCCAGTGCGCTGCCTCGGCAAAATCCTGGATTACCCCCTTGCCGTCAACATACATCACACCAAGCGCATTCTGTGAAGGGGCATACCCCTGTTCGGCTGCCTTGTAAAACCAGATAAAGGCCTGCGCATTGTCCTGTGAAACGCCGCGTCCTTTTGCATATATCTCTCCCAGCTTGTGCTGAGCCAGGCTGTAACCCTCATCCGCAGCCTGCCGGTACCAGTCCAGGGCAAGCGCATCATTCCTGCCGGCGCCAATCCCCCGCTCATACATCATGCCCAACCAGTATTGCGCCTGTACATACCCCTGCTCGGCCGCTTTCAGGAACCACTCGCGCGCCAGTGCCTCATTGCGGGGAACGCCCAATCCCTCTTCATACAACACTGCCAGGTTATTCTGGGCCTCCGCCAGCCCCTGCACTGCCGCCTTCCTGTACCACTCGGCTGCCTGTGCATAATTTTTGGCAACGCCCCGTCCTTCCTGATACAGCACCGCCAGATTATTTTGCGCCTCGGCATGTCCCCTGACACCGGCCATCCGGTACCAGTCTGCCGCCCGGCGTTCATTCTGTGCCACGCCTGCGCCGCGGCCATACATACGGCCCAGATTAAACTGGGCTTCCGCCAGCCCCTGCTCGGCAGCCTTCCTGTACCATTCAACAGCCATGCCTTCATGGCGCGCCACGCCAAGGCCCCGTTCATACATAATGCCCAGATTATTCTGCGCCCTGGCATTGCCTTTCACGGCATAGCGGTGGAAAAGGGAAAACGCACGGTCATACTGCTTGCGGTAATAATTGTCCGTCGCTTCCATAAGCGGGTCGATATCCGTACAGTTTACGCACAGATCCCTGGAAGAAGCGGCAGACGCACTGCCTGCGCATACCAGCGCAGCCGCCAGCACAGCCGCCAGCGCTCCGGCTTTGAAACGGGCACCCTTTCCTGCTCTCATGTCTTTCCCTTTTTCCCAATATCCGTTATTCAACAACAGCCAGTTATTCTAACTGATAACCCCGCCATAACAAGATCCGGCCGGCCCCGCCGCGAATACTTTTTACAGCGGCAGGAAAGGGGCAGCAAAAACCGCAACCCTGCGTTTTGCCGTTCAGTCAATCCCCAAAAGCTCCACCTCAAAAACCAGCGTACTGTCAGGCGGAATAACCCTGCCGGCCCCCCGCGAACCATAAGCCGTATCCGAAGGGCAGGTCAACCGCGCCTTGCCGCCGGTTTTTATCTTCTGAACCCCTTCCGTCCAGCAGCGAATCACGCCCCTCAACGGAAAACTGGCCGGCTTGCCCCGTGCATACGAACTGTCAAACTCCGTGCCGTCCAGTAATGTTCCCCGGTAATGAACTGTTACCCTGTCCGATGCTGACGGGAACGCACCCGTTCCTTCACGCAGCATTTCCACCTTCACCCCGGAAGGCAGCGTCACTGCCTTGTCTCCGCCTTTTCCCTGCGGCGCAGCCAAAGCCAGCCCAGCTGCCGAAAAAACGGCTATTGCCGCTGTCATACGCCATTTGATTTGCATGATCTTTCCTTTCCACTCCAGTTATTGACTATTTTTTTGAAAGAAACTGCCGTCCCGGCATCTGCCGGGACAACCGCCTGTTGATCCCCGCCGGCAAAACGGGCTTTCCAGGCAAAAAAACCGGCGAGACAAGCCAGCGCCGCGCCGGTACCCGCCCCGTTGGCAAGCACCCCCGGCATTCCGAGCATTTCCGGCGCGGCCACCACATACGAAGACACCACCGCCGTCATGAAACAGGCAGGCAGCAAGGCAATCACGTAACGCCGTCCTTTACGCGCCAGATAAACCGTCGCTGTCCACAGCGCCAGCGCACCCAAAATCTGGTTCATCCAGGCAAAATAACGCCATACCACCGAAAAATCCAGCAGTGCCATCAACAAAAAGCCGCCGGCAAAAAGCGGCAAAGAAACCCAAAGCCGTTTCATCACCGGACGTTGATCTACCCTGAGCGCATCTGCAACAATCAGGCGGGCAGAACGGAAAGCCGTATCGCCCGATGTAACCGGCGCAACCACCACCCCCAGCACCGCCACCACCGCGCCAGCCGTTCCCAGCCATTCCCGCGTAATAAAATCGACCGCCGCTGCCGCATTTGTCTCATGGAAAAAAGCCCGTCCTTCAGGCGTATGGAAAACATAACTGGCAGCGGCCGCCCAGATAAGCGCCACCACGCCTTCGGCAATCATCGCGCCATAAAAAACCGCCCTGCCCTGGCGCTCATTTTCCATACAGCGCGCCATCATGGGCGACTGCGTGGCATGAAACCCCGAAAGCGCGCCGCAGGCAATCGTAATAAACAGCATTGGGAAAACCGGTGTAGCCGCCGCATCAGGATGCCTATTGACCAATCCGTCCGTGACCTCTGGAATTGCCGGAAAGTGGACATACAGGGCAACCAGAATACCCAGCGCCATAAAAAGCAATGCAGCGGCAAAAAGCGGATAAATACGGCCGATAACCCGGTCAACCGGCAAAATCGTCGCCAACAGGTAATAGGCAAAAATCACAGCTGACCAGAACAGGAAACACCATTGCCCCGGCGTTTTTCCGGTAGCCATATCCGGAAAACCCGAAAACAAACCAGCCGTCAGGCCGGTAAGCAAGCCTGCCGGGCCAGCCACAAAAACCACCCCTACCAGAATCATCATAAGCGGCGTAAACACACGCGCCGCCTGCATGAACCCCCGGCCCATATACTTGCCCACAATTTCGGGAAAACTCATGCCGCCGTTACGCAGCGAAATCATGCCGGAAAAATAATCATGCACCGCGCCGGCAAAAATACAGCCAGCCACAATCCAGATATAGGCCATAGCGCCAAACCGTGCCCCCAGGATCGCGCCAAAAATAGGGCCGAGCCCGGCAATATTCAGGAACTGGATCATAAAAATCCGCCAGCCGGGCAACACAATAAAATCCACACCGTCCGCCTTTTCGCAGGCAGGCGTCACGCGGGCGGGATCCATGCCAAAAACACGCTCCGCCACCTTGCCATAGACCAGGTAGCCAGCAACAAGCAAAACCAGACTGACAGAAAAGGAAACCATCTTTTTTCAGATAAAACGGGCAGCGGCAGGCCACGCGGATTGTAGCACGCAGCGCAACACCCTGCCTGCCTCCCGCTGCAAAGCCTTGCCTACCCCCTGAGAAACCGGTAGGCCTACTCCTCCCCTTCCATCTCAATCAGGCGGTTTTTGGCCGCATCACTGCCGTGGGAAACCGCTTTTTTATACCATTCCACCGCCGTGGCCCTGTCTGCCTTGACCCCTCTGCCTTCCTCATACATGGCTCCCATCCGGAATTCCGCAAAAGCATCCTCCCTTTGCGCCGCCTTTTCATACCAGGCCATAGCCTGCGCATAATCCGCTTTTACCCCCCTGCCGCGCTCGTAAAGCGAGCCAAGAAATCCCTGGGCAAACAAATTATCCTGCTCTACCGCTTTCAGCATCCACTTATACGCCTGCGCATAATTCAGACGAACGCCAAGGCCGCGCGCATACATAAACCCGACACGGCTCTGGGCATGCGCATTGCCCTGTTCCGCCGCCTGGAGATAAAGCGCCATAGCCTGCTTGTAATCCTGCTTGACCCCAAACCCTTTCATAAAAAGATACGCCTGCCCGTTCACACCGCGCAAATCGCCCTTTTCCGCTACCTGCCGGTAGAGCTGCATAGCCTTGTCAAAATCCTTTTCCGCTCCCTTGCCGGAAAGATACATTCCCGCCAGCCTGAGCATGGCGTCAGCATGCCCCTGCCCGGCTGCCTGCCGGTACCACGAAGCCGCCTGCGCCAAATCTGCCTTTACCCCTTTGCCCCCGGCATACATCAATCCAACATAAAACCGGGCCTCGGCACTGCCCGCCCTGGCCGCCTGCATAAAGCAGTCCATCGCCCGCGCATAGTCCTGCCCGGTTTCCCCGCCTTTGGCATACCGCAAACCTTCCTTTATCAGCTCATGCACGCCATCCGGATCGCCGGAAACCGGGGCATTCCCCTCATAACTGAAAAGACCGGCGCTTTCCCCCGGTTGCCGGCTTTGCTCTTCCTCTGCAAACGCCTGCCCGGCACAGGCCGCCATCACCCCGAACAGCAAGGCAAACACCATCTGCGAGGCAAAATCGTATTTACTCTGTCCCATGACAACACCTTGTCTCATCTTTCTTTTTGGCAAATGACACACCCGAAAAGCTGCGCCAGCCCTCCTGCCTATCTTGCCACATCCCGTAAAAAGCACAGACAAAAAGGGGGCAAAAAAGAGCAGGCTGTATGAAAAAAGCGACAGCCCGATACATCCTCTTCAGGCATACCGGCAACGCTCCTTTCCATTCACTGGCACCCCTGCCGGGAAAAGCCGGTAATGAAAAACCGCGACCGCTGCTATTTTTTAAACTCGGACAAAACAAACCGGCAAGCTGCCGGAAAACGGCATCACCCGGCAAAACAACCGGTTGGCTAAGCAGACAAAATCGTGTAACGTTCGCCCGTTACCCATCATGACCGCTACCCATGCTTTTGCTCCATACCTGCTGCGCCCCCTGCTCGGCAGCCATCCTGGAATGGCTCCTGGCGCAAGGCGAAAAGCCTACCCTGTTTTACTTCAATCCCAACATATTCCCCCTCGCCGAATACGAAATCCGCAAACAGGAATGCACCGCCTACGCCGCCCGCCTGGGGCTTGAAATCATTGATGGAGATTATAACCACGCAGCCTGGCTTGCCCATATCGCCGGACACGAAAACCAGCCGGAACGCGGCTCCCGCTGCCTGGCCTGCTTCCGCATGAGAATGCTTGCTACCGCCCGCCTGGCAAAAGAACGCGGCTTTCCCCGCTTTGCTACCACCCTGGCCTCCTCCCGCTGGAAAAACCTGGAACAAATCGCAGCAGCCGGACATTGGGCGGCAGAAGAAACCGGCAGCGTCGCCTTCTGGGAAAAAAACTGGAGGAAAGGCGGACTGGAAGAACGGCGGCGCATCCTCCTGGCCGAAAACGGGTTCTATAACCAGACCTACTGCGGCTGCGAATTCAGCATAAAAAATAACCGCACCAGGCCATAGCAGAAAATGAACAATCAAACGCCTTTCGCCGCACTATCGCTTACAATGACGGCTACATCTGCCTGAAGGGAAAACGCCCATGAAAACCATTCCTGCCCTATTTACCCTCCTGCTCCTGGCCGGCTGCGCCTGTCAGACAGTCGCATCCTATCAGCCGGAACCCGAAACTATCCCCGCCGTGCAAAATGCGGTCAATACCCCGGTCAACATCGGCCAGTTCCATGATGCCAGCTTTCGCAAAGAACTGACCTGCCGCAGCCTGTCCATTATCCGTGCGCCTGACAATCAAAGCTATGCCGATACCATCCGCCGGGCCCTGATCGATGAACTCGTCCAGGCCGGGCGCTACGACCCGGATTCGCCGGTAACCCTGACAGCCCAGCTCAACCGGATTGATTTCGAAACAGAAAAAGGCTCATGGATCATCCGCATGACCTTCCTTTCCTCCAACGGCAAGCAAATGGTTCTGGAAAAAACAACCGAATATAACGGCATCGGTCTTGGCGAGGCAGCCTGCCTGCAAGCCGCCTGGCAGTACCTGCCGTCAGTAAAACAATTCATGGCAGACCTTCTGGCCTCTCCCGAATTTGCAGGGCTGACGCAAAATACGCCATCTCCCGCCTCACATGAGGAAACCCTTGATACAGACATCCTGAACGCCGAACAGGAAGCTGCCGCCGAAGCCCTCGCACGGGAAGCCGGCAAAGAACGCATCCGCCGGAAAGACAGCCTGGAAAACATTCGCAAAACCGATACCGGCAGCCTGTAAAAGCGCACAGCCTATTTTAGCGGCATAAACCGGACACCCTCCATAGAAACCGGCCTCGGTTCCGGCCAGGTCTGCCAGGCCGCCCGCGCCCGCTCCCGCCATTGCCCGGCTTTTTCCAAATCAACCGCCTGTTGCAGCTCCCCTTTCTCATAAATTTCGGCCAGGCGCTCCATCGCAGGCGGATACCCCTGCCCGGCACTGTGCCGGTACCAGGAAAGCGCATCCGCCTGCGTAGCATATTCCATCCAGCCTATTTCATGCGCCTTCGCCACATTATATTGTGCCTCGGCATCTCCATTTCCGGCGGCCTGCCTATCCAGCTCCATCGCCTTTTTGGTATCCGGCAATACCCCCGTTAAACCGTTCATATACATAAAAGCCAGATAATGCTGCGAGCAGGCGTTGCCCTGCTTTACACCAGCCTCCAGAAGCGCCTTGGCTTTTACCGGATCAGCCGCCACGCCCCGGCCGCGAAGATACTGATACCCCAGGCGGCACTGCGCCTCGGCAAACTGCTGGTCAGCTGCCTTTTCATACCAGCGCGCCGCTTCCGCCTCATCACGGGAAACACCCCGCCCCAGGCGGTACAAATCGCCAATTGCCTGCTGCGCACTGGCATACCCCTGTCCGGCTGCCTTGCGGTACCACTGCATGGCAGCGCCATAATCAGGCGGCGTCCCCAGGCCATTCTCATACATGGAACCCGCCGCAATCATTGAAGCCGCATGTCCCTGCACAGCAGCCTGCCGGTACAGGTAAAGCGCCTTCGCATAATCTTGCGCAACCCCCTGGCCGTTATAGTACATCCGCGCCATATTGGCGAGCGAAACCGGGCTTTGCACCGCAGCTACCGGCTTTGCCGCCCCCTCTTTTGCCTGTTTCTTCCCCAAAGGCGTGCCTGCCTGCTTTCCCGGCGCAGCGCCAGACGTTGCAGACAGCGCAAAAAGAACCCAAACAGCAAAAAACAATTTGCGTTTTCCCATCCCGTTCCTTTCCTCCAATAAACATCCGCCCGGCAAAAGCAGACAAACCTTTCCTTTTTCCCTGCCACTATAGCTTTTTTCCGGAAAATAAGCCGCCATTTTTAACAGCTTTTCCCCTGTTCGGCGAAAAATCTGCCTGGTCGCTTGGTAAAATGGCAGTTTTTTGCCTGCCGCCATCTGGCCAGGCAAACCGACATGGAACAGGCAACCGAACTCATCAAAAACATCAATGCCATCGTCTGGGGGCCGCCCATGCTGCTCGCCCTGGCAGGCGTGGGCCTGTACTTGTCCTTCGGCCTGAAACTGATTCCCCAAAGACAAATCGGACATGCCTTCCGGCTCATGTGGGAAGGCCGCAGAAAAAAAGACGGCAAAGGCGACATCACCCCGTTTAATGCCCTCATGACCGCCATGGCAGCCCATGTAGGCACCGGCAACATCGCAGGCGTAGCCACCGCCATCTATTACGGCGGGCCGGGCGCGCTTTTCTGGATGTGGGTCATTGCCGTTATCGGCATGGGCACCATGTTCTGCGAAGCCACGCTGGCCGTTTATTTCCGTGAAAAAGACACGCAGGGCAACACCGTGGGCGGCCCCATGTATTACATTAAAAAAGGCATGGGGAAAAAATGGGCCTGGCTGGCAGCCCTGTTTGCCTTCTTCGGCATGACAGCCGCTGCCGGAATCGGCACCACCGTGCAATCCAACTCCATGGCCGGCGCCCTTCTTGACACCTTTGGCATCAACCCGATCGCTACCGGCATTGCCGCTGCCCTTCTTTCCGGCGCAGTCCTGCTTGGCGGTATCCGCCGCATCGGCGAAGTCACCGGCAGGCTGGTTCCCGTCATGGCAATCGGCTATATACTGTCCGCCCTGGCAATTCTCGCCATCCACATCGGCGAACTGCCTCAGGCGCTGGCGCTGATTGTCCAGGCGGCTTTCACCCCTGCGGCCGCCGCAGGCGGCTTTACAGGGGCAACCGTCTGGGCCGCCATCCGGTTCGGCTTTGCCCGCGGCATTTTCTCAAACGAGGCAGGCTTGGGCAGCTCTCCCATTGCCCACGCCGCCGCCCAGACAAACAGCCCGGTTTCCCAGGGCATACTGGCCATGATCGGCGTCCTGATGGATACGCTCGTCATCTGCACCCTGACCGGGCTGGTGCTGATCGTCACCGGCGCATGGAAAAGCGGCGCAAACGGCGCAGCCATGACCAACCTGGCCTTCCAGGAAAGCCTGCCCGGATTCGGCCGGTATATCGTCACCTTCGGCATCGTCCTGTTTGCCTTTTCCACCCTGATCGGCTGGAGCTTTTACAGCGAGAAATGCACCGCCTACCTCTTCGGCGCCAAAGCCATCATCCCGTTCCGGATAGCCTGGGTTCTCCTCATTCCCGTAGGCGTCCTGCCGCAAATTGACCTGGGTTCGCTCTGGCTCGTTGCCGATACATTAAACGCCCTCATGGCCATTCCCAACCTGATTGCGCTGGCTACCCTCTCCCCCGTTGTATTCCGGCTCTCTGCACGCTACTGGGCCGCCGCCGGAACCCGCAAAACCGCGGGCACGGGCAAAACGCAAAACCACGCCGATCCCTGATGCCGCACAGGCCGCGCCAATGGCAAAAACCGGCGCATAGCCAAACAATGTCGCCACCGTCTCTGTAGCCGGCCCTGCCAGGGCAAACGACACATCCTGAAAAGCAGCAAAACCGCCCAGCGACAAAAAACCATATTGCCCGTACAACACCAGCCCGACCGGCGCACCGGCGGCAAACGAACCATAAATTGCCATGCCGTTCCAGGGCATCACCTGTCCCGAACAGGAAGAACCCGGCAGCCCCGTTCCCAGGTAAAATTGCCAGACATCAGCTGGCTTTCCCCAACCCCAGCAAAACCCGTCCGGCCAGAAGAACCCCTGGACGAACAGGCAAAAAAACCGGCAAAAGCACCGCCAGAATATAAGCCAGCCCGGTGCCGAACACACCGCCATGCCCTGCATCTTGCAGCGCCTGCCGCCCTTTTCATCCGCCATGCGCCCAATGAAACCCCTCGTGGCGACAGTCGCCAGAAACCGGACTTCTACCGCCGCGCCAACCATAACATTCGACAGAGCCAGCTCATGGTGGACATAAAGCAAAATCACCGCCAGCGGCAACCCAATACCGAGATAAGCAAAAAATACCGCTGCCGCCAGCAAAGCAGGCGTCCGGTCTTCTTTTTGCATAATGCCTTGCCGAAAAAACCCGGTCACAACAGGCAATACCTGCCATCATCAACATCCTCCAATATAAACGCAAAAATACCATGCCGAACCGGCATTCCAAAACACACGTACCGCCTCCTTTTCTTCACCTGGCTTATCCTTCCTTAGCTGACCGCCATTGCCAGCCCCTTGCCATTTGAAAAAATTACGGTACACTTGGCCCGTTACCAACAACCCTTTTCCGCAATGGGACAAACCGTTGTCTGTACTGCTTTCCCCTTTTTGGCATCCTCCCTTTTCTTCCTCTCCCGTACCGGCAGCAGCCATTTCGGCATAGCTGCTTATCCCGGCAGTCCGTTTTTGGAAACCTGACATGGAATGGCTGCTCGCACCGGCAACCTGGGCCGGGCTGGTAACACTAATCGTCCTGGAAATCGTCCTGGGCATCGACAACCTGGTATTCATTGCCATCCTTGCCGACAAACTCCCGGCAAACCAGCGGAACCGCGCCCGTATCGTCGGGCTTTCCCTGGCGCTTCTCATGCGGCTGTTAATGCTGTCAGCCATCTCGTGGATGGTACGGCTGACCACACCGCTTTTCTCCCTGTGGGGAGCCGGCTTTTCCGGGCGGGATATCATCCTCGTACTGGGCGGCTTCTTCCTGCTGTACAAATCCACTACCGAACTGCACGAGCGCGTAGATGGCAAAATTCATATCCGCGCCAAAGAACGCGTTGCACCGGCCTTTGCCGTCGTCGTCGCCCAAATCGTCATCCTGGATGCCGTCTTTTCCATTGATTCCGTCATCACTGCCGTTGGCATCGTCGAACACCTGCCCATCATGATGCTGGCCGTCATCATCGCCATGTGCATCATGATGATGGCCTCCCGCCCCCTCACAAACTTCGTCAACGCCCATCAGACCGTTGTTGTGCTTTGCCTGTCCTTCCTGCTCATGATCGGCTTAACCCTCATTGCGGAAGGCATCGGCCTCAAAATCCCCAAAGGCTACCTCTATGCCGCCATCGGATTTTCCATCCTTATTGAATTTCTCAACCAGCTTGCCCAGCACAACCTGGCCAAAAACATGTCCCACATCCCCCGGCGGGAACGTACCGCTGAGGCAGTATTGCGGCTCCTGGGCGGAAAAACCAGGGCAGAAAAAGAATTTGAGCCGGAATTTCCGGAAGAAGCCGGCCCGCCACCGGCCTTTGCCGAAGAAGAACGCAACATGGTCAGCGGCGTCCTCTCACTGGGCGAACGCTCCATCCGCTCCATCATGACGCCGCGTACCGAAGTCACCTGGATCAACCTGGAAGACAGCGCCGATATCATCCAGCAGCAAATCCGCTCTACCCCCCACAGCTACTTTCCCGTCTGCCAGGGCCAGCTTGACCACCTCATCGGCATTGCCCGTGCGCAGGACCTGATGGATGACATCCACTCCGGCCTGCCGCTGGCACACTCAAAAAACATCAAAGAACCCGTCGTCATGCCCGAATCGGCAGGCGTCCTCAAGGCAATGGAAATCCTGAGGCATACCCCCGGTCAGCTTGCCCTGGTTGCCGATGAATACGGCTCCATAGAAGGATTGATTACCCCCATTGATATCCTGGAAGCCATTGCCGGAGAATTCCCCGACGAAAACGAGCAGCCCAGCGTTATTGAAGAAAAACCGGGCGTATGGGTCATGGACGGCGCAACCAGCATCTACTACCTGGAACAACTGCTTGAAACCGGCGGCCTGGCCGATGAAGACGACGACTACACCTCCCTGGCCGGCCTGCTCCTTGAACGCTTCGGCGCCGTCCCTCATGTGGGCCAGGCGCTGGAATACGGCCGGTTCCGTTTTGAAGTGCTGGAAATGGAAGGACGCCGCATTGCCAAAGTCCTCGTTACAGAAAAAACAGGCGCAGCAGATGCCAGGGCTGGCGGCAAAACACACAAAGAAAAACCAAGCTGACAACACCGCCTTTTCCAGCATCCCGCCTATTCCAGAGTATGACAGCATCTCACGAAAAACCGGCTGAATGCCATCCCCGGTTCTTTGTTATCAGCGGCGCGCCGGGCGCAGGAAAAACCGCCTTGCTGCGCCTCCTGAAAAACCATCACTTTTCCGTAATGGAAGAAAGAGCGCGCTTTACAAACCCAGTCTGCCATCGGCAACCGCGCTTTTCTGGGAAAACCAGCAAACCTATGCAGAATTCATGCTCGCCTGGGAACTCGCTCGTACCACGAAGCAAAGCGCCGGCAAAAACCCGTCCTCTTTGACCGCGCCATGCCCGACATCATTGCCCGCCGGGGACTGTGCGGGCATCCCGCGCCGCGGCACCTTGTTCGTGCAGCCGGACAACACCGCTACAACCAAACCATATTTATTGCGCCCTGCTGATCCGAAATTTACCGGACTGGCACCGAAAGACGGCAGCCTCCCGGCCAGGCGTGCGCGATTCGTCATAAATCACATCACCAGGAACAATCCGGCTCCTGATACTGCCTTGGCCTGGCTACGCTGCCTTTTGCGCCACAACGCTCATCAGGGCAGAAAGACCGCAATGCGCCTTGCCTTCAGCCAGCTCCACATCCTCGTCTTGCATCTCCAGGATATCAAGGCCGGCAAAAGCTTCCTCAAGCATCTCCCTGGTATAAAGCTTTTCAGCCGAAGGCGGTCCGCCCGTCCCATAATCCAGCTGCCGCACGGCATACCCTTGCAGCAGCAGCAGCCCGCCCGGCTTAAGCGCCTTAATGCACCGCGCAAAAAGACGCTTGCGCATGGCAGGCGTCGCAAAATTGACAAAAATCAGCACCACCGCATCATAAACTGCCTCAGGCCAGTCCCAGTCCTCAACCGAAGCCACCGCATAGCACACCTGCACCCCCCGCTCTTTGGCAAACAGGGCTGCCTTTTCCACCCCGACAGGCGACAAATCAAAAGCCTCAGCCTCCATCCCTCTTTCCGCACACCAGACACTGTTTCGCCCCTCGCCGTCCGCAGGCAGCAGCACCCGCATTCCGGGCCGGAAGCGGTGCGCCTGCGAAACCAGCCAGGCATTGGGCTCCATGCCAAACACATAACCTTCCCGGCCATAACGGGCATCCCACACCTGCCGGTTCTTTTCACGGGGACTATCCATCATTTCGCCTCCTCTCGCTGATACCCTTCCAGGCGGTAAAGCGGCCCGGCCGCATTGCCGTTGCCGTTGGCAGCCGCCCGGCGATACCAGGCGCGGGCCGTTTCCACATCCTGCGGCACCCCTTCGCCATACTCATACGCAACCCCCATCAGATACTGCGCATCGCCATACTCCTGCTCGGCCGCCTTCCTGAACCAGCGCACTGCTTCCACAAAATCCGTTTCCACCCCCATTCCGGCCAGATAAAGCGAACCGTAATTCGTCTGCGCACGCGCATAACCCTGTTCAGCTGATTTTTTCAGCCAGGCGGCCGCCTGTTCTTTATCCCGCGCTGTGCCCTGGCCCCGCAAATACATCATGCCTACCTTATACTCCCCGGCAGGGCTGCCCAGTTCAGCCGCACGCCGGTACCAGCCAAAAGCCGTCTCCTGGCTGGCTACCACCAGCTCGCCATCCGCATACATCTGCCCAAGCTTCAGCATCGCATCAACATGACCGCTCCCTGCCGCCTTGGCCAGCAATTTGACAGCGCGGCTGGCATACCGCCGTTCACAGGCAGCCATGCCCTTGCGGTAATCCCGTTCCCCTTTTGCGGCAGCATCAGCCGCCTTGCTTTCTTTCCCTCCCAGGGTACTTTCCGCCGCCTCCCCCTCAGACGAAGCCGCCTCCAGCTGCAACCCCCTTTCCGGTTCCCGCTGGGGTACTTCCCCTGCCAGGGCTATCCCCGCTGCAAACCAGCCAACCGCCAGCCAGCCAGCCGCCATTTTCCACCACCTGATTACCTGCATCCTTCCTCTTCCCTGCTGCTTCCTGCCAAACCACCCATTTCCTGAAATCCCGCCATGCCGCGCAATACCCGCAAACGCCTGCACGCCGTCTCCATCTTCTGCCCGGCCGCCATCTCATACCACCTGATCGCTTCCAGAATATCAACCGGCGTCCCATCCCGGCCGGTCTCGTAAATCCATCCCAGCGCCACCTGCGCCAGCGGATGCCCCTGCCGGGCAGCCCGGATAAAAAGAGCGCGCGCCTTTTCCCCATTCTGCGGCAGGCCGCGCCCCTCGTCATACAGCACGCCCAGATTGTATTCCGCTTCCTTCAAACCTTGCTCTGCCGCCCGCTGCCACAATATCGCCGCCCTGCCGTCATTTTGGGGTACCCCTTGCCCGTAGTAACAGGAAAGCCCCAAATGATAAAGCGATTTCTTCTCCCGCCGCAAAGCGCCCATTTCCCACCACCTGGCCGCCATTGCCGGATCTGCCTTAACGCCTTCCCCGTTAAAATACATCTGGCCGAGCAAATACTGCGCTTCCACATCCCCGCCAAGCGCTGCCTTCTCAAGCCACCATGCCCCGGCAGCAGGGTCCTTTTTTGCACCCCGGCCGGATACATACATCACCCCCAGATTATACTGGGCATCCCGCGCTCCTTCCTTTGCCGCACAACGGTACCATTGGCGCGCCCGCGCATAATTCTGTCCTATTCCCTGACCGGTATAATACCGGTCAGCCAGCCACAGTTTCGCCGCCATATCGCCATCTTCCGCCGCCTGTTGCATGGCAAGCGCCAGGCGCTCATCCCGCATTTGAGAAAAATCAGGCAGCTTCCTGCCTGCCGGCATCCCTGCCGCCGCCCCGGCAGGAAAAGGCACAACGCCAGCCATACCTCCGGCATTATCCGCCGGATACGCCCCCAAAAAAACCGTCCGCCGCCCTTCATGCCGCCAGCCGCCCACAGGAACAAAACTGCCTTTCCTAACGGGCCGAAGCCGCAGCCTTTGCCTTTTCTTCCCGCGCTTTCAAAATCACAGCTGCATCGGCATTACCCTGCCTGGCAGCGCTGTCATACCACCTTGCCGCCATTTCCTGATCAGGCGCAGCTCCCAGCCCCTTCTCATAAGCCACCCCCAGCATCGCCTGAGCACGGGCATCGCCCCTTTCTGCCGCCATCTGAAGCCACATTACCCCTTCCGCAGCATCTTCCGGTATTCCTCGCCCGGTCAAATACATTGCGCCCAGCGCCGCCATAGCCGGCACATATTCCTGCCTGGCAGACTCACGGTACTGCGCCTGAGCCGCCGCTGCATCAGGCCCGGCAGGCAACCCTATTCCTTTCTCCGCACACCAGCCGGCATAATACCTGGCAACCCGGTCGCCCTTTTCCGCCGCTTTCCCAAACAGGCCGCAAGCCTCCTGTTGCGTTTTTTCTCCGTCCCTGCCTTCCAGCTGCATCACACCCAGCGCAACCTGCGCCTGAAGATGCCCCTGCCCGGCCGCCAGGCCATACCATTTTGCCGCCGCCTTATCATCCTGGGAAATCTCCCGGCCTTCGCCATACAGCTTGCCAAGCCGGTATTGCGCTTCAGCCAAACCCTGCTCTGCTGCCTTCTCATACCAGCCGGCCGCCTGCTTCCCGTTTGTCCGTGTGCCAATGCCGTTTTCATAAAAATATCCCAGCGCCGCCTCCCCTTCCGGATTCTTCGCCTCCGCCGCCTGACGGACACGGGAAAACGCCCCGGCATATTCCCCCTTTTCATACAGAGCCATCCCGGCCTTCAGGTCTTCTTCCCCGGCGCTGCCTTCCGCCGCCAGGCAAACGGCAGGCAGGCAAAAAGCCAATGCCAGCAAACGAGTCAAAAACCATCCCGATTTTTTCTGTTTCATCTATTCATCCTTTCCGGAAAACAGCGCTGATGCCCGTTGCGGCCATCATAACATTGCGCCTGTCCGTCCTCAAAGCCTGCCTTGCTGCCATGCCGGATAACGCCGGCCCAGGCGCAGCAAGACAACTTCCCGTTCGTCCTAACGGCTTGCATCCCATATCTTCCCCTCTCCCCTGCCTTCCAGCTTCTTTAACCTGGCTGCCGCCCCGGCATGGCCCGATTCCGCCGCCCGCGCATACCAGAACCCTGCCTGTGCAATACTTCTTCCCGTCCCAAGCCCGTTCTCATACATATCGGCCAGCTCATACTGCGCCCCCGCATGGCCCCGCCCGGCCGCAGCCTTAAGCCAGAACAAAGCGCGCCGCCAGTCTTGCGGCAGGCCGTCCCCGTCCTTTAACGTCAGCCCAATCCGGTAAAGCGAAACCACATCCGCCCCCAAAGCCGCATCCCGCAGCGAAAAACCGCTGCATACAGGCCGCTCCGGAAAACGGCGGCAGGTTTCCCCCATCAAATAAAGCCGCCTGACAGCATTGGCATTGCCCAGCGCCGCCGAGTAAACATACCATTTCCCGGCCTCCTGCCAGTTCCGGCCAAGCCCCTGGCCCAGCTCATACATCCCGGCCAGATTAAACGCCGCAAACTGCTGTCCGGCAGCAGCCGCTTTTTCCGTCCAGGCAAGCGGCACAGCATAAGCCTCCCTGTCCGGACCGGCTGCCGGAAAAAAATAAGCCGCCTCATACTGCGCGTCAGCCTCGCCGTTTTCAGCGGCCTTAAGCATCCATTCCCGTCCGGCACGCGCATCCCTGGCAACGCCAATCCCCTTTATATACGCCTTTCCCAGGCGGTACTGCGCACGGGAATCGCCGCCTTTTGCCTGTTGCAGCAACGCATTAAAACCGGCTGGATCTGCCATATCCGCAGCAAGCGCCGCCTCATCCAGCTGCGCCAGACGGTGCAAAGCCGAAGGACTGCCCTGCTGCGCAGCCTTTTCATACCACTGCCGGGCCTTTCCCCCATCCTTCGCCGCACCTTCGCCCGCTTCAAGCATCCTGCCCAGATTATATTGCGCCATCCGGCAGCCTGCCTGTGCCAGGCGGCTGACCCAGCCATAAGCCGCCTGCGGGTTTCGCGCCACCCCCTGCCCCCGCGCATACAGCATTGCCAGCACATACGCCGCGCGGACATGCCCCTGAACGGCCGCCGCCTCCAGCTGCCCGATAGCCGCTGCATAATCCTGCCGTACCAGTTTCCCTTCCAGAAAAACCATCCCCAGCCGGTACGCCGCAGCATCATAACCGTCATTAGCATCCTGAACCAGGCGGGAAAGCCTCTCCTTCTCCACAGCGGCAGGCGGCCTCCCGCGCCGGCCGGACGCCAAAGCCGCATCCGGCAGCAACAGGCAGACAGCCAGCGCCAGCACCGCCAGACGCTGCGCCATCCTCACGGCGTCATCCCTGCTGCCCGCGCGCCATCATCCGGCGAGGAAGCCGGCGCGCCTCCCTCCATGCGCCGCAGCAAAAGCGCCGCAAGCCGGTTCCCTTTCTCCGCTGCTTTCCGGTAACAAGTCTTCGCCCTGTCCAGATCCTGCGGTGTACCCGTCCCCGTCTCATACATCCGCCCCAGATTCAGCATCGACATCACATGCCCGGCTTCAGCCGCCTGCCTGCCCAATTCCAGCGCCTTCGCATAATCCTGCGTCACCCCCCGGCCGCGGGCATACATCCCTGCCAGTCGTCCCTTTGCTTCCACATTCCCTTGCGCTGCACTTTTCTCATACCAGAAAACCGCCGCCGCATCATCCGGCTCCACCCCCAGCCCGTTCACATACATCATCCCCAGACTGAACTGCGCCCGCGCATCGCCCGCTTCCGCCTGCGCCTTCAGCTCCCCGAAAGCCCGGTGCATCTCCCCTTCCTGCCCGCCGCTATGCCGGTACATATCCGCAATTTCATGGCGCGCCGCCGCATCATCCTGGTCAGCCGCCCGCATAAACCACTCCAGCGCCATCCGAAAATCCTTCTTCACCCCCTTTCCCCAGCGGTACAGGCAGCCCAGCTCATATTGCGCCCGCGCCATTCCCTCCTTCGCCTGTGCCGCCAGCACATTCACCTTCCCGGCGTCAGGCGGCTGCAAAGCCATTACCACCTCGCAAGTCGTTACCTGGGCCTGCGCTGTCCCCAGCAGCATCCCCATTACCGCAGCCAGCACGCCGCGCCTGCCCCATCTTTCCATCACTGTTTTTACTCCTCCATATTTCCCGCCTTTGCCCGGTTGCATCTTCTCCATCTCGCCTCATACCCCGGCACAATCAGGCATTCTTTAGGGATAGTACACCAAAGCCCGGCCAGTCGTGCCATACCGAAAAAACACCCCTGCCAACCAAACCGGCAGCCTCCCTTCCCTCCTTTTTACCCAAATCAATATCCCTTCTCTCATGCCGGGTAGCATAAAAAACCGGCCCCAGGGCCCCTGCCTGGCCGGTTTTTGCCAGCCAGGCAAAGCCAATCACCCGTAAAAAAGGAGAACCTCTCATGAATGACAAAACCGACAAAAAATCCGGCCAACAGCAAGAAGAACAATTACAAATCGCCGAACTGCTGGGCAACATGTATGCACATACCAGCAGCCTCAAACTCTTTCACTGGCTTGTCACCGGCCCTGGCAGCTATGCTGCCCACATGGCATGTGAACTGGCCTTCAAGGAAATGAGCCGCATACTCGATTGCCTGGCCGAAACCTGCATCGCCCTTTACGGCGACCTGCCGCTGACAGTCCCCGAAACCGAAAAACCGGAAGACCTGGTCAGCCGCTGCGAAGCCTTTTATGATGAAGTGGAAAATGCCCGCGAACTCTTCACCGATGATTTTGCAGATTCCCTCATCGACGACTGGCAGGAAGCCCAGCAGCAACTCCTCTACCGCTTAAAACGCCTGCAATAAGGCATCCGTCTGCTTTCAGAAGCGGCAGGCCCAAGCTTGCCGCTTCTGCGTTTGCAAGACCGCGTAAACCATCGGGAAAACATGACATCACTCCTGCCCGCAATCAAATAAAAATAAACTGCTTCCGGCATCCATGCCTTTCCTGAGCCTTTCTTGTCAAAACAAAAATAAAAAGAAACAAACACAGAAACACTCACATATCTGCGTTTTGCCTCTTAAAGTCCTTCCAGCCGGTGGCAATATACAATTCTGCACCGCTGCCTATAGCACGGAAATGCGCCTTGCCGCAACGAATCCTCAAACTTTTCCGCCCGCGCAAATCCAGTTCGTTCGTACTGCCCTTCGTTTCAAGAATGAAATACAGCTTCTTCATACCGTCAATCTCGGCATAAACCGCCCAATCAGGGTGATACGCCCCTATGGGAGTATCAACCTTAAAGCGGCCCGGCAACTTGAAAAACATCCTGACATCCGGATCATCGTCAAGGTCACAGGCAAACCGGCTTTCAACCGCACTGTCGTACACAACATAGTCATATACGCTGCGTTCAACAGCAACGGCATTTCGGTCAGGATTGGCAATCAGCTCCGCGCTGTCAAATATCTCCTGCACATAATATGCCGCGCCATACAGCTTTTTATAACTGATGCCGTCAATGGCAAGAGAATGACAGGCGTCCTTAATAATTTGGGCGGCACGCTCAATGAACATCTGCGGATTATTCAGAATATCCTGTCCCCTGCCGCTCCGTTTCAATATCTCCGCTATCACACTGCGCCGCGCCAGCGTCTGCCCGTCAAGAATCGCAAGAATATCCGGCAGGCGGGAATAACTGGCCTCAATATCGGCAGTCCTGATCCCGCGCCCGGCATAAGTCACGCCAGGCTGGTCAATATGAATATCCGCCGTCCGCGTCACAATACGCGCGCCGGGTACCGGCGCCATCTCCTTTAGGGCAGCCATACCGCGCCTTACCGGCTGCTGTCCCCTTCCAGGCGCGCCGCTTCCTTTTCCGCCTGCGCATGCCCCTGCGAAGCCGCCTTCCTAAACCAGTAAAGCGCTTCTTCCCGGTTGGGTTCCACCCCTACCCCGGCATCCAGATGAATCGCCAGCTTGTATTGCGCGGGCGCAAACCCCTGGTTCGCCGCCTGGCGGAACCAGTACACAGCCGTCTCCGGTTCAACCGGCCTGCCCCGGCCGTGGAAAAACATCAGGCCCAGATTATCCTGGGCGCGGGCCACACCCTGCCTTGCCGCCAGCTCATACCAGTCTGCCGCCCTGGCATAATCCTGCGCCACGCCCCGTCCGGCATAATAAATATTGCCCAGGTTAAAACAGGAAACCGCATGCCCTTTTTCCGCCGCGCGGGTATACCACTTGACCGCTTCCCGGCAAGCCTTTTCCGTCCCTTCCCGCGCATAAGCTGCGGCAACCTTGTATTCTGCAACCGCCATCCGGTTGCGCTGGTGGCTCCGCATCTTGTCGCGAAACACCTCTTCTTCCGGCATCACCACTTTTGGCCCTGCCGCCATATTGCCTGTTGCGGCAACCGGCGCAGACGGCAGCGCTTCCCCTTCTGCCAGCAAAATCCCGTCCGCCAGCGCCGTCTCCGGATCCGGCAAAACTGCCCCGCCGGAAGGCGCTGGCGCAGCCGCTTCTTCGGCTTGTCCGGCCAATCCGGTATCCGGTTCCTGCCCGAAATTCCCCGCATCCTCCTCAATAGTGGATTCCGTCCCTGCCTGTGCCGCTTCCGGTTCAACCGGCACATCTTCAGATAAACCGGCTTCAGCCTCACTGGCTCCTTCGGCAAGGCTCTCCGGCCCGGTTTCCTGCGCCGGTTTCACTGCCGCGTCTGATTCCGGCATCTCCTGAATCAGTACAGCCTCTTCCCTGTCAGGCGCTTGAACCGCCGCATCCTGCCCAACATCCGCTTCTCCCGAAACACCCTCCGGCATTTCCGCTTCAGCTGGCGATGCTTCCGAAGTCGTTTTCCCATCGGGTTCTTCCGCAGGCAGCAAGGCTTCTTCACCGCCTGGCTCTGGTTCGGGGAGGGCTTCTGATGCTGCCTCTGCCGCGCTGTCTTCGCCTTCAGGTTTAGGCTCTGCCTGTACAGCATCTGCTTCCGACAAAGCGGCTTCCAATATCCCGGCTTCGCTTTCACCTGGGCTTTCGGCAAAATCAGTTAATCCCGCTTTGGCTTCGCTCTCTTCATCAAAAGCTCCGGCTAATGGCGCTTCCGCCGCTTTGGCTTCCTCTGCTGCCCCCAACGCCTCTTCAGCTTCTACCGCCTCCAATGCGCTGGTTCCGGCCGGCAAAGCCGCTTCCACTTCGCCAGTTCCTTCCCCGGCAGCAAGGGAAACATCGCTGCCATTTCCTTCCGGCATAACTGGCATACCAGCTGATGCCTCTGTTATATCCAGCCCGGACACTTCCGGCAAAACCGCTGCTGCGCCAGTCTCATCTTTTCCTGTGCCTGGCGCTTCCATAACAGGTTCTTCCTGCCCTGCCTGCACAGCACCTGCTTCCGCCAAAGCTGCTTCAGGCAAACCCTCTTCAGTTTCGCCAGTGCTTTCGGCAAAACCGGCAAAGCCCGCTTCCGGCATCATTCTCCCGCCAGCTTCTTCTGCCTCCGGCACATCCTGAACAGGCCGCGCTGCTTCCACTTCGCCAGATTCTCCGGCAACATGCGCGATATCGCTGCCTTCGCTTTCTTCAGACATCACCAGCTCACTGCCGGTGGCTTCTGCCGTTTCCTGCCCTGCATCTCCGGCAGGCAATACCTCCCCGGCATCAGGAACATATCCTGCCGCTGCATCTTCCCCTTCCTGGCTGGGTACCGGTTCCATTACCGTTTCTGTTATGGCTTCTTCACCTGCCGCATCAAGCGCTGCCCCTGCTTCATCCGGCCCGGTGGCAACAGGCATATCAGACAAAAACGCCTGACCTGCCCCATCAAAACCAGCCGCCGGCACTGCTTCTTCCTCAACTTTCCCTGGCACGGCAGATACGGCCGGAACAGGCTGCCCGTCTTCCGGCATCCCAGCCAATCCTGCCGCTCCCCCCTCATCTGCCCTGGCAAAAACATAATCCGCAGCAAAATCCGCGCCTCCTGCAAAGGATTCTGTTTCCGGCCAATCCGCCGCTTCTGCAACAGGTAGCGGTTCGGCATCTGCCATGCCGCCCCCACCGGCAGCTTCCTGCCCCGGCTGAACCGCATCCCCTTCCGCCGCTGTTGCTTCACCGTCCGCCTCGGTCTCCTGAAGGGCAGGCAACACAGCACCGCCGCCAGGATACCCCTTCTCTGCCATGCCTTCTGCAACCAGCGGGACTTCCGGCTCTCCAATAGCGGCAGCGCCATCAGCTATCGTCCCGCCTTCACCCTCCGGCATAACGGGTTCTGCCCCGGCTGCCGCAATATCCTCCATAATGGATTCCGGCGCTGCCTGTGCCGTTTCTGCCTCTTTCGCCGCAACCGCAGCATTTTCTTCCGTGATTTCCGGCAGCGCTTCTATTGCCTCCGGTGCGGCCTCATCCTCTAAAAGAACCTGCCCGGCTTGTATTATCCCGTTTTCTGAAATTTCCGTTTCAGCTGACGGCGCTTCCTCCATCACAACAGCATCGGCTTCCTGTGATACAGCCGGTTCGCTGCCAGTTTCTGCCTCTCCCGAAACTGCTGTCCCCCCGTGTCCTCCCATTGGCAATATTGCCTCTTCACCGCCTGGCTCTGGTTCGGGGAGGGCTTCTGATGCTGCCTCTGCCGCGCTGTCTTCGCCTTCAGGTTTAGGCTCTGCCTGTACAGCATCTGCTTCCGACAAAGCGGCTTCCAATATCCCGGCTTCGCTTTCACCTGGGCTTTCGGCAAAATCAGTTAATCCCGCTTTGGCTTCCTCTGCTGCCCCCAACGCCTCTTCAGCTTCAACGCCATCCGCCAGCAAAGCCGGATCAAACCCGGCAATCTCCGCGCGCTCTTCCTCGCTTAACCCGGCAAGCAGCGCTGCCGTTTTATCATCTTCTGCTGCCTCTTCACTCAATACCGGCGCATCTTCAGATCCGGTTTCAGGTTCCATTGCAGCCCCGGCAACATCCTCTTCCGCCCCCTGCCCACCGGCCTCCTCATCATAGTCGCCGCCCGCAGCCGGCGGCCCTTCAGCCAGCATACCCGCCAGCCCGGCCTCAACCGAAGCAATCATATCGGCAAACGGATCAGCTGAAACTGCCTCTTCCTCTGAAGAGGCAGCCTCCTCATCCAGACCCAGCTGCAACACATCCCCATCGGGAACAACCCGGTAATCCACATCACAGGGAGGATTATCTGCCGACATCGTATCAGCCAGCGGCACATCCGGCGCATCTATGGCTTCCGGCGCATCCACCTTTTCAGAACGGCCGTATGTTGCTACCTTCTTTTCCCGATAAACCGTCACGGCGCCCTGCATGGCTTCTTCCGTTTTTTCCTCCGGCACTCCGCCTTCCCCGCCCTCCTGCTGGCTGGACAGGCCCGGCGTCTGGCGGGGAAACCAGACCCGTGCTTTTTCGCGGTGGGCAACATCCTTCCTTGGCGGAGCAGCCAGGCTGCCGGTTTCAGGCGCGACATGGGTTACCGGCGCACGCCGGTACCATTTCATTGCCTTCCTGAAATCCTTGTCATCCACCCGATGCCCCCATTCCCCGCCGGGCCAGGCTTGCGCCTGGCTCCGGTATATATCTCATCACGCCGCAAACTTTTTTCCAAAAAGAAAAAAAAGCAGCCGTCCTGCCTTTGTCCCGCCTACGTTCGTCCAAACGGCAAAGGAGAACATTCCAGATCAAACAACTCCCCGTTCCGGTTACGCAAACTGTCAATCCGGCCAAACTCGCTGCGCAGGCAATCATAAAGCGAAGGCCACTCCCCGATCGGCTCGGCCGAATCAAAAGCGCAATAAAACACGCGGGAATCATCCTCCCGCATATACAGCCGGGAAAAATCATAGTCATACGCGCCGAAAAAAACCATATCATCCCGCGCATCGCCCGGACGGTCCTGCCCGTCCAGCGCTTCAATAGAATAAGGCATAGGCGGGGCATCCGGCGTACGGACAGCGCTCTCCGGCAAGCCTGCCAGAATAAGCGTATCCAGCATATAACCCAGGCCGTTCGCCTCAAGATAAAATTCGTGCAGCTCCCCCGGCAACTTCCGCCGGATAAGCCGCACCATGCGCCTCACGCCTTCTTCCGTCAAAGGAGGATAAGCCGTATGCAGCCATGCGCCGCCCGGCACATGCCGGACATATCCCGTGCAAACCGCACCATTGGGAGCCGTTTCCGCACCCAGATGGGCATACCGGTTCACATGCTGCCGTATCAAATCTGTAAAACGTCCCATTTATCTGCTTCTTTTCGTTTCCTGTCGCAATAGCAGGTTCACACCGTCCTTCCATCAGACAAAAGCATAGCAGAAAAGCCCCCTCCTTTTTCCGGAAAAACCATGAAAACCTGCCAGAAAACACCTAGTATTGACCGCGCTCATACAACGCCTGAAGCTGCTTTCTCGCCTCCATCGAACCCTGCTCCGCCGCAAGCCGGTACCACCTGACCGCTTCTTCAATATCCTTTTTCACCGTCATGCCCGTTTCATAGGCATATCCCAAAAGATACTGCGCCTCCGGCGAGCCGCCTTGCGCCGCGCTGCGAATCATCCCCATCCCCCGCGCCGCATCCTGCCCTACCCCGCGCCCCTGCATAAACATTACACCCAAAAGCGCCCTGGCGCGGATATCTCCCTTGGCCTCGGCCAGCGTCAGCCAGCGTGCCGCCTCGCCGTCGCTTTTCCGCACACCTAAACCGGCATAATACAAGTACCCCAAATTGTACTGGGAAGCCATATCCCCCTGCTGTGCCGCCTTTTTGTACCATGCGGCCGCCGCCGCGTCATCGCGAGCAACTCCGTTTCCCTTGCGGTAACTGTCCGCCAGCATCCGCTGCGCCATCACATGCCCCTTTTGCGCCGCACGGGAAAACCATTGCACCGCCTGGGCATAATCCCGCGAAACCACCCGCCCGTCGTAATACAAAAGGCCCAGCACCGTCTGCGCTGTCGTCGAACCGCCCTCCGCCCCCAGCCGGTACCACCTGATTGCCTCATACATATCCAGCGCAACGCCGCGCCCTTCCTCATACATCATCCCCAAAAGCGTCTGCGCCATCGGATTGCCTGCCTGCGCCGCCTGCCTGACCAGCGGCAGCGCCTCCCTGTACTGCCGTTTCTGGTACAACCGGTACCCTTCCTCCAGATCAAAGGCAGCATCTGCCAGCACCGCAGGCGGCAGCAAAAAAAGAAACGGGAAAACAATCGCCCGGCAAAAAAAGCGTATCCCGACAGAAAAAACCGTTTTTCTCAGCATCAGCCCGCCGGCAGCACCCTGCCCCACAACAAAAATGCCAGTATGCCCCGGCGGAAGCGCTTTTTCAAACTGCCCGCCAAAAACCGGTACATCCGAAAACTTGAGATATTTCCATAAACCGCCGGCAGCCTGCCGGTAAACTGGGCATCCGCCATCATGATCAAAACCGCGTTATGCACATTGCCAAACTGATTGCCTACTGCCGCGAACAAGGCATCGAATTCTGCCTGAAAAATGGCGCTGTCAGAGTTCGCGGCGCAACCGATGTAGTTGAAGAACTGCTGCCCGTCCTGCGCGCACGCAAAAAAGAAATCATCGCCCACCTCTTGGCGCAGCCGCCTTGCATAGACAACGGCAGCGCCGATGCCGATGCTGCTTTCACGGAAACCCGTGCTCTGCTAAACCGCCTCATGTCACGCAGGCCCTAACCTGCCTGCCCGTGCCCGGCATGTTCCCCCCTGCGGCAGGCAGGCGTTATCCGCCATAACACCGCCGCAAAGCACGCCGCTGCCAGCGCACAAACAAGCGCCGGCACATGCTGCCCGGCCAGCACAACCTCATCCACCCCGCCCGGCAAACTGCCTTGCGCCTGCCACGAAAAACCGGCAAATACCTGCCACGCCGCAGCAATCCGCCAGGCAGCTGCCAGCGCAACAGCAAAAGCAACCGGCGCAGCCATCCGCATCAGGCAGGGAACCATCCCTGCATAAAGCGCGGCAAACAAACCGGCTATAGCAGCCGCCAGGGAAAACAACCCCAGCCAGTGCAAACCGGAAAGCAGCGCAAGCGTGCTTTCACCCGGAAAAAACAACGCCTGCCAGGGAACCGCATGCAGCAGGAAAAAACCGCCCTCGGAAAAAACCAGCGGCTCCAAAAGCGCCGCCACATCATAAAAAGGAAAAAGACGCCGGTAAGGCACGCCGCCATACACACCGTTTCCGTCATTCGTAAAACCTGTCAACACCCACAACAACACCAGGCAGGCGCACAAGGCCAGCCCCAGCCAGTAACGCCGCTGCCACCCCGGCTGCACCGGCAGCCACGCATCCGTTTCATCCGAAAGCAGGCCCTTTGCCGCCGAGAGAAACCACCAGTACGTCAGCCCCAAAAAAGAAAGCGCCCCTATAGGCAAACTGCCCCGCCCAAGTCCTGCCGCCCCATCGCGGACAAACAAAAGCAAAAACATCACCGTCCACCACACCATCCCCACCCGCATGGCAGACAACAGCAGCTGCAACGCCCTACGGCCGCCCGCCAGCACCGGAAACGGCAGTGCCAGCCACAACAGCGTCAGCGAAGCCAGCGCCAGATCAAAAAAAACAGGAAAACCCAGGCCGGAAAACCACAGCGCAGCCGTTCCTGCCAGCGCCACCCCGGCAGCAGCAAAAAAAAGGCCGCGCTGCCACGGCTCCGGCACCTGCTCCCAGGAAATCACATCCTCCCTCGGCGAAAAAACCGCCGCCGTGGCAAACGCCAGCGCCGTCAGCCACAACACCCCCTCCGCAGCCCACGATACCGGCAAATGAAGAAAAACAACTGCCCGGTCAACCGGAAAAATAAACGCCCACAAAAGCGGTACAGCCAAAGCAGCCATATCCCGGCGGGAAACCGGCCGCTTCTCTTCTTTCGGCGCCATCCGGCGCATCCGCCTTTCCAGAATTTCCTCAATCGTTGTCATACCTGCCTGGCTGCCTTCCCTCCGGATAATTCTACCATCCCCCAATCAGCCGCCCTGTCTGGCTGATCCTGATAACGCGCAACAGCCCGCCAAACACAAAAACAGCACAAAAACACCCCGCAAAGCCAGTAAACATGCGCTTGCCACAATTTTGCCAATCCGGTGTTAAGAAAGCCGGGGCAAAAAAAGCGATTTTTCTCTGAAGAAACAACCTGATAGGCCAATTTTAAGGAGAGCATCATGCAAGTCATCAACACCAACATTTCTTCCCTGAACTCCCAGC
>JAMPAN010000018.1 GCA_023667225.1 Oxalobacter formigenes | reverse complement strand
CGGTTGATTTCGGGTTGTTCGCTGTCCATGTCAACCAGAAGCAGCCGGGCTTTCCGGGCGGTATCCTGCCGCAATACCTCAAAGAAAGAGGCATTCCGTACCACATAGAGGAAGAAGACACCTACAGCATCGTCAAAAAACTGATCCCGGAAGGCAAACCCGGCTGCTCTTTGTGTGCGCGGCTAAGAAGAGGCATCCTGTACCGTGTCGCCTCCGAACTGGGCGCAACCAAAATTGCTCTGGGGCACCACCGGGACGACATCATCGAAACCTTTTTTCTCAACCTGTTCTTCGGGGCCAAACTGAAAAGCATGCCGCCCAAGCTGCGCACAGACAACGGCAGGCACATCGTCATCCGCCCGCTGGCCTATGCCAGGGAAAAAGACCTGGCGCGATATGCCGCCATACGGCAGTTTCCGCTCATCCCCTGCAACTTCTGCGGGCCTTACATCAACCAGGAGCGCGCCCGGATAAAAGCGCTCATGCAGGAATGGGAAAAACAATTTCCCGGCAGGCTGGAAAATATTTTTTCCGCCCTCTCCTCCATCGTCCCCTCCCATTTGCTGGATAAAACCCACTTTGATTTCATGGGGTTAAAACCCGGCGGCAGGCCCGGCGAAAGCACTGCACAGGAAAACATGCCTTTTTGGGAAGATACTGCCTGATAAATTACTTCGCCTGTTTTATCTGTGAAAGCAGCGCCGTTGTCGAGCGGTCATAGACAAAAGGAATAGCCACCGCCCTGCCGCCCTGCGCCGTCACCTCACGGCCCTCCGGAATCGCCGCCATATCGTAATCCCCGCCCTTGGCATACACCGCCGGGCGGATTTCCCGCACAATCTCCAGCGCCGTATCCTCGTCAAAAGACACCACCATATCCACCGATTCCAGCGCCGCCAGTATCGCCATCCGATCTTCACAGGCATTCACAGGGCGGTCTTCCCCCTTGCCCAGGCGGCGCACAGAAGCATCCGTATTGACCGCCACCACCAGCGAAGCGCCAAGCGATTTTGCCTGCGCCAGATAAGTCACATGCCCCCGGTGCAAAATATCAAACACCCCGTTTGTCACCACCACCGGCTGCGGCAATGCCGCAAGCCTGCCGGGCAAATCGGCCCGGCGGCAAATCTTGGCAAGAAAAACTGGCATATTGGCACTCATGGGAAAAATCAAGGCGGCATGGCGGCACGCCGGACAGGAAAAATAAATCCCCTGTATAATACACCAGCCTTCCTCATCAAAAGGCGCGCTTTTTCTCTGACTTCCGGGAAAACCGATATGCACCCCGAAAACAACCTGACCAAGCTGTTCCGCTGGCTGCTTCCCCTTGTTTGCAGTATCGTACTGGTCATGATGACCCCTTACACCCAGGCGGCTCCAACCGCCGGTGCGGCTCCCGCGTTATCCCCGCCTCCGCCGGTTACCCTGGAATACGTGGTGCGGGTCAAATATGCCGCCATGAGCATCGGCGGCCGTTCTTCCATCCAGTGGGATCCTGCGGGAAACGCCTACACCGTCAAAACCGAGGCCCGCTGCAATATGCTGGGCCCTATCCTGGATACCGCCAGTGAAGGCAGTATCGGCCCCTCAGGGTTAAAGCCGGCTCTTTTTACCGAAAAGCGCCGCAACCGGGATGAAACGCGCACCCTGTTCGACTGGAAAAACAAAACCCTGACCTTTTCCGCCTCACAGCGCACCCTGCCGCTTGAAGAAGGCGTCCAGGACAGGGCATCTGTCGTCTGGCAGCTGGCTTCCCTGGCAAACGCCCATCCGGAAAAACTGGCCGAAGGCCAAACGCTTACCTTCATGGTATCCGGCAAAAACAGTATCGACCGCTGGGATTTTACCGTAGGGGAAACATCCTCGCTCCTCACCCCGGCAGGGGATATCCAAACCGTTTACCTGATGCGGCAGGACAAAAAAGGCAAAACAACCGAAGTCTGGCTGGCGCCCAACCTCAACTGGTATCCGGTCAAGCTGATTTTTTCCGACAACAAGGATCTGCGCCTGGAACAAATCGTCAGGAAAATAACGCAGCGCTAAACCGCCCGCCGGTCAGTCAAAACTCCATTCATACAGCAGATCAATAGCGCTGTCCGTGCCGGTTGCCGCCTCCACGCGCAGCCGGTCTGACACCAGATACCGCAGCTTGATCAGATTGGATACAGTAGAAACCCCCTGCTCATAAGTCAGGTACAGCCGGCTGGAAATCTGCTTGCTGACAGAAATAACCGTGCTTTCCATATCCTGCCCTGTGCCAATGCCGATATCATCCACCCCGATACGGCTGGCCAGGCCGGATTGCACACTGCCCAGCGATGAAGTGCTCAACAATGCCGCGGCGGCAGTGGCAATCATATCCCGCTCATGCCCATCGGCATTTTGCGCGCCGCCGTGACCCAGAATCAGCCAGGAAAGCTTTTCCTCGTCCGGCACATCCGGGTTGGAAACCAGCTTCACCTGCAAATCATGCGGCGTTCCCCTGACCTGCACACCGGCCTCAACCGGATTATCCATCCCGAAAGCCGGAATTTTTCGTATCGCCAGGATATCCAGCGAAGGATTCTCCGGCGCGCCGCCAAACACCGCATTGCCCCGCTTAACCTCCAGCTTTTGCCCATAGGCGCTGAAAACCGCATCCTCTGCACGAATTGCGCCATAAACGCGCAAAGGCTGTTTCCCGGAAGAAACCGCCTGCAAACTGCCCAAAAGGCGCGCGTCAAGCCCCCATCCGTCAATTTTGGACTTATCCCCCAAATCAACCTGCATATCCACCGTCACCGGCAAAGGCGGCTTTGCCGCTTTTTTATCCGGCTCCCGGCCGGCAATCACTACATCATCACTGAAACTGACGCGGTTATACGCCAAAGACCGGATAAGCGCCTTGTCCACGCGCCATTTTCCGGTCAGCGCCGCTTTTTCGTCAGTCACGGCCAGGCGGCCCTGCCCGCTTAACGCCAGCTGCTTGTCCGGAGAAGACATCACCAAGAGCCTGTCAGCCAAAAAATGCAAATCCGCCGACGCATGGTTGCCGGTAACGAGACCGCCGCCCGTTATCCGGAATGAACCTTCATCCCCGTTAATCATGGCCTTTTCCAGAACAACGCGGCCGTTATCCATCCGGGCCAAAAGCTGCCCGCCATGCAGGCGCACTCCCCACGTTGCCCAGCGAAACGCCAAATCCTCTCCCGCCACACTGCCGGCAAGCAATGGCGCGCCAACCGTGCCGGAACCGGTCACATGCACCTTCAGGCTGCCGCCGGCCTCAATATCCGGCTGCCCGCTGGCAGGCCCGATCCATTCAAGTGCCGGCATCACGGCATCCAGCTGCAAACTGAACGGACTCTGTTTGGGCAAATGCCAGCCTTCCCTTCCCCGTGCAAGGCGCGTACGCGCAGTCAGGCCGATTTTCCCGGTAACCCGGCCGTTGATACGGGCGTCAAACTGCAACCCGTTTTTCTCCAGCGCCAGCAGGATATCCATTTCGCTCAATCCCAGCCGAATGCTGTTATCCTCCCCTCTCAGCAGCACATCCCCCTCTTCCCGGTAGAGGTGAACCCTGCCGTCAAGCGCCCTGTCCATATCTACCGACCATGTTGCCCCTGCCGTCAGCCGTCCGCCGATATGTTCCGTAAGCGACGGAACAAAAGCACTCACATAAGCAAGCGGCAGCCCCTTCGCATAGCCTTCCGAACGGAGGCGGGAAGCCTTCTTTTCCAGCCGCCTGACAGCCAGTTCGCCGTTGGGCAATCCCAGCCTTAAATCCGTTAACGAAAAAAGGCGGCGGCCAAACTGAAGCGGCGCCGGAGACAACAGGGAAAAAGGCCGATTTCCCCTGTTTTCCAGCGTTTCAATCCTGCCGGCCCATCCCTGCCTCCCTTTCCAGCCGCCGGATGCCTTAACATGCAAATCCAGCTCGCCGCCGGATACCGCCATTTGCACAACATGCGAACCCGGCGAACCGTCCACAGCCAGCTTCCCTGCCTGCCATGAGCTGCCTGCCGCCGAAACCTGCGCCAGCTCAACCTGCACATTGAGCGGATCAGTCAAGCTGTTGCCGCCCCGTCCTTCCGCAGCAAACTGCGCGGCACTGATGCCGCCCGGCAAAACCAGCTTCTCGCCCTTCACCTTCCCATATGCCTGCCACCGGCTGAAAGAACCTGCAAACCGCCCTTCTCCCGAAAGCGCCCCCTGAAACGGCTGCCCAAGCAAAGCCAGTTCCGGCGCATCAAGCGACCATTGCAGCGCCTTTCCTGTCCCGTTTAACGCGCCGCCGGCATAAAAACGGTTGCGGCCCCATGCCAGCGCCACATCTGCCGCCAAAAGCGCCTTCTCCGTAACGGAAACATGCCCTTTCCCTGTCAAAGGCTTTCCCATCAACCGGCTGCCTGTCAGGGCATAATCCAGCGAAACGGCCTTGTCGGCTGCCAAACGGCCTGTTGCCTTCAGCGAAGCGTTAATATAGGAAACCGGATAACGCCCCAGGGCAGACAGATCAAACCGGCGGGCTGTGCCGTCAATCGCAAAATCACGGGAGCCGCCCGGCTTAAAACTCCCTGCCAGTTGCAGCTCTCCCTTCCCGGCAAAAAGCCGAAGCAGCGGAACATCCACCTTCCCCGCCGCATGTACCGCCCTGGCATCCAGAGACAACTGCCTTTGCGCCAGCCGGGCAATCACCGTTTGCCGGTTTTTTTCTGCCGCCACCTGCACCGAACCGGCAATAGCCGTACTCCTGGCGCGGGAATAAAGCCCGTTCAAATCCAGCCGGGCAGTCCTGAGCTGCAAATCCAGCCCGTCGCCATGCAGCCTGCCCCTGCCGTCAAAACGGCCGGCCCGCCCCAAATCAACCAGAATATGCTCAAACAGCATATCCCGGATATTCCCGCCCAGATCTGCCTCAAGCCTTTTGACCGGCAGCCGGTTTGCGTCCAGCTGTCCCGGATCACCATTGGCAAGACGGATCCGCCCCTTTAGCGAAGCCTCATCTGCCGCCTGAATCTCCGCTTCCGCCTGAATGCGCCCGGCAGGCCAGTCTGCCCGGACCTGGGAAAAATCCACATTTTCCGCTTTCAGTGAAAGTGAAGGCAGCATAAATGCCGCAAAAGGCGTTATCCGGGCATACGCCTTTACGGCCGCGCCAAAACCGTCAAAACTCCCCTCAAAACGGATATCTTCAAGCCCGCCCGCCAACTCTGCCCTGCCCTTCGCCTTCTCATGGCTGACAGTTACCTCGCCTTTTACCGGAAACGGCCGCCTGGTGCCCAGCTCCAAACCGGCTGTTACCTGCCCGAAATCGCTCTCAAACCCGGCGTCAACCAGCCGCCAGCCATGCCCGTCCGCAAAAAGGGAACCCTGCACACGCTGAAACAGCATCCCCCTGACTATCACCTTGTCTGCCAGAAACCTGTCCACTTCCACAGGCAAAGGCAATGCCAGCGATTCGGGCAAAACCGCCGGTTCATCCGAATCCGAAGCGGATAAATCCACCGAAAGGCGGGAAAGCGAAACCGATGCCACGCTGATTTTGCCCAGCAGCAACGCCAGCGGATGCCAGGTAATCTCCACATCCTGCACCGCAATTTCTTTTTCCGGCGTGCGGTAAGCCGCTTCCCCGATCGTTATCGTCCCGGCAAGCGTACCGCCAACATCACGCAGCGCCAGGCTGCCCCGGCTGGCCTCTACGGCTTTCCCTGCCAGCCATTGCAGCGCAAATTCCTGGTTTGCCAGCACCGCCAGCGCCGTCACAAAAGCAAAAAACACCGCAGCAGGAATAATGAAATAACGGCGCATCAGAATGAATACCCAAAAGAAAAATGCACCCGGAACTCCTTCGTTTCTTCCCCGTAGGCAAAATCAATGCCCAGCGGCCCGGCAGGACTGCGCCAGCGCGCGCCGATACCATAGCCGGCCGCCGGTTCCAGGTCATGGAAATTGTCCGCCGCATTGCCTGCGTCAACAAAAAGGGCCGCCCCCCAGTTGCCATAAAAATAATACTGGTACTCCACGCTGCCCGCCGCCAGATAACGCCCGCCGACCGTTGCGCGCCCTTCTCTCACCCCCAGGCTCTCGTAGGCATACCCCCTCACAGACTGGTCGCCTCCTGTCCGGAACATGACCGCATCCGGAATACCATGGCGGGAAGAAGACAAAACCGCGCCCATTTCTGTCCGCAGCAACAAATTGCCTTTTTTCCCGACAGGATGAAAATAGGCCGCCTTGAGATAGGGACGGATAAAACTCTCATCGGTCAGCAAGCCTTCCGCCGCCCCGCCAATCTGCGCCTGGACAGCATACCCCCTGGTCGGGTTGAGACGGTTATTCAGCGCACGCCGGATAAAACCATAACTCAGCGGCAATGCCTCGGTTTCGTTATTCTCCGCCCCTTTTATCCGGGCATTCTCGTTTAAATACTCCAGCGTCACATACTGCTCAAAACGCGGCCTTCCCCACGAAGTCCTGCCAAAGAGCGTCACCAGGCGGGTATCCTCGCCCTGGATATCCGAACGCTCATACTTGCCGCCCACACTGTTGCTGAAGCCGCCGGCCGTCTTGGGAAAAAACACCTCTGCATTCCCCGTCTGACGGCGGGTCTCCATAATCAGAGCGCTTTTCAGATTCCAGTCCCGGCCAAGCAGCGTTCTGTCATCATACGTCAGGCTCATCCGGCTGCCCATATCCGTACTGTACCCCACCCCGACAGCAGCATGCCGCTTTTTATTCTCCACCACCTTCACCATTACCGGCACCTCGTCTTTACCGCTTTCCAGATCGGCAAAAACCTCTACAAAACGGAAATACCCGGTATCCTGGATACGCGCCTGCCAGCCGGCAAGCGCACCCTGCCGGTAAACCGAACCGGGTTTAACCGGACGCTCGCGCATAATGACCTCTTTGCCATAACGCACCAGCCCCTCTATGGTTATCTCGCCAAAACGAACCGGCATCCCGCTGTCAATCTCCACATGCAATACCGCGCTCAGCGTTTCGGGATCCACATCAGCCTGCGACTTGACCATCTTTGCACGGGGATACCTCACCCGCCGCACCTGCCGCAAAAGCGCGCCCTTGGCCGCCTCCCAGTCCGCCTGCCTGAAGCGCACTCCCTCGCGCAGCGCCCAGCGCTCCCGCAA
Organism: Oxalobacter formigenes; assembly: GCA_023667225.1. Taxonomy (GTDB): domain Bacteria; phylum Pseudomonadota; class Gammaproteobacteria; order Burkholderiales; family Burkholderiaceae_D; genus Oxalobacter; species Oxalobacter formigenes_C. Next base: position 22,419 of record JAMPAN010000018.1, on the reverse strand, counting down.
ATCGCTTTCCTTCGGGCGCATTGCCGCTTCCTGCTGCGTAATCGCGCCGGTAAAAACAATCTCAACCTGGCTCACGCGAACCGGCTCGCCCGGTTCAACAGCAACAGTAATCTGCTCCCTTTCCCCGGCAGTTTCCCTGCTCATCCTGATTTCCGGTGCAAAATATCCTTCCGTTTCGAGCAGTTTCCTGACCTCATCCGGCGTTTTCCGGTAAAGCAGGCGCAGCTGGGCCGGATCAATCCGGTCATTGTCGCGCCAGCGCACCACCGGCAGATTCTCTTCCAGCAGCCGGCGTATTTCTCCCGGTGCCTCAATCGCCACGCTATATGCCGTCCCCTGCGCATTCGCCGCAGAAAAGCCCGCTGCCCAAAAAAAGGCCAGCGCCAGCCCTCTGGCACAGACAGCAAAACACCGCCGGGCAGACAGCATACTGCAAAACAGGTAAAACAGCCGCGTCAAAAACTTTGTCATGCCCTGGAGTCGTTTTATAATCGGGCCATTTCCTGAAACCATCGTCAACCTTGCCCGGCCCGGCTCCCATTATTGCCCAGTCCGCCTCCGCGCGGTATCAAAATCCGGGAAAATACTGTTTTTTCACAAACCCTCCCGCTTTTTTATGCTTTCATCCAACCATGCCCTTGTTCTCTTCAGCGGCGGCCAAGATTCCACCACCTGCCTGGCCTGGGCGCTTGCCCGCTACGACCATGTCGAAACCATTGGCTTTGACTACGGCCAGCGCCACCATGTGGAACTGGCTCTGCGCCCGGCCATTCTCACCCGGCTGCGCGCCCTTTTCCCCGAATGGGAAAAGCGGCTTGGCATGGATCACCTCATTGACCTGTCGCTGATCTCCCGCCTCTCCGAAACGGCGCTGACCAGCGAAACCGAAATCCGCCTGATGGAAAACGGCCTGCCCAACACCTTCGTTCCCGGCCGCAACCTGTTTTTTATGATGACAGCCGCCACCCTGGCCTATCGCCGCAACATGGGCACGCTGGTCGGCGGCATGTGCGAAACCGATTTTTCCGGCTATCCTGACTGCCGGGACGATACCATGAAAGCCCTCCAGCTTTGCTTCAACCTCGGTATGGACGCCCGCTTCAGAATCGAAATGCCGCTCATGTGGAAAGACAAGGCGCAAACCTGGGAACTGGCGCAGGCCCTCGGCGGCGCACCCCTTGTCGAAATCATCCGCTCGGAAACACACACCTGCTACCTGGGCGAACGCTGCCAGCTGCACGAATGGGGATACGGCTGCGGCCAGTGCCCCGCCTGCAAACTCCGCGCCAGGGGATACGCCCGCTTCATATCGGGTAAAGCTGCCAGTTAACATCCCGGCCGCCCATCACCTGCCAGCCGTTCCCTCCCTGGCAAAGAAAAAACGCGCATTCCCTTTCCGGAAATGCGCGTTGTGCCTTTCAGGCAAATTTGGCAGACAACCGGTCAGTCGTCCGTCCACGTCCAGTCCCGAATCTCCGGCATATCCTCGCCATACTGGTGAACATACGCCTTGTGCTCCAGGAGCTTGTCGCGCAGATACTGCTTGGCATAAGCCGCCTTGCCGGCCAGCTTCGGCAGCCTGTCAATCGCATCGCCGACCAGGTGGAAACGGTCCAGGTCATTCATCACCACCATATCAAACGGGGTGGTAGTCGTTCCCTCTTCCTTATAACCGCGCACATGCAGATTTTTGTGGTTGGTCCGGCGGTAAGTCAGACGGTGAATCAGCCAGGGATAACCGTGGTAAGCGAAAATAACGGGCTTGTCTGTCGTAAAGAGCGCATCGAAATCCTTGTCCGACATCCCGTTGGGGTGGTCTTCCGGCTGAACCATTGTCATGAGGTTCACCACATTCACCACCCTAATTTTCAGTTCGGGGAACTGCTCACGCAAAATCTTCACGGCAGCCAGCGTCTCCATGGTCGGGATATCCCCGCAGCAGGCCATCACCACATCCGGCTCACTGCCCTTGTCGTTGCTGGCCCATTCCCAAATACCTGCCCCGGCAGTACAGTGCTTGATGGCATCTTCCATATTCAGATACTGCAGCGCCGGCTGTTTGCCCGCCACAATCACATTGATACGATGGCGGCTGCGCAGGCAGTGGTCCGTCACGGAAAGCAGGGTATTGGCATCCGGCGGCAGATACACCCGCGTAATATCCGCTTTCTTGTTCATCACAATATCCACGAACCCTGGATTCTGGTGGCTCAGCCCGTTATGGTCCTGCCGCCAGACGTGCGAAGTCAGCAAATAGTTGAGCGAGGCAACAGGCCGCCGCCACGGAATATGGCGGGTCACCTCCAGCCACTTCGCATGCTGGTTGAACATGGAATCAATAATATGGATAAACGCCTCGTAGCACGAGAAGAACCCGTGGCGGCCTGTGAGAATATAACCTTCAAGCCATCCCTCGCACTGATGCTCGGAAAGCATCTCCATCACGCGGCCCTGGTGCGATATCTGGACATCGTGCGGCTTGATCTCGCCCATCAGACAGCGGTCCGTCACCTCAAACACCGCGCCCCAGCGGTTGGATGCCGTTTCATCCGGGCTGAACACCCGGAAATTCCTGGCATCCTCGTTCAGGGTCATCACATCGCGGATCATCTGTCCCTGGATACGGGTTGCCTCGGCAATCGTCGCGCCCGGTTTCGGCACGTCAATCGCATAATCACGGAAATCCGGCATCCGCAAATCCCTGATCAGCATCCCGCCGTTGGCGTGCGGGTTGGCCCCCATCCGGCGAATCCCCTTGGGCGCAAGCGCTTCCAGCTCCGGCAGGAAACGGCCGTTTTCATCAAACAGCTCTTCCGGCTTGTAGCTCCGCATCCATGCTTCCAGAATCTTCAAATGATCCATATTGGTCTTGGTCTCGGAAACCGGCACCTGGTGCGAGCGGAAACAGCCCTCAATCTTCAAGCCGTCCACTTCTTTCGGCCCCGTCCACCCTTTCGGCGTGCGCATGACAATCATGGGCCATACCGGACGGTCTTTCAACCCGTCCCCCGTACGGGCTGCTTTCTGGATAGCCTTGATTTCGGCAATCACCTTGTCCATCACGGCAGCCATCTGCTGGTGCAGCGCCATCGTATCGCCGTTGACCGAATCGTAATCCACATAATACGGCTTGTAGCCATATCCCCTGAAAAGCATATCCAGCTCTTCACGGGGAATGCGCGCCAGCACCGTCGGGCCGGCAATCTTGCCGTCATTCAAGTGCAGAATCGGCAAAACAGCGCCGTCGTATGCCGGATTCAGGAACTTGTTGGAATGCCAGCTGGTTGCCAGCGGTCCGGTTTCCGCCTCGCCATCGCCCACCACGCAGGCCACAATCAAATCCGGGTTGTCAAAGGCCGCGCCAAAGGCATGAGACAGGCAATACCCCAGCTCGCCGCCCTCATTGATGGAACCCGGCGTTTCCGAGGCAACATGGCTGGGCACCCCGCCCGGGAAAGAAAACTGCGTAAACAGCTTCTTCATGCCCTGTTCATCCTGGGAAATATTCGGGTAAAACTCGCTGTAAGTGCCTTCCAGATAAGTGTGGGCAACCAGGCTGGGGCCGCCATGACCAGGGCCGGTTACATAAATCATATTCAGGTCATCTTTATTAATGACACGGTTCAAATGGACATACACAAAATTCAGGCCGGGGGACGTTCCCCAGTGCCCCAGCAGCCTGGGTTTGATGTGCTCCGGCGCAAGCGGAACCCGCAAAAGCGGGTTGTCATAGAGATAGATCTGGCCTACCGCCAGGTAATTGGACGCGCGAAAGTAGGCATCCATCTTTTCCAGCAGTTCCGGAGATAACGGTTTGGCATTTGGATCAATTCCTGCATTCATATCTCTATCCTTTCATTTGTCATACCTGATCCCCCGTGCACAGCATCCAGCTTGAACCGGTCTGTTTCAGGCGCAGGCCAATGATGCCCTTTTACTGTTGGCAGGCAATAAACACCATCAAGATATACTTCCAATTTAATACTACACACCGAAAAACAATAACGCAATGAAAAATTACCTCAACCGGAATACAAACTGCAAAGGATTCCCGCCCTTGCCCGTCTGGTATTGCGGCAAATCAGGCCGGCTTTTTGGTGGGCCGCCTCCAGCCAGCAAGCGATGTCTGTTTGCTCCTGGAAACCGTCAGCGAACCGGCCGGCGCATCCTTCGTCAATGTTGTGCCGGCCCCCACCGTTGCGCCCGCCCCGACATGCACCGGCGCCACCAGCTCGCAGTTGGTCCCGATAAAGGCATCATCCTCAATCACCGTTTTGTGCTTGTTGGCTCCGTCATAATTGCAGGTAATTGTACCGGCACCGATATTGACGCGGCTGCCAACCGTCGAATCACCCACGTATGCCAGGTGATTGGCCTTGCTTTGGGCCGCAACCCGGCTGTTTTTGATTTCCACAAAATTGCCGATATGCACCTCTTCGCCCAGATCGGCCCCTGGCCTTAAGCGGGCATAAGGCCCAATAAGCGAACCGGCGCCCACCTTTGCGCCGTCAAGATGGCAAAACGGCCGGATTTCCGCCCCGCTGCCAATGGCAGATTCCCGGATATAACAACCGGGGCCGATAAAAACGCCGTCTCCAAGCGACACCTGCCCCTCAAAAACGCAATTCACATCAATAAACACATTCCGCCCGCAGACAAGCGAGCCGCGCACATCCAGGCGAAGCGGGTCAGCCAGCATCACACCCTTTTCCATCAGGGCATCCGCCGTATTGCGCTGGTAAATCCTTTCCAGCTCGGCCAGCTGCTTTTTGGTATTGACGCCCATCACTTCCCAGGTATGCGCAGGCTGGGCAGAAACCACCGGCACACCCTCCGCAACAGCGGCCGCGACAATATCCGTCAGGTAATATTCCCCCTGGGCATTGTCATTCGAGAGCGCAGCCAGCCATCCTTTCAGCCTGTCTGTCGGCGCTGCCATAATGCCGGTATTGATTTCGGTCAAACGAAGCTCCGCTTCAGAAGCATCTTTATGCTCGACAATCCGTTTAATTTCCCCGCCTTCCCGCACAATACGCCCAAACCCGGCAGGGTCAGCTGCCTCGGCTGTCAACACTGCCAGCCTGTCTTCACCCGCCAGCTGCACAAGCTTTTCAAGCGTTGAAGCGGCAATCAGCGGCACATCGCCATAAAGAATCAGCGTCGGCTGCGCCACATCCAGATACGGCAGCGCCTGCATAACCGCATGGCCGGTTCCCAACTGCGGTTCCTGGCGGACAAACACCACCTCCGGCGCGCGGAAAGCGGCCTGCACAGCCTCGCCCCCATGTCCGTACACGACATGGATACGGGAAGGCGAAAGCGCCCTGGCCGTATCAATCACATGGCCAAGCAGCGGCCTGCCAGCCAGCGGATGAAGCACCTTCGGCAAATCGGAATACATCCGTTTGCCCATGCCCGCAGCAAGAATCACAATATTCATAAAAAATCCCTTATCCTTCCTTTTTCGTCAGGCAACAGGCGCAGCCTCATGGCCTCCGGCCCTGGAAAATTCTTCTTCTGTCTCAAAACGGCCTCTGGCACGGTTCTTTCTCACATTATCCCAGGAAAATATCCTGCCGTTCATGGCAACATACACACCCGGCGCCAGCAGTTGCGCCACACCAAACGCCATTCCCAAATTAAAGGCCGCATCCGAACCCGCCACCTGGGCCGGAATCATGGCGCCGGTAAGCACAATCGTCTTTTTCAGGGAAGCCGCCGCCAACACCTGCGCCGTCTGCCGCATGGTATCCGTTCCATGCACAACCAGTATCCGCTCTTCCGGCGTTTTCCGGCAGGCATAAACAATCCGCTCGCGATCCGCATCCGTCATATCCAGCGAATCCAAAAGCGGCAGCGCTTCAAAAATAAAAGGCGCCTGAACGCGCCCCTCTTCCAGCATGACAGGAATCCGGCTTTCCGAAAAATCCAGCACACCGCTTAACATATTGTACTGTTTATCAAACGTCCCGCCTGCCGCAATAATATGTACAGCCATCTTTTCGTCCGTCAATCCAGGTTAAACAAGAAAACAATGCGAATGGCGCCCGCGCCCTTTCGCCAATAACCGTTCCCAGCCAGGCGGCCAGGGCAGACCCGGCCCCTTGTATGCCGGCAGATTTTGCCGGACAGGATGAACAGGGATGCAATCCGGGAAAAGCGCCCCTTTTCCTTCCAGGCCATTCAGACTGTACATATAGCCGGGCAAAAGCGCATCGCAAACCATTGCAAACCAGGCGGTATGATCCTCGTCTCGCCCCAGCGCCTGCGCCAGCCCTTCCGGATCAAACCGGGCAAGCGTTTCAATCAGCTCTTCCGTTGTTGCGCCAGGCACATCTCCCCAGCCCATCACCGGATTAAAAATATAGTCGCCGCCCGATCCGTACCATCCCTCGCGCCAGGGCCGTTGCAGCCAATTGCGCGTACCGGCAAAAAGATGCCAGCGCCAATGCAGCCCGGAAGGCTGCGGCCAGGCATGAAAATACAGCCGCTGGTATCCTGCCTCGTGCAGCCTGCGAACCATTGCCATCAGCCGCGCATGGGGCATCCTGTCCGGCGCGGCACGCCTAAACAAAATCGGCTCCCCGTCCGCATGCTGAACCTCGTCTGTAGACAAATTCAAATCCAGGCATTTCCGCTCGCTGCCAAAACGCGCCGAGACCCACCCCGTCAGCAAATTGACAGCCGTCAGCACACCATACCCACGGTAACGCTGAAAAATAATCGTGCCTGGCGCAATCGGTTTCATGCGGGATACTGAAAAAAACGGTATTTTAGCCCTTTTGTGCCTTTTCATGCGCCTGTAGCGGCCGCGTCAAAGGCCGAAATCATGGCGCTTCTGCTCTCCGGCGTCTCCAGGCTGATTCTGCCCAGCGCGCCGCTGCGGTAATCATTCAACAGCACCTGAGACGCCTTTTCCACATCCGGATCGCCGCCTTTTACCTTCAGCCCCCGGCGGCGGGCAATCGCTTCCACAACCCCGAAGCCGTCCAACCCTGCCGTTTCCATCTTGTAGCGGGCTTTCAGCAATGCCGGGTAACGGACAAGCAACACCTCTGCCAGAAAAGCCGCCACTTCCTCCTCAATCAAGGCATTCACACCCACCGCATGGCTGGCCGCCAGCATCAGGCCGTCGGAAGGATAGCGGATCTTCGGCCATAGCATCCCTGGCGTATCCGTTAAAATCATGCCCTTGTTCAGGTAAAGGCGCTGCTGGGATTTTGTCACGGCCGGCACATCTCCCACCGCCGCCACCCGGCGCTTTAGCAGCATATTCATGAGCGTGGATTTGCCCACATTGGGAATCCCCATAATCATCATGCGAAGCGGCCTGTCAGCCTCTCCGCGATGGGGCGCAATCTCCCGGCACAATGCCGGAATCCGGGCCACATCCGCCGGATTGCGGGTATTGACCGCAACCGCCCTGGATTGCGCCTGCTTTTCAAAAAACGCAATCCACTCCCCTGTCACCACGGGATCGGCCAAATCGCTCTTGTTCAATATTTTCAGCGAAGGGCGCTGCCTGAAAAGACGCATCTCCTCCACCATCGGATTGCAGCTTGCCTGCGGGATACGGGCATCCAGCACCTCAATGACCAGGTCGGTCGTCTTCATGGTCTCTTCCGCCTTCTTGCGGGCGGCATGCATATGACCGGGAAACCATTGTATGGGCGGCACAGTTACACCCCTTCCAGACCAGCAAGCGTCCGGATATGCGCCACAGCGCTGCCGGCCAGCGCCTCAAGGTTGTACCCCCCTTCCATGGAACTTACAACGCGCCCCCCGGCCAGTTCTTCTGCCGCATCCATCACCTGCCGGGTTATCCAGACATAATCTGCCTCAACCAGGTTCATTTCGCCCAGCGGGTCATCCCTGTGCGCGTCAAAACCGGCCGAAATAAAAATCATCTCCGGCTGATGGCGGCGCAGCGCAGGCAGCCACTTCTCCGTGACAATCTTTCGGATTGCCGTACCATCCGTCCCCGGCGGCACACCCACATTGACCATATGCGGACGCTGGCGTTCATTTCCCGAAAAAGGATAAAGATATTCCTGATAGTAGCTTACCATCATCACCCGTGGCTCATGGGCAAAAATATCCTCGGTCCCGTTGCCGTGATGCACATCAATATCGACAATCGCCACACGCTTTAACCCATAAGACTTGACCGCCCACAGCGCCGCAATCGCTACGCTGTTAAAAACGCAAAATCCCATCGCCTCTCCCGCTGTGGAATGGTGCCCGATAGGGCGCACCAGGCAAAAAGCATTATCCAGCTCCCCGGCCAGCACTGCCCTGGCTGCGGCAATATTCGCCCCGGCAGCACGCAGCGCCGCCTTCCAGCTCCAGGCATTCAGCATGGTTTCATTCAAAGGGAAATAATCCCCCTCCTCAACAGGCGTTTGCGCACTGATCACCATATCGGCAATATGCGCGCGGGCAATATCCTCCGGCGCAGCCTCTGGCGCTTCCCGAAATTCCAGGCAGCGATCCGTCCCGGTTGCCGAAAGCCTGTCCATCACCGCCTGTATCCGGGCCGGGCATTCCGGATGAAATTCGCCCATCTCGTGTTTCAAACAAACAGGATGCGTATATAAACCTGTTTTCATTCCCCTCTCCTTAAATCAATCCAGCCCCGCCAGCACCCGGATATGGGCCACCGCGCTTTTGGCAAGCGCCTGCCGGCTGTAACCGCCCTCCAGCACACTGACAATGCGCCCCTGGGCAAACGCTTCTGCCGCCACCACCTGCCGGGTTATCCAGGCATAATCCTCTTCCACCAGGCGCATACCGCCTACTGTATCATCCTTGTGCGCATCAAACCCGGCAGAAACAAACAGCATCTCCGGCCTGAAAGCCTCAAGTGCCGGCAGCCACTTCTCCGTCACCAGACGCCGCACCGCCGCGCCGTCTGTCCCGGCCGGCACCGGAATATTCACCCTGTTTGGCAACATGGTTTCCGGCCGCCGGGTATAAGGATAAAACGGGCTTTGGAAAAAACTCGCCATCATCACGCGCGGTTCATTCCAAAACGCTTCCTCCGTTCCATTGCCATGATGCACATCAAAATCCACCACCGCTGCCCGTTTCAGGCCGCAAACCGCCAGCGCATACCGCACAGCAATTGCCACATTGTTAAACAGGCAAAACCCCATCGGGGTATGCAGCCGGGCATGGTGCCCGATAGGGCGCACCAGGCAAAAGGCATTATCCACTTCCCCTTTTATAACCGCCTTTGTCGCTGCCACAGCAGCCCCGGCAGCCCGCAAGGCTGCCTGCCAGGAATAGCAATTAAGCAGCGTATCGTCATCCACCTGGAAATACTGTCCCGGTATGGCAGGACAGCTATCCCTCACCAGGCTGACAGCATCAGGCGAATGTACCCGCCTGATATCGGCCACATCCGCCAAAGGCGCTTCGCGAAACAACAAAAACGGCGTTGTCCCTGTTGCATCCAGCTGTTTTTCTATCGCCAAAAGACGCGCCGGGCTATCCGGGTGGTAAGGGCCCATCTCATGCTTTTTGCAATCCGGATGCGAATAAACCGCTGTTTTCCCCATCAGGCACTTCCGTTTCACCTTCTTTTTCCTCCCGACAGTGTAGCGGAAAACACAGCGCTTTTTAGGCTATACTTCGGTTTCCCCGATGCAACATCCACAAACATGAAAGACGCTTTCTGCTTTTCTTTCCTGCGCTATACGCCTTGCCGCATCCTGCTGTTTCTGGCTGCCCTGCCGCTGGCCCTATTCTCTTCTTTCCCGGCCCTGGCCGTCCCGCCAGGACCGCTTTACCTGCCCTGCGCCCCCGCTTCCCTGCCCGCCGGAACCGACACAGATATACCCGGCAGCTTTGTCAGGGATCTCTATGCCTTTTCAGCAGATATGGCCGGCCGCCACGGCTTTGATCCGCAAAACCTTGCCTGCATCCTCAAACAGGTGCGCCACAATCCTGCCGTCATCCGCCTGGCCGGCCCGGCCCCTGCCGGAAAAACCCGAAACTGGCAAGCCTACCGCGCCCGGATTATCCGGCCCGGCCGCATCACAAAAGGCGCACAATTCTGGCGTCAATACAAAGCGGCGCTGGCCAGGGCCGAAAACGCCTATGGCGTGCCGCCGGAAATCATTGTCGGCATCCTCGGCGTTGAAACCATCTATGGCCGCTACAAAGGCAATTTTCGTATCCTGGACGCTCTGGCAACCCTGGCGTTCGATTACCCGGAACATCCCCGGCGGGACGACCGCCTGTCCCTTTTCAGGAAAGAACTGGAAAATACCCTGCTGCTGTGCGCCGAACAGAAGATGGATCCCCTTGCCCTGAAAGGCTCCTATGCCGGTGCCGTAGGATGGCCCCAGTTTCTGCCCTCCAGCATCCGCCGGTATGCTGTTGACTTTGACGGCAACGGAAAAATCGACCTGGAAAATTCCCCCGTTGACGCCATTGGCAGCATTGCCCATTTCCTGGCACAACACGGCTGGAAAAAAGGGGAACCCGCTGTCTTTGCCGCCACCCTGTCTGATACTGCCGGCATCTTTTCCCTGGCCGGCCAGGGAAAAAGTCTGGCTGCCACCCTGACGCCTGATGCACTGGAAAAAATGGGTATTACACCGGAAAAACCCTTGCCCGGCCATCTGCGCTTCGGCCTGGTTGACTTGCAAAACGGCACCGGACCAACAGAATACTGGCTCGGCACAGACAACTTCTTTGCCCTTACCCACTACAACCGCAGCTACTTTTACGCTATGGCTGTCATCGACCTGGGAGAATCCGTCAAAACACACCTGGCGCAGGATCGGCGAACCCCTGCCAGAGAGCGCAGACCCGCACGGAAAAAATCCTGATATCCCAAACTGTTCCAACAGCATATAATGGGAATGTATTTCGCCCCGCCAATTAAAAGCGCCCGGAATAATGGCAAAGTAAACATAAAAAACTGGTAAGCCGCCGGTATTCGGTCCCAGGCGGCAGGAAAATCAGCATCCCATCGAAAGGTTCCGGGAAAATGACAGACTCAGCAAAAAAAGAAGAAGAAAATCTCTCTCACCGCCAGTACAATCCCAACCGGCTGCTGGATATGCTTATCCGGAAACTGTCGTTAAAAAACGACGCGGCGCTTGCCCGTGCGCTGGAAGTGGCGCCGCCTGTCATCAGCAAAATCCGCCATAACCGCCTGCCTGTCGGCGCTTCGCTTTTAATCCGCATGCATGAAGTCAGCGGCATGAGCATCTACGAGCTGCGGGAAGAAATGGGCGACAGAAGGGCAAAATTTCGTATCAGCAACGAACAATTCAAACCCAAAACACCTCAGGAAAAAGAAGAATAGCCTGATTTGTCCCGCCGGCGAAACAAATCAGGCCAAAACCGGAAAAACGGCTTTCTGTCCTGCGTTATGCCGCTTTAAGCCATTTTTCAACACTTTGCCGCAAAATCGCCTCAGCCTGGCGGATATGCTCCTCTTCAATAATCAGCGGCGGCACAATCCGGATCACATCCGGCCCGGCCAGCAAGAGCAAGAGCCCCTCCTTCTCGGCAACGGCTGTTATCTCCTTCGCACGGCCGAGACAGTTTTCCGACATGGTCAGCCCCAGCATCAGCCCTTTTCCCCTGACCTCGCCAAAGGCTTGCGGATACGATGCCGCCACCCCTTCCAGCATACGCCAAAGGCTTGCGCCGGCAGAAACCACATGGGAAAGAAAAACAGGCGTATTGATAGTTTCCATCACTTTGCAGGCCACCGCCGCCGCAAGCGGATTGCCACCGAAAGTAGTGCCGTGCGCCCCCACAGTAAAAGCAGAAGCAATATCGTCAGTCGTCAGGATGGCCCCAATCGGAAAACCATTTGCCAGTGCCTTGGCCGAAGTCAGAATATCCGGCTCAACACCATAATCCATATAGGCAAAAAGCTTGCCTGTTCTGCCCATCCCGGACTGGATTTCATCAAAAATCAACAGCGCCCGATGCCTGTCGCACAATTCGCGAAGCGCCTTTAAAAATGCCGGAGAAGCAGGCAGCACGCCGCCTTCGCCCTGCACCGGCTCCACAATAACCGCGCATACATCATCGCCTATGGCTTTTTTGGCTGCTTCAATATCGTTATAAGGAATATGGTCAATCATCCCCGGAAGCGGGCCGAACCCTTCCGAATACTTCGGCTGGCCGCCGACAGACACCGTAAACAGCGTCCGCCCGTGAAAAGACTTGAGAAAAGAAACAATCCTGGCCTTTTGCGGGCCGTGCCTGTCATGCGCCCACTTCCTGGCCAGTTTCAGCGCCGCCTCGTTTGCTTCCCCGCCGGAATTGCAGAAAAAGGCCCTGTCGGCAAACGTTGCCGCTGTCATCGCGCTGGCAAGCCGCAACACCGGTTCATTGGTATAGTAATTGCTGGCATGCCAAAGCGTCTCCGCCTGTTTTTTCAACACATCAACCAGTGCAGGCGGCGTATGTCCCAGGGCAGAAACTGCAATGCCCCCTGTCAGATCCAGATACTGCCGTCCTTCCTGATCCCACATATACATACCCGATCCGCGAACGGGAACAAGCGTACTTGGCGCATAAGTCTGCACCATCACCTCATCAAAAGTCCGGCGGGTTACGGCCTGATCTGTCTTTTCCACTGAGCTGGCTCCTTCATTCCTTTAATACGGGAAAACGCGGCTTATGGCAAACACTGTCGGCCCCTGCCATGCCAGGTTCCGCCATCGGGCAGCGCTGCTTTTTCAGCCTTTAATCATACTCCTGTTACCCCGCTTCAACACACTTTGCAGGAAAAGCCGCTTCATCTGTTTCCGGAGAGAACAACAGGTCATGTTAATATAATACGTTTGCTGGAACTTTCAGGGAAACATCCCCTGCCAACTTTTCTTACTACTGCATACAACATGGATTCCTCCCCGATCATTGCCATTGCAACACCGCCCGGACGGGGCGGCGTTGGCATTATCCGTATTTCCGGAAAAGACCTGGCCCCGCTGATACAGGAACTGTTTGGCCGCCTCTCCCCTTCCGTCCTGCCGCTTGTCCCCCGCCACGCCTATTACCTGCCTTTTTCCGATGCGGAAAACACCCTGATTGACAAAGGCATTGCCCTGTATTTTGAGGCGCCCCGCTCCTATACCGGCGAAAACGTGCTGGAACTACAGGGGCACGGCGGGCCTGTTGTGCTGCAAATGTTGCAAAAACGCTGTCTGGAAGCAGGCAAAAGCATCGGCCTCAGGCTTGCCGATCCGGGAGAATTTACCCGCCGCGCCTTCCTGAACGACAAACTGGATCTTGCCCAGGCTGAAGCCGTGGCAGACCTCATTGACGCTACGACAGAAGCGGCGGCACGATCTGCCTCACGTTCGCTTTCCGGCGCATTTTCCGAAGAAATCCATAAACTGGCCGATCAGGTTGTACAGCTGCGCGTCCTTGTGGAATCCAGCCTGGACTTTCCCGAAGAAGACATCGAATTCGTCAAAAAAGCCGACGCTGCCGGCCAGCTTGACGCCATCCGGAACCAGCTTGAAGGCATTTTCATCCAGGCCGCCCAGGGCGCCCTGCTGCGCGAAGGGCTTTATGTCGTTCTGGCAGGCCAGGTCAACGTGGGCAAATCTTCCCTCCTGAACAAACTGGCAGGCGACAACATCGCCATCGTCACGCCCATTGCCGGCACCACGCGCGACAAAGTCGTCCAAACCATACAGATCAACGGCATCCCCATCACGCTGATCGACACTGCCGGCATCCGCAATACCCAGGAAACCGGTGATGAAGTAGAAAAAATCGGCATCGAGCGAACATGGGATGAAATCAGCAGAGCCGACATTATCCTGCACCTGCTGGATGCCAGCCGGGGTCCCACCCGCCATGATGAAAAAATCGCCGAAGCCTTTCCTCCCGGTATTCCGGTCATCCAGATCTGGAACAAAATTGACCTGTCCGGGCACACTCCTTCTGTAGATCACATTTTGGGGACAACCCAGATTTACCTTTCCACCCAAAATGGGCAAGGCATTGACCTCTTGCGCAACGAACTGCTTGAAGCGGCAGGCTGGCACCAAACCGGCGAATCGGCCTGCATGGCGCGGGAAAGGCATCTGGTCGCCATGAAAGTAGCGGCAGACCACCTTGCCGCAGCAACAAAAGCCATCAAACAGGAAAAACCGCCGCTTGACCTCCTGGCAGAAGAACTGCGCCTGGCGCAGGAAGCCTTGAACAGCATCATAGGCAGTTTCACGCCGGACGACCTGCTGGGCGCAATCTTTTCCCGCTTCTGCATCGGCAAATAATAAATAATTAAATGACAAATTTTGATAAAGCAATCGCATTGATATATCAAACAGTTTTCAGCTATTATTTTTATAAATTGCAACTTATATAAAACAGAAGACAAATTAAATTAATACCAAAATATTTATGGCAAAGAAGAATCAATCATCCAGATTAACTTCACAACACAAGAAATCCAGGGGTGTGACGGGAATATTTGGAAAAGAAGCACAATGCCACGATTCTGAAGTATGTACTATTTCACACATAGCCATAGAAAAACTTAAAAGTCTTTATCCCAATCTTTCATTTCGTTACAGGGCAAGCATAAGCAAAAAAGAAATAAATAACAAACTTAAAGAGATTGACAGTGAACTTGGGCAAACTCTCTACGTAGAAGAATCAAGCATCAAGCCTGACGGAGGAATAATAGAGGTAAAGGATGACAATGGCGATTGGAAAATAATTCTGGTATCCGAAGCCAAACGCCAGGGAAAAGATATAGAAAATATCAGACAGGGAAAGCTGGTAGGAAAAATATAACAATCAAGATCTGATGGCAGCCGGGAACGCAATAGAACGATCCCATAAAAACATCTCCGAGATTGCCAATTTCATGTTGTCCGAATCTCATTTTCCATATATTTTATTTTTAGAAGGCTCTAATTTCCTCACCCAAAATGTAACAGTCACCCGCCCGGATGGAAGAGAAATCACTTTGCTATACAATTCAGGCATATTGAACAGATTGGATAGATTAACCTCTGCAAACTATGGAATGCCTATAAATACCAATCTTTGCAAAAACAAATTTATCAGGAATAATGAACACCATATAATGCTTCAGGCTACTTCCATTTATACCCAGGGGGACGGCAACCACTGGAAAAAAGAAGATATGTTAAAAATAATGCTGGAGGTAGCACAAACTTCTCTTCAAATGTTAAGCAGAGATTTATTCAAACAACTGACAAAAGTAAAACCAGCCAATGAAAAGAAATGTTAACCATTCATTATTAAAAGAAGCAAAAGTCAATAAAAAAGATGAATTTTATACTCAGTTATGCGATATAGAAAGAGAACTGCAACATTATAAAAATCACTTTCATGGAAAAACCGTTTTTTGCAATTGCGATGACGTAACAAAAAGCAATTTTTACAACTACTTTATTAAAAATTTTGAAAAATTGAGACTAAAGAAGATAATTTGCGCCTGCCATAAGAAAAACGAAGCAGATCTATTTTCAGCAAACAAAAAAACCAATGGATTCTATTATGAATATACTGGTTTGGAAAATACAACTCCTTCCCTTAACGAAGTAACCTTCTTTAATAACTCCGGGGATTTTCGGAGTGAAGAGAGCATTAAATTTCTTAAAGAAGCCGATATTGTAGTAACCAACCCTCCATTTTCATTATTCAGGGAATTTGTTTCTCAATTAACCCGATTCAACAAAAAATTTCTCATTATTGGGAATATCAATGCCATTACCTATAAAGAAATTTTCAAGTTAATTAAAGAAAATAAGGTTTGGCTTGGTGTAAACCTTGGAAGAGGCATTTCTGGTTTTATAGTACCACAAGACTATGATCTCTACGGGTTGGAGACAAAAACAGACAGTTCAGGAAACAAGATAATCTCTCCCAACAATTGTCTATGGCTCACCAATCTGGACATATCAAAAAAACACAAAAATATACCTTTAACAAAAAAATATATTGGGAACGAAGATTATTACCCGCGATATGACAATTATGACGGCATAAATGTTAATAGAACTCTTGACATACCAATGGATTATCAGGGGGTAATTGGCGTGCCAATTACATTTCTGCACAAATTTAATCCTGAACAATTTGAAGTGATTAAATTCAGAAAAGGCAATGACGAAAAAGACCTAAGAATAAATGGCAAACCGACTTATTTCAGGATACTTGTAAGAAACAAACAATTCAACCGTAATAACCCGTCTGCTTAAGGCATTTCAATTCTGCTTATCCATGTAATATAAAGAAAACAACGTTTTCTGAATCATCCTGCCTTTTGCGGCAATATCCATGTAAAATAACGCCTTTTCAAGGATTGACTATGCCGATTTCCCCCACAGAAGAAATTATTGAAGCCTTCCGTTCAGGCCAGATGGTCATTCTGGTTGACGACGAAGACCGGGAAAACGAAGGCGACCTGACCATCGCGGCAGACTTTATCACGCCGCAAGCCGTCAACTTCATGGCCACGCACGCGCGCGGGCTGGTTTGCCTGACACTGACAGAAGCGCACTGCCGCCAGATCGGGCTTACACTCATGACGCATGACAACGGCGCCAAATTCAATACAGCGTTCACCCTGTCAATCGAAGCAGCAGAAGGCGTCTCCACAGGCATTTCCGCCCATGACCGGGCACGCACCATCCAGGCAGCCATTGCCAAAGATGCGAAACCGGAAGATATTGTCCAGCCCGGCCACATTTTTCCTGTCATGGCGCGTTCCGGCGGCGTCCTCATGCGTGCCGGACACACCGAAGCCGGCTGCGACCTGGCCCGCCTGGCCGGCCTGACCCCGGCCAGTGTGATTTGCGAAATCCTAAAAGAAGACGGCTCCATGGCACGCCTGCCGGATCTGCTTCGTTTCGGGGAAAAACACGGCATCCGCATCGGCGCCATCGCCGACCTGATCCGCTACCGCAGCCAGCATGAGAGCATGATCGAACGTATGGGCGAGCGATTGCTGAATACCCCCTTCGGGCCTTTTCAGGCAATCGCCTACCGGGATAAACCCACCGGATCAGCCCATCTTGCCCTGTTTACCGGCAGCATTGAAGCCGCAGAAGAAACCCTTGTTCGGGTACATCAACCCCTTTCCCTGATCGATTTGCTTGAAACCGGGCAAACATCCCACTCCTGGAGCTTTTCCGATGCCATGAAAACCCTCGCCGCTGCCAGGCAAGGCGTCATGGTCTTGCTCAATTGCGGAGAATCCGCACAGAATATCCTTTCCCGCTTTACCCATACGCCAGAAAAACCCTCCTCTTCCCTGCCGAAAGGCAGCAACGATCTGCGTGCCTATGGCATCGGTGCCCAAATCCTGCGCGATTTGGGCGTCGGGAAAATGCGCCTTTTGGCCAGCCCGAGAAAAATACCCTCAATGACAGGATTTAACCTCAATCTCACCGGTTACCTGGAAAAAACAGCCGGCTGACCGCCCTGCCCCCGTTTTTGGAGACCACCATGAATATTGCTACTTTTGATATTGATCTGGAAGGCGAAGACCTGCGCATCGGCATCGTCCAGTCACGCTTTAATGAAGACATCTGCCGGGGGCTTTTGGCCGCCTGCCTAAACGAGCTGAAACAGCTCGGTGTTGCCGATGAGGATATTCTCGTTGCCACTGTGCCCGGTGCCCTGGAAATTCCCCTGGTTTTGCAAAAAATGGCGGAATCCCGTCAATTTGACGCTTTAATTGCCGTTGGTGCCGTCATTCGCGGCGAAACCTATCACTTTGAAATTGTTTCCAATGAATCTGCCGCCGGCCTCACCCGCGTCGGGCTGGATTACGGCATCCCGATTGCCAACGCCATCCTGACAACCGACACAGATGAACAGGCAGAAGACCGCATGGCAGAAAAGGGCGCTGAAGCCGCCAAAGTCGCCGTTGAAATGGCCAACCTGACCCTTTCGCTGGAAGAACTGGACGCAGCAGCGCAGGAACCCGGTCAGGCAGAATAATCTGCCTGATCAGAAAAACGGTAACGATTCTTTTCCCCTTTTCCAACAGCATACGCCGACCATGAATGCCCAGAGCACCCACGCGAACCCGATCAAAAACCGCCCGCCGCGCCGCCGCTCCCGTGAATTTGCCTTGCAGGCCCTTTATGAGTGGCTCTTAAACCGGGACGATACCCCCGTTATCCTGGAGCATATCCGCCAGGCCTACAGCTTCCATAAAGCCGATGCCGAACATTTCACTGCCCTGGTCACCGGCGCCATTAACCACGCCGGCGAATTACGGGAAGCCATCGCCCCCTTCCTGGACAGGCCCATTGAAGAACTCTCTCCGGTTGAACACGCCATCCTCCTGGTAAGCGCCCATGAACTGGCCAGCCACCTGGAAATCCCCTACCGCGTTGTCATCAATGAAGCCGTTGAACTGACCAAATCATTCGGCGGCATTGACGGCCATAAATTTGTCAACGGTGTCCTGGACAAACTGGCCACCAAACTGCGTGCAACAGAAATCGCTGCCGACAGAGCAAAATAAAACAGGCTGCCAGGCAGCCTGTTTTCCCGGTTACATTCCTAAGCCCGATAACCGTACAGGCGAAGCCGTTCGCATAACGCCTCCACCGGTTCTGCCTGATTCAAACTGTAAAAATGAAAACCCGGCGCACCGCCCTCCAGGAGACGTTCGCATAACCGGCTGACCACATCCAGCCCAAAATCCCGGATAGCGGCCAGGTCATTCCCGAAACTCTCCAGCTTCAAGCGTATCCATCGGGGAATTTCCGCCCCGCAGGTATCCGAAAACCGGGCAAGGCTGGCATAATTTGTAATAGGCATAATTCCGGCAATAATCGGCGCTGTGACACCCTCGCGGGAGGCCTCCTCAACAAAGCGGAAATAGGCGTCCGGATTATAGAAATATTGCGTAATAGCCGCATTCGCCCCGGCATGCATCTTCCGTGCAAAATTCTTCAGGTCTGCCTGCGGAGAAAGTGCCTGCGGATGCATTTCCGGATAGGCCGCCACATCAATCGAAAACCAGTCGCCGGTTTCTTCGCGGACAAACTCCACCAGCTCGTTGGCATAGTGAAAATCCCCCAGCGACCCGTGGGGATTCGGCAAATCGCCCCGCAAGGCAACCAGCCGCCGGATCCCCTGCGACTTGTACGCCATAATCCTTTCCCGGATTGCACTGCGGGAAGTCCCGATACACGTCACATGCGGCGCGGCCTCGCGCCCCTCGCGGTGAATCTCAAGCGCCACATCCTGCGTGCCTGCCCTGGTCGATCCTCCCGCACCCAGCGTTATGGAAAAATAATCCGGCGACAACCGGTACAACCGCACCCGGGTCTGCCGCAATTTTTCAAACGCCTCCGGCGTTTTGGGCGGAAAAAACTCAATGCTGAAATGATGAGATGACATTTATTTCTTCAAAAACAAAGTGGACAACGCCCATGAAATAATGCTGTACAACAACGCGCCGCCTATCGCCGAACCCAATCCGGCAACATGAAACCCCGGCACCAGACCGGAAGCCAGCCAGAACATCAGGCCATTGATAACCAGAATAAACAGGCCCAGCGTCAGCACGGCAGCCGGCAATGTCAGCAAAGCCAGAACAGGCCGGACAAGAGCGTTGACCAAACCAAGAACCAGCGCCGCCAGCAATGCAACCCCAAAACTGCGAACCACAATAGACGGCATCAAATACGGCAACACAAAAAGCGCCGCCGTATCAATCAGCCATACCGCAATCCAGCGCATCCTGCGGCTCCTGTCAAGGGCATGGCAAAAAGCCATGCCCCGGCATAGTCAGAAAAGGCACACCGGCCGATCAGTAACGGTAATGATCCGGTTTGTAAGGACCTTCTTTCTTCACGCCGATATAAGCTGCCTGTTCATCCGTCAGCTCGGTCAGCTTCGCATTCAGTTTCTTCAGCTGAAGCCGTGCCACCTTTTCATCCAGATGCTTGGGCAGGGTATAAACCCCCAGGGGATAAGCCTGTGTATTGTTAAACAGCTCAATCTGGGCCAGTGTCTGGTTGGCAAAAGAAGAACTCATCACATAGGAAGGATGGCCGGTGGCACAGCCGAGATTGACCAGGCGGCCTTCTGCCAGCAGGATAATCCGGTGCCCGTCCTTGAAAATCACATGATCCACCTGCGGCTTAATATTTTCCCACTGGCAGTTTTCCTTCAGGCTGGCAACATCAATCTCGCTGTCAAAGTGGCCGATATTGCAAACAATCGCCTGGTCCTTCATGCGGGACATGTGGTCATAAGTAATCACACGGCAATTGCCTGTTGCCGTCACAAAAATATCGCCGTATGCGGCCGCCTCGTCCATCGTCACCACGCGATAGCCCTCCATGGCAGCCTGAAGCGCACAAATCGGGTCCACTTCCGTTACCCATACCTGTGCGGAAAGCGCACGCAATGCCTGGGCAGAACCCTTGCCCACATCGCCATAGCCGCAAACCACCGCAATTTTTCCGGCAACCATCACATCCGTCGCCCGCTTGATACCATCCACCAGCGATTCACGGCAGCCATAGAGATTGTCAAATTTGGATTTGGTCACCGAATCATTCACATTGATAGCCGGGAAAGCCAGTTTGCCTTCCTTGTGCATCTGGTAAAGCCGGTGAACACCCGTCGTCGTTTCCTCTGTCACTCCCTTGATATGGGTAATCCGCTTCGAATACCACCGGGGATCACTCTTCAGATGACGTTTAATCGCATTGAAAAGGCAAACCTCCTCTTCCGAACCCGGATTATCCAGAACAGACAAATCCTTTTCGGCACGGCTGCCCAGGTGCAGCAACAGGGTCGCATCGCCGCCATCATCCAGAATCATATTGGAAAAACCGCCGTCCGGCCATTCAAAAATCCGGTGGGAAAATTCCCAATACTCATCCAGCGATTCTCCCTTGTAGGCAAAAACCGGCGTACCGCCCGAAGCAATCGCCGCCGCCGCATGGTCCTGCGTAGAATAAATATTGCAGGAAGCCCAGCGTACCTCCGCACCCAGCGCTTCCAGCGTCTGAATCAGCACCGCCGTCTGGATCGTCATGTGCAGCGAGCCGGTAATACGGGCACCTTTCAAAGGCTGGCTTTTGGCATATTCCTCACGGATTGCCATCAGCCCCGGCATTTCCGTTTCTGCAATCCGGATTTCCTTGCGGCCCCATTCGGCCAGATTGATATCTGCAATAACGCAGTCTTTACCCTGATTGGTCACAGCGTGCATCACGCCCCCCTTTCTTGAAAAAAATAGAAAAAAGTAACGTGAGCGCCGTTAAAAAAATAACCGAGCCTGGCGAAATTTCCGGCCAGCCTGTCGGGAAAAACAACACGGCCTGCATATTTCGTTGCAACGCTCCTCGGCAAGAAGCATCATAACACCAATTCTGCCGCAGCGGGAAAAAATTTCCTGCCGGCAACACCCCTTATTTACCGAAATGCGCATCCACGCCAATCCCGTTTCTTAACAAATACTCCATCGCCGGCATTTTTCCGACATGCTCCGTACAGACGGAAAAAACCTCAATCTGGCCGCCGTGCGCTGTCACAAAAAAACTGTTTTCCTCTACCCTGGAAACCGTCCCTGTCTTCCCCTGGGTCGCCTTTAACGACGCAAACACATGCTTTTTCACGCCAAAAAAGCGGACTTTCTCTCCTTTGAGCGTCGTCCATGCCCCCGGCACAGGGTCGCATCCCCTGATCAGGTTATAAATCAGGTTCACATGCCGGTTCCAGTCAATTCTCGCTTCCTTGTCGCGAAACCAGCCCTCATAGCTTGCCAGCGACTCATCCTGCGCAACCGCCCTGTCCTTGCCAGACGCCACCAGATCGGCCGCTTCCAGCATCGCCTCAACTCCCAGGGGGAAAAGACGGTCAAAATAAACGCGCCCCAGCGTATCATCCGGTAAAATCGGCACCTTTTTCCGGAGAAGAATCGGCCCCTCATCCAGGCCGTCAGTCGGACGAAACACCGTCAGTCCGGTTTCCGTCTCGCCGCAAACAATCGGCCAGTGAATAGCGGAAGGACCGCGATAACGGGGCAAAAGAGAAGGATGATACTGAATCGTGCCAAAACGCGGAATATTGACAAAACTTTGCGGCGCAAACTGCAACACATACACCATCACGCCAATATCCGCCTTCAAATCCTGCATAGCGCGGATAGCGGCAGCATCGGTCAAATGCGGAAACTGAAATACGCGGATACCGTTTCTTTCCGCCGCCAGGCGAAGCGGGTCAGGCTCTGCTCCCGGTTTTTCCGGCGCAACAAATACCCCGGCCACCTCATCCCCGCGCGCCAGAAAGGCCTCCATAACGGCTTGCCCGAATTTCTTTTGCCCAATAACCGCAATCCGCATACCCCTCCCGAAAAAAAAGGATGGGTGCAATTAACACCCATCCCAGCGTGAGTCCGGTAAATCAGATACTCAT
>JAMPAN010000017.1 GCA_023667225.1 Oxalobacter formigenes | reverse complement strand
TTTTCAAATTCGGTACACCAGTTGGCAACGAGGGTAAGACCAGGGGCAAGACGGGTAAGCAATTTAATAAACATGGGTGTCTCCTGTCGTTTTTGTACAGGGTCATTTCAGCATGTTTGCAGCTAGTGTAATTGTTTTGCGGCAGGCGCAAGGGAGATGCCTGGTTTTTAGCGTGCACGATGTTTCAGTTTATTGTGCGGGGCTTTGCTTTGAAGCGGTTAAGCTGGTTGTAAGGAAGATTTGCCCAATAAACCGTCATTCATCTGGAGAAGGCTGATATAGGGCAGCAGGACTGTAACCGGGCTGGCTTAAGGCAATTTATTGTTTGTGATGATTTAAAAAATATGTGGCGGCGTCCGGAAAGGACTAAAAATCTGCTTTGTTTAAGCAGCACAGGAGGTTACTTTTTCGCTGAGTTATTGCTATAACAAGCATGGCAAGGAAGAGGGGAGGGTTTTTGGGTAGAATGTAATCTGAATGTGTTATTTTTGTTCGGTTTCTTTGTAAAAGGAAAGATTTTGCCATGAGAATATCTGTTCGTACGCTTGCTGCTGTTGTGTTTTCTGCGGGTTTTCTTTTGGGAAGTGGCGCTGTTTTGGCTGATACGTCTTTGCCTATGCCAGCCAGGGGCGGATTTACCGGTCCCGGCCCGGCGCTGGCTACGGTGAAGCAGGCTTTATCCATGCGGGATGATATGCCTGTTACACTGAAGGGCTATATTGTCCAAAGCCTGGGGGATGAAAAGTATCTTTTTAAGGATGCTACGGGTACGATCCGGGTTGAGATTGACCATGATGTCTGGCAGGGGCTACAGGTGGCTCCCCAGGATTTGGTTGAGATTCAGGGGGAGGTTGACCGCGACTGGAGCAAGATTAAGGTAGAGGTTTCCCGGATTAGCAAGGTGCAGTAGTTTTTGCCTGTTTACATTGCCGGAGGGATCATGCCGGGTGGCGGTGAGGCGGTGTGCGCCCACTGCTGCTTTGGCGGCGGGAGAGCCGGTTTTTCTTCAGACTGTATTTTTCTGCTGTATGGCGGGCTGACTCCGTTTTATCTGGTTCGGCGCTGGCATGGCGTATGGATTGACCTGCCTGCAAAATCTTGAGGCTGGCTGCCCGGAGAATTTTACGTTTTGGATAAGAGGGCGGTTGATATCCAGAAGGGGGTATCAGTATTGCGCTGGTTTGAGCATGAGGCGGAAAATTGTTTGATTGTTCAGCCGTTCATTTCTTTCAGGATAGAGTGTCCCAGGCATTTGGGTTCCCAGTTATAGAAAGATGAGGCGGGCACAGCCATGCCGGATATATCCGTTGTTGTTTCCAGGGAAATGAGCGTGCTTTCTTCGGTGGTTTCTTCCGGGTTTTCCGGTGTTTCTTCACTGCTTTGCAGGGCTGCTTTTTTTTCTCCTATGTAAATGCCGATGACTTCGAAGGTGTTTCCCGCTTTTTTAAAGACGGGTGATCCTGATACACCCGCACCGCCGGTTTTGCTCAGTTCATAGAATGCAGCAGCCGGGGTGTTTTCACCGCTTTTATCGATGAAATAGCCCCTGATATGGCCTGCGTTATATCCAATACATGCGCTTTGGCGGTTTTCTGGACGTTTTGCCCATTCTTTTGCCGCCGCAAGGGGGTAGCCGGTGAGATGATAGCGTGCGTTGGGGCACTGTTTTTTGATGTTGAGCTGAAAAATGGAGTGCCAGGCCTGGATGCCTGTTTTGATGATGGCGATATCTGCTGTGGGGTGGTAATCAATATCAACAATGAAGGCGCTTCTGCGTTTTTCGTGCATCCCTGTTTTATCTGTGATCAGGAAGCTGATAGCCAGGTTCTTCGGCGGTTTTTCGGGAAGATTGTGTTTTGCTGTGAGCGCATATCCGTTTTGGCCAATGAAGAAGGCGGTTCCACAAAAAGCTGTGATGCTTGCTTTGTTTCCTGTATGTTCCATGACAAAGACAGGGACAACCTGATCCAGCATCAGATCTGACCACCTGTATTCCTGCACGGTGTGTTTTTTCATTTTTGCTTTTTGTGTCGGGGGATTCGCGGCAATGTGCCCTTTGGCAGGGCTTGTCTGTTTGATTATTATATAAATTCATGACTGCTCCTGTAAAATCGGGATGCACAGGCAGAGAGGCTGCGCTGTTTATCAATGCAGGAAGCGTTTTCAGGATAAAAAAACCGGGGAAAGCTTCCCCGGTTTTTTTGCAAAGGCTGTTTGAATGAACGATGGCGGGCGGGTTCAGATTTGCATACCCATAATTTCCTGGTAGGCGGAGACGAGCCGGTTTCTGGCCTGGACGGTTGTCTGGAGAGCGATGCTGGCTTTTTGCATGGAGATCATGACATCCGAGAGCTGGACGTCATCGTTACCCAATGAAAATTGCTGGCCAAGGTGTTCGGATTGCACCTGGAGGCTGTTGACGTTATCCAGGGTGGCGCGCAGGGCTTCGGCAAAGTCAATTTTGCCGGGTTCTTTTGTTTTGACGGTTTCCCCGGCAAGGGGGTTTTCCACATTTTTGACCTGGTTGGCAGGCGGTGTGATTTGTGCGCCGGTTGCGCGGATTTGCGCCAGCATTGCCTGTATCTGGTTATTGTTGATGGCCATCATGTCTGATTCCTTTGTTTTTCCTTTTGCGGTCTGGTCTTTTTATGGCGGCAAACCGGCGTATGCTGTTTACTTTACCATTCCTTTGGTGTGGGTGATTGAGGATAAAACGGTGAAAACCGGCTTTATTCTTCGGTTTGAGAATGGGGAAAAAGAGGACAATAGGTATGCCCCATCATCCCCTCTTTGTATGCGGGATGGGGAAAATAAAACGATAATTAACCTCACTTACTACAGCAGCCCGGAGGGTGAAGATGGCGATAGCAGAAGAGCCAGGCGCAATGGAGGCGGCAGCCGCCGCTGAAGCGCCGGTATCTGCCGATGAGCCGGAGGCGGCAGCCGCCCCGGCAGATGAGGGTGTGCAGCCTGCCGGTATGCAGGCCGCATCCGAGGAAACCGCTGCAAGGCCGCTTGCCGGTGAGCCGGCAGCGACCGGTTTCAAAGGAATGGTTGCCAGGGCGAGGATACGTCTTGAGGAACCGCGTATCCGTTATATTGCGCTGCTTGTGGCGGTGGCGGCGCTGATTGCGATTGGCGCCGGTATCTGGATGTGGTCGCAGGAAACGGAGTATGGCGTTCTGTATTCGGGTTTTTCGGAGAAGGACGGCGGTTCGATTGTTGCCGAGCTGGAGCGGATGGAGGTGCCGTACAAGATTGGCCGGGGCGGCAATTCGATTATGGTGCCGTCTGAGCTGGTGCATGGTTTGCGCTTAAAGCTGGCTTCCGAGGGGCTTCCCAAGGCCAGCGGCGTGGGGTTTGAAGTGATGGAGAACCAGAAGATTGGTTCTTCGCAGTTTCTTGAACAGGTGAATTTCCAGCGGGCGCTGGAAGGGGAGCTGGGCAGGACAATTCAGTCGATGGATGCAATTCAGCATGCCAGGGTGCACCTGGCCATGAACAAGGCTTCGGTTTTTGTGCGCGATCAGCAAAAGCCGACGGCTTCGGTGTTGCTGACGTTGTATCACGGCCGTTCGCTGGATCGCCAGCAAGTGAATGCGATTGTGCATCTGGTTGCCAGCAGTGTGCCGGGGTTGACGGCGGCAAATGTGACGCTGGTTGACCAGAACGGGGAGCTGCTTTCCTGGCAGGACAGGGAGAAGACGGAAAGCGAAAAGATGGATGCGCGCCAGATGGAGTATGTGCGCGAGCTCCAGAAGAATATTGTGAAGCGGGTGGAATCGGTGCTGGCGCCGGTTGTGGGCGAAAAGAATGTTCGCGCAGAGGCAACGGTTGAGGTGGATTTCGGCAAGACGGAACAGGCTGAGGAGATTTACAAGCCAAACCAGGCACCCAATGCGCCTTCGATTCGCAGCCAGCAAAGCCTGGAATCGCAGAAGCTGGCGGCTGACCCGAACGGCGGTATTCCCGGCGCGGTGACGAATCAGCCGCCTGTGCCGCCTACTGCGCCGCTGATTCAGCAGAACCCAGGGCAGCAACAGACGGCACCGCCCGGACAGCGGGTATTTACACCGGTTGGCCAGGGAAATAATAACGCGCCTTTGGAAGGCAAGAAGGAATCGGTTATCAATTATGAAGTGGACAAGACGCTGCGTTATGTCCAGAAGGCCAAGGGTGAGATTAAGCGTCTGACGGTGGCGGTGGTGGTCAATTACAAGCCGGGCAAGGATGAGAACGGCAATGATGCGCTGGTGCCGCTGACAGATGCAGAGAAGGAAGAGGTGGCTGCGCTGGTGCGGGAGGCGATGGGGTATAACCAGCAACGGGGCGATAGTCTGTCGGTGATGAATACCCGTTTTGCACCGCCGGATGATGGTCCGCCTATTTGGAAACGCCCGGAGACTTATGATATGGCAAAGGATGTCGGCAAATATGTGATTATCGGCGGGATTTTGCTGTGGATTTATATGACGATTTTAAAACCGCTGATTTACAAGCTTTCCGGTCAGGAGGAAGCTGACCGCAAGAAGCGGGAAGAGGAGGAGGCCGCCCGCGAAGCAGCCCGGATTGAGGCCGAGGCCAGAGCCAAGGCAGAAGTGGAGGCCCGAATGGAGGCTGAAGCGAAGGCCAGGGCGGAAGAAGAAGCCCGGATTGAGGCTGAAAACAAGGCACGGGAGGAAGAGGAAGCCCGGATCAGGGAGGAAGAGGAAGCCCGGATCAGGGAGGAAGAGGAGGCGCGCATGAAAGAAGAAGAAAAACGCGCCAGAGAAGAAGAGCGCGCCGAGCTGGAAAAAGCGGCGGCAGAAGGTGATGCGAAAGCGATTGTTGCCCTGGGCGGCGCGGCGGTTACGGAGGAGGAAAAGGCCTATCAGGAATTGCTGGAGATGGCCAAGGGGCTGGCGCGTGATAATCCGAAGGCAGTAGCGAATATCATTTTGGAGTGGCTCGGAAATGACTGATGAAACCGAAGTCCAGAAGAGGCTGGAAGGCCCGGAAAAGAGCGCAATTATGATGCTTGCGCTGGGTGCAGATGCGGCAGCCGAAGTGATGAAGTTTATGGGGCCGCGCGAGGTGCAGAAGCTGGGCACGGCCATGGCGGCGATGAAGGGGGTGCCTGCCGAGGATCTGGAGCGGGTTTTGGTCGAGTTTATGGCAGAGGTATCCAAGAATACGGATATCGGCGTGGATACGGATGAGTATGTGCGCGATGTGTTGACCAAGGCACTGGGCGATGACAAGGCGGCGGGGCTGATTACCCGTATTCTGGGGACGCGGGACGAGAGTGGTATTGAAAGCCTGAAATGGATGGATGGCCAGACGGTGGCAGATTTGATCCGCAATGAGCATCCGCAGATTATTGCCACAATTCTTGTGCACCTGGAGCGGGATCATGCCTGCGAGGTACTGAGTTTCTTTACGGAACGTCTGCGGAATGATGTGGTGCTCAGGATTGCAACGCTGGACGGGGTGCAGCCTTCTGCTTTGCGGGAGTTGAATGATGTGCTGACGAATCTGCTGATGGGCAACGAGAATGTGAAGAAGAAGCCGATGGGCGGTGTGCGGACTGCGGCAGAGATTCTGAACTTCATGAGCAGTGAGTATGAGACCAGCGTCATGGAAAACCTGAAGCAGTATGACGAGAAGATGGCGCAGGAAATTATGGATGAAATGTTTGTCTTTGACGACATTATTGATATTGATAATCGCGGTATCCAGACGATTTTGCGGGAGGTTCAGTCCGAGGTGCTGATTGTTGCGCTCAAGGGCGCAAAAGAGGAGTTGCGCGAGAAGATTTTCCGGAATATGTCGCAGCGTGCGGCGGATATGATGCGCGAGGATCTGGAGGCGAAAGGGCCGGTTCGCCTTTCGGAGGTGGAAGCCAATCAGAAAGAGATTTTAAGTACGGTTCGCCGTTTGGCAGAGGAAGGCCAGATTATTTTAGGCGGCAAGGGGGAAGATCAGTTTGTATAGGAAGCTGCCAAAAGAGAAGCAGACGGCTTACGAGCGCTGGGAGCTGGCCTCGTTTGAGGAGGCTGATTTGCTGGACGCCGGGAGAAAGCCGGTTTCTCCCGATGAGGTGGATTTTGGCTCGCAGCTGGTGATAGAGGAGCCGGAAGCTGATTTGCAGTGGGAGGTGCAGGAAGAGACGGCAGTTGATCCTGTGGCAGCGGAAGAAGCTGCACAGGCGGAGGCTGCAGAGGCGTTTGCCGGGGAGGATGAACAGGCGGGCGCGCAGGACGGAGAGACGGTTAAAGAGGCCGGGCCGGAAGCTGATTTGCAGATGGCGGCGCAGGAAGAGGCAGCAGTTGATCCTGTGGCAGCGGAAGAAGCTGTACAGGCGGAGGTCGCAGAGGCATTTGCCGGGGAAGGGGAGCTGGCAGGTGATCAGGCCGGGGATATTGTGCCAGGAGCAGAAGCAGAACCGGAGGTGGTTGAAGCGCCGGCGGTGATGGCGCCGACGGTGACGCAGGCAACAATAGAAGATGTGCATGCCTTGATTGAGGGGTTGCGCAAGGAGGCGCGGGAAGCAGGATATCGCGCCGGTATGGAGGAAGGTTTGGCGACGGGCCTGGAGGAAGGGCGCGCCAGGGGATATGAGGAAGGGCTGGCCAGGGGCCTGGAGGAAGGTGCCAGGCGGGGCGAGACGGAAGGGTTTGAGAAAGGCTATGGCGAGGGCCGGCTTGAAGGCGAGGAGTATGCGCGCACGTTAAAGGCGGCAGCAACTGGGTTTGCAGCGGATGTGGCCCGTGCTCATGAGGCGATTGCCGGGGATGTGCTGGCACTGGCGCTGGATTTTGCCAAGGCGATGATGAAGACGGCGCTGAAGGTGAAACCGGAGCTTTTGGTGCCGGTGGTGGCAGATGCGGTGCGTTATTTGCCTTCGCTTCAGCAGCCGGCGGTGCTGTATCTCAATCCGGCGGATGCAGCGATTGTCCGCAAGGCGATGGGCGAGGAGCTGGAAAAGGCAGGGATGCGCCTGGCGGAGAAGGATGTTCCCCGCGGGAGTTGCCGCATTGAGACGGGCAGCAACCAGATTGACAGTTCTCTGGCAACACGATGGCAGCGCCTGGCGGGAAGCCTGGGACGGGAATCGGACTGGATGGAGCAGGAATGATGGATACCGGGGAAATCATGAAAGCTGCGGAGGCAGGCGGAGTCCGGACGGGATTTGCGCTCTGGCAATCGTGCCTGAATGATTGCCGGGCATGGATTGAGCGGGTGGAACTGATGCAGGTTTCCGGCCGTATTACGCGGGTGACAGGGCTGGTGATGGAGGCGGTAGGCTTAAAGCTGCCGATTGGCAGCGCCTGCTGGGTGCCACTTGCCGACGGTATGCGGATTGAGGCGGAGGTGGTTGGCTTTGAGGAAGAAAAGTTGCTGCTGATGCCGCAAAGCGAGGTGGAGGGTATTTTGCCCGGTACGCCGGTTTTTCCGGTGGAGATGCCGGGATTGCCTTCCGGCCCCGGCTGGATGGCGTATTTGGACAAGCGCACGGAGGAGGGTACCCGTCAGCTGCCGGTAGGCGAGGAGCTGCTTGGCCGGGTGGTGGATGCTACCGGCCGTCCGCTGGATGGCAAGGGACCGCTGAATGCCCTGCACGCAGGACCGCTGGCGGTGCGGGCGATGAATCCGCTGGGCCGTGCGCCTATTACGGAGATTCTGGATGTCGGCGTGAGGGCTATCAACAGTATGCTGACGGTTGGCCGGGGCCAGCGTATGGGGCTGTTTGCCGGTTCGGGCGTGGGCAAGAGTGTGTTGCTTGGCATGATGGCGCGCTATACGAGTGCAGATGTGATTGTGGTGGGGTTGATTGGCGAGCGGGGCCGTGAGGTCAAGGAGTTTATTGAGCAGATCCTGGGCGAGGAGGGGCTCAAGCGTTCGGCTGTTGTGGCAGCGCCTGCCGATGCGCCGCCTTTGATGCGTTTGCAGGGAGCTGCCTATACGACGACGATTGCGGAGTATTTTCGCGATCAGGGCAAGAATGTGCTGTTGATTATGGATTCGCTGACGCGTTATGCAATGGCGCAGCGCGAGATTGCGCTTGCAATAGGTGAGCCGCCGGCAACGAAGGGGTATCCGCCTTCGGTTTTTGCCAAGCTGCCGGCGCTGGTGGAGCGGGCCGGGAACGGTGAGGAAGGCGGCGGTTCGATTACGGCTTTTTATACGGTGCTGACAGAAGGGGATGACCAGCAGGATCCGATTGCGGATTCGGCACGCGCGATTCTGGACGGCCATATTGTGCTGAACCGGGAGCTGGCGGAGGCAGGGCATTATCCGGCGATTGATATTGAGCAGTCTATCAGCCGGGCAATGCAGAATATTACGATGCCGGAGCATCAGCAGCTTGCGCGGCGGCTTAAACAGCTGAGTTCGCGTTATACGCGCAGCCGCGATTTGATCAGCGTGGGCGCTTATCGTACAGGAAGCGATCCCATGCTGGACGAGGCGATTGCGCGGCACGACAGGATTGAGCATTTTTTGCAGCAGGACATTATGGAACGCTCTGATGTGACGGCCAGTCTTGAAGAGCTTGCAGGTGTGTTTGGATAGGGCCGCGATATGACGAAATCGTCCACAATGGAAACGCTGATTAATCTGGCGGCAGAAGAGGTGGAAAAGGCTGCCGTTATGCTGGGGCATACGATTAAGGCAGGTGCGGAGGCCGAACAGAAGCTGTCGATGCTGTTGCAGTATCGGGAGGATTATGTGGTTCGTTTTCAGGAAAACCGGAAGATGGGGCTTTCTGTGGCAGATTACCGGAATTATTCTCTTTTTATTGACAGGCTGGATGAGGCGATAAGCGGCCAGCAGCAGGTGGTTAGGGAGGCGCAGGGAAGGATTGATGCTGCCAAGGCTGCCTGGCAGGATTGTGAGAAAAAACGGGCTTCTTACGAGATTTTGCAGGAACGCGCGCGGGCCAAGGAAATGAAGAAGGCGGCACGGCGGGAGCAGAAAGAGGCGGATGAGTTTAACAGCAGGCGGGCCCGCATGGTCAAAATGGGGTAGCGCAGAAGAGGAGGACGAGAGATGGGCATGTCGTTATTGATGGTGCAGCCGCTTCCGGATGCCGGGAAAAATGCGGCAACGGGCACAGGCACAAGCAGCAAGGGCCAGGGCAATGGGACGGGTAATCCTTTCCAGGCGCTTTTGGATGGCAGAATTGCTGAACACTCTCCGGAACGCATGCCGGTTGCTGTTTCTGATGCGCATCAGGAGACGGTTTCTAATCAGGAGACGGTTTCTAATATGGATTCTCCGGCAGCACAGCCGGAAAAGGGTGCTGAGACGGAACCGGCGCAGGCAAGCGGGCAGGTTGGCGAGGAAGAGGGCGCCAGCCTGGCTGAGCAGGATGAAAAAGGGGATGTCCAAATAGTTCCCGGCGGAGAGGCAGCGGTGCTGGCGCAGATTATGGCAGCTATGGCAGGCTCGCAGTCTGTGGAGACGGAGCCGGTTGCAGTATCTGGCGAAGATGCCGCCGGGCTGACTGATGAAAATGGTGTATCGCTGCTGGCGGCGGTTTCCGGTGAGACAGCTGAGGATGGCCTGTCTTTGCCAGTGGCGGCTGAAACCGGAGGCGATGCTTTGGCAGGCCGCCAGGACGGGAAAGCGGACGGGGCGGTTTACGGCCGGATACAGGCAGAGGCCGGAGAAAAGGCGGCTGATACAGCCAGGCCTCTGGCTACAGAAGAGCAGGCCGCATCGGGCAGGGTTGATACGGCTGACGGGGATGCAGAAAATGTGACGGCAATGACGCCTGCCAGAGCAACAGCTTCAGCTGCAACAACGGCTGCAGCTTCGTCTGGCGCGGGAGAGGCAAGGCAGATGCCGGTTGCATCACAGGGCGCTTTGCCGTCTTCTTCGGAGCAGGCGGTATTTATGCAGCCGGTACAGCCGGTTGCCCAGGCAACGGCTGCGGCCGCGCCGGTTCAGGCCGGACCCGTTGAGGCTCGGATTATGCAGCCGGTGGGAACGCCTGAATGGACTCAGGCAATTGGACAGCGGGTGTTGTGGATGGTGGGGCAAGAGCAGCAAAGTGCTTCGCTGGTGTTAAATCCGCCTGACCTGGGGCCGGTAAGGGTGGTTGTAAGCGTTTCCAATAATCATGCTTCGGCCAATTTTTTCTCGGCAAATCCGGATGTCAGACAGGCGCTGGAAGGATCTTTGCCGCGCCTGCGCGAGATGATGGAGGGCGCGGGTATCCAGCTGGGACAGGCCCAGGTGGGAGCGGAAAATTCCGGAGGGTTTCAGCAGGAATCAGGAACTTCGGGCGGCAGGGCGGCAGGTAATGGCAGCGACAATCTTGATGGTGAGGGCGGCGCTTTGGCGGCAGTGACGGGAACAGCGGGAAGCGTGCAGGCTGAACAGGTTATTGCAAGGGGGCTGGTGGATACGTTTGTTTAGGCGGACAAGGATGATGCAGCCGGTTTGTTCTGTAATGTGCTGCGTTGTCTTATTATTGGTATAATCTGACGCCAATGGTTTTCTAGGGTTCCGCGGCTACAGCCGGACTGGTCCGAGAGAAAACGCACAGGGAAAGCCTTGTGTTCACGGAAGGATAAAAGCCTGGGAGAGATATTTTTCTCTTCCAGGCTTTTTTGCATGAAAGGAAAACAGAATGTCGTGGTTTTGGCTGTTTGCTGCCGGGCTGCTGGAGGTGGTGTGGGCGGCGGCGCTGAAGGCTTCAAACGGGTTGAGTGTGCCGTTTTTTTCTGTTGCTGCCGTAGCAGGGATGGCTGCCAGTGTTTGTTTTCTGGCGGCGGCGCTGAAAAGGCTGCCGATGGGGACGGCTTATGCGGTGTGGACGGGAATCGGGACGCTGGGTACGGCAGTGTTCGGTAGGGTGTTTCTGTCGGAGCCGTTTGATGTAGCGCACATGGCCTGCATCGGGATGATTTGCGCCGGTATCGGCGGCCTGAAGTGGATTGACGGGCGATTGGGGAAAAAGCCGTGACGGCATGGTTTTGGCTGTTTGCTGCCGGACTGCTGGAGGTGGTGTGGGCTGTGGCAATGAAAGTTTCGCAGGGGATGACACGGAAGGTACCGGCAGTTGTGACGGTTGCAGGTATTCTCGGAAGTTTTTATTTTCTGGGCTTGTCGCTGGCGGATTTGCCGCTTGGCACGGCTTATGCGATATGGACAGGGATGGGAACGCTGGGCGCGGCGGTATTGGGTATGGCGCTGTTCAGGGAGCCTGCCGGATTCCTGAGATTTTTGTGTATTGCACTGATTCTGGCCGGGACAGCGGGATTGAAGTTCCTGGCAGAGTGACCCTTGCGGTTTTTTTCCGGCGTTTTTTTGCAGAGACTGGTTTGCCTGCTTATCGTGAGGCTGTAAAATAAGGAGAATTATGTGCGCCCGGTTTTCAGGCCGGGCGGGGGTTTATTGTTTTAACGCGACATGAACGGGAAGACAGATACCCGGAAAGGCAAGTGATGGCGGCAAACAAGGAAGCAGCTGAAGGTGCGGAAGAAGGCGCAAAGAAAAAAGGCAAGGGCAAGCTGATTATCATTTTGGCGGTGGTGCTTGTCCTGATTTTGGGCGGAGCCGGCGGCGGCTGGTACTGGTGGTCGCATCAGAATGCGGACGAGGTTGCCGCAGACGATGACGATGGGGATTCGATGCCGGTCAAGAAGAAAAAGAAGAAGAAAAAGAAAAAAGAGGAAGGCGAGGAGGAAAAAGCGCCTGTGTTTGTTTCGCTGGATGCTTTTACGGTTAATTTGCAGGGCGAGGAAGGGCAGCTTTTGCAGACGGCTATTACGCTCCAGATGGTGGATGATGAGGATGCGACGAAGCTCAAACAGCACTTGCCGTTGATAAGAAGCCGCCTTTTGATGCTGCTTTCCAGCAAGCATCCGCAGGAGGTGCTGACGGCGGAAGGGAAGACCAAGCTGGCCGAGGAAATTGCCGCACAGATACGGCAGCCGTTTTTCCCGGGGGATTATCCGCTGGAAATCGTCAATGTGCTGTTTACTTCGTTTATTGTCCAGTGAATCGGTATTGTTTCGGGTAAGCGGATATGGCAACGGAAACTTTTCTTTCCCAGGAGGAGGTTGACGCCCTGTTGCGGGGCGTGACAGGTGCCGAGGACGAGCCGGAGGAGGTTGAGGAGGAGACGGGCGTCCGTTCGTACAATCTTGCCACGCAGGAGCGGATTGTCCGCGGCCGGATGCCGACGCTGGAGATTATGAACGAGCGGTTTGCCCGTTTGCTGCGTATTGGCATGTTCAATTTTTTGCGGCGCAATACGGAAGTTTCTGTCGGGCCGGTGCGCGTATCGAAGTACAGCGAGTTTATCCGCAACCTGGTGGTGCCTTCCAATTTCAATCTGGTGCATATCAAGCCGCTCAGGGGAACGGGGCTGGTGGTGATTGAACCGGCGCTGGCTTTTCTGATTGTGGACAATTTGTTTGGCGGGGACGGCCGTTTTCACCTGCGTGTGGAAGGACGGGACTTTACTCAGGTGGAACAGCGCGTGATTCACCGCACGCTGGACATTATTTTTGAGAATTACGCCAAGTCGTGGGAGCCGGTTTATCCGATCGAGTTTGAGTTTATCCGGTCGGAGATGAATCCGCAGTTTGCCAATATTGCCACGCCAAGCGAGGTGGTGGTGTCTTCTTCGTTCCGCCTGGATCTGGGCGACAACGGCGGCTCTATCCATGTCTGCACGCCTTATACGATGATTGAGCCGGTGCGGGATATTCTGACTTCGAGTATGCAGGGCGAGGCGCTGGAGGTGGACCGGCGCTGGGTGAGGCTGCTCAAGCAGCAGATTCAGACAGCGGAGGTGGAGATTGTGGCCGAGCTTGGTACGGCCCGAACGGATGTGGAGGGGCTTCTGGCTATGAAGCCAGGCGATATTTTGCCCCTGAATGTGCCGGAAACGATTGAGGCCAAGGTGGACGGCGTGCCGATCATGGAGTGCTCTTATGGCAAGATGAACGGGCAATATGCGCTGAAGGTGGAGCGGCTGATCAGTATTTCAGCCGAAACGCCAGGATTAGGAGAGAGGAATGTCGGAGACGACTGATAAACCGGAAGCAGGCAGCGCGGCAGACGACTGGAGCGCGGCGTTGGCAGAAGAGGCCGCTGCAAAGGAAGCAGCGGCAGAGGAGGACAAGGCGGCTGATGATATGGCTGCCTGGGGTGCCGCGTTGGCAGAGCAGGCTGAATCGGAGGCAATGGCGCAGGCGGAAAGCGCGGTTGCCAAGGATGCGCCTGCTGCCTCGGCGGAGCAATCTGTGCAGGCGGGCGGCGAAACCGGCAAGCCGCCGCGCGATATTGATTTTATTCTGGATATCCCCATCCAGATGACGGTGGAGCTGGGCCGCACAAAACTGCCGATCAAGAACCTGCTTCAACTGGCGCAGGGTTCTGTGGTGGAGCTGGACGGGTTGGCTGGCGAGCCGATGGATGTGCTGGTTAACGGTTGCCTGATTGCGCAAGGGGAAGTGGTGGTGGTTAATGACAAGTTCGGTATTCGTCTTACGGATGTGATTACGCCTGCCGAGCGGATCAGAAAGCTGAACCGCTGATGCGCCGCCTGTTTGTTACGCTGCTTTTTGGCGTGATTTTCTCGCCGGCAGCTGTTTATGCACAACAAGCGCCGGCGCAGGCGACTGTGTCTGTTGCGCCGCCGGTTTCTTCAGCAGGCTATCTGTTCCAGGGAATTTTTGGTCTCCTTGTGGTGCTGGGACTGATGTGGGCGGCATGGTGGCTTGTGCGGCGCACGGGGTTTAACCGCGCTTTTTCCGGCGTGAATATGCGGGTAGTCGGCGGGCTTTCTGTTGGCAATCGCGAGCGGGTGATGGTGGTGGAAATCGGGGAACATTGGCTGATTCTGGGAGTGACGCCTACCCAGATCAATACGCTGGCGACGATGCCCAGGCAGGAGTTGCCGGAAGGGGCAGGCGAGGCGGCTTCGCCTTCTTTTGCTGTATGGCTCAAAAAGGTGATGGATCGGCGAAATGATGAGAACAAGTCATGACAGTGCAGGGAAACGCCGGATGCGGGGATGTTTTCTGGCGTTTTTCCTGTTGTTTCTGCCGGTTGCAGCGGCGGCCCAGGGCTTGCCGGCACTGACGGCGACACCGGCGCCGGGCGGCGGCCAGACTTATTCGCTTTCGATTCAGACGCTGATTTTTTTGACGGCGCTTTCTTTTATTCCTGCCGCGCTGTTGTTGATGACGAGTTTTACGCGGATTGTGATTGTTTTCTCGCTTTTGCGCCAGGCAATTGGCACGCAGGGTTCACCGCCCAATCAGGTGATGGTGGCGCTGGCGCTTTTCATGACGTTTTTTGTGATGTCGCCGGTCTTTAACCAGATTTATGATGAGGCTTACAAGCCGTTTTCGGAAAACCGGATTACGATGCAGGAAGCATACGAGAGAGGAAAGGTTCCGCTGAAGGCGTTTATGCTCAAGCAGACGCGAAAGACGGATCTGGAGATGTTTCTCCAGATGGCAGATATTCCAGAAGTGCAGGATGAAAAAGATCTGCCGATGAGCGTTTTGGTGCCTTCTTTTGCGACCAGCGAGCTGAAGACGGCATTTCAGATCGGCTTTGCTATTTTCCTGCCGTTTCTGATTATTGATATGGTGGTAGCCAGTGTGCTGATGTCGATGGGGATGATGATGGTATCTCCGGCGATTGTTTCTCTGCCGTTCAAGCTGATGTTGTTTGTGCTGGCGGACGGGTGGCACCTGATTATCGGTTCGCTTGCGCACAGTTTTTACTAACGGGGCGGGATAATGACACCGGAAAGTGTAATGACACTGGGCCGACAGGGCGTGGAAATAACGCTGATGCTGGCTGCGCCGCTGCTTTTGACGGCACTGGCGATTGGCCTGATTGTGAGTATTTTCCAGGCGGCGACCCAGATTAACGAGACAACGTTGTCGTTTATTCCCAAGATGGTGGGGATTTTTGTGATGCTGGTGATTGCCGGCCCGTGGATGATGACGGTGATGACCAATTTCATGCAGCAAGTGTTTACCAGTATTCCTTTTATGGCCGGGTAGCGCGGTTTTGGCGCAAGGCGGGAAAAGGCGGGGTTGGCAATGGTGACGTTTGGCAGTAATGATCTGCTGATCTGGGTTTCGTCTTTTATTTGGCCGCTGACACGTATTTTGGGGCTGATTGCCACTGCGCCGCTTTTCAGCGCGACAGGAATTCCCATGCGGATACGTATCCTGACGGGTGTGTGTGTTGCGCTGGCGGTTTCTCCTTCTGTTCCGGTTGAGCTGGCGGTGGATCCGCTTTCCCCGACGGGTTTTCTTATTTTGGTGCAGCAGTTTCTGATAGGCAGCGCCATGGGGCTGGCAATGCGTTTTGCGTTTTCGGCTATGGAGATGGCGGGAACGGCTGTAGGCATGACGATGGGGCTGGGGTTCGCCACGTTTTATGACCCGCAGACACGGGGGCAGTCTTCAGCAATTAGCCAGTATTTTGCTCTGCTGGTGCTGACGCTTTATGTGGCGGCCAATTTTCATTTGCTGATGCTCTCGGTGCTGGTGGAGAGTTTTACCACGCTGCCGGTTGCGGGCACGCCGATGGGCAAGGATGGGTTTTTCCTGATTGTGAAGTGGGGCGGCATGATTTTTGCCTACGGTCTGCAACTGGCGCTGCCGATTCTGGCAGCACTTCTGGTAGCTAATATTACGCTGGGTATTTTGACCAGGGCCGCGCCGCAGCTGAATTTGTTTGGGATTGGTTTTCCAGTGACGATTGCGACCGGTTTTGTCATGATTGCATTGATGCTGGTTTATATGGAGCCGCCGCTGGAACAGCTTTTTATTGAGGTGTTCGGTTTGATCAGGAAGTTGGGCTCTGCCGAATTTTTCCCACATTAATCAAGGCATTATATGCCACTTCTCCTGTTTTTTATGCGATAATATTTCCGTTATCCGGAAAAGCGCACAGGAGCGTTTTTCCGAAATGGGGTTCCTGCGCCGGAATGGTGCGCAATTCTGTTTTTTTTGTGTGAGGTTGATACGATGCAAAAGTTTCTGACTGCTTCTTTCGTTGCGGCAGGATTGGCTCTGGCTCTGCCTTTTTCCGCCCATGCCGAGAATACCGATGTTCAGCTTGCTACGGCAGGCCATATCAGCGCGCATTATCAGTGCGATCTGGGTAATAAGCTGACGGTGTATAAAAATGCGGCGGATAACAGCTATGTTAATCTGCGTTGGCAAAACAGGATGTACCGTTTGAGCCGCCAGCAGACTTCTACCGGTGCGGAACGTTATGAAAACAAGGCCGATGGCCTGGTTTTAATCAGTATTCCATCCAAGAGTATGCTGTTTGATTCCAAAAAGGGCCGTCAGCTTGCGAATGAATGCCGCAGCCCGGAGCAGGCGCGCAAGCGGCCGGCTTCGCGGCAGTAATGTCCGTTGGCCGTTATGGCCCAGCCGGGCTATAATATTGGCTTTATCCTGATTTGAATGGCTCTTTCGGGAGCCATTTTTTATGTTGTCTGGAGAACGCATGTCCTCTTTAATTGAACGCACTCTTGATGATTTCCCGGCCGGTTCTGCCGGCAGGGGCCGTTTTTATTCTCTTCCGAAACTGGGCAGGGAGCTGGGCCTGGATTTATCGCGCCTGCCGGTTTCGATTCGCATTGTGCTGGAATCGGTGCTGCGCAATTGCGATGGGGTAAAGGTGACCGAGGCGCATGTGCGGCAGCTTGCTGCATGGGAGGCAAACGCCAAACGGGTTAACGAGATTCCGTTTGTTGTGGCGCGGGTGCTGCTTCAGGATTTTACGGGGATTCCGCTTCTGGCTGATCTGGCTGCCATGCGTAATGTAGCGGTAAGAATGGGCAAGGACCCGAAGAAGATTGAGCCGCTGGTGCCCGTGGATCTGGTGGTGGATCATTCGGTGCAGATTGATCATTCGGCCCGCCCGGATGCGCTGGATCTGAATATGAAGCTGGAGTTTGAGCGCAATCATGAGCGCTACCAGTTTATGAAATGGGGAATGCAGGCGTTTGAAACGTTTGGCGTGGTGCCGCCGGGGTTCGGTATTGTCCATCAGGTGAATATGGAACATCTGGCGCCGGGAGTACACCGCAAGACAGATGCGGAAAAAGGGGAGGTGTATTACCCGGATACGCTGGTAGGCACGGATTCACATACGACGATGATTAACGGGGCCGGCTCGGTTGGCTGGGGTGTCGGCGGGATTGAGGCTGAAGCAGCTATGCTGGGGCAGCCGGTTTATTTCCTGACGCCGGATGTGATCGGCATGCATCTGACGGGACAGCTGGCAGCTGGCTGCACGGCAACGGATCTAGTGCTGGCGGTAACAGAGCGGCTTCGCAAGGAACGGGTTGTCGGGAAGTTTGTGGAATTTTTCGGCGAAGGCGCGGCTTCGCTTTCGGCGACAGACCGTGCTACGATTGCCAATATGGCGCCGGAATACGGTGCGACGATCGGCTTTTTCCCGGTGGATGAGGCAACGGTGGCCTATTTCCGCCAGACAGGGCGCAGTGAGGAAGCTGCTGCTGTGCTGGAGAGCTATTTCCGGGCGCAGGGGATGTTTGGTATTCCCGGTGAAGGACAGATTGACTATACCAGGGTGGTGACGCTAGATCTGGGGTCGGTTGAGCCTTCCCTTGCCGGGCCGAAGCGTCCGCAGGACCGGATTGCGCTGGGTAATTTGAAGAGGCGGTTTACAACGCTGTTTTCGCAGCCGGTGGCTGAAGATGGCTTTGGCAAAAAGGCTGATGACCTTGAGGCGGTTTATCCGACAGCAGACGGGGGTAGCCTTTCCAACGGGGATGTGCTGATTGCCGCGATTACATCGTGTACGAATACGAGTAATCCGGCAGTGCTGCTGGCGGCAGGGCTGCTGGCGAAAAAGGCGGTGGAGGCCGGGCTTAAGGCTGCGCCGTCAGTCAAGACATCGCTTGCGCCTGGTTCGCGTATGGTAACGGCTTACCTGGGCAAGGCGGGGCTGCTGCCGTATCTGGAACAGCTGGGTTTCGGGGTGGCTGCTTATGGCTGCACAACGTGTATCGGCAACTCCGGCGATTTGTCGCCGGCGTTAAACGAGGCGATTGTCAAACATGATGTGGTTGCGGCGGCGGTATTGTCGGGCAACCGCAATTTTGAGGCGCGTATTCACCCGAATATCCGGGCCAATTTCCTGGCATCTCCGCCGCTGGTGGTGGCGTATGCGATTGCGGGCAATGTAAGAAAGGATTTGACAACCGAGCCGCTGGGTACAGGAAAAGACGGCAAGGCTGTGTATCTGAAGGATATCTGGCCGAGCCAGGCAGAAGTGGCGGCATTGATGCCGCTGGCGCTGGATGCAGCGGCTTTCCGCCGTAATTATGCGGATATCCGGAATGCGCCGGGCCTGTTGTGGGAAAAGATTGGCGGGTTTGCGACAGGGAATGTCTATGACTGGCCGGTTTCGACCTATATTGCCGAGCCGCCGTATTTTGACGGGTTTGCAATGACGCCACCGGCTGGTTCGGCCAATATTGCGGGCGCAAGGGCGCTGGCGATTTTTGGCGATATGATTACGACAGACCATATTTCGCCTGCGGGAGCGATTCAGGAACAAAGCCCTGCCGGGCAATGGCTGGTGGCGCATGGTGTGCCCCGCGCCGCGTTCAATTCGTTTGGCGCGCGCAGGGGGAACCATGAGGTGATGATGCGCGGGACGTTCGGCAATGTACGTATCCGCAATCTGATGCTGCCTGCCGATGCACAGGGCAGGCGCAAGGAAGGCGGATTTACGGTTTACCAGCCGAAGGGCGAGACGATGCCGATTTTTGATGCGGCGATGCGTTATTGTGAGGAGCAGGTGCCGACGGTGGTTTTTGGCGGCGAGGAATATGGCGCCGGTTCGTCCCGCGACTGGGCGGCGAAGGGGTCGCGGCTTTTGGGGGTTCGTGCGGTGATTGTCCGCTCGTTTGAGCGTATCCACCGTTCCAACCTGGTTGGCATGAGTGTGCTGCCGCTCCAGTTTACGGGGAATGACAGTGTGCAATCTTTGGGCCTGAAGGGAGATGAGACGTTTGATCTGCTGGGGCTGGAGACGATTGAGCCGTTAAAAGAGGTGAAGCTGGTGATTCATCGCAACGATGGCGCTTCACAGACGGTACCGCTGCTTTTGCGCATTGATACGCCGGTTGAGGTGGAATATTACCGGCATGGCGGCATTTTGCCATATGTGCTGCGCCAGCTTTTGGCTGATTGACAGACAGGACGTGCTTTGAATATCCCCCGCTGTGCCGGGGGATTTTTTTGCCCCGGATGCGGTGAAAATTGCCGCTACCCAAAGAGGTTGTGTTTCCTAGTGTATTTTGGTTGTATCGTATGACGGTTATCCTGGTGATGACATAACAAGACCGGGATGCCTGGGCACAGAGGGGTACATCTCCATGCTGTCCACCAGAAGCCGATACTTTTT
Organism: Oxalobacter formigenes; assembly: GCA_023667225.1. Lineage (GTDB taxonomy): Bacteria > Pseudomonadota > Gammaproteobacteria > Burkholderiales > Burkholderiaceae_D > Oxalobacter > Oxalobacter formigenes_C. The sequence goes on along the minus strand of JAMPAN010000017.1, from coordinate 10,619 downwards.
TCGCCTGGACAAGAACAACAGGTAAATAATAGAGGCAGTTGTTTTTCAGGAAGACTGGCCGGCATTTTTTCATCAGCCTGTTTTCCTCTACGTGAAAAATTCCGGTTTTATTTATTCCTTTCTGACACATCGGCAAGACAGCAAGCAGGTAAAATAAGATAGATGATATCAGTACGCAGACACCACAAAAGGCGTATCAGGAAGAAACGTGCCCATTACTGCAATGGGCATATTGGCAAATTTGTCGAAACGCCAAAGATGTGCAGTTGCTGGATGTGCGGCAATCCCAGGCGGTATGCGAAAGGCAAAGAACAACTCACTATTCAGGAGCGCCGGTTTCAGGATAGTGAGATAGAGGAATAGATATAGGGTGTCAGCAATTATTACGCGGCCTTTTTATGGCGGCGGAATGATTTTTTATATCAAATCCTTTTGCAATAATTTTTTCCTGGTCTGTCATTTTTGTTTCCGGCATCATATCCGGCGATTCCCTGATGATATTTGCCAGATAATATGAAATGTCCTGATAAAGCTGGCCGGCGGGATAAACTTCTTCAAGACCCGTTTTTCCGAGAAGCGGCGGGTGGCTGATTACCATGATGCCGTGTCGTTTTAAACGGCAAATGAAAACAGGCAATGCTGCCATAGTACAAAGCATTTTAAAAAACGGCATTTCCCTGTTATACCGGTTCAGCAAAAGCCGGTCTTTCCCAAAGAATGGTTTGCTGACAAATAGATTCAAATGTTTTTCAGGGGTGAATATTACATAACTGTTACTGTCCTGGTGTCTGAAGCATTTATTGTACTGAAAGACCGGAAAACATTTTCCGCAAACGATCAGATAGGTTTCTTTCACACTTCCATAACTATATACCCGCTGTCCTGTTGGTGTGTAGTATGTCCGGCCGATTACCAAATCCGGAAATTCATCATGCAGTCTGTTCAGGGACCAGCTGTTCTTGCAATCAATAGTTAAGACCTGGTTTTGAGCGGATATATCGTTGTTTCATCCGGTATGGGATAATTTTTTCGTTTATAAACTATTTTGTTATCTTCGTCATGGAATCGTAATAGTCATGGTATTTTGACAGGATTTTCATGGGTTGACTCCAGAATAGCTCATAGCCGGGCGGGTATATCATTCGCTATAAACCAAAAGAGGCATCCATTTTGGGGTATGCCGTTTTGCATCAGATACGATTGTTTGGCAGGGCAGCGCAAAAAACATGATATTTATCTGAATGATATCAGTATATGGTGTGCAATGTAGTTGCAGATGGGTATGTTAAAGGGATCGTTTCTGTGAAATATGTCAGTTACCTGAAAAGTTTTAATGGCGGCATTGCATGAAAATTGGGCATATTGTTTTGGCTGCCGGAATTGGCAAGGTGAATCCCCTGGCGTGCCAGGGGATTTTTTTATCCTAGAAACGGTGAAAGAGGCCAAGCTGGAAGGTGAAGGCGTGTTTGCTGTCTTGTTCTTTGCCCCGGTAGAAGGCGGCTGTAAAGGGGGTGCCAAAGTCGGTAAAGGAAGTTTTTGTGTAAAGCTGGGTGCGGCTGGAGAGGTTATGGGTGTAGCCGATGGCGTATTTTGTTGCCTTGCCAGGGCCGGGCTGCCCGGCTGTGCCGTCTATATGGGGGTCTTTGAGGCGGCTGTGGTTAATCAGCAGGTCGATGATGCCGGGGCGGGTTGTCCATTTGATGCCGGCTATCCAGGATTGCTGGCGGGAGCGGATGCCGCCTGCCGCGCCGCAGCTTTCTGCCAGCTCAGCGTTGCTGTATTTCCCGTTTTTCCAGCCGTTATCCCGGGTGTGCTCATAGCCGATGGAGAAGCGAAGGGGTCCGTATGTGTATGCGCCGCCGAGGTTCCACAGGCTGGCGTTGCCTGAATCGGCTTTCCGGCTCCAGCTGCCGAGGATGAAGAAGGGGCCTCGGTCGTATCGCAGGGAGGCGGCATAGCCGTCATGGTCTTTGCCGGCGAAAGCTGCCGAACCGGGTTCAGGCTGCCGGCTGTTTTGGCCGAGCGAATAGGCAGCGCGCAGGTAAAGGCCATGCCATGCGGGACTGTCGTAACGCAGGGTGTTGCTGATGCGGACAAGGCGCTGTGAGCTGCGCAGCATACTGGCGGGGCCGTCCTGGTTAAAGGGATCCAGTACGCGGAAGGTTTCGGTAGCGACTTCGTTTAAGCGGCCGAAGCGCAGGCTGCCCCAGTTGCCGGCCAGCCCCATGTTGGCTGCACCTTCCCATTGAGCCCCTTCACTGCTTTCAAGCCGGCCGTTCTGGAGAGTGAAGCGGGTTTGCAGGTCGAAGGTGGCTTTCAGTCCGCCGCCCAGGTCTTCAATGCCTTTGATGCCCAGGGCATTGCTGTCGTTTTCATCCATGCGCCAGTCTTTTCCGGTTTCTTTGACATAGCCGATGTCTGTCCAGCCATAGAGGGTGACGGCGCTTTGGGACAGGGCATGGCAGGCGGGAAGGAGAAAGCTTGCCAGCACAAGGGCAAGGCGCAAGGGATGTTTTGGCATAAGGCGGCAGGTTATGTCAGGTCGGATGGAAAGGCAAAGAAAAACATTCATCCTGGCAGGATAGCCTGAACGGAAACGGAAGGGGTTGATTTGCGCCAAAAGGGGAGCTTGCTGCCGGGTAAGGGATTTAGGCGTAGGGGTCGGCGATGCGGAAACGGGCGAGGATGCGGGTTTCCAGGGCTTCCATTTCGGCTGCTTCGTTCTCTGTTTCGTGGTCGTAGCCCTGGGCATGCAAAACGCCGTGGATGATAAGGTGGGCCAGATGGGCGGCCGGGGTTTTGCCTTGTGCTTTGGCTTCGGCAAGGATGACATCGGCGCACAGGATGATGTCGGCTTCGGCAGCGGCTTCGCTTTCCGGATCCGGGCTGGTATTGCCATAGGCGAAGGTCAGGACATTGGTGGCGTAGTCTTTTTTCCGGAAATCGCGGTTGAGGGCGCGGCCTTCGGCTTCGCCGACAAAACGCAGGGCTATGGCGGCGGGTTGTTGCAGGGCGGCGCGCACCCAGCGGCGTATCTGCGGCCGGGAGGCCGCGTTTTGCAGGCGCAGGTCTGCGTACTGGATGGAGAGGGAGAGGGGAAAATCGGGTTTCATGGTTTTTCTGCTTTTGAGGCAATTTTGTTTTCTTTTCTGGCGGCGGATTGTTCGCGTTTTGCCGCTGCGCCGGCTTTTTCATAGGCTTCGACGATGCGGGCAACCAGGGGGTGGCGGACGATATCCACGCTGGAAAAGCGGATCATGCTGATGCCGCGTACGTTTTTCAGGATGCGCAGGGAATCAACGAGACCGCTTTTCTGGCTGGATGGCAGGTCGATCTGGGTAATGTCGCCGGTAATGACGGCACGGCTGCCAAAGCCGATGCGTGTCAGGAACATTTTCATCTGTTCCGGCGTGGTGTTTTGTGCTTCGTCCAGGATGACGAAGGCGTTGTTGAGTGTGCGGCCCCGCATGTAGGCAAGCGGGGCGATTTCAATGACCTGTTTTTCAAAATAGCGCTGGGTGCGTTCAAAGCCCAAGAGATCGTACAGGGCGTCGTAAAGGGGGCGCAGGTAGGGATCGACTTTCTGGGCCAGGTCGCCGGGCAAAAAGCCGAGGCGTTCGCCTGCTTCGACAGCCGGGCGGGTGAGGATGACACGCTGCACGCTTTCCCGTTCAAGCGCATCCACGGCACAGGCAACAGCGAGGTAGGTTTTGCCGGTGCCTGCAGGGCCAATGCCAAAGGTGATGTCGTGTTCCAGGATGGCTTTGAGGTAATCCACCTGCATGGGGGTGCGCCCGCGCAGGTCGGTACGGCGGGTTTTCAGAACAGGACTGGAGACTTCGGCTTCGGCAAGGATGGCAGCGGGGACGCCGGTAGCCAGGTTGGCGTCGATAGCGCGCATTTCCACAAGGGCAAGCTGGATATCATCCAGTGAAAGCGGCGCAGTGGAGACGGCGTAAAAGTGTTCCAGGAGGTTGTGCGCTTTCAGGGCTTCTTTTCCGGTCAGGATGAATTTGCCGCCACGGCGGGTGATGTCGATATCCAGGGCGGATTCAATCTGGCGGATGTTTTCGTCCATAGGGCCGCAGAGGTTGGCCAGGCGGGTGTTGTCTTCCGGTTCAGGGGCAAAGTAGAGTATGGTTGCGGCTGCTCTGGCAGGTTGCATGTTGTTTGCCGGCGGGGTCTTTTTCACGTTACGCTCCACGGGATGGCGGTTGATTTTGAGCTGGATCCAGCCTGCCATAGTTTATATGGACGGGCCGGACCAGGGAAAGGGGCAGGTCAAGAATGTGTGACAGGGGAAAGGGCATTATCCGGACGGGCTGTTATGCCGGGATGCCTGTCAGGGCATGGCGGGAAGCGCCGGTGATGCGGATGGCTGCCATGCTGCCAACGGCAAGGGGCGCATCTTCAGTGGCGGTAATATGCACCACACGATTGCTGTCGGTCCTGCCCTGCCATTGGGGGCCTGGCCGGCAGCTTTCGATGAGGACGCGCAGGGTGGTATTGACCATGGCCTGGTTATGACGCGCGGTGTGTTCGTCTATGCAGGCCTGGAGACGGCGAAGCCGTTCTTTGCGGACGTCAAGCGGAATATCCATCGGCAGGGCCGCTGCGGGAGTGCCAGGGCGCGGGCTGTACAGGAAGCTGAAGCTGTGGTCAAAGTCAACTTCGTCGATGAAGCGCATCATGGCGTCAAAGTCGGCATCGGTTTCGCCGGGAAAGCCAACGATGAAGTCGCTGGAGACCAGGATGCCGGGCCGGATGGCGCGGAGGCGGCGGATGATGGATTTGTATTCCAGCGTGGTGTAGCCGCGCCGCATGGCTGCCAGGATGCGGTCGGAGCCGTGCTGGGCAGGCAGGTAAAGATGGTTGACGAGTTTGGGCACCCGTTCGTAGGCGGCAATGAGGCGTGCCGAAAATTCGGTGGGGTGGCTGGTGACAAAACGGATGCGCTCAATGCCTGATATGGCGGCGATATGTTCGACAAGCAGGGCAAAACCGGCTTTTTCACCGCCGGCCATGTCGCCCCGATAGGCGTTGACGTTCTGGCCGAGCAGCAGGATGTCTTTAACACCCTGTTCAGCCAGTCCGGCAATTTCTTCAAGGATGCCATCCAGCGGGCGCGAGATTTCCTTGCCGCGGGTATAGGGAACGATGCAGTAGCTGCAAAAGCGGTTGCAGCCTTCCATGATGGTAACGGAAGCGGTTGGCGCATTTACACGGGGAGGCGGCAGGCAGTCGAATTTTTCAATTTCCGGGAAGCTGACGTCAACCTGCGGTTTGCCGGTGCGCTGGCAGGCTTTGATCATGGCGGGAAGCCGGTGAAGGGTTTGCGGCCCGAAAACCAGGTTGACGTAAGGGGCGCGGCGGATGACGGCTTCGCCTTCCTGGGATGCCACGCAGCCGGATATGCCGATGAGCAGGCCGGGCCGGGCGTCTTTGAGTTTGCGCAGGCGGCCAAGGTCGGAAAAGACTTTTTCCTGGGCTTTTTCACGGACGGAGCAGGTGTTAAGGATAATCAGATCGGCTTCTTCCGGAGAATCTGTGCGGGTATAGGCGCATTCGGCTTCAAGAAGATCAAGCATCCTGGCAGAATCGTAATCGTTCATCTGGCAGCCGAAGGTGCGGATAAAGGCTTTCTTTTTCATGCGTTGCCTGTATGTTGGCGGGTTGGGCAAAAGGGAAAAGTGTATGCTATTTTGTTGGGGACGCAAAGCCGGTTTTCCTTTTGAGGTGTCGTTGCCGGGAGGGGTTTTTATTGCCATAATTGTTTTCAGGATATAAAGGTGATCGGTTTTAGGTACGGCAGGAAGCGTTGTTTTCTCAGGAGGCGCAGGATGGATAAAAAGCGGAGGCTCCCGGGCTTGCGGAAATGGGGAAGGTTGGTATGCGCGCTGTTTCTGGCAGGGTGTTTGCTGCCTGCCGCAGCGCAGACGGGGTGTACGGAGGCCATGGCAGAAAAGCTGGTTCGCCAGAACCTGGATTTACGGCTGCGATTTTTGCAGAATGAAGGGCTGATGCCGGTATATGAGGCGGCGGTAGCCAGGCAGTCGGCGCAGGTTGGGCAGTGGATTGCCGACGGGCAGTGGGATGGCGTATGCCGGGAGGTATTCGGGATACTTGCTGTGGCTGATGATGTGCTGGCGGGCGGAAACGGCCAGGCCAGGCCGTTGAAAACACCCTGGAACAAGTGTACGCCGGAAAAGATGCTTTCTCTGGCAGATGAGTATGACCTGATTTGCCTGCCACAGCGGCGTATTGAAAATTGTGCCCGGCGGGAGTTGACTCCGTTAAGGCGAGAGTTGATTAACCTGAAGGCGCAGGCTGGTAAAGGTGATTTGACGGCATCCCGGTATGTGGATCGGACTTGCGAGCTGTACACGGATTTGTTAAAGATAGTGAATGAATAGTATGTTGTTGCACCGGGGCGGTGCATGGACAGCGGCGGCTGCTTGACAGGGGCCGCCGTTTTTTTGTGTGCCAGGCAGGACAATATATTGTCAACGGGAAAAGGGATGTTGTTTCGGATGGGAATAAGACGGGAGCAGATGTTTTTTCTGCGTTGTCTGGCTGCGCTGGCGTGTCTGTTTTTGCCGGCAGTTTTTCATGCTGCGGCGGCAGAGACGGTTTTGGACAGGGAAGCGAGCGTAGAAAGGGAGCTGGCCGAGTTGTATGGCAAGGCGGTTGAGGGCGGAAAGCCTATGTTGCCTAAAGAAGAAAAGGCAGTATCCCGTTCTGTTTTGAATGATGAGCAGGCACCGGGAGAAATACCAGCCGGGCAGGCACAGGCTGTTGGCGGGAAAAAGGCGCTTTTTTCGGAGGCAGCGCCGGACGGGGAAACAGCAGGCAGCCGGGAGAGCGTGGGGAAAGCGGGGGCAGCTTATGCAGGGAAAACGCTGGCGGCGCTTAGGCAGGGGGCAAAAAGAGGGGATGCCGAAGCGCAGTTTGATTTGGCGCGGGCTTATGAGACGGGCAAGGGGGTGAAAAAGAATTTGAAGGAGGCTGCGCTGTGGTATGCGAAGGCTTCGCAGGGAGGCCATGCCGGTGCGCGGCTGAATCTGGGCAAGATGTTTTATGCAGGGCGCGGGGTGAGGCAGGACCGGACGCTCGGGCTTGCCCATTTCAGGCAGGCAGCGGAACAAGGATTGCCGGAAGCACAGTTTTTGCTGGGCAGGATGTACTGGATTGGCGAGGGGATGGCTGCCAGCCGTCAGATGGCGCTGGCATGGTATAAGAAGGCGGCCGGACAGGGATATGCTCTTGCGCAGTATATGATGGGACGCCTCTATGTTGAGGGGGAGGCAGTTGAGCAGGATATCGGCGAGGCGGTGCGGTGGTATGAACGGGCAGCTGCCCAGGGATTGCCCGCAGCGCAGGCAGCAATGGGGCTGGCGTATGAGATGGGCTATGGTGTGGGCGCCAGCCGCAAGGAGGCGCTTCGCTGGTATGGCCTGGCGGCTGCGCAGGGGCATCAGGGGGCGGCGGCAAGGCTTCAGGCTATGCGCGGGCCGTGAATCCGGTTATGCCGGTCCGGTTTTATTTTGCCAGGGATAACCGTTTTAGTGCCACAGGGACTCCAGGAGCGACAGAATCAGGTTTTGTTGTAACTGGTTGGCATGGGCAATCATGGCAGTTGCGGCCTGCATCAGAATGGAGGAGCGGGCCAGCGCGGCGGTTTCAGCAGCATAGTCGGCATCTTCAATGCGGCTTCTGGCTTCGGACAGGTTTTCTGCCGACAGCGTAAGATTATCAATGGTATAGCCAAAGCGGCTTTGCATGGCGCCGTAGCGGGAACGCTCCCGGTTGACGGTATTAAGGGCTGAATCTGTAATGGCAATGGCAAGCTGGGCACCTTCGAAGGTGGTCAGGTCGATGGATGAAACAGCGTGCAGTGTGGCGGCCGCAGTTGCTCCGCCGTCGCTTTGCAGGCCGGACTGGTCAGTGACGGTAAAGCCATAGGGGGAATCGTAGGTGATTGTTCCGGCGGCGACGCCGGTTTCTCCGTGCGCCAGCGTTTTTACGGCAGTATCCGGCTTGCCGTCTGCGCCATAACGGCGTAAGCCTATGAGAGCAGATTCTGATGTGTTGGCAAGGGTGATGTCGCTGCCGCTTTCATGGGTTAACCGGATGCCGCCGTACAGGGTATCCACTTGGGCAGTGACACCGGTTTTTGCGGTATGGGCGTTGATGGCATTGACGGCTGCGGCCAGGTCGTCTGTTTTTATGCCGCTTGTGCCGGTGGAAAAGGCAAGGGTAACAGGCTGGCCGTTGTCTGCGGCCAGTTCCAGGGTATAGCTGCAACCGGTATCAAGCGTTAAATTGGTTTCGGTGCGGGCAGAGGCTGTTACGCCGGTTTTGGCGCTCATGCAGTTAATGCCCTGGGCAATGGTTTTGGCGCTGCCGCCTTTTGGGGCGGTGAATGTGGCGGTGCCGCGTGATCCGCAAAGGGTGATGTCTCCGCCTGTAACAGGGGATATGCCTCCAACGGGCGGCCCGGCTTGCCGGATGCGATAGTTGCCGTAATTTTTGGCGAGCATGTTGGTACCCGTGTAGCTGACGGTGTCGCCTGCATTAGGGCCTACCTGGAAGGTCAGGATGCCGCTGCTGCCATCCAGTATTTTCCGGCCGTTGAACTGGAGAGTTTGCGCTGTCCTGTCAATTTCGGCAATCAGCTGGCCGGCTTCTTCCTGGAGTGCCTGCCTGTCCCATATATTGGCGGTGTTGGAAGCCTGGATGGCCAGAACGCGCACGCGCTGGAGCATATCAGCGGTGGTTGTCAGCGCGCCTTCGGCGGTCTGGGCCAGGGAAATGCCATCGCGGGCATTGCGGATGGCCTGGTTCATGCCATTGATCTGCGCGGTCATGCGGCTGGCAATGGCAAAGCCCGCCGGGTCATCCCTGGCGCTGTTGATGCGCTTGCTGGACGAGAGCCGTTCAATTGCCTGCGCGGCAGCCGACCGGGCGGCATCAAGATGCCGTCCGGCAGTCATCGCTGTGATGTTGGTGAGTGTAATGGGCATAATACACATTCCTGCCTGCCCGTGTTGGCAGACAGGCGCAAGGGGGATTCCAGTTTGTTGCGTTGGTTTGCCTTGCCGGAATGTGTAAAGCCGACCGTCACGTTTTTTTTACGGCAGTTTTTTGCCAAAGTTTAGGCCAGCGGTACCAGTTATGGCATGATTGCCATCATGGCGTTTGGCAGGAGCAATTTTGAGTAAGGCAGGCAGGGAAATGGCAGAGCCAGGTAACGGGAGGAGCGGATGAGGCGGATTGTGCCGCCTGTGCGCCTGGAAACGGCAAGGCTGGTATTACGGCAATGGCGGCAGGAAGATTATGCGCCTTATGCCGCCATGAATGCAGATAAGGCGGTAACGGCTTTTCTGACTATTATGCTTGACCGGCGTGAAAGTGAGGCGGCAGCAACGTATTTTCGTGCCATGATTGCCTGGCGGGGCTGGGGTATCTGGGCCGTGGAGAGGAAGCCGGATGGTGTTTTTATCGGGTCTGTCGGGTTGCATGTTCCCAGGGTAAGGCTGCCTTTTTCTCCCTGTGTTGGTTTGGGATGGCGCCTGGCAAGGGCTTTCTGGGGACAAGGCTATGCGACGGAGGCGGCAAACGAGGCGATGCGCTTTGGGTTTGATGTGCTGGCTTTGCCTGAAATTGTGGCGTTTACCGCAGTGAAAAATATGCGCTCGGCAGCTGTAATGCGCCGCCTGGGCATGGTAACGGATCCGGCGTGGGATTTCGGGCATCCGGATATCCCCAGGGACAACCCGCTGTACCGGTATTGCCTGTACAGGATGTGCCGTCAAGACTGGCTGAAAAAGGAAAATGCCAAAGGAAGATGAGGCAGTGCAAGGCGGCGGTACAGGATGTTACATAATGTAGCGGACTGAAATGGCAGTGGACGCCTATACTGGCAATACTGTTTTACTGACTTGAAAGGATTTGACATGAATACCACGAACAGGAAAAGGCTGGCTGCTTTATTGCTGGGAGCGGGCGCGGCTTTTATGGCAGTTGCAGCATCGGCTCATCCCGGCTGGCATGGCGCTCCGTGCGGATGCTGGGGGTATGACGGCGGGGAAAATGCCGCCAGCTGGAGGGAGGCTATCCAGCAGAGGACAGCCGATTTGCATGACCGGTTAAAACTTAATGCCGATCAGGAAAAGGCCTGGAAACAGTACCAGGAAACGGTTGCTGCTAACATTCGTGCAAGACAGGAGCGGGAGCAGGTTGATTTTTCAAAGCTTTCTGCGCCGGAACGGCTGGAGAAATCCCAGCAGTTTGCACGGGAGCGCGATGAGCGCATGACCCGCCACCTGGAGTCTTTCAAGGCTTTTTATGCTACGCTGACACCGGAACAGCAGTCGATTCTGGAAAACGAAAGTGTTTATCATCCCGATTATGGCTACCATCACCGGGGACCGTGGCATTCAAGAGGCCGCCTGTACAGATAGTTCATGAGCAATAACAACAAAACAAGACCGGCTTTTGCCGGTTTTGTTTTTTTAGCCAGTTTTGCCTGGCAAGTCCTTTGATTTATTGCGCCTCCCGGCATTATTCCGGGAGGGGGCGGGGTCATTTTCGTCAAATATTCCGTATTTAAAAGAAGC
>JAMPAN010000016.1 GCA_023667225.1 Oxalobacter formigenes | reverse complement strand
CCCGCTCTCATCGTAAAACTCTCGACCGCAGCAAAACTGACAAAAATGTGTCTTTTTTACACATTTTGTAAAAAAGACCAATTCTCATTTGCATTTATGGAACAGCACGGTAATATGTCAGGCAGCCGTTTGAACCGAATCAACTCGGCATTCTTTCACCAATTTATTAACCGGATTTTGATTATGAAAAAAATATTGACTCTGGCTGTGCTGGGCGCTATGGCAGGCGCAGCCCAGGCACAAAGCCACATCCAGATTTATGGCACCGTTGATACCGGCTATATCAAAGAAACCGGCAGCGACACCCGCATGGGCGAAAACGCCACCAACCTGATCGGTTTTCGGGGATACGAAGACCTGGGGGGCGGACTGAAGGCAACTTTCGAGCTGGAAAAACAATTTGCATTAAATGACGGCACAGCCCTGGAAACCTACATGGGCGACCGCTTAAAAGAACAGGAAACAGCCGACTGGCTGGGTGCGGCCAACCTGGGACTGGAAAGCGACTGGGGTAAAGTCCGCTTTGGACGTATTTCGGAAATCTCATTTGAATATTTCTCTACCCTGGACCCGTTTGAACAAGGTTCAACCGGCGCTTCGCTTGCCCTGTACAACCGTCTCCATTCCGAGCAAATCAGCAATACCTTCCGCTACGACAGCCCGGAATACAAAGGCTTCGGCGTATCTGCCAGCTTCACCCTGTCGGAAGACGACCATAATCTTTCCAGTGCAGACGACAAAACCAATTACGGTTTTGCCGGCTCCCTGCACTACGATAACGGCCCGCTGGCATTAATGGCCAACTATGCCCGTCTGGCCGACTCCAACAAATCCTGGGTATTCAATATCGGCGGCGGCTATGCCTTTGGCCCGGCAAGAATAACGGCAGGCTGGCAAACAAGCAAATTCAAGGAACAAAAACTCTCCCTGCTACAAGAAGATGAAGACTTCTTTTCCGCAATGGATCAAAAGGAATGGATGGTGGGTCTGACCTACGATATCGGCCCTGGCACCTTCAAGCTGGCATACAACCGCGCCAGCATTGACAACTGGCACACAGGCAAAGATGGCGATGTCAACAAATACGCCATCGGTTATACCTACAACCTCTCCAAACGCACCGCGATTTACGGCGTGCTTTCCTATACAGACAGCGACAACGAAGACGTTGGCAGCGTCTATAACAACAACGGCACCGCCAGGGAATCCGTCACCGGTATCCAGATCGGCATGACGCACAACTTCTAGGCTGGGAAAATGGCAGCAACCGGGGGACTGGGCTGCGTGAGCAGTTCAGTCCCCTTTCTTATCGACTAAATGCCGCCTTGCGCTTATAATACCGGAATACGCGGGCGTAGCTCAATGGCAGAGCAGAAGCTTCCCAAGCTTACGACGAGGGTTCGATTCCCTTCGCCCGCTCCATTCCCCTCCTCCTTCCACACATTGCCGCCTGCCTGTTTTATGCCTGACAGCCTGCCTGAAACCATCCCGCTCAAGAAATCGGAAAAACCGCTTTTATATGACCCGGCGGAAAAACGCATCCGCAGCTTCGTTATCCGTGCCGGGCGGCTTTCCCCTGCGCAGGAACGAGCCCTCTGTGAATTGACCCCGCTATACGGCGTGCCCTTTGAAAAAGCGCCGCTGGATCTGGCAAAAGCATTCGGCAGAAAAGCCGAAACCATCCTGGAAATTGGTTTCGGCATGGGCGATACCACCGCAAAAATTGCCGAAATGATGCCGGAAAAAAACTTCCTGGGCATCGAAGTCCATGCGCCCGGCGTAGGCAGCCTGCTCAGGCTGATTGAAGCACAGCAGCTTCGCCATGTCCGCATCATCCGGTATGATGCCGTGGAAGTGATTACCCACATGATTCAGGAAAACACCCTCTCCGGCATCCATGTCTTCTTCCCTGATCCCTGGCACAAGGCGCGCCATAATAAAAGGCGCCTTATCCAGGCGCCCTTCGTCAGGCAGCTTGCAGGCCGCCTGAAACCCGGCGGCTACCTTCACTGCGCAACCGACTGGGAACCCTATGCGGAACAAATGCTGGAAGTGCTGACGGCAGAACCCCTCCTGGCCAATACAGCGGCAGGCTATGCCCCCCGTCCGGCCTACCGCCCGGAAACCAAATTTGAAAAACGCGGCAAGCGGCTTGGCCACGGCGTCTGGGACCTCATTTTCCGAAAACGCTAACGGATCCGGGCAGCCTTCCAGCCTGAACTGTTTTCCGCCTGCCGTTAAGCGCTTTCCTCTTCGGCAACCTGAAGCACAATCTTGCCGATATGGTTGCCGGATTCCATCAGCTCATGCGCCTGCATGGCCCTGTCAAGCGGAAAAACGCGGTTGACCACCGCATGAATGCGGCCCGATTCCAGAAGCGGCCAGACATGCGCCTTCAGGTTCTTCGCAATTTCTCCCTTAAAGGCAGGCGAGCGGGGACGCAAAGTCGAACCTGTCACCGTCAGCCGCTTATGCAAAAGCTGGCCAAAATCCAGCGTCCCCTTGCGGCCGCCCAGGTGGGCAATCATCACCAGCCGGCCATCCTCGGCCATGCAGTCCAGCTCACGCTGGAGATACATCGCCCCCATGATATCCAGAACCACATCCACGCCATGACCGGCCGTTTCCTGCCGGATAATTTCAACAAAATCCTCCGTCAGATAATTGATGCCGCGCACCGCGCCAAGCTGCTCACAAGCCCGGCATTTTTCAGGAGTGCGGGCAGTAGCAAACACACGGTGCCCTTTCGCCGCCGCCATCTGGATAGCCGCCACGCCAATACCGGAAGTCCCGCCCTGCACCAGAAACGTCTCCCCCGGCCGGATAGCGGCCCGGTCAAAAACATTGCTCCATACCGTAAAAAAAGTCTCTGGAAGAGAAGCGGCCTCAACAAAAGAAAACCCCGCCGGAACAGGCAGGCATTGTGATACAGGCGCAGTACAATATTCGGCATAGCCCCCGCCCTGGAGAAGCGCGCAAACCCTCTCTCCCATCCTGAAACCGCCGGCTTCCGGCTCTCCGCCGATAATAACACCAGCCACCTCAAGGCCTGGCACAGCCGAAGCGCCGGCCGGTGCCTGGTAACGGCCCCGCCGCTGCAAGACATCAGGCCGGTTAATCCCAGCGGCAATCACTTTAATCAAAACCTCTCCCGCACGGGGAACCGGAACAGGCAAGTCTGTCATTTGAAGAAGCCCGGCATCACCCGCCTGGCCTGACTGGACAATTTCGATGGCTTTCATGGCATACCCTCACAAACCGGGACAGCGCCGGAAAAACAGCAAAACACTACCGATAGCAGGAAAAACACGGCATCAACAATGATTTTCCCATCATGTCTTCCTGCGCTATCCTTCAAAAAAACAGCAAAGCTTCCCGCTTCAAGCGGGAAGCCCTCCGGCTGCCGTCAGGCAGAAGCAGTCTCTTCAGCTGCCGCCGCTTTCATCGAAAGCTTGATGCGGCCGCGATCGTCCGTCTCAATCACTTTCACCCGAACCTGCTGCCCTTCCTTCAGGTAATCCGATACCGCATTAACCCGCTCCGTAGCAATCTGGCTGATATGCAAAAGGCCGTCCTTGCCTGGCAAAACCTGAACAATCGCGCCGAAATCCAGAAGCTTTAACACCGTCCCTTCATAAATCTTGCCGACTTCCACCGAAGCAGTCAGCTCCTCAATACGGCGCCTGGCTTCCTGGCCTGCCGCGGCATCCACCGAAGCAATGGTAACCACCCCTTCATCGCTGATATCAATCTGGGTGCCGGTTTCCTCTGTCAGCGCACGAATAACCGCGCCGCCCTTGCCAATCACATCCCGGATTTTTTCCGGATGAATCTTAAGCGTAATCAGGCGCGGCGCAAAGTCGGACAACTCTGTCCTGAACTCCGGCATAGCCTGCTGCATCTTGGCCAGGATATGCATCCGGCCTTCCTTGGCCTGGGCCAGCGCCACCTGCATAATTTCCTTGGTAATCCCCTGGATCTTGATATCCATTTGCAGCGCCGTAATCCCGTCTGCCGTACCGGCCACCTTGAAATCCATGTCGCCCAGGTGATCCTCATCCCCAAGAATATCAGTCAAAACGGCAAACTTGCCGCCCTCCTTGATTAGCCCCATGGCAATCCCGGCCACATGCTTTTTAATCGGCACACCGGCATCCATAAGCGCCAGGCTGCCGCCGCAAACAGAAGCCATGGAAGAAGAACCGTTGGATTCGGTAATTTCCGATACCAGCCGGATGGAATAGCTGAACTCATCCTGCGAGGGCAGCACAGCGGCCAGCCCCCGTTTGGCCAGGCGGCCATGGCCGATTTCACGCCGTTTCGGCGTCCCGACACGGCCGGTTTCCCCTGTGGCAAAAGGCGGCATATTGTAGTGCATCATAAAAGCATCGCTGTATTCGCCCATCAGCGCGTCAATCTTCTGGTTGTCGCGTGCCGTACCCAGCGTAGCCACAACCAGCGCCTGCGTTTCACCCCGTGTAAAGAGAGCCGAACCGTGCGTCCTCGGCAACACGCTCGTACGAATCGAAATCGGGCGGACTGTCCGGGTATCCCGTCCGTCAATGCGCGGCTCGCCATCCAGAATCTGCGAGCGGACAATACGGGCTTCCAGCTCAAACAGAATATTGCCTACCTCTACCGCATCCGGCGCTTCCCCGCCTTTGGCTGCTGCCTCGGCAGCCAGCGCCACATTGACAGCCTCCGCCGCCTGGCGCAGCTTGCTGGTACGGGCCTGCTTCTGGCGGATACTGTAGGCTTCCCGCAAAAGCGGCTCGGCAAGCCGGGTCACATCGGCCACCAGCGTTTCCTTGCTGGCAGGCGGTTCCCACTCCACTTCCGGCTTGCCGCCATCCCTAACCAGCTCATCAATGGCATTGATGACAGCCTGCATCTGCTCATGGCCATATACCACACCGCCCAGCATGACATCTTCCGAAAGCTCCTGCGCATCGGATTCCACCATCAGCACAGCCCGTTCGGTACCGGCCACCACCAGATCCATCTTCGAAACCGCCAGCTGGGAAGAAGTCGGATTCAGCACATACTGCCCGTCCACATAACCGACACGGGCCGCCCCCAGCGGGCCGTTAAAAGGAATACCCGAAACGCACAACGCAGCAGAAGCGCCGATCATGGCAGGAATATCCGGATCAATTTCAGGGTTGACAGACAACACATGGATAATGACCTGCACCTCGTTGAAATAGCCATCCGGGAAAAGCGGGCGGATAGGCCGGTCAATCAGGCGTGAAGTCAGCGTTTCTTTTTCAGAAGGACGGCCTTCCCGTTTGAAAAAGCCGCCCGGAATACGGCCGGCTGCATAACTTTTTTCAATGTAATCCACAGTCAGCGGAAAAAAATCCTGCCCCGGACGGGCGTCTTCCTGCGCAACCACCGTTGCCAGCACAACCGTATCCTCCATGGATACCATCACCGCGCCGGATGCCTGACGGGCAATCTCGCCAGTCTCAAGCGTCACCGTATGCTGGCCATACTGGAAGGTCTTGCTCACTTTGTTAAACATGCTGTTCCTTTCAAATTGACCGGCAGAATTTCAGGCGCTGCCGTTCGCCCCATTTGCCAAAAACCGGCCTTCATCCGCCGGTTTTCCTCTTTTTCCGGCCCTTGCAGGAACCTGACGCGCCAGGCGCATCCCTGCCATTCCCGCAGCCCATAACGAAATGCCCGCGGCAGAAACCTGACGCAGGCATCTCACAACAAGGCGCTGCCAACCGGCCGGCGCCCGCCGCGCTATTTGCGCAGCCCAAGTTTGCCAATCAGTTCACGATAACGGTTGGCATCTTTCTTGCGCAGGTAATTCAACAGATTCCTGCGGCGGTTAACCATCATAAGAAGACCACGCCGGGAATGGTGATCTTTCTTGTGCGTCCGGAAATGATCCTGAAGATCATTAATCCGTGCGGTTAAAAGCGCCACTTGCACTTCCGGAGAACCCGTATCGTTGCTGCTGCGAGCGTTTTCCGCCACAATGGCAGCCTTGCTTTCTTTTGCCAGAGCCATAATTTACCTTTCACATGCGGCAACAGGAGTCGAAACCCCCAATACCGTGAGACAACAAAAAAACCGGCCAAAAATCAGCCGTTTGTCAAGTATAAAGTAAAAATCTGTTTCTGTACAAACCTCTTGCAGCAAAATTTGGTAAATTGGCTTGCATCAACTGTACAAAAAACATAAAAAAATGAAACGCACCGCCGCCCTTCTCACCCTTGCCTGCACACTCCTTATGGCCGGATGTGCCGCTTTCGGCCCGCCCCCTGAACCGGGAGCGGCAGAAGAAGCCGTCCGCGACCGCTATGGCCCGCCAAATGCAGCCTATCCGGATGGCGAAACCGTTCTGTGGGAATACAACGGCGGATATTGGGATCAGCAAACCTATATGGCCCGCTTCGGAAAAGATCACCGCCTGATCTCGTGGGAACCGGTGCGAACCGATGAAAAATTCCGCACAATCACCATTGGCAAATCGACTGCAGACGATGTCCTCAAAACCGTAGGCAAACCAACAGAAACCTCCACAGTCCGCCTGAACAACTACACCGTCTGGTCATACCGCTATAAACAGGACGGCGTATGGGACGCCATGATGCACATCATGTTTGACAATAACGGCATCGTGCAGAAAATGGAAACCGGCCGCGATCCGCTGTATGATGATGACCGGGGATTCCGGGGACGGCGCGGTCCCGGAATAGGAATTGGTATCGGCGGAGGCCGCTGGGGAAGCGGCGGCGGTATCGGCATCGGATTCGGCTTTTAAAACCTTTCTGTTGCCGCAAATATATCAGGAAAAAGAAAATGAGAGGCTTTGCTGCAATCATATCCCTTTTGTTCGCCATGCTGCTGGCAGCCGGCTGCGCTAACAAATACGCATCTCCCCTGCTGCCCGGCGCAACAGAAAACGAAATCATCGCCCATCACGGCCAGCCTGACGCCCGCTACGAAAAAGCGGGATATACCCTCCTGGAATATGCCGCCGGATACTGGGGCCAATATGCCTTCTTTGCCACACTGGATGGCAACGGCCGCCTGGTCAAATGGGAGCAGGTGCTGACAGATGAAAAATTTGATACCCTCAAGCCAGGCCAGGCAACGCGCGCCGACCTTCTGGAAACCATCGGGCACCCGGCTGAAATTACCCGGATACACAAATACAACTACGAAGTCTGGTCATATCGCTACAAAAAAGCCCTTTCCTGGGATTTTCTCATGCACTTCATGTTTGATCCGAACGACCCTGACGGCACAGTCAAAATGAAGGAATGCGTAATTGACACCATGTATGACCCTGGCGGCGACTGACAGCGCCTGACATCCCTCTTTTTCAACACCTTTGCTTACCATGAAAAAAAACAAACTGGTCAGGACGCCGGCTGAAATCGACAAGGCACGCACGGCAGGACACCTTGCCGCCAAAGTACTGCACATGATCGGCGAATATGTCCGGCCCGGTATTTCCACACTGGAGCTGGACAAAATCTGCCACGATTACATCGTTGGCGAACTACAGGCCATTCCTGCCAATGTCGGCTATATGGGATACCAGCACACCACCTGCATTTCGCTCAACCATGTCATCTGCCACGGCATCCCTTCGGAACGCATCCTCAAAAACGGCGATATCCTCAATATTGATATTGCCCTGATAAAAGACGGATGGTACGGCGACACCAGCCGGATGTACACCGTCGGCAAGCCGGGAATCATGGCAAAACGGCTGATCGACACCACCTACGAAGCCATGATGGCCGGCATCTGGCAAGTCCGGCCCGGCAGCACCCTGGGCGATATCGGTCACGCCATTGAAAGCGTTGCGCACCGGGAAGGCTTCAGCGTCGTTGAGGAATACTGCGGCCACGGCATCGGCACCACTTACCACGATGAACCGCAGGTTTTGCACTATGGGAAAAAAGGTACCGGCATGGTGCTGGAAGAAGGCATGATCTTTACCATCGAACCCATGATAAATGCCGGGAAAAAACAGCTTCGCGTATTAAAAGACGGCTGGACAGCCGTCACAAAAGACCGTTCCCTCTCTGCACAGTGGGAACACATGGTTGTTGTCACAGCAGACGGCTACGAAATCCTGACACCCTGGCCGGAAACCTTATAAGCGGCCTCCTGCGGCAATAAATACGCCGCAGGATATCCGTACAACAAAACCGCTTAGCCTATCACCTTGGAAACGGCATCCAGATAGGAGTTGACAGAAGCGGTAATCACATCGGTATCAGCAGAAAAACCGTAATACACCTTACCGTTATGCTCCACATGCATGTGGACCTTGCCCACGTCATCTGTTCCGCGCGTAATCGCCTGAATCAGGAACTCCTCAAGCGTCACCTTCTGCCGGACAAGCTGGCGCACAGCGTTAATGGCCGCGTCAATCGGGCCATTGCCGGAAGCCGTTGCCATGACCGGTTTGCCGTCAATAATAAGCCTGACTGTCGCCATGGGAATAGCGCTCTTGCCGCTGACAACCTGCAAATAATCCAGCTTGAGCCGCCGGACATCTTCCGAATTGGCGCCAGCCAGCATACGCAAATCGTCATCCGAAACCGATTTTTTCTCGTCTGCCACCGTAAGGAACTTGCTGTATGCCACATCCAGCGCTTCCGGCGACAGGGCATAGCCCAGCCGGCGGAGATGATGATCAAGCGCAGCACGACCGCTGCGGGCAGTCAGCACAATAGAAGAATCGGAAACGCCGATATCGGCCGGGTCAATAATTTCATAATTTTCCCGGTTCTTCAGCATCCCGTCCTGGTGAATGCCTGAAGAATGGGCAAACGCGTTACGGCCGACAATCGCCTTGTTCGGCTGAACAGGCATACGCATCAGATTGGAAACCAGCCGGGAAGTTTTCATAATATGGGTGGTCTCAATATCCGTATAGTATGGCAAGTCCTTGCGGCATTTCAGGATCATGACAATCTCCTCCATCGAAGTATTGCCTGCCCGCTCCCCAATGCCGTTAATCGTGCATTCCACCTGGCGGATACCGTTCATAATGCCTGCCAGAGTATTGGCAGTCGCCATTCCCAGATCATTATGGCAATGGGCAGAAAGAATCGCCTTGTCCACATTGCCGACATGATCCATCAGGTATTTGATCTTCTCGCCGTATTCATAAGGCGTGCAATAACCGGTTGTATCCGGAATATTGATAACCGTAGCGCCTGCTTCAATCACTGCTTCCACAATGCGGGCCAAAAACGCATTTTCACTGCGGCCGGCATCCTCGGCAAAAAATTCAACATCATCAATAAAGCGCCGCGCATACCTGACAGCCTTGACAGCCCGTTCCACAATCTCGTCCGGCGTGGAATTGAACTTCGAATAAATATGGTAGGGAGAAACGCCGATACCGGTATGGATACGTCCCCTTTTTGCCTGCCTGAGCGCATCCAGCGCAATATCAATATCCCGCTCCACAGCGCGGGTCAAAGCGGCAATCACCGGTTTCTTTACCACTTTCGATATCTCTACCACCGACTTGAAATCCCCAGGGCTCGACATGGGAAAACCAGCCTCAATCACATCTACGCCCAATTCTTCCAGCGCCCGCGCAATCTCAATTTTTTCCAGCGTATTAAGCTGGCTACCGGGAACCTGCTCCCCGTCCCGCAAAGTCGTGTCGAAAATATGGATTTTGTTGGCAGAATTGGAAACCATGTCATGCTCCTTTGATAAAAACGGATCTCTATAAATACATCCTGAAGCGAGCCTTGCCCCGCCTGCACATGGCAAACAGCAGCAGCTTTCAAATAAAGGGGGAAAAGATATCAGCACGCCGGGCGTGCTAGCAGAGATAGCGGCAAGGCATAACGCCCTGCGCCAGCAGCGGTGAAAACAGCAATATCACTAAAAAAGCACATGCTAGAAACTATAAGCTTCTTTTTCAAATGATGCAACTTTTTATTCAGGCAACACGCCGGTAAAAAGCAGGAACGCCGCCTTATTTCGTTTCGGCATCCGCCTCATGCCCTGTTTCCAGCCCCTCTTCCCGCGTCTGGACAATACTCACCGGTTTGCCACGGAGCCTGAACCAGATATAGGTAAAATAACCGGAAAGCCCATAGAGGATAAAAAGCCCGAAAAGCACCTTGGGCGGATCAAAAGAAATCATCACCAGAATCAGCACCAGCACAATCACGGCAATAAACGGTACCGATTTGCGGAAATTCATGACCTTGAAACTGTAAAACGGCACATTCGTCACCATCGTCAGGCCGGCGAACAAAGTAAGCCCCCAGGAAATCCATTCAAAATCCCGGCCGGCAAAACCCAAATCATCCATCAGCCAGATAAATCCGGCCACAATAGCCGCCGCAGCCGGGCTGGGCAGCCCCTGGAAGAAACGCTTGTCAACGACAGCAATATTGGTATTAAAGCGTGCAAGACGCAATGCGGCACAGGCACAGTAAATAAAAGCGGCAACCCAGCCAAGCCGCCCAAGGCCTTTTAAAGACCACTCATAAGCGACCAATGCCGGCGCCACACCGAAAGTCACCATATCGGAAAGGCTGTCAAGCTGTGCGCCAAATTCGCTCTGGGTATGGGTCAGCCTGGCAATCCGCCCATCCATGCTGTCCAAAACCATGCCGATGAAAATAGCCACCGTTGACAGGTAAAAGGCCATATTAAGCGACATGACAATCGCATAAAACCCGCAAAAAAGGGCGGAAAGGGTAATCATGTTGGGCAGCAGGTAAATCCCCCTGCGGCGCGGATCTAACGGTTTCATGGCGCACTCTCCCGGCGCCGTCTTAGGCGGCATCCGTTTTTTCTGTCCTGTCACAATATTTCATAAATGCCTGCAACATTAACACATCGCCCCTGCTTTTTCTTTATCCTTGTCAGACAGGCCGAAATTCGGCAAGAACAGTTTCTGTCGCATAGACCTTGTCCCCCACAGCCACTTTGGGCTGCACCGTCAGCGGAAGATAAACATCCACACGGGAACCAAAACGGATAAAACCGAAACGCTGGCCCCGCCGCAAGCGGCCGCCTTCTTCCGCATGGCAGAGAATACGTCTGGCGACCAGCCCGGCAATCTGAACGCACGTAACCATCTCGCCGTTGCCCGCCCGAATAAGCAGGGCATTCCGCTCATTTGAAAGAGAAGCCTTGTCCAGGCTGGCATTGAAAAACTGTCCCGGAAAATAGGCAATCTTCTCAACTTCGCCATCAACAGGCGAACGGTTGGAATGCACATTGAATACACTCATAAAAACACTGATCTTCAGTGCTTCCCGTTTGCCATAAATATCCTGCGTCCTTTCAACAACAACCACCCTGCCGTCTGCCGGCGCCAACACCGCACGCTCATTCTCCGGTGCCTGCCGCGCCGGATCGCGAAAAAATTGCAGAGTAAAAAAAGTCAGCAGCCACAACGGCAGAGACCACAGCCCTCCCCAAATCGTCACCAGTATGGAGATAACCAGGAAAAACCCCAGGAAAAGCCAGCCTTCACGCGCAATAATAGGATGAGGGTAATTCTTCAATGTATTTCCAGATATCAACAGTCCAGTTTATTATCTTACCGCGAGTTGCTTTTTTGTTCTACCATGCCCGGCCGCAGCACAGCCCGATCTTGAAAACCACAGGCAAACCTCCATATAACCGTTATCCTCTTCAAAAAGAGAAAAAAATACTTTCCGGCCGCGCAGGCAGCGCCTTTTTTCAAAGGTGCCAATTCTGCCACAGTGCCTCCGGAAAGAAAACAGCTGTCCCGATGAATGCCGGCAATACAGATTAACCATGACATTCGATCCATCCAGACTGATGTGGGTTCGCGCCCTGAAAATGCTTGAGCAGGCCGAGCGCTTGCAGCGCCAGTTCTTCCAGCTTCGTCCCGGAAAGCAAAACGGCCCCGCGTGGGAACCGCCTGTCGATATTTTCGGGATAAACGATGGCGTGCTGATTTTAGCCGCCCTGCCCGGCGTAGCACCGGAACACATCCGCATCCGGCTGGACAAAGAAACACTCTCTATCGTTGGCGAGAGGCCGCCGATAACAACTCCTCCCGCTGTCATCCGGCGCATGGAAATTCCCCACGGCCGTTTCGAGCGGCATATCCATCTTGGAGAACACCGCTTTGAAATCAGAGAAAAAACCTTTCCCACGGCTGCCTGAAACTGATACTGAAAAAATCCGACACAGGTGAACCATGAACAACCCATTCCATATCTTTTCGGTGACAGAAGGCACGGATACCCTGCTTGACAGCATAACCACAGAAACCCGGGCACAGGGAGAAAACCGGGAAACCTTTCCGGCCATCCCGGAAAACGCCCTTATCCTGCTGCCAGTCAGAAACCTGGTTCTTTTTCCCGGAATGGTTGTGCCTGTCCATATCGGCCGCGACAGCGCCATCCGTGCCGCGCAAACTGCCATCCGCGAAGACAGGCAGATTGGCGTTATCCTGCAAAAAGATCCGGAAGAAAACGCCCCCTTCAGCAAAGAACACCTGTATGAAGTAGGAACTGCCGCCAATATCCTGCGTTATGTCACCAGCCCGTCAGAATCCCACCATATCGTTTGCCAGGGAGAAGGCCGTTTTCTTATCCGCAGCCTGTTAAAAGGCTACCCTTTCCTCGTTGCGGAAGTTGAACGCTTTTCACAGGCCGAAGAAAAAGACGTCGAAATTGAAGGCCGCATGGTTCAGCTCAAACAACGAGCCGTTGAAATCCTCCAGATGATGCCGGACGTACCGCAGGAAATATCCGATTCCATGTTAAGCATCAGCTCGCCCGAACTGCTCTCGGATCTGTTAACCGGCTTAATTGACGTCGGCACCACAGAAAAACAGATCGTGCTTCAAATGCCGGACTTGAAAGCGCGCATGGACTACGTACTGCGAATGCTGAATTACCGCCTGGAAGTGCTGCGCGTTTCGCACGACATCGACAGGCAAACCCAAAAACGGCTGGGCGACCGTCAGCGGGAAGCCTTGCTTCGCGAACAACTCAAAACCATCCAGAACCAGCTCGGCGGCGCCGATGCAGATATCTCCGACACAAAAGAAATAGAAAGTGCCATTGCCAAAGCGCAAATGCCCCCGGAAGCAGACGCCCATGCAAAAAAAGAACTCAACCGTCTCAAAAACATGCCGGAAGCCGCTGGAGAATACGCCATGCTGCGAACCTATCTGGAATGGCTGACCGGATTACCCTGGTCTGTTTCCAGCCGGGATCAGACCGACATTGCAAAAGCACGCAAACAGCTCAACCGGGATCATTACGGCCTGGAAAAAATCAAACGCCGCATCCTGGAATTTCTGGCTGTTCACAAACTCAACCCGAAAGGCAAAAGCCCTTTGCTCTGCCTTGTCGGCCCGCCGGGAGTAGGCAAAACCTCACTGGGACAAAGCATCGCCCGTGCAACCGGCCGCAAATTTGTGCGAGTCAGCATGGGCGGCGTTCATGACGAAGCAGAAATACGGGGCCACCGCCGGACATATCTGGGCGCCTTGCCCGGCAACATCATCCAGGCCGTCCGCCGTGCTGGCGCCAACAACTGCGTCATGCTGCTCGACGAAATAGACAAACTCGGCCGCGGGGCACAGGGCGATCCGGCCGCTGCTTTATTGGAAGTACTGGATTCGGAACAAAACAGCACCTTCCGTGACAACTACCTTTCCGTCCCTTTCAACCTTTCTGGCATCCTGTTCATCTGCACAGCCAACACGCCGGATACCATTCCCGGCCCGCTCCGCGACCGGATGGAAATGATAGAACTGCCCGGCTACACCGAAGAAGAAAAAATTCAGATTGCAGGGCGTCACCTCGTCAAACGCCAGACAGAAACCAACGGCCTCACAGCCGGGCAATGCAAAATCAGCAAACGCGCCCTGCATGAAATCATCAACCACTACACCCGTGAAGCCGGCGTGCGCAACCTGGAAAGGGAAATCGGCAGCATCTGCCGCGATGTCGCTGTCCGGGTAGCGGAAGGCAATACGGAAAAAACATTAATTGATGTCAGCGAAGTCCACCGCATCCTGGGCGCAAGACGCTTTGAGAACGAAATCGCCATGCGAACCGGCATGTCTGGCGTGGCAACCGGTCTGGCCTGGACGCCGGTTGGCGGCGATATCCTCTTCATTGAGGCCAGCCGCGTGCCCGGCAAAGACAAGCTGACCCTAACCGGCCAGCTTGGCGATATCATGCGGGAAAGCGCCATTGCCGCCCTGACGCTGCTCAAGGCCCGCGCTGCCTCCCTGCACATCGAACCGTCCCTTTTTGAAAACGGCGACATCCATATCCACGTCCCGGCAGGCGCCATCCCCAAAGACGGCCCCAGCGCCGGAGTAGCCATGTTTTTGGCGCTGACCTCCATGATGATGAACCGGCCCATCCTCGCCGACCACGCCATGACAGGCGAAATCAGCCTGCGCGGCCTGGTCCTGCCCGTCGGCGGCATCAAGGAAAAAGTCCTGGCCGCCTTGCGCTCCGGCATCCGGACCGTCATGCTGCCGGCAAGAAACAAAAAAGACCTGGACGACATTCCCAAAGACGCGCAGAAAAAGCTCAACTTTGTCTGGCTGGAAACCGTGGATGACGCCCTCAAAGCCGCGCTTGCAAAAGCCCCGCCTCCCGTAACAAAAGGGAAAAAAGACCAATCCCGGCAATAAACGCTGGCAAAAACAGCAAAGGGGGCTAAAACGCCCCCTTTGCTGTTATACAGCAGGCCGGTTTTCCCGGTTTTTCAAAAGATAAAGGCCAACCAGCTCTGTTTGGTCCAACACATGCCCTTCCATCTTCTCAACCACCTGGGCCTTCGTGGCATGCCCCATATCAGGCAGCACCGTATCCAGCGCATACAGCTTGTGGAAATAGCGGTGTACACCAACCGGAGGGCAAGGGCCATTATACCCGGCATTTTTCCGGTCATTCGTTCCAATCAGCGTGCCCGGCGGCAAATCACTATCCGGCACACCTTCCGGCAAACTGCCCGCAGCCGGCGGCAAATTATAAAGCACCCAGTGCACCCAAACCATTTTCGGCGCAGCCGGATCAGGCGCATCCGGGTCATCCACAATCAGCACCAGACTTTTTGTCCCTTCCGGCGGTGCAGTCCAGGCCAAGGGCGGCGAAATATTCCGGCTTTCGCAAGTGTACAGCTCAGGCATCATTTCCTGATGCCCGAAAGCTAAAGACGAGAGTTTGAACGACATGGAAAAATCCTCCTCAATAAACGGGAACAGGCAAAACCGTCAAAGCACCTCCCTGACAAACCTGCAGCACGCCGTCAGTCCACCGGCCGGCACAGTCCCGCAAAAAACAAAACAACCTGTCTATAAAGATGAAGGCTCCTTGCCTGCCCTGTCTTCCTGCTCTTCCTCAAAAAGAAAAGCCTGCATCTGCCCGGCCAGAAACCGGCGCGCCTGCGGATCCGTCATATTCAGCCGGTACTCATTCACCAGCATAGTTTGCCGTTGAACCCAGGCATTCCATGCTTCCTTTGAAATATGGTCGTAAATACGCTTGCCCATCTCCCCAGGGTAAGGCAGATAATCCAGTCCTTCCCCTTCCTTTTTCAATTTGGCGCAATATACCATTCTCGTCATCACTTTCTCCTTGCCCTGCTGCCCATATCATCCCGGCATGTTTTCCAAAAAATCACATTACCGGCCCATCACCCTGCCGAAGCCGGTTTTGAAAACCATGAAATAATCATAATACAAAAAAACCAGGCTGCCTGATCCTGCCCTTTCTTTCCTGTTCTGATAAACCGCAAACCTTTTTCCCTCATTGCCAGAACCTCTTTGCCAGGCGCCGCTCACAGTGATACAGATTACCCCTGCCAACACCATAAAGGAGAAAGCATGGATATCCAGGTATTTGGCTTCAGCACCGAAAAAACAGCCGCCCTTGCCAGGCAATGCCAGCTTGCCGCGGCAGAAACCGGCAGCAACATTACCGTTCGCAAAATCGCCAGCCGCGACCGGATCACCGAAATGGGTATTGATAATCTGCCTGCCGTCGCCATCAACGGCATCATCCTGTCCAGCGGCCGTATTCCTGCCCGTCAGGAAATCAGCGCCTGGATCAGCGAAGCTGCCGGCACGCCCTCCCGCAACAGGAAAAACCCCCTTACAGCTTCTTGATCAACACCTGCGATTTACGCTGCCAGTTATAAATATGCTGCCTGTCTTTCGGCAACTCATTCACGCTGGCATAAACAAACCCGCGGCGCAAAAACCAGTGCGCCGTCTGGGTCGTCAGGATAAAAAGGTGCGTCAACCCCATTGAGCGGGCACGATTTTCAATATGCACCAAAATACGTTCGCCTTCCCCTTCTTCCTGCACATCCGGATCCACAATCAGACAGGCCATCTCCCCCATCTTTTCCGCCGGAAAAGGATAAAGCGCGGCGCACCCGAAAATGACGCCGTCATGTTCCATCACCGAAAAATTGCCGATTTCGCGCTCAAGCAGCTCGCGTCCGCGCTTGACCAGCGTGCCGTTGGCTTCATACGGTTCAATCAGCTTGAGAATACTGCCCACATCCTGGATCGTGGCATCCCGCAAAATATCAATATTTTCATACGTCACCATCGTCCCCACGCCGTCATGCGTGAAAAGCTCCATCAGGGCGGAACCATCCATGACAAACGATACAATATGCGCCCTGGGCACGCCGCCTATACACGCTTTCGAAGCAAACCGCAGGTAACTTGCCGCCTCATCCGGCAAATGCCCCGTATGCAAAAGCGCCTCTGCCTGGGCAGGCGTAATTTCGCGTATCTCTTCCCCTTCGGCATTGGTCATGAGCGGCGTTTCTGTCACAAAAATCAGCTTGTGCGCATGCAGCGCCAGCGCTGCAGAAACAGCGACATCCTCCATCCGCAAGCTGAAAATCTCGCCGGTCGGTGAAAAACCCAGCGGCGGCAGCAAAACCAGATCGCCGGCATCCAGAATACGCTGGATACTGTCAAAAGCCACCTTGCGCGTCTTGCCTGTCAACTGCATATCCACGCCATCCAGAATACCCAAAGGCGTGGCAGTAATAAAATTGCCAGAAATAATCCGTATCTCGGCATGCGCCATCGGCGTATTGGGCAGCCCCTGGCTGAAAGCCGCCTCAATATCCAGGCGCAATTCACCGGTCGCCTCCTTGGCGCACTCCAGCGCTGCGCTGTCGGTAATCCGCGTGCCGTTATAAAAAGCGCTTTCCACCCGCCGCAAGGCAAGCTGTTCCTCAACCTGCGGGCGGGAACCATGCACAATCACCACCTTGATACCCAGCGCATGCAAAAGAGAAATATCATGCACCAGCGTAGATAATGCGCCGGCGCGAACCAGTTCCCCCGGAAACGCCACCACAAAAGTCTGCCCGCGGAAAGAATGAATATAAGGCGCAACCGAACGCAACCAATTCACAAATTGCATGGCGTCTTCCATACCAGCCCACCTCATAAAACGGGATAAAACAAAAACCGGACAGCCTTCCTCCTGCCCAAACAATCCATTTGGCGAGAGAAACCCGGACATCCGGCCGTTACCGGGATTATAATTCGCATCGGCATGACAGCAACTCCTCCTTCCCCAAAAAACCATCCCGCGCCTGCGCCAGAACAGACAGCGGATACCGTACGCTTCCGCCACCCCGTTCCGCCGCTTGTTTACCCGGAAGAACTGCCTGTTTCCCGCAAGCGCGGCGACATTATCACCGCCCTCAAAAGCAACCAGGTCATCATCGTCTGCGGTGAAACAGGTTCAGGAAAAACGACACAATTACCCAAAATCTGCCTGGAAATCGGACGCGGCGTCAACGGACTCATCGGCCACACCCAGCCCCGCCGGATAGCGGCCAGCTCCACCGCCCGGCGTATTGCCGCCGAGCTCGGCACACCGCTTGGCGAACACGTCGGCTACAAAATCCGCTTTACCGACAAAACCAGTCCCGGCGCGTCTGTCAAACTGATGACAGACGGCATCCTCCTGGCGGAAACCCAGACAGACCGCCTGCTCAAACAATACGATACCCTTATCATTGACGAGGCACATGAACGCAGCCTGAATATTGACTTTCTGCTGGGCTACCTAAAACAGCTCCTGCCGCGCCGCCCGGATCTCAAACTCATCATCACCTCGGCGACCATTGACGCCCGGCGCTTTGCCCGGCACTTCGGGACAGCCCAACACCCTGTGCCGGTAATTGAGGTTTCAGGCCGCCTGTACCCTGTCGAAATCCGCTACCGGCCGGTTTACGACCCGGCCTTTTCCCCGGAAGACAGCGCCGGGGCAAATGGGCAAAAACCGTCCGGGCGGGCACAGGCCGCACGGGAACAGCGCAACCTGATGGAAGCCATCGCCGAAGCAGTAGATGAAGTCTCGCGCGCCGGGCAAGGCGATATCCTGGTCTTCCTGCCTGGCGAACGGGAAATCCGGGATACGGCAGAAACCCTGCGCCGGCGGCTGCCGCCCCATACGGAAATCCTGCCGCTTTTTTCCCGGCTCTCTGCACAGGAACAGGAAAAAATCTTCAAGCCGACCAATGCCCGCCGTATCGTGCTGGCTACCAACGTAGCCGAAACCTCCCTGACCGTGCCGGGCATTCGTTTCGTCATTGATCCAGGGTTGGCGCGCGTCAAGCGCTACAGCTACCGCAACAAGGTAGAACAGCTCCATATTGAGCCGGTCTCGCAGGCCGCTGCCAACCAGCGTGCCGGCCGTTGCGGACGGGTTGCCTCCGGCATATGTATCCGCCTGTATGAAGAAACCGGCTTTGCCCAGCGCTCCGAATACACCACACCGGAAATCCTCCGCTCCTCCCTTGCTTCCGTCATCCTGCGCATGAAAGCCTTAAGACTGGGTGAAGTGGAAACCTTCCCTTTCCTTGAGCCGCCGTTAAAACGTGCTGTCACAGACGGCTACCAGCTCCTTCAGGAGCTGGGTGCGCTGGACGGGAAAAACCGCATGACCCCGGTAGGACGCCAGCTCTCCCGACTGCCGCTTGATCCAAGAATCGGCCGCATGATCCTGGCGGCAAAAGACCAGCAAAGCCTCTCGGAAGTCCTTATCATTGCAGCGGTGCTCTCCATCCAGGACCCCCGCGAACGGCCGCTGGACGCCCAGGAAGCCGCTGATAAGGCACACCTGAAATTTGTTGAGCCCCGTTCCGAATTTCAGGGATACCTGAAAATCTGGAACTGGTTTCACGATGCAGTCAAACACAAAAAATCCAACCGCCAGCTCCAGGAAAACTGCCGCGCCAACTTTCTTTCCTATCTCCGATTGCGTGAATGGCGCGACATCCATTCCCAGCTGCTGGCCCTGGTTCACGAGCAGGGATGGCGGCCAAACGAAAAACCGGCAACCTATGAGCAAATTCACCTGGCCCTCCTGACCGGTCTTTTGGGCAACATCGGCTGCCGGTCAGACGAAGGCGCTCACTACCTGGGGGCACGCGGTATCCGCTTTCACCTCTGGCCCGGTTCAACACTGGGGAAAAAACACAGCAAATGGGTCATGGCAGCCGAACTGGTTGATACCACCCGCCTGTACGCCCGCTGTCTTGCCCAAATCCAGCCGGAATGGCTCGAAAAAACCGGCAGCCACCTGCTGAAAAAATCATGGGGCGATCCCCGCTGGGAAAAACGGCCCGCCCAGGTTTCCGCCTGCGAACGGGGAACCCTCTACGGACTGGTAGTGTACAGCCAGCGGCGTATTCATTACGGCCCAGTCAACCCGGCCCAGTCCCGCGAAATCTTTATCCGTGACGCCCTGGTCGGCGGAAATTTTGAAACCCGTGCGCCTTTCTTCATCCATAACCGGAAACTGGTACAGGAAATTGAAACCCTGGAACACCAGTCGCGCAGGGCAGACGTCCTGGTGGACGATGAACTGATCGCCGCCTTTTATGACCAGCGCCTGCCAGGGGACATCTATAACGGCGCGGCATTTGAAAAGTGGTACAAAGATGCCTCAGCCGCCAATCCCAAACTGCTTTACCTCGTCAGGGAAGACCTGATGCGCCATGAGGCAGCCGGCATCACCACAGATTTTTTCCCAAAATCCCTGACGCTTGCCGGGATCAAGATGGCGCTCTCATACCATTTTGAACCCGGCCATATCCGGGACGGCATTACCCTTTCTGTACCGCTATACGCCTTAAACCAGCTGCCAGCTGAACCGTGCGAATGGCTGGTGCCGGGCATGCTTAAAGAAAAAGTCCGTCTGCTAATCAAATCCCTGCCCCAGCGTCTGCGCCGCCACTGCGTGCCGCTGCCTGATTATGCAGCCGCCTTTTGCGGCAGAATCCACGAAACAAGCCGCTTCGGCCAGGGCCGCCTCATTGACGCACTGATTGCCGATATCCGCGAACAAACCGGCGCTGTTCCCCAAACGGAAGATTTCAGACAGGAAACCCTTCCGCCGCACCTTTTCATGAACTTCCGTGTCACAGATGAAAGCGGCCGCATGCTCGACATGGCCCGCAACCTTTCTGCCCTGCAAAACTCCCTTGGCCGTGAAGCACGGGAACAATTCAGGCAGCTGGCCGGCAATACCCCGCTCAAGGCAGCGGAGAAAACCCCGTCTGATACAACCTCAGCCAAAAAACCGGCGCCGTCTTCCTATGGCAAACTGACTGCATGGAGCTTTGGGGAACTGCCCGAACTGCTCGAAATCTCCCAGGGCAGGCAATCCCTTATCGGCTATCCCGTGCTGTCAGACAAAACAACCCACTGTGAAATCGAAGTCTTTGACGAACCGGTCACGGCAGAAAAAACCCACCGCGCCGGATTGCGCCGCCTTTTTTCCTTCCAGTTGAAAGACCAGATCCGCTTCCTGGGAAAAAATATCGCCGGGCTGCAACAAATGGGGCTGCATTACCTTCCCCTGGGTGAAAGCGATACATTGCGCGGCCAGATTCTCCAGGCAGCCCTTGACGCCGCTTTCATGCAACCGCCGCTCCCCCGCAACGAAGCGGAATTTCTGGCAAGAACGGCAGAAGGAAAAAACCGGATCGGCCTCCTGGTCAACGAAGTCGCCAGGCTGGCTTTGCAAATCCTGGAACAATACACGCAAATCCAGCGCAAACTCCAGTCAATCAAGGCACACAACCATGCCTTTGCCGACATCCGCGCCCAAATAAACGCCTTGGTGAACAAACATTTCCTGACAGAAAACAACCTGGCCCGGCTGGCTCATTTCCCGCGTTACCTCAAGGCATGCGGCATCCGCATCGACCGGCTGCGTGCCGACCCTGCGCGGGACAGCCGGCTCTCAGCCGAATGGCAGTCCGCTGCCGCCCCGTGGCAACGCGCCTGCCGGGAACGGCAAAAAACCGCTGCCGCCATAGAGCCGGACATGCTGGAATTCAGATGGATGCTGGAAGAACTGCGCGTCTCCCTGTTTGCGCAGGAACTGCGCACCCCTATGCCGGTTTCCGTCAAACGGCTCCATAAAATATGGGCATCCCTGGAGCGCTAGCCTCCTTTTACCGGCATGGCAGTAAACCAAAAAAAAACAAAACCGCAGGCAGCTAAATCTCGTAAGCAGCAGCCCCGCCGTTTTCTGACAGAGCCTCATCAATCATATCCCTGGTCAAAAGCGGTGAAAGCATTTCCATAAACGCATAAACATAGCCGCGCAAGTAGGCATTGCGCCGCATCAGCAAACGGGAATGCCCGGTACCGAAAAGGTGCCCGGCAGGAATAGCGTGAAGATGCCTGTCACGCTCACTGTCATAGGCCAGGCCGACAATCAGGCCGACCCCCATCCCCAACTCCACATACGCCTTGATCACATCAGCTGTCAAAGCAGAAACCGGAATTTCCGGCTTGAGTCCCCGTTGCATGAAAATACGTTCAATACGTTTTCGTCCGGGAAAACCCTGTTCATAAGTCACCAAAGGATAGGCAGCCACATCCTCCAGCGTGACAAGCCCCGCCTGCGCCAGCGGATGGCCGTGCGGCACAATGAGCGAATACTCCCACTGGCTGAACGGCACACTGAAAATCGCATCCAGTTCCCCTTCCTGCTCCATCATCAGCGCAAGATCTGCCGTCCCATCCTGCACATATTCCACCAGCTGCTGCGCTGTTCCCTGGAGCATGGAAAGCCTTACCCGCGGAAAACGGGCAGCAAAACGGGAAATCGTCTTCGGCAGAAAATAACGCGCCTCGGCATAAGAAGTCGCAATAGTCAGGCTGCCTGTATCATGAATCGTAAACTCCCTTGCAATCTGCCTTAAGCTGTCAATCTCATGCAAAATCCGCTCAACCGACTTCAGGATAGCTTCCCCTGGCTCTGTCAATCCCCTGATCCGCTTGCCATGCCGCTGAAAAATCTCCACACCCAGCTCGTCTTCCAGCTCAATAATCGCCTTGGATACACCGGGCTGGGAAGTAAAAAGCGCCCTGGCAGCCTCGGTCAGGTTAAAACGCTGCCTGACCGCCTCGCGGACAAAGCGCAACTGATGCAAATTCATGGACTCTTCCTGTGACAGCCTGCCCGGCAGGCCAGAAAAAACGCTTTATATCAAAAAGCAATGATGAAGCGCCAGATTGGCTTCATTTATTATATATGAAACCATACCGTCCTGTCCGGCACCCTCTGCCGCTAATGCCGTTCCACCCACCACAGGGCGCCGCAGGCAAAAAGAAGAAAAATCACACTGGGCAAAACAGCAGTCAGGAAAGCCGGCCAGGTATTTAACAGTCCCAGATGGGAAAAGAGGCTGTTTAGCAGCATAAACAAAACGCCGATCATAATACCCGTAAAAATCTTCACGCTGATCCCGCCGGAACGAAAATGCAGATAAGCAAACGGCAGCGCCAGCGCCATCATCACAAAAACCGAAAAGGGATACACAATCTTTTTCCAGAAAGCAATCCGGTAAGCTGCCGTATCCTGATTATTGGCCTCCATATGCCGGTTATAGACAGCCAAACCATAAGCAGACATCTTGGTCGCATCAACAGCCAGCACAGAAAGAATATCCGGCGTCAATTCAGAAAACATACGCATGGAAGCCGCCTGCCTTGTATCAAATTTGGGAGCAGAAGCCGGAAAGCGTGCCTGTCCCGGCCTGGCCGGCGCAGTAATCACATCTTCCGTCACCTCTTTCAGCTCCCATTCATGGTTGCCAAGATAACGTCCCTCCCTGGCCGTTACCATACGCTGAAGCTGTTGCGCCGTATTAAACTCATAAAGCTGCACATGGTGCACACTCTGGTCTGTCCTGAACCCGCCGATACTGATAAAGCGGGAACCGGTCACTGTCCCTTCCAGGCCATTCTCGTAAAGCGTATCCCGGCTCCAGATACTGGAACGAATATCACGCTGCAATTTACTGTCCCGAAATGCAGTCGCCTGTGTTGAAGAATAAGGCGTAATAAATTCCCCCACCGCCAGAGTAAACAGCATAAAAACCACACCAATCCTCGCCAGAATCCATCCTGCCTGAATAGTGGACATAGAAGAAGCCCGCATGATGGTAAATTCCGAATTGGCCGCAAAACGGGCCAGCGCATAGATCGTTCCGATCAACACCGCTACCGGCATCAATTCGTATATATATCCCGGCAAATTCAGCAAAATATAATAAAACGCATGTTTTAACCGATAGGCTCCCCGGCCAACCGAATTGACCTCTGTCATCAGGTCAAAAAAAGCAAAAAGCGCCAGAAAAGCCAGGAGCACAAACAGCACCGACTTTACAATCTCACTGGCAAAATAACGTTGCAATATCTTCATTTGCCGCTTCTTTCACGAAGACGTCTTCGCCAGGCAGACCAGATAACCAGCGGATGCCTGCGGCTGTTGGTTCCCAGCCGCCATGCATAAAGGCCAATAATAATCAGCGCAATAAACAGGTGAAGCGGCCACCACCCCGCCATCAGGCTGATCCTTCCCCTTGAGACAGACGATTGCATCACACTCGTGAAATTGTTATACGCCACATACAGCAGGAGCGCGATAATCAGGTTAAACGACCGCCCCCCGCGCGGATTGACAAACCCCAGCGGCACTGCCAGAAACATCAGCAAAAAAGCCATAATCGGCTGGGCTATACGCCAAAGCATCTCCCCCTTTGCCCTGGGCACAGCCGCAAACTGTGCAATCAGCTCCCGGTTCGACAGCGCACGGATAGAATCCGTCACATAATCCGTTTCCTGTGCATTATCAATCAGGGAAGTATAACGTTCAAACTCCAGCAGCCGGAATTCAGGCGGTTCCGGCAATTTCTCGTAACGCATCCCATCATCCAGCACCAGATAACGCTCGCCTTTTTCATTGGTGCGAACCGTCCCTTCCTTCGACACCACAATGCTGACATTACCCTCCTTGACATCGCGGATAAACACATTTTCCACATAACTCATATCTTCAGCCATTTTCTCGACATAAAAGACACGATCCTTGTCGGCAGATTTCTGGAACTTTCCCGGTGAAACGCGGGCCAGATCCTCCCGCTGGTTAAAACGGGCCCGGTAAACGGCATTCTGGTAATGCGCCCAGGGAGTAATAAAAAAACTGAACACCGTTACCAGCAAAACCACCGGCAAGGCAAACTGCAAAATAGGTTTGAGCCAGCGAGTCAGGCTGAGGCCGGACGCAAACCAGACCACCATCTCCGAATCCTGATAACTGCGGGTAATCACCAGCAGCACCGAAATAAAACCGGTCAGCACCAGGATAACCGGCGAATAGGACAATGCCGAAAACCCGATCAATGCAACCACATCCTCGGAAGCCACGCTTCCTTTCGCCGCCTGACCGAGAATCCGGATCAGCATCATGGTGACCGTAATAGTAAAAAGCGTCATGAATACCGCACCCGCAATACTCACCAGTTCTCGTCGGAGGGCACGCTGAAAAATCATGAGAGGCTATAATGTGAAAAGACAGGAGGAAAACCAAATGGACTTTAGCATAAAAACCGTTGACAAAAAAAACACCCTCGCCGCAATCCGGACAGACTGCATTGCCGTCGGCATATACGAAGGCGGCATCCTTTCACCGGCAGCCAAAGAACTGGATCTGGAGCAAACCGTCACAAACGCAATCAAAACCGGCGACTTGTCTGGCAAACCCGGCAGCACACTGCTTCTTCACCAGGCCAAAGGCATCCGGTCTCCCCGCATCCTGCTGCTTGGACTGGGAAAAGATGAAATTATCGCTGAAAAAGACTATGCCGTCATTGCCAAAACACTGGCACAGGCCTTTTCCTCACTGGGCGGAAAAAGCGCGCTGGTTGCCCTTCCTCTGGAAAATATCCGCAACCGGCCTGTTGAATGGGCTATCGCTTCCCTGATTTTTGCTGCAAAAGAAACCGCCTACCGAAGCGATGCCATGAAAAGCAAAAAAGAGGCGTCTCCCGAAGGCATCAAAAAAACTGCTTTCTGCCTGCCTGCCGGCCAGGCAGAAACCGGCCGCAAGGCCATTGCCCGCACCCAGGCTATCGCAAAGGGCATGAAACTGGCCAAAGACCTGGGTAACCTGCCTGCCAACATCTGCACCCCGTCCTATCTGGCAGAACAGGCAAAAAAAATCGCTGACACTTATCATTTCCAGGTTCAGGTACTTGAAAAAAAACAAGTGCAATCCCTGAAAATGAACAGCTTCCTTTCTGTTGCGCGCGGCAGTGACGAACCGCCCAAATTTATTGTTATCAGCCACAATGGCGGCAAAGCAAAAGAAGCGCCCGTTGTGCTGGTCGGCAAAGGCCTCACCTTCGATGCCGGCGGTATTTCCCTCAAACCGGGACCCGGCATGGATGAAATGAAATACGACATGTGCGGCGCTGCCGCCGTACTGGGCACCTTTGCCGCTATTGGCGAAATGGGTTTGAAACAGAATATCGTCGGCCTGATTCCCGCCTGCGAAAACCTGCCTTCAGGCCATGCCAACAAACCCGGCGATATCGTCACCTCCATGTCCGGCCAGACAATTGAAATTCTCAACACCGATGCAGAAGGCCGCCTTATCCTTTGCGATGCGCTCACCTACGCCGAAAGATTCAAACCGGATATTGTCATTGACATGGCAACCTTGACAGGTGCCTGCGTCGTCGCGCTGGGACATCACAATTCCGGACTTTTTACCCGCGATGACGATGCCCACAACCAGCTGGCAAACGACCTGCTCGCCGCCGGAAAAGCCTGCGGCGACACTGCCTGGAGGATGCCGGTACAGGAAAGCTACCAGGAACAGCTCAAATCCAGCTTTGCTGACATGGCCAATATCGGCGGACAACCTGGCGGCAGCATTACCGCAGCCTGCTTCCTTGAGCGATTTACCCGAAAATATACTTGGGCACACCTTGATATTGCCGGAACCGCATGGAAAAGCGGCGCTGCCAAGGGCGCAACAGGCCGTCCTGTTCCCCTGCTTTGCACCTACCTGTTCAACAGAGAAAAATAATCCCTCCTCTGCAAACCGCAGCGTACAAAGCAAAACAGGGCACAGCGCAAATGCTGTGCCCTGTTTTCTGCCTTACCGAAAAACGGCCTTTACAGCCCCCTGAACTGGGCACAGCTCTTGAACACCTTGCAGGAAGGCTCCAGCCCTTTCTGGCGGCACCATTTTGCCGTCAGCTTCAATAATTCCTTGATATCACGCCCGGATATGCCCTGAAATTCCTGGACAAGCTCGTCAATCAGGCCATCATCCAGCCGGACATCAAACTGATCCGCCAGCACCCGCCATATCCGCCTCGCCTCCTCCGGACGCGGCGGCTCAAAAACAATTGTGGCAATACAACGCGAAGCAATCGCATCATCCACATCATCTACCCGGTTCGTCGTCAGGAAAAGCAGCCCATGAAAATATTCCAGCGTCCGCAAAAAAGATGCCACCACCGCATTATGGTCAATATCATTGCCCCGCTTGCGAATATACACATCCGCCTCATCAATCAGCATTACCGCTCCCCAGCGCTGTGCCCGCTTGAGAATCTTGTCCAGATTGGCCTCAACCGCATCAGACTGAATGCCAAGCTGCCCGGAGTGAACCCGGTACAGGGGGCGGCCGACCACCTCTGCATACACCTCCGCTGTCAGCGTCTTGCCCAGGCCGGGCGCGCCCTTGCACAGAATCGTCGTTCCGCCGGATTTGCCGGAAATAATATCCTCCATCAGCACATCCATATCCTGCGTCAGGATATCCACCAAATCCCGGTGTTCATCCGGCAGCACCAGCTTGTCGCGCAATGCCGGGTTATATTCATACAGCGACAGCCTGTCCACATGAATCCACATATTGGTATGCGTATTCAGGTTAAAACAGAAAATCTTGGGATGAATCGGCACCTCCGAATAAGGCTTCCCGACACTTCCCCATAACGGCGAATCCATCTGTGCAAAAAACTTCCGGTGCATCACCCCTTCATCATTAATCACCTTGACAGGCCCATCAAAGACAATCCGTTCTGCATAACGGCTGCCTTTTTCAAAATCCACCTCCAGCCCCTCGCCCTCCGCCATAAACTGGCAATTGAGCCGCACAAGGTAATCCGAAAACTTATGAACCGATTTCAGATACGCAGCCTTAAGCTCCGGCGTTTCCTTCATGAAACCCTTGGATGCCAAAATATTGGCCACCTGCTTGTGCCGCAAATCATCGCCAAAAAAATAAATCATCCGGGTAGCAGGCCGGTTCATATCATCCAGGCTCGCCACCGGGCTGTTCGCCACAATCTGGACAGCCACATTCGGCGGCGCATTCTGTCCTTCCTGAAAATAAACATTATTCACCAGCCACGGCATTTGCTCATAGTGGCCGCCCATCGTATAAATCCACCCGTCAATCCCGTCTGCCATCAAATACCGGCCCAGCGCCTGCGCCAGCATCTTGAGATTCTTAATCTCTGCATTGGCCGGATCCTTCTCCGCCTGCCTTAAACCTGCAACCGTCCCGGCAGCCGCATCATGACCATCTTCCGTCAGCCGGTTATAAAGCCACTCCTTGTGTATTTCCTCCAGCTGATTGAAATAAATCGTAATTTCATCATCATCCCGCAGCAGCAGATATGCCGGAATATTCCGGGTCCACGCCGCATCGGAAAAATGCGACTTGGCATCCTTGGCAATCGCCGTTGAAATAGTCAGGGCAATCCCCCTGTAATTTTCCTGCTCGTCTGTCTTTTCCATGCAGGTATAAACACCTTGCTCCCACATTTTTCCCTCCCGCACACGCGTTACCTTTGGCATTTTAACGTCACTTTGCCTTCCCCCCAAAGACTGTCTTTCCTTCCCCCGAAAAAACAACGCGGCTTGTCTTGCCCCATATCAATCCGCCAAACCGCCAGCGCCGCATAATAGTTTTCCGCCAGCCGTTTTATTCCTGTCAGAAAGCAACAGCCGTGAAAAAAAAACGTTTACACCTCATCGACCTTTCCCAGTTTTATGTCCCGGAATGCCGGATCATCCGGACATACATCACAGCAAAATCCCGCTGGCTGGCTCAACATCCGCACATCCGGCATACCATCATCGCTCCGGGTGATGCCCCTTCAACCGTGCAGGACGGCATTGTCAGAACACCGGGCATCCGCCTTCCCTGCTTTCCGGGATTCCGGCTGAGCCAGTCCCGGCGCGCCGTGGAATTTCTCATAAAAAGCATGCACCCCGACTGCATCGAAGTAAGCGACCCATTCCAGTTTGCACGCGCTGCCATCCGCCTTAAACAGAATTGCCCTGTTTTAATCGGCGCATATTGCCACTTCACCCCTGCACGCATCATGCTCCATCCGTTTACCAGCGAAAACCGGATAATCCGCGCACTCAGCCGCCTTTACCGCCGCTTCGACCTGCTCCTTGTCTCCAGCCTGAATCTGCTTGGAAAATTCCGGGAACACGGCCTTGAACACGCCCGTTACCTGCCGCCCGGTGTGGATACAACCGTCTTTCATCCCTCTGCTGCCGATCCGGCCATGCGGGACCGTCTCGGCCTGAAAGAAAAAACAAAGCTGCTGGCCTACGTTGAATACACGCCGGAACCCATTTGCCGCAAACTCCTGTTTGAAACCATGCACCACCTGGACAATACCTATCATCTTCTGGTCATTGGCAGCAATCCCAAAAGCGCCGATACAGAGAAAATTTCCTACTTTTACTTTAACCAGCATACCCATACATCCGGACAGCTGGCAACCCTGATCGCCAGCTGTGACGCACTGGTTCACCCGGAACTGCACCAGAACTATCCCCTTTCCGTGCTTGAAGGCATGGCCTGCGCCCTGCCCGTAGCCGGATTCAACTCCGGCGCTTTCATGGAACTGGTTGACGAAACCTGCGGCGTTGCCGTCAATACCATTTGCCCAAAAAAACTGGCCAATGCCATCGCCTGCATTTGCGAAAACCGGAAAACTATGGGAAGCGCAGCCAGAAAAAAAATGAAAAACCGGCATGACTGGCGTGCCCTCCTCACAACCTGGCATACCTGTTATACGAACCTGATGGCAAACCGTAAACCGGCCTGCCCGGCAAAACCGCAAAACACCCCGTTTGGCCAGGCGCAACAAAACAACTGATCAGAAACAAAAACCAGGAACCAAACCGGCAAAACAAACCTCTATTTCTCAAACCATTTCACATAAAAGGAGAAAAAACATGAAACAGTCATTAAATGTACTGGCCTGCGCGATAATTACCGCCCTCTCGGCCCAGGCCCTTGCCGATACCGTCCCGCAAAATGTCTATCCCGAAACCACCATGACCAGCGCTGTTGTTGATGCCGAAATTGTTTCCGCGCTGGAAGGCATTAACAAGGGCGCAATGAAAACGGCAAAAATGGCAGCAAAAAAATCCATGAATCCTTCTGTACAGCAATACGCACAACAAGTCATGATCGACCATCGCAATGCTGAAAAACAACTCGACCAAATCAGAAGAAAAAACCGCCTCACTGTTGAAACACCCGCCGTCCGCCGTGACATGAGACAAGAAAACACAGCAGCCAGACGGCGGGTTAACAAACTGGATGGCGCTGCTTTTGACCAGGCCTTCCTTGATGAGCAAATCAACCAGCAGCAGCAGGCATTACAACTGATCGACAACAGCCTTCTGAAAAAAGTGGACAACATTGACCTGCGCGCCTACATCAACAACCTGCGTACCTTGATGGATGCCAACCTCCAGACAGCACGCCAGCTCCGGGCCGCAATCTGACCAACAACATAAACCAAAGCCATCTTCCCGGCTGGAAGCCCTGGCAATCTTAAGAGGAAAACAATGAAAAAAAAGGACTTTTGTAAACTCAGAATGCGTTATGCAGCCCTTCGCTCCCGGCTCTATGCTGCACAGCAACTGCATCAGGCCAGGGGATACATGAAAACACACCCGCTTGTCTGCGCATCGCTGGCCCTTGCTGCCGGCTTTCTTGCCTGGAAACGCCTGCCGGCCATCTGGCCTGGCAACCGGAAATAACCCCCCTGTTTTTTAATCTCAAAGCAAGAGGAACCCATGAAAGCACTACGTCAATTCTCCGCCTTTGCCATGTCTTTTCTTTTTGTTTCCATCCTGGCCTGCGCCGCTGGGCATAGCCAGGCCCGCGAAACTGCGGGACAATACGTAGATGATGCTGCCATCACAGCTGAAGTCAAAGGGAAAATCTTCGCCCACAAAGACTTGAGCGCGGCAGAAATCAACGTAGAAACCTACAAAGGGACCGTTCAGTTAAGCGGCTTTGTTTCCAATCCGTCACAAATCAAAATGGCAGGAGAAATTGCCCAGGGTATCAAAGGCGTCAAAAAAGTCGATAACAGCCTCAAGCTGAAATCCGGCTCCTGATTAAAAGGACAAACCATAATAAATATTGTGAAAGACAGGCTGCCTTTCTTCCATGCTTTAGGCAGCCATCCATTGACATATCGCTGCCTCCATTAACAGAAAGGTGAATCATGAAAACATTTCGTTATTTTTACCTGGCCCTGTTTGCTTTACTGCTGGCCTCGCTCGGCGCTTGCGCTGCCGGCCAGAAACACGGTACCGTCGGCCAGTACATTGAAGATTCCGCTATCACAACCAACGTCAAAGCCGCCATATTTCAGCAAGACGACCTGAGCGCTGCCGAAATCAACGTCGAAACCTTTAACGGCGTCGTGCAATTAAGCGGCTTTGTTTCCCGCCCCGCCCAAATTGCCAGGGCAACTGAAATTGCCCGCAGCGTAGAAGGCGTTAAAAGCGTCAAAAACAACCTGTCAGTCAAACGCTGACACAGCCAATAAACCAACTGGCAGAAAATAAAAAGAAATAATCCACAGCCCGGCAAAGCGGCCTGCTTGCCAGGCTGTGCTTGAAAACGGCATCGCATCCTGTACTTTCAACAGATAACTAAAAAATATCCCCCTTTGCGGCTGTAGCTCAGCTGGATAGAATACCTGGCTACGAACCAGGGGGTGTGGGTTCGATTCCTGCCAGCCGCGCCAAAAATCACAAAAAGCCGGAGAGAACAT
>JAMPAN010000015.1 GCA_023667225.1 Oxalobacter formigenes | reverse complement strand
ATGTGTGTTTTGCTGTAAAAAAGGGGGGCAATGCTGCTCCCCCTTTTTTTTGTTTCATGCGTCAGACATGGCCGAGAACGGGGCCGGGGACATAGGGTTTTTCCAGTGTTTCTATTTCTTCCTGTGTGAGGCTGACGGAGGCGGCGGCGATGGCTTCTTCCAGCTGCGGCAGCCTGGATGCGCCGACAATCGGGGCGGTGACGCCTTTGTGCAGGAGCCAGGCGTAAGCGACCTGCGCGTTGGACAGTCCTTTTTCCTGTGCGACTTTGGTCAGGGTGCGGACGATGTTAAAGGCAGCGTCGTTGTAGAAGTAGCGCAATGCCATTTCATCTGTTTTTGCGCGGATGGTGGCGGACTGGTTGGCGGCCTTGTCCTGGTCTTCCGGTTTGCGGTTTCCGGCCAGAAAGCCG
The DNA here is from genome assembly GCA_023667225.1 of Oxalobacter formigenes. Lineage (GTDB taxonomy): Bacteria > Pseudomonadota > Gammaproteobacteria > Burkholderiales > Burkholderiaceae_D > Oxalobacter > Oxalobacter formigenes_C. The sequence continues at coordinate 35,983 of JAMPAN010000015.1, read as the reverse complement.
CGGGCCAGCGGGCTCCAGGGAATGAGCGCTACGCCCTGGTCGCGGCACAGGGGAATCATTTCGCGTTCTTCTTCACGGTACATCAGGTTGTAGTGGTTTTGCATGGAAACGAAACGCGTCCAGCGGTTTTCTTTGGCAATTTGCTGCGCTTTGGCAAATTGCCATGCCCACATGCTGGAGGCGCCGATATAACGGACTTTCCCGGATTTGACAATGTCATGGAGGGCTTCCATTGTTTCTTCAATGGGAGTGTTCCTGTCCCAGCGGTGGATCTGGTAAAGGTCGATGTAGTCTGTCCCCAGGCGTTTTAGGGAAGCGTCAACTGCCGCAAAGAGATGCTTGCGGGAAAGCCCGCTGGTATTGGGGGGAAGGCTGGCCGGTTTTGCCGAGGCGCCGTCATAGCTCATGTCGGTATCGGATAAATGGAAGTACACTTTGGTGGCAATGACGACTTCCTCGCGCCGGGCATATTCTTTGAGCAGTTTGCCTGTCAGGATTTCCGAGAGGCCGTTGGAATACATGTCGGCGGTATCAAAGAAGTTGATGCCGGCTTCTATTGCACGGCGGATGAAGGGACGCGAGGCTGCTTCGTCCAGCACCCAGGGGCGCCATTGCGGGGAGCCGTATGTCATCATGCCGAGGCAGATAGGGGATACGCGAAGGCCGGTAGCGCCGAAGTTGACGTGCTGCATGGGATTTCCTTTCCTGTAGAGTGTGGGAAACAGCTGAAAATAAGAAAGCGGTCAGCGGCTGTTTTTCTTAGATGTTTTTTGCGGTTCGATGTGCAGCTGCTTGAGTTTTCTGTAAAGGTGGGTGCGTTCCAGGCCGGCTTTTTCGGCAACGCGGGTCATACTGCCGCCTTCCATAGCGAGGTGATATTCGAAGTAGATGCGTTCGAACATGTCCCGCGCTTCTCTCAAGGGAAGGTTGAAGTCCAAAAGCGAGGCGGGGGCAGGGGCAACGCCGGCCTGACGCGGCGGGATGCCTGCCGCGTCAGGCCTGCCGGGCCTTATGGACGCATTTTCTGTGCCGGCAGGTGCTGCGGGCTGTGCCGCAACAGGCGGTTTTTCTGCAAGGCCGTTTATGGCGTTTTCAACGGCTTTCAGGAGTTTTTGCAGGGCAATGGGTTTTTCCAGAAAGCCCAGCGCACCGTGCCGGGTGGCTTCAACGGCTGTATCAATGGAGGCGTGGCCGGACATCATGATGACCGGCATGACGAGGAGGTTTTCCCTGCGCCATTCTTTTAAGAGGGAAATGCCGTCTGTGTCCGGCATCCAGATATCAAGCAGGACAAGATCAGGCGAATGGGCAGCACGGGATTCGCGCGCCTGCTGGGCGTTTTCTGCCGTATAGACCACATGCCCCTCGTCAGAGAGGATTTCCGAGAGGAGTTCCCGTATGCCTATTTCATCATCTACGACCAGGATGGTTGCCATATTCCTCTGTTTTGGTTACTGGATGCTGCCTTCCGGGCAAGGCGGCGCGGGATCGGTTTCAGGGGCAAGCCGCAGCAACAGGATGGAGATGATGGCCCCGCTGGCATCGTCTCTGTTTTTGACATCAATCCTGCCGTGATGCTCGTCGATAATTTTCCTGACGACGGCCATGCCAAGGCCGGTTCCCCGCTCTTTCGTTGTCGTATAGGGCTCAAAAATCCGTGAAAGGATTTTGGGCTGGAATCCCGGACCATTATCCATGACAGACAGTCTGACTGCAATGCAGATTTCTCCTGAAGTATTATGATACGTGACTTTTTCTGTTGTGACATCAACCCGGGGAAGAAAGCCGGGGGCGCCTTCTGTTTCGGCAATGGCGTCCAGCGCGTTCTGGAGCAGGTTGTGTATGACTTGCCGCAGCTGGGTCTCGTCTCCCATGATCCGGGGGAGGGCGGGATCAAGCCGGGTATGCACCTTGTCGCGCGCGCTGTCGCCGGCATACAGGTAGGCAATGTCTTCTACCAGCCGGTTTAGGTCCAGCGCGGCCAGCCGGGCAGGCGGCGTGCGGGCATAATTGCGGAAATCGTCCACCATCTGTTTCATGGCGGTGACCTGGTTGATGATGGTTTGTGTGCTTTTGTCAAGGAATTGCGCTTCTGTTTCGGCCAGCTTGCCTGCCAGTTTCATTTGCAGGCGTTCGGCTGAAAGCTGGATGGGCGTGAGCGGGTTCTTGATTTCATGCGCAAGCCGGCGGGCAACTTCGCCCCAGGCCAGGGAACGCTGGGCAGAAATAATATCTGTTATGTCGTCAAAAACGATGATATAGCCGTTTTCCCCTTCTACCGGCAGGCGGGAGCCTCTTGCCAGGAGCATGATGTCATGTATATCGTCTCCTTCTGCGGGAAGCCGGGGGATTTCAATTTGTTTTTGCCAATAGTGCCAGTCTGCTTTTTTCTCGCTGGCCGCTGTTTGGGCGCTCAGTTCCGAAAAGGCCTGGGTGATGGCGGCGGCAAAGGTTTCCAGTCCTGCCATTTTTGCCAGCGGGCTGCCGGTATGTCCGGCCAGATCCTGGCGCAGGATACGGGTTACCGGTTCGTTGCAGCTGACCAGGCAAAAGGTGTGATCCAGCACAATGACGCCGGCAGACATGTTGGTCAGGACGGACTGGAGGTAGGCATTGGCGGATTCCAGCGCGGTCCGGCTTTTTTCTGTCTGCATGTGCGCCTCGGCCAGCTGCCTTGTCATGTCATTGAAGGATTGAACCAGCGAACCCAGCTCATCCGGTGTGGTGACGGTGATGCGGGGGGAAAGGTCGCCTTCGGCAACCGCTTTGGTGCCTTGCGCCAGAAGCAGCAGCGGCCGCGTCAGGTCGGAGGCGATCTGAAAGGCAATGGCGGTTGCGGCGAATACGGCCAAAAGCAGTGTCAGGGTCAGGGTGACGATGTAGATTTTGCGCAGGCCGGAACGGGAGAGGGAGCGGACCTGGTATTCGCTGTAGGCGTTTCTCAGCGCTTCGGCATCCGCTGCCAGTGAGGCGGAAACCGGCTGGATGAGCTGGAGGAAGCGGGTTTCCTGCCGGTAATGGACGCCAAGCGCCGGGGAAAGGGGGATGATGATCCGCAGCCTGAGCGCGGTTTCGTCCGTGTTAAGGGTTTGCGGGTCGTCGTCTTTGCCTTCAATGGCCAGATAGCGGGAGGCGGCGGTTGCCTGCCGCAGCATGGCCGGGGTGGGCAAATCCGGTATAAGGCTTTGGTAATCTGCGCTTGAGGTTGCGATAACCTGGCCGTTTCCCGTGATGATGGCAGCTTCCAGCCGGTTTTTGTCGTTTTTCAGGCGGGATAATGCCAGCATTTGCTCGGACAGGCTGAGGGAGGAGAGTTCGGCAGACAGCTGCTCGGCCCGCGAATCCAGGTCGGAGAGGGAGGATTCCAGCATGTTTTGTCCCAGCTTGACGCCGGAATCCAGGGCGGCTTCAACCCGCACATCGAACCATGACTCGATAGAGCGTGAAACGAACTGAACCGATACGGCATAAATGACAGCGCCGGGGATGATGCCCATCAGCACAAACAGCAGCATGAGGCGCATCATCAGGCGGGAACCGAAGCGGCCTCGCCGGTAGCGTTTGGCAAAGCGGATCAGCATCAGGACTATCAGCCCGATCAGCGCTATGCCGGCCAGGATGTTAAGGCCCAAAAGCCAGGCGTAGTGCTGCTCGAACAGGCGGGTGTTTTCTGCTCCCGATGCCAAAAGGAACAGCAGGATGCCCATGACGGCGCCGCCGGTGATCAGGATGGTGCGAAATGTCCGGGTCACGCCGAGAACCTCTTAAGCTTTAAACGGGAAGCGTTTCCATTCCGAGGAGAGCCGCCAGTTGCTGTTGTTGATGATATTGATCTGAAACGGCTTGGGCAGATAGGAGATATCCAGCTGGATGCGGATGGCTGCCGAATAGGTTTCGCCTTCCTTGAGACTGTCTTTTTTGGCAAACAGCCAGCTTTGGGGATGCCTGACCAGATTGAGCGCTTCTTCAAGGGTATGGACGTTCTGCTGAAGGCTGCCGGCTGATGTTGCGTTGTACTGGCGGGTCAGGATATTGTAGGCCAGCCGGATGGTTCGTATTTTTTCTACCGGTTTTTCGTCGAACCAGTACCAGCGGGGACGGGTAATTTCCAGTTCGGTGGTGAAGTAAAGCGGGATACCGCGAAGCAGAACGTCTTCCAGATCGCGGGGCAGGTCAAGGGAAAAATCGGCGGCAAGCCGGTAGCCTCCGCCTGATTTTTCTATGGCGGCCGAATCCACTGCAATCTGGGCATCTGCTTTTGCGGCGGCCGGATGCCATGCGGCAAAAACCAGAAGAAGGCAGCCCAGCAAATAAAAGAAGCGTCGCATGATTCAATAAACTGTTTTTGTGAGGGGAAAGGTCATGAGGCGGATGGTTTTTGGAAAAGCGCATAAAAAAGCCCGTCATGGTTGCTTTCCTGTTCTGTTGCCGGCAGCAGCTGGCCTGGAGCCGGAAGTCTTGCGGCATGGTTTCGCGCGGCAAATGCCGCTGCCTGTTTTTCCGATTCCTCCGGCCAGATGGAGCAGGTCACAAAAAGCAATTTACCATCTGGACGCAACATCTGCCACAAATTGTCCAGAATTTGTGCGGAAAGTGTTGCAAGCTGGCTGGTATCTGTTTTGCGGCGGAGCCAGCGGATGTCCGGATGCCGGCGGACAATGCCGGAGGCAGTGCAGGGGACATCGGCCAATATGCGGTCGAACGGTATGCCATCCCACCAGTTTTGGGTGGAGGCGCTGCCCTGCCGGATATCGGCCTGAAGCCCCAGGCGGACCATGTTTTCACGGATGCGTTCCAGCCGTGCCGGATCGTGGTCTAACGCCAGCAGGCGGACATCGGCTGTTTCAAGGATATGCCCGGTTTTGCCGCCGGGCGCTGCGCAGGCATCCAGTACCCGCATACCGTTTTGCATATCCAGAAGGGATGCGGCCTGTTGCGCCGCTGCGTCCTGGACGGAAACCAGTCCTTCGGCAAAGCCGGGAATGTATGAAACCGGAAGCGCCTTGCCGAGGATAACGGCAGCCGGTCCAACCTGACGCGCGCCAATACCGGCTTCTTTCAGGCGGGCAAGGTAGTCTTTTGCAGACAGCTTTTTCCGGTTGACTCTCAATGTAAGCGGCGGCGTGGTATTGCCGTTTTCAAGGAGGGTTTCCCACTGCCGGGGATAGGCTGACTGGACGGCGCGAATCCACCATGCGGGGTAGTTCCAGGCGGCTTCTGCCGATTTGACGGCTTCGGGCAGGAGGGATGCCTGTTCCCTGGTAAAGCGGCGCAAGACGGCGTTGACCATCCCTTTTGCGTGTGAAAGGGACGGGAGGGCGGCTGCCGTGCGGACGCTTTGATCCACTACGGTGTGGGGTTCGTATGGCAGCGCGCGGTTTTCACCGGGGGAAGACAACAAGGCCAGGGCGCAGCATAACAGGCTGTGAAGCAGCGGCTGATCGGGTGTTTTTTTTACCATGAGCCGCAGCAGGCGGCGTGCCAGCCCGAATTGCCGCATGGTCCGGTAGGCAATGTCCTGCATGGCACCGGCGGCCTGGGATGATGGCGACCAGGCATGGAAAACCCGCGACAGCGTGGCTGGCAGGGCCATGCCGTTTGCCACACCGGCAACGGCGTACGCAGCGCCGGCCAGGGAAAGGGCAAGCGAGTCCGGCGGCAGGTTAAGCCGGCGGCAAACGGATAAGGGGTTTGCCGCGCGTGTTGTTGGTGTGTTATGCAAGGATATAGCCTATTGCGATGACTGGTCCAGGCCGTCCTGCACCTGCTCGGCAGCCCGGATGACGGCGCGGGCCTTGTTTTCGGTTTCCTGCCATTCTGCCTGGGGGCGGGAATCGGCCACTATGCCGGCGCCGGCCTGGACATACAGCATTTCCCGGTGAATGACGCCGGTGCGGAGGGCAATGGCCAAATCCATTTCGCCGCCGAAGGAGAGGTATCCGCAGGCGCCGCCGTAGAGTCCCCGCTTGACGGGTTCCAGTTCGTCAATGATTTCCATGGCGCGGACTTTGGGCGCACCGGAGAGGGTGCCTGCCGGAAAGGTGGCTTTCAGGACATCCAGGCTGGAGAGCCCCGGTTTCAGGATGCCTTCGACATGCGAGACGATATGCTGCACATGGGAATATTTTTCAATGGCCATTTTTTCCGTGACCTGCACGCTGCCGGTTTGGGCAATGCGGCCGATATCGTTTCTGGCCAGGTCTATCAGCATGACATGTTCGGCAATTTCTTTTTCGTCTGCCAGCAGATCTGCCGCCAGTTCGGCGTCACGCAGGGGAGTCAGGCCGCGGGGGCGCGTACCGGCAAGCGGCCTGACAATGACCCGGTTGCCGCCGCCGGTTTTTTCCTGCCGGACCAGAATTTCCGGCGAGGATCCGACGATGTGCATGCCGCCCATGTCGTAGTAGTACAGGTAGGGGGAAGGGTTAAGGGAGCGCAGGGAACGGTACAGCGACAGGGGTGAATCCGGGTAAGGTTTTTTCAGGCGCTGGCCAAGCACGACCTGCATACATTCTCCATCCCGGATATAGCCGCGCGCTTTTTCGATCATGGCAAAAAAGTCCGGCCGGGCAAATTCCCTGATGACATCGGTTCGCCGGCTTGGGCGGGTATCCGGCGCAACGACCGGCGCATCCAGCATGGCGCGCAATTCTTTCAGACGCCGGCGCGCGGTGATATAGGCATCCGGTTTGGCCGGGTCGGCATAGACGATGAGGTAGAGTTTGCCGGAAAGGTTGTCGATGACGGCAAGTTCTTCGGTTAAAAGCAGCTGGATATCCGGCAGCCCCAGATCATCCGGCGGGCAGGATTGTGCCAGCCGGGGTTCGATATAGCGCACGGTATCGTAACCGAAGTAACCTGCCAGGCCGCCGCAAAAGCGCGGCATTCCAGGGCTGATGGCAACACGGAAACGGGCCTGGTAAGCGGCGATGAAATCCAGCGGGTTGCCTTCGCAGGTTTCTGTTACGACGCCATCCTGCATGATTTCGGTTTTCATGCCAAAGGCGCGCAGGCAGGTTCTTGCGGGCAGGCCGATAAATGAATAGCGGCCGAAGCGTTCGCCGCCAACGACGGATTCCAGCAGGAAGGAATGCCGGGACTCTTGCCGTGTCAGCTTCAGGTAGAGGGAGAGCGGTGTCTCAAGGTCGGCAATGGTTTCAATGATGAGGGGAATACGGTTGTAGCCTTGTGCGGCAAGGGCTTTGAATTCAAGTTCTGTCATGGTTTTCTCCAGGTCGCCATGAAGCGACAGCGGTTTAAAAAAACGGCGATATCAATGGGTGCAGCAACGGCCTTTGGGCGCTGCCAGGATTATCAGCGCCGCCACAATCCGCCCGATATCAGGCCGGAGGGCGCGCAAAACCGTTTTTTGCAGAAAAGCATGTTCTTGAAATATGCCGGAAATCAGTTTATCAGGCTGGCAGCTGCCAGAAGATCGGGAACAATACCGTCTGTGTCCATTTCCCCGACAGGCCTTCCGTGATTATAACCGTAAGGCACAATAAAAAGCGAGCAGCCGGCGGCGCGGGCAGCGCGGGCATCGTTGACGGAATCGCCTATGACCAGCGCCTGCCTGGGCGATATGCCGAATTTGGCGCAAGCCATTTGCACCGGCAGGGGGTGGGGTTTTTTCAGCGGGAAGGAATCGCCGCTGCAGATGATGTCAAAAAAGGCATAGAGGCCTTTTTTTGCCAGCAGCGGTTCGGTAAAGACAGCCGGTTTGTTGGTGACGCAGGCCAGGCTGAGTCCGTTTTCCCGCATACGGCGCAGTCCTTTTTCCACGCCGGGATAAACGGTGCCCTGGCAGCCGTTTGTTATTCTGTAGTACCGGTAAAACCGGGTAAGCGCTTCCGGCAGCCTTTTTCCTGCCTTTTCTTCATCCATGCTCAGGGAAAGCACATCCCGCACCAGTCTTTCTGTTCCTCTTCCTACGAGGCGGCGGACGGTGTCCGCTGAAATGGCTGGCAGGGAAAGGTCTGCATTCATCAGGCTCAAGGCAAGGTGAATATCCGGAACTGAATCGACCATGGTGCCGTCAAGGTCAAAGAGAACGGCACGGATACCGGTTAAGGGAGTGGGAGAGGCTGTCATGATCAGGCGGAAAGAGTGGCCAGCTGGCGGCGCATGGCGGAAATGACGGCGGCATAGTCGGGCTGGCCGAAAATGGCTGAGCCGGAAACAAAGGTATCGGCTCCGGCACGGGCGATACCGGCGATGTTGCCGGCATGGATGCCTCCATCGACTTCCAGCAGGATATCCCGTCCGGATTCACGAATCAGCTGTCTGGCTGCTTCGATTTTCTTTAAGGCATGGGAGATGAAGGTTTGTCCGCCAAATCCGGGATTGACCGACATGATCAGGACAAGGTCAACCTTGTCTATCACATGGGGCAGGCATGACAGCGGCGTGGCGGGATTGAAGGCCAGTCCGGCACGGCAGCCGTTGCCTCGGATGAGCTGGAGGGTTCGGTCGATGTGTTCGGAGGCTTCCGGGTGAAAGGAAATGATGTTTGCGCCGGCCTGGGCAAAATCCGGAATGATCCGGTCCACGGGTTTGACCATCAGGTGAACGTCAACCGGCACAGAGGTCAGGGGACGGATGGCCTTGCAGACCATAGGACCGACTGTGAGGTTGGGCACATAATGGTTGTCCATGACGTCAAAGTGGATGATATCCGCGCCGGCATCCACTACCTGCCGGATTTCTTCGCCCAGCCGGGCAAAATCCGCAGACAGGATGCTGGGCGCAATGCGATAGGCCGTCATAAAAAGCGAGTGTTTTTGAAAAAAACGCTATTTTACTGCAAACCTGTGGTACGCAACGGGGGTTGGCTTTTACGGCAGCGGAACGCACAATAGGATTTTTACGGTTTTTGTTTTCTGATGATGCGTTTCGGTTCTTTTTTTCTGCGCGGACTGTTTTTCTGTCTGTTTCCGGTTTTTTCTGCCTGTACCCTGATGCCGGCCGGCGATGAGCCGGCTTCGGCTTCGGCAACGGATGTTACTGTATCGGGAAGGACGCTTCGCCGGGCGAGTTTTGAGGCGCTGCCGGGCTGGGACAGGGATGCGTTGCAGGAGGCATGGCCTGCTTTTCTGCAATCGTGCCGTGTGCTGAAAAAACAGGCTGCCTGGCGGGAGGTATGCCTGAAGGCCGGAAAGGTTGATGCACAAAAGGAAGACGAGGTACGGGTGTTTTTTGAAACAGCTCTGGAGCCGTGGCAGGTGGTGTTAACGGACGGGGCGGAAACGGGATTGGCCACGGGATATTACGAACCTCTTTTGCATGGCTCGCGTACCCGTCATGGCGCATACCGCACGCCGCTTTACGGGACGCCGCCGGATCTGGTGACGGTGGATCTGTCGGCAGTTTATCCCCAGCTGAAAGGAATGCGGCTCCGAGGCCGTCTGGAGGGAAAGCGCCTGCTGCCTTATCCATCGCGCGGGGAAATCCGCAGGAGCAATTGCCTTGCCGGGCAGGAAATTGTATGGGTGGATGATGCGGTTGACGCTTTTTTCTTGCAGATACAGGGTTCCGGGCGGGTTGTTATTGATGAAACGGGCGAGATTATCCGGCTTGCCTATGCCGACCAGAACGGGCGGCCTTACCGGGCTATTGGCGGGTATTTGGCTGACAAGGGGGAAATAAAGCGGGAGGCAGTTTCGGCGCAGCGGATCAGGCAATGGCTTGCTGACAATCCTTCCAGGCTTGATGAAGTGCTTGATGCCAATCCCGGTTATGTTTTTTTCCGCGAAGAGAAGCTGGCGGACCCCGGCACCGGACCCAAAGGCGCGCTGGGGGTGCCCCTGACGCCCGGACGGTCGGTTGCGGTGGACCCGCGGCATGTTCCGCTGGGGCTGCCGCTTTTTATTGATACGACCGAGCCGGGCGGCAAGACGCCGCTTTCCCGGCTGGTGATGGCGCAGGATACCGGCGGCGCTATCCGGGGCGCTATCCGCCTGGATTATTTCTGGGGGTCCGGCAATGAGGCCGGAGAGCGGGCAGGCAATATGAAACAACCGGTCCGCCTCTGGATTCTTCAGCCGAGAAACAAAAACGGCGCGGCTGTTTTGCGAGGGAGAGGCAACGCCAGGCAGGCTAGCGGTAAACCATAACGGGGATGGTTGTTGTTGCCAGCACTTTTTGTGTTTCACTGCCGATAAAAAGCCGGTTGAGTCCCTTGCGGCCGTTTGACGCCATGAAAATGCAATCACAGCGGTAGGCGGCTGCAGCACGCACGATTTCCTCGTGCGGTTTGCTGGACTGGGCCATCACGGTTTCGCAGGGAATGCCGGCTTCTCCTGCCAGGTCGGCAATGCGTTTGACGCGTGCTTCTGCCATCTGGCGTTCCTGGTTCAGGTAATCGGATTTCAGGGACGTGGTGAAGGTTTCCAGCTGGGTAAGCGGGAGGGGTTCAATGACGGTGATGCCGATGATCCGGCAGCCGGGGTGGGCGGCCGCATACTGGATGGCGGCCGATACGGCTTTGCCGGACAGGGGCGTGCCGTCTGTTGGCACCAGGATTGTTCTGTACATGTGACCTCCCTTTTGTGCGAGTGCGCTTTCCGTAATAATCCGTTAATTTTATGAGGGGAGTCAAGCTGTTTGGCAGGTGTGCCGGGCTGATGCCGCCGCTGTCAAATGGCCTGGGCACAGCCGGAACCTATACGGTATCGAGTGGTATCGCAAGCAGGTATTGTCTGTGCGGGTCAGGATTTTTCCCAAAGGCGGGATCAGATGAGGTGCTGTTTTTCCGGTGTGCTGTTCTGCATTGATTACAATGAGAAGATTTTTATGGGTTCTTGCCATGATGGAGTGGCTGCGGGTGGAAAATTATTGTTGGTGTGCGGCTGTTTTTGCTTTTTTCGGCTGCCGGTAAAAGGGCGCAGGTGCGTCAGCAGGTTATGGAAGGGAGATGTTTATGGAACAGGATGAATTTTTTGCCCGGCTCAATACGGGCAGGAGGGTGGATCCGGATGGGGCGATGTTTGAAATGTTTCATCATCTGGCGCAGGAGGCGCTGAAAATCACAATGGTGTTGAATAATCAATATCATGCGCCTGACGAGGTAAGGGCGCTTTTTTCAGCGTTGACCGGCAGGCAGGTTGATCCGTCATTCCGTCTTTTCCCGCCTTTTTATACGGAATGCGGCAAAAATATTACAGTGGGGAAAAATGTGTTTATCAATGCCTGCTGCAAGTTTCAGGATCAGGCGGGCATTACGATTGATGACGGGACTTTTGTCGGACACAATGTCACTATTGCCACGATTAATCATGATTTCCATCCCGGAAGCTGGACGGCCATGTATCCCAAAGCGGTGAGGATTGGGAAAAATGTCTGGATTGGCTCTGATTGCACGATTCTTCCGGGCGTTATTATTGCAGACGGCGCTGTTGTCGGCGCGGGAAGTGTGGTGACGAAGGATGTTGCCTCCAATACGGTTGTTGCAGGCAACCCCGCCAGAGTGATTAAAAAGATAGCGGTATCGTGAAGTTATCCGGATGGCGTGTTACCGGCTGTTTTGCAGGGATGTCCGGCCATGTTTCGGGTATCAATGGACATGCGGCAGGGGAAGGAGTGAACCGGATGTTCAACAGGATTTACACGGCTGGTTTTGGATAACGGCATCCTGTTTCTTTTGGCGGCAGGCGGCAGAGGTGTGGTATGAAGGAGATGGATGTTTGGCTTTTATGTCAGGCTGCTGCCCAGGACAGAAGGATACGCCTGTGCCGTAACGGTGGATTTGCCCGGTAACGTCCGAACCTGGCGTTGCAGGCGGGGCAGTTTGCCGGTATGCCTGGAAAAAAGAAGGTGTGAAGTGCCGTTTTTCTTTGCAGGCTGCCTGGAAACCGGATAGCCGGGGTGTTATAAAAATTACGCATCCAGTCGGGAGGCGCCGGTTCCATGCGGGGTGATTTGTGCACAAAAACGGAAAGAAAAAATTTTTTTAATTTTTTTTTCTTCTTCCTTTTTTTAAATTTGTAACGGGTTGATTTTTAAAAGAATATTTTTTTGCATGTTGGATAGGCATTTTATTGGAAGCCACGCCAATGCTGGTTTTGTTGCGTGTCAATAGGTTTTTTTCCACAAAGTTTTCCACAGACTTTGTGGATAGCGGGAAAAGGCTTACAGAATATAGGTTTATCAAAAAACGAGAGATTTTACATTAACTTTATGCAGCCGCTTATCCTTCGGGTAGCCATTGATACCCCTCTTGACAATTATTTTGATTATCGCTGGGTTCCGGCCTCTGAAGGGGAGGCTGCGCCCCAGGCAGGACAGTTGGCGCTGGTTCCTTTCGGACGGCGAAAAGTCATGGGGCTGATTGTTGATGTCCTGGAAAAAACAGAGGTGCCTGAGGCCAGATTGCGGGATGTGATTGCTGTTCGCAGGGAGGTGATGCCGGTTTCTTCCCGCTGGATGGATTTGTGCCGTTTTGCTGCCGGTTATTACCAGCGCCCGCTTGGCGAGGTGGCCTTGCCAAGCCTGCCAAAAAATTTGCGTGCGGAAAAAACGGTTTCGCTCAATAGGGCATTAAAGGCAAACGGAGAAGCGGCAGAAAAAAATCCGGGAAAGGCTGCGGTTTCCCTGGCAGGACCTGAATTGAATAGCGAGCAGAAAGAGGCTGTTTCCCGGATACTGGCGGCAGATGGTTTTTCGCCCATTTTGCTGTACGGCATCACCGGCAGCGGCAAGACGGAAGTTTATTTGTCTGTGTTTGCGCAGCTTCTGGAGAGCTGCCCTGATGCGGTGGTGATGATTCTGGTGCCGGAAATCAATCTGACGCCGCAGCTTGAAGACAGTATCAGGATGCGTTTTCCGGGCGCAGGCATGGCTTTGCTGCACAGCCGGTTGAGTGAAGGGGAACGTTTGCAGAACTGGCTGGCAGCGCATACCGGCCGGGCGCGCATTGTGCTGGGAACGCGCATGGCAGTTTTGGCATCTGTTCCACGCCTGGATATGATTGTGGTGGATGAGGAGCATGACCCTTCATACAAGCAGCAGGAAGGGCTGCGTTATTCTGCCCGTGATCTGGCTGTCTGGCGTGCATGGCAGATGAAAATTCCGGTTGTGCTGGGGTCGGCCACGCCTTCTCTGGAAACCTGGCATCATGCCGCTTTGGGGCGTTATAGCCTTGTAACCTTGCCGAGGCGGGCAGCAGCAGAGGCGGTTCTGCCTGAGGTCAGGCTGATTGATGCCGGCCGGGCAAGTTTGCAGGACGGGTTTACGCCGTCTCTGCTGGAGGCGGTAAAGTCCCGCCTGGAAAGAAAGGAACAGTCGCTGCTTTTTCTTAACCGCCGGGGGTATGCGCCTGTGCTGATGTGCGAAGCCTGCGGCTGGATCAGCTCCTGCCGCCGCTGTACGGCTTACATGGTTTTGCATAAGCCCCGGCTATGCCTGCGCTGCCATCATTGCGGCCTGGAACAGCCGGTTTTGCGTGCCTGCCCGGATTGCGGCTATGTTGACTTGAAGCCGCTGGGACGGGGTACACAGCGGATTGAGGAGAGCTTGCAGCAGCATTTCCCCTCGGCCCGTATTCTTCGGATTGACGCGGATTCAACGCGTAAAAAGGGCAGTATGGAAATGGCGCTTGAACAGGTTCACCGCGGTGAAGCCGATATTCTGGTGGGTACCCAGATGATTGCCAAGGGCCATGATTTCAAAAAATTGACGCTTGTAGGCGTGGTCAATCCGGATACGGCGCTTTTTTCGCATGATTACCGGGCAGGCGAAAGATTGTTTGCCCAGCTGATGCAGGTGGGGGGCCGGGCAGGGCGTCATGCGGCGGAAGGAACGGGAAAAAGCGAGGTGTTGATTCAGACGCGTTATCCTTCTCATCCGCTTTACCAGGCGGTGTTGCGCCATGATTACGATGGTTTTGCCTCTTCGCTGTTAAAAGAGCGGGAGCAGGCGGGGCTGCCGCCTTTTATGTATCAGGCGCTGCTTTGTGCGGAAGCGCGGCAGCTGGAAAAGGCACTGGATTTTCTCGGAAAGGCGGCTGCGCTGGCGGTATCGCCGGGGGTGTTTGTTAACGAGCCGGTTCCGATGGCCATGATGCGGGTGGGCGGTATGGAACGGGCGCAGCTGCTGGTGGAAGCCGGATCACGGGCCGGGATGCAACCTTTTTTGAGGGTATGGCTGGCTGCCTTGCGCGCTTTGAAAACAACGGTGCGGTGGCATATTGAGGTGGATCCGGCGGCTATCTGAAGCAGGAATGGCTTGCGTTCTCAGGCGGCGGTTTCTTCTGTATGGACTGGCGGGATGGTGACCCTGGGCCAGCGGGTATCCGAGCGTGCCAGTTTCCTGTGTGAAGGCGCTGCCGAGGAAAGCGTGGCAGGAACGTTTTGGCCCCTGGAGACCTGTTTGAGCAGGCGGTATTCTTCCAGTACTTTTGCGCCATAGCCAAAATCATGGGAATAGGCAGCGGCGCCGACATAGCTTTTCAGCCCTTTTTCTACCGAGCCGCTGCGGGCAACATATTCTTTCAGGATGGCGGAGCCGACACGGATATTGGCAACGGGATCTTTGGCTGCTTCTATGCCGCCGTGCGGTTCAAAGCGTTTGGAATGAACGTGGGGCATAACCTGCATGAGTCCCTGTGCGCCGACAGGACTTTCTGCCTGCGGGTTGAAGCTGGATTCTACGGCCATGACGGCCAGGATGAGATGGGGATCCAGCCCGATTTCGTGGGCAGCCAGGTAGGCGGCGGAAACGAAGAGTTCTGTTGCCTGCGCGTTGACCGGATAGCGTTTTGATATCCAGTCAACCAGCCATTGCCTTTCCTGCGGATTGACCTGGAAGGCGCCTTCCATATTTTGCCGCGTTATGCGGGAAGCGGGACTGATCCAGCGTTCGGTTTGGGTCAAACGAAGATCAGAATACGCATTTCTGGCACTGGCGGAGGAAAACCGGTTGAGGCAGGCCTTGCCGTTTTCGGATTGAAGAAAGAAATACCCTCCGACAAGGACGGCGGCAAAGAAGGCCAGGATAATTATCCCGTGCGGCCGGTAAAACAGGTAGTCGGAAAGGGTTTTGCTTATTTTTTGATGCGGCATGTCAAAAACTCCTGGAACCGGGCAAGATCCCTGCCGGTCTGGCGCGGGCATTTGACCAGTAAGCTATGCTGTGCCGGCGGGTTGCCGGGCAGCAGGCAAGGTTGTGCTGCAATAACCGCCCTTCTTTGGAAAAATGTAACGAAAGGCGGCAGTGTTTTTCTCTCTTTTTACGGGGTTAACGTGCTGTTTGTCAGGGGCGCGGACTGGGTTATGGATAAAAAACAGTCAATGGCAATAATAGCGCGGCAGCAAGCAGCTTCCTGTTAATGCTGAGTTCATTGTAAAGGGCTATTTTATGCGCGGTCAATGATAAATACACGTTCATTTATTTCAAAATGTTATAAAGAAAACGGCTCATCGGTTGTTAACACTGGACTGGCAAGGGTTTTATGGCATTATGATTTTCCGCAAAAAGTTGTAACGGTTTGTGAGGAATCAAGCTGCTGGCAATGTATGGTAGAAAGTTGCAGGAGGGGCGAGTGAAAAAAACGCGCGCCGGGCAGCAGGAATGCCCGAAGTGCGCCTGCTTTGTTGTACAATGGCTTCAGGCGGGTCCCTGCGCATTGCGAAATGGTGAATCTGGTCAGGTCGGGAACGAAGCAGCCATAGCCAGTCTTTGCAAGTGCCGCAGATCAGGCTCGCCTTTCTTCTTCCCTGGTGTCAGCCGGTTTCCCGGCGCGGCAAACGGCGTGCTTTGACCAGTGCGTCTGTCAATAAGGTAAAATGCCTTTATGTCCTATCTGGTACTTGCACGCAAATATCGCCCCAAAACTTTTGACAGTCTGGTTGGGCAGGATCATGTTGTCCGCGCACTGACGCACGCGCTGAAAAGCAACCGCCTGCATCATGCCTATCTTTTTACCGGAACGCGGGGGGTGGGAAAAACCACGCTTTCCCGGCTGCTGGCCAAAGCCCTGAATTGTGAAACCGGTATTACGCCGGTTCCGTGCGGAACCTGTGAGGCCTGCAGGGCCATTGATGCGGATCGCTTTGTAGATTATGTCGAGATGGACGCGGCTTCAAATCGCGGGATTGCCGATATGCTCCAGTTGCTGGAGCAGGCTGTTTATGCGCCGACCAACGCGCGCTTTAAGGTCTATATGATTGACGAAGTGCATATGCTGACGGCCCCGGCGTTCAATGCCATGCTCAAGACGCTGGAAGAACCGCCCGAATATATCAAGTTTATTCTGGCAACGACTGACCCCCAGAAGATACCGGTTACGGTGCTTTCGCGCTGTTTGCAGTTTAATCTCAAGCAGATGCCGGTTCCGCAGATTGTGGATTACCTGGATCAGGTGCTGAAAAAGGAAGAGGTGGCGGTTGAGAAACCGGCGCTGCGGCTGCTGGCGGAAGGCGCCGGCGGTTCCATGCGGGATGCGTTGTCTCTGGCGGATCAGGCTATTGCCTATACGGCAGGGAATATTTCGCTGGAGGCTGTCAGGGATATGCTTGGCGTGCTCGACCAGACTTGCCTGATACGGATACTGGAAGGGCTGGCTGCCAGGGACGGGGAAGCGTTGATGGCGGTGGCAGACGAAATGGCTTCGCGCAGTCTTTCCTACAGCTCGGCTTTAAGGGAGCTGGGGCTTTTCCTTCACCGTATTGCCCTGGCGCAGACAGCGCCGGCAGCTTTGCCGGATGATTTGCCTGATCGCGAGGCGGTTCTCCGCTTTGCAGGACAGTTTGGCGCAGAAGATGTGCAACTGTTTTACCAGATTGCCGTGCATGGCAAAAATGAGCTGGATATTGCCCCGGACGAATATGCCGGTTTTACCATGACATTGTTGCGGATGCTGGCTTTTTGTCCGGATGAGGGGCGGCGCGATTCGAAAAGCGTATTGCCTGCTGTGCCTGAAAAAACAGGACGGCCTGCGGCAGCGCCAGCCGCCAAAAAGGTACCGGCGCGTGAGGCTGCGCCGGCGGATATTTTTCCCAGGGCTGACAGGGAAGAGGCGGCGGCCT
Organism: Oxalobacter formigenes; assembly: GCA_023667225.1. Taxonomy (GTDB): domain Bacteria; phylum Pseudomonadota; class Gammaproteobacteria; order Burkholderiales; family Burkholderiaceae_D; genus Oxalobacter; species Oxalobacter formigenes_C. The sequence goes on along the minus strand of JAMPAN010000015.1, from coordinate 18,962 downwards.
CTCCGGCAGCGCCTTTGGTGCGGCAGACAGATGCCATGCCTTCCGGGACGGCAGTGTGGGACGGGGACTGGCCGTCCCTGGCTGAATCGCTTCCATTGCGCGGGATGGCGCAGCAGCTGGCGCAGCAAACAGAGCTGGCAGAGGGGAAACAGGAGGACGGGAAGTGGCATTTTCATCTTCGTTCGCCGCTGGAGGCATTGTTGGCGCCTGCCCATGTTGAAAAATTGACGCAGGCGCTGGAAAACCGCCTGGGATGTCCGGTAAAGATTACTGCGGAAATTGGCGCGGCAGAGCTGACAGCCAGCCGCTATGCCAGGGAAAAACAGGCTGCCCGCCAGCGCGAGGCCGAGGAGAAAATACAGGGCAACGCTTGCGTTCAGGCCCTGATGAATGAATTCGGGGCCCGCATTGTTCCCCATTCCATCAAACCCGTTTAAACAGGAAGATATATGAAAAATCAGTTGGCAGGCCTGATGAAGCAGGCTCAGGCAATGCAGCAGAATATGCAGAAGATGCAGGAGGAGCTGGCGCAGACTATGGTTGAGGGGCAGTCTGGCGCGGGGATGGTGACGGTGCAGATGAGCTGCAAATTTTCTGTTTCCCGCGTTTCGATTGATCCTTCCCTGATGGGAGATGATAAAGAGATGCTGGAAGACCTGGTAGCGGCTGCCTTTAATGATGCGGTTCGCAAGGCGGAAACGGCTGCGCAGGAAAAGATGAGCAGCCTGTCAGCAGGCCTGCCTTTGCCGCCCGGATTCAAGATGCCTTTCTGACGCGCGGATGCCGTGACGAGTTTATCTCTTCGCGCTTTGACCGAGGCGCTCCGGCGTCTGCCTGGCGTGGGTCCAAAATCGGCGCAGCGGATGGCTTATCATCTGCTTCAGCATGACAGGGAGGGGGCGCGGCAGTTGAGCAGTGCGTTGTCTGATGCGGTAGAAAAGGTCCGGCATTGCGAGCGCTGCAATACGTTTACGGAGGAGCCGGTTTGCGGCATGTGCATGAATCCGGAGCGTGACCAGAGCCTTTTGTGCGTGACAGAAACGCCGGCAGATATGCTGGTGATTGAGCAGACGCTGGCTTATAAGGGGTTGTATTTTGTTCTGATGGGCAGCCTTTCGCCGCTTGACGGTATCGGCCCCCGTGAGATCAGCCTTGGGCGGCTGATCTCACGGGCAACGGATGGCAAGGTGGCGGAGGTGGTGCTGGCGACCAGTTTCAATAATGAGGGAGAGGCGACCGCGCACTATATTGCCGAAATGCTTAAGGCGCGCGGGGTTCGTGTCAGCCGCTTGGCAAGGGGGGTGCCTGTCGGGGCAGAGCTGGAGTATGTGGATATCGGTACGGTTGCCAGGGCGCTTTTGGACAGGCGGACGACCTGATGACGGCCTTGAGGAATTTTCCCCGGCAGTTTGAGGAAGCGATTGGCAATACACCGTTGGTGCCGCTTGTCCGGCTGCCCGAAAAAGAGAGCGGTTTGCGCAATAATGTAGTTTTGGCCAAGCTGGAAGGGAGCAATCCGTCCGGTTCGCTGAAAGATCGCGCAATGTATGCGATGGTGCATTATGCCCAGGAGCGGGGTGTTATCCGCCCTGGCGACAGGCTGATTGAGGCGACCAATGGCAATTCGGGGATTGCGCTTGCCATGATTGCGGCAAGAAAAGGTTACCGCTGCAAGCTGGTTATGCCGGAGAGTACCAGCCGTGAAAAACAGCAGTGTATGGCGGCTTATGGGGCGGAAATTGCGTTGACGCCTGCTTTGTCCGGGATGGCGTTTGTGCGCAGGCTGGTGGACAAGATGGTAAAGGAAGGTCTGGGTGTGACGCTGAACCAGTATGCCAATCCGGATAATCCCCGTGCGCATTATGAAACGACAGGGCCGGAAATATGGCAGGCGACGGATGGCAGGGTGACGCATGTTGTGGGCGCAATGGGCACGACCGGGACGCTGATGGGGATTGCCCGCTTCCTGAAAGAAAAGAACAGCGGTGTAAAGGTTATCGGCGTGGAACCGGCAGGCCGTATCCCAGGGATGCAGAAGTGGCCGGATGATGCTATGCCGGAGATTTTTGATGGACGGATGCTGGACCGGATAATATTGGTCAGCCTGGCCAGCGCAGAATATATGGCCAGGCGTCTGGCGCTGGAAGAAGGGCTGTTTTGCGGGCTTTCATCTGCGGCGGCCTGCCAGGCGGCTTTGCAATTGGCTGCCGGGGAAGAAAATGCAACGATTGTTTTTATTGCGGGTGACAGGGGAGACCGCTATTTTTCCATGAGTTTTTTCCCCGCGTGACGCCCGGAAAATAAATTGATAAAAACGTTGCCAGAAAGGGCATGGGCGATTACAATTAAAAGCTACGCAAAATTTCTGTGCTGCCGTTCAGGTTGAAGGCAGCCACCTATTTAACCGGTTTTTAGGATTTCTCGATATGGCAAATACCGCGCAGGCACGTAAACGCGCTCGTCAGGCAGTCAAAAGGAATGCGCATAATTCCAGCCAGCGTTCAGCGTTGCGTACGGCAATCAAGGCTGTCAAAAAAGCAATTGAAACGGGCAACAAGGAAGCGGCAGCTACTATTTTTTCCAAGACGGTTTCTATTATTGACCGTATTGCCGATAAAAAAAGGATTCACAAAAACAAGGCTGCCCGTCATAAAAGCCGCCTTGCCGCCGCTCTGAAAGCATTGTCGCAAAAAGAAGCGGCTGCCTGATTAGACTGGCATACCTGTTTTGTTGCACGCGCTATATGTTGATAGCGCGTGCATTTTTTATGGCTACCGGGACTGGTAGCGATAGCCAAATTCTTTTTCAAAGCGGCCGGCAATTTCGGCTGCGGTCATCAGCGGGGGCTGGGGGCCCTGGTGCGTGATCTTGATTGCGCCCATCAAATTGCCAAGCCGGCCGCAAGTAGGCAGATCCATCCCGTTGGTAAGTCCGTATATCAGTCCGGCACGGAAGGCGTCGCCGCATCCTGTCGGGTCGAGTGCTGTTTCTACCTTGACGCATGGCAGGGTGATTTTTTCTGCTGAGGTATAAATATCGACGCCCCGTTCGCCCAGGGTGACTATCAGGGCTTTTACCCGCGAAGCAATGTCTTTTTCTGTCCAGCCGGTTTCCTGGGTCAGCATGGCGGCTTCGTAATCATTGACAGTGACGTAGTCGGCCTGCTCGATGAATTGGCAAAGCTCGCTTTTTGTGAACATGGGCAGGCCCTGGCCCGGATCGAAGATGAAAGGAATGCCTTTTTCCGCACAGTCTTTGGCATGCTGCAACATGCCTTCCCGTCCATCGGGGGAGATGATGGCCAGCCGGATGGGTTCGGCAATATCGCTCAGGTGGTTTCTGTGGGCAAAGGACATGGCGCCCGGGTGAAAAGCGGTAATCTGGTTTTTGTCTTTGTCTGTTGTGATGAAGCCTTGCGCGGTGAAGGCTTCTTTGATGGTGGTGATGTAGCGGCAGGAGATGTCCAGGCTGGCAAGCCTTTCCAGGTAGGGGGCGCCGTCAGCGCCGATGGTTGCCATGACCAGGGGTGTGCCGCCTAGCATTTTCAGGTTGTAGGCGATGTTGCCGGCACAACCGCCGAATTCCCGGCGCATGGAAGGCACCAGGAAGGCGACGTTTAAGTTATGCAGCTGGTTGGGCAGGATGGAATCGGAGAAACGATCAGGAAAGGTCATGATCGTATCGTAAGCAATGGAGCCACAGATTAAGGATGACATAAGAGTATGAAAAGTTAGGGATAAAAAAGGGAAATGCGGTAATCCGCATTCAGTTCGGTTTTTATCTGAAGATAAAGTTTGACCGATTCTTCAGCGTAGGGTGGAATGCCCTTGATGATGTAGCCGGCATCGGGGAGATAATCGGCAGGGGCAAGGACTTTTCGGACCGTTGGCTGTTTATCGGGATCTGTCAGGGTCAGTTCGACATGCGGCCAGGACTGGTAGGAAGAGCTGCTGTTTCTCAGCAGCAGGGAAAGGGCGTATTTGTCTTTCAGATCGGGAATGGCCTGAAGCTCGCTGGATTCAATGGAGAAAGCCGAAATGCGTGTTTCCAGACGGCGTGGGCAGGCAAATAGATGGCAGGCCCTTGTGATGGCAGGTTCTGCCGGCGGCCACCATACGATCATGCGGTCTGAGAGCAGGTACAGGCATTGTATGGTCAGTATGCCGAAAAGAATCAGGGTGAGTGTGCCAAAGAGGATGGTGGAAAAAAGGCTTCGCTGTTTTTTCCGGCGGCCTTTTTTGACAAAATCCGGCTCTTTGGGCAGACGGCCGGCCGTGGCTTCTGCTGCTTTTGGCTTTCCGGCAGGAATAGTATAGGCAGAATCCATGAGCGGATCGGCGTCTTCTTGCTGCGGACGGGAACGGGAAGGTTGTCCGGGAAGCGGCGCGGCAGGCGGATTGTCCGCTGGCGCGGCACGGTCTTTGGCATAAGAAGAGAGTGTGACGGTTGCTGCATCGTCTTCCAGACGGGGGGCAAATGACTGGACAGAGCCGGTTCCTGTTTCTTCTGAAACGGCATAAAGCGAGAGATCTGCCAGGCGTTTGGCAGGGAAAACCGGTGTGAGCGTTTTTTCCGGGGAAGGCTCAGCGCGGGATTCGGACGGCGCATATCCGGCGGACGGGCGGCGGGGTTCTTTTTTTTCCGGTTTTTGGGGAGGTTCCCGTGGAGAAAGCTGTTTGGCTGCCTGCCCCAGTTCCCGCGAAAGCGCGGAGATTTCTTCTTCCAGTGTATCGAACAGGGCGGCATTTTCCGGCGGGGCATTGATATCCTCTTCCGCCAAAGAGAGCGTGATTTCGTCTTCTGCATCCGATTCGGAAGGAAAGGATGCCGCCAGAGGCTGACGGTCTTTTTCCGATGCGGATGGCTCGGAAAAAGGAGGAAGGGCCTCTGGAAGATGAAGGGCTTTTTTTTCACCCGCAAGCGGGATGTCTTTTTCGGCAGGCGGTTCTGTCTGGAGATAATTGGCGCCATTAAAGATTTGCTGGCATACGCCGCACCTCACGGCACCGTTGTAAAGTTTCAGCTGGTCATCGGTGACCTTGAAGAGGGTTTTGCAGTGCGGGCATTTTGTGACGCGGATCATGCCGGTTTTGCCTTTTCGGTCAGGACGCCTGACAGAGCGACCCATCCTTCAAGATGGCGCAGGGATGAGAGGGCAAGCCACGGGGCATAGGCGGCAATAATTTCTTTTTCCTGCCAGTCGAGAATGCCGGAAAGCAACAGGCGGCCTCCGGGTTTGAGGCGGCAGGCCAGGGTTTTTGCCAGTGCCTGCAGGGGGCCGGAGAGGATGTTGGCGACAACGATATCGTATTGGCCTGTTATTTTTTCCTCATACTGACCGGGCAGATAGAAGTGGGTTCGGCACTGGTTATCTGCGGCGTTTTCCTGGGCGGTCGCAACGGCCTGGATGTCAATATCTACGCCGTCAACCTGGTTTGCACCGAGTTTGCAGGCGGCAATAGCCAAAATACCGGAGCCGCAGCCGTAATCCAGAATCGACATGCCGGGCTGGACCTGTTCTTCGAGCCACTCCAGGCAAAGCCGGGTTGTGGGGTGACTGCCGGTGCCAAAGGCAAGGCCAGGATCCAGTTGCAGTACGATGCCGTTACTGTCCGGGGCGGTGTGCCAGCTGGGGACAATCCAGATTTTTTTGCCGATATGGATCGGATCAAACTGGGCCTGTGTTTCACGCACCCAGTCTTTTGCAGGGACTTCGCGCACAAAAAAGGAGGGAGGGGCATCCATGCCACATTCACCGGCTGCCAGGGAAAGGATTTCCCTGGCATTTTTATCAGCGGCAATTAAGGCGATGACCCGGCTGTGCTGCCAGACATGTTCCGGATCATCGGCTCCCGGTTCCCCGAAAATCGGCTTTTCTGCGGCGGTTCCTTCATCGGCATCCTCAACGGTTACCGACATGGCGCCTGCCTCCAAAAGCGCATCTGAAAAACGCACAGTCTGTGCGTAGTCGATTTCCAGTACAACTTCGTTCCAGCTCACGTGTGGCTCCTGACAAGAGGGAATATCAGGTATTTTGCTTGTTGGAAAACATATCCGCCAGCTTTTGTTCCAGGTAATGGATGTTGGTTCCCCCCTGGTTAAAGCATGGGTCGGCCATCAGGTTGCGGTGCAAGTCGATATTGGTTTTGATTCCTTCAACAACCATTTCCGACAGGCCTACCTGCATACGCCGGATTGCCTGTTCGCGGGTTGCGCCGTAAGCGATGATTTTTCCAATCATGGAATCGTAGTTGGGCGGGACAGTATAACCGGCATAAACATGCGAATCCACCCGGATACCGGGGCCGCCGGGCACATGCCAGGCAGTGACTTTCCCGGGGGAAGGAACGAAGGTGTACGGGTCTTCCGCATTGATCCGGCATTCAATGGCGTGTCCGGTCAGGGTGATATCGCGCTGGCGGTAACGCAGTTTTTCGCCGGAGGCAATCTGTATCTGTTCCTGGATAATGTCCACGCCGGTAATCATTTCTGTGATGGGGTGTTCGACCTGGACGCGGGTATTCATTTCAATGAAATAGAATTCGCCTTTTTCGTACAGAAATTCGAATGTGCCGGCTCCCCTGAATCCCAGTTTTTTGCAGGCTTCAACGCAACGGTCGCCGATACGCTCAATCTGACGCCTGGGAATATCCGGCGCAGGGGCTTCTTCAATAACTTTCTGGTGGCGGCGCTGCATGGAACAGTCTCGTTCGCCCAGCCATACGGCATTTTTGAACTGGTCGGCCAGCACCTGGATTTCAATGTGGCGCGGGTTTTCCAGAAATTTCTCCATATAGACTTCCGGATTGCCGAAGGCGCTGCCGGCTTCGGCTTTTGTCATGGCAACCGCGTTTAAGAGGGCCGCTTCGGTATGAACCACACGCATGCCGCGGCCGCCGCCGCCGCCCGCCGCTTTGATAATGACCGGATAACCGATTTTTCTGGCGACATGGATCATTTCTTTTGTGTCGTCCGTCAATGCGCCGTCGGAACCGGGAACACAGGGCACCCCGGCCTTGATCATGGCCTGCTTGGCCGAGACTTTGTCTCCCATGGTGCGGATGGATTCCGGTCTGGGACCGATGAAGATGAATCCGGATTGTTCAACCCGTTCGGCAAAATCGGCATTTTCGGCGAGGAAGCCATAGCCAGGGTGGATTGCTTCGGCATCAGTGACTTCAGCCGCGCTGATGATGGCGGGCATGTTGAGGTAACTGGCGGCAGAAGAAGCGGGGCCGATGCAGACGGATTCATCGGCCAGGCGGACATATTTTGCTTCCCGGTCAACTTCGGAGTGGACAACAACGGTTTTTATCCCCATTTCCCGGCAGGCACGCTGGATACGCAAAGCGATTTCGCCGCGGTTGGCAATCAGAATTTTTTCGAACATGGCGTCAGGCTATCCTGAAAATCAAAAAGAGAAAGAAACAGGCAGAACCCGCCTTTTTATCCTATGATGAAAAGCGGCTGCGCATATTCAACCGGGTGGCCGTTTTCAACCAGTATTTGCTTGATGGTGCCGGAAGTTTCCGCTTCAATCTCGTTTAAGAGTTTCATCGCTTCAATAATGCACAGGGTATCGCCCTGCTTGACTGATGTGCCGACTTCGACAAAAGGCGGGTTGCCAGGTGCGGATGCCGCGTAAAAGGTTCCTACCATGGGGGATTTGACAACATGTCCCTCCGGCTCGGCCGGTTCATCTGTTTTTGCCGGTTCATCGCTGTTCGGGGCGGCCTGCGGCGTTGCCTGTGCCGGCTGCGGCATGGCTGGCGGCTGCATAAAGACGGGCTGCGCCGGCAAGGGCGTGTTTTTAACGATACGTACCTGGCTGTCGCCTTCGGTTACCTCAAGTTCCGCGATTTGCGATTCGGCAACCAGGTCAATCAGGGTTTTTAGTTTGCGAAGATCCATAGGAAATCCCGAAAAATGCGAAAAAGAAAATTCAGTTATGCAGTGCAAATTCAATTGCCATGCCATAGCCTTTTACGCCAAACCCGCATATTACACCTTTTGCAACAGGGGAAAGATAGGAATGGTGGCGGAAAGGCTCACGCTGGTAAATGTTGGAAATATGCACCTCATAGAAGGGGATGGCAACGCCTGCCAGCGCATCGCGCAGGGCCACGCTGGTATGGGTCAGCCCGCCAGGGTTGATAATGATGGCTTCTACTCCTTCTTTTTTCGCGGCATGGATACGGTCAATCAGTGCGCCTTCGTGGTTGCTCTGGAAGCTGGAAAAGCGTCCGCCGGCCTGCAAAACCCTGTTTTTGGCTGCTGTTACCACGTCTTCCAGTGTTGCCGCCCCATAGATTTCAGGTTCCCTTGTGCCGAGAAGGTTCAGGTTGGGACCGTTTAGCAGGAGAATATGTTTGGCCATGTCTCGCGTTGCATGATTTATTGGGGAACTGGGTGCATTGTGCCGTTAAATGGCGGCTACTGGCAAGAAAAAAAGCAGTGGTTTGCCAAAAGAAAAGGCTGTTATTTTGGGGAGACAGCTGAATTTGCGGGATTTTCTATCAGGTGTTTTAGCTCGCTGATGCCGGCTCTTTCCATAGGTGCGCCGGCAGGTCTGGCCATTTTCCGCTGGTCATGCGGGTGAAATATGGACAGATGGAAGATTTCTCCGTCATGATGAAAATGAATGGTTTCGGCTGCCTGGATGTTGTTACTGGACAAAGGGGCGTCTGTGACGGAAATGTCTCTGTTTTGGTTCAGAAGGCAGATTTCAACATCTTTGGGGTTTTCGGTAAAAAGGTGTAAGTGGATGTGGCTGTGTTCTCCTGCTGTGCCGTTAAGCACTGCGCCGGTCAGGCAGGGGTTGAATGCTGCCAGTTCTGTCATCATGCGAAGCGCGCTTTGGCGCAGATACGCCAGTCTGCTGCGCTGTGTTTGCCTCATGAAAAGGGTGTGATAGGTGCGGAGGGCTTCTTCTATTTCCTGGTTGTCAGGCAGTATTTTTCCCGGAAGACGCCGGTTGCCCAGTATCTGGCGCATGGCCTTTTTTTTCGCTGTTTCGTAGGAAGCCCCGTCTTCTGCGATCAGACGTGCGGCAGCCGCAGCAATTTTGCCGCGCAGGCCTGAAGGGCTGGTTTGATATTCATTTCCCATGGCAATCATGATACGCTGGAACGCAAAAGGACGCGAGTCGGGTAGAATCCCTAAATTTGTTTTCGGCACATGACATGATGCATATTCATATACTGGGTATTTGCGGCACTTTTATGGGAGGGCTGGCGGTATTGGCCAGGGCGGCAGGACACAAGGTAACCGGATGCGATGCCAATGTGTATCCGCCGATGAGCACCCAGTTGCAGGAGCAGGGTATTGAGCTGATTCATGGCTATGATGCCAGCCAGGCTGCCATGAAACCGGATCTTTTCATTGTTGGCAATGTGGTTTCCAGGGGGAATGCGCTTATGGAAGCGATTCTGAACCAGGGACTGCCTTATATGTCCGGTCCGGAGTGGATTGGACGGCATATTCTCCAAAACAGGTGGGTGCTGGCGGTTGCCGGTACGCATGGCAAGACAACAACAACATCCATGTTGGCCTGGATACTGGAAGCCGCCGGATATGCGCCAGGGTTTCTGGTGGGGGGTGTCCCGTTGAATTTTGGTATTTCCGCCAGGCTGGGCAGGGAGCCGGCTGCGGGGGGCAAGCCGTTTTTCGTGATTGAGGCGGATGAATACGATACGGCGTTTTTTGACAAGCGCAGCAAGTTTGTCCACTATCATGCCAAAACGGCTGTGCTGAATAACCTGGAGTATGACCATGCCGATATTTTCCCGGATGTGGGCGCAATAGAAACCCAGTTCCATCATTTTGTGCGGACGATTCCGGGAAACGGGCAGTGTATTGTGAATGCACGCGAACCGGCATTAAAGCGCGTTATGGAAAAAGGCTGCTGGAGCGAGGCGGTCTGGTTCGGCGGCAATGAGGGGGATGGCTGGACTTTCCGCGAGCAGGGCGCTTCGGCGTTTGATGTGTTTTTTGAGGGGAAGCGGCAGGGGCGCGTAGCATGGGAATTGACGGGGGAGCATAATTGCCTGAATGCGATTGCCGCGATTGCAGCGGCGGCTCATGCAGGGGTTCCGCCGGCTGAGGCTATCGCGGTGCTTTCCGGTTTTAAAAGTGTCAGGCGGCGGATGGAGTTGCGCGGGACGGTAAACGGTATTCGGGTTTATGATGATTTTGCGCATCATCCGACAGCGATTGCGGCAACGTTGGACGGGCTGCGGAATAAAATGGGTTCTGCTGAAAAGGGGCGGATTATTGCCGTTTTGGAACCCCGCTCCAATACGATGAAGCTGGGTGCCATGAAGCAGGCGTTGCCGGGCAGTCTTGAAAAGGCGGATCTGGTGTTTGGTTACGGCGCCCTTTCGGGAAAAGATGCCCTGACATGGGATTTGGCAGAGGCGCTTTCCCCGCTGGCTGAAAAGGCGGCAGTTTTCCACGATCTGGATGCGATGGCAAAAAAAATTGCGGAGACCGCACAGCCCGGTGACCATATTCTGGTGATGAGTAACGGCGGGTTTGGCAATGTTCACCAGAAAATTCTTGATGGGCTTTGCCTGAAAGCGATACCGTCATGATTTTATATTTGCATGGATTCCACTCTTCTCCGCTTTCCTTTAAGGCGCAGGCGGCAGAGGCTTATATGAAAGAGCATGGGCTGGCCGGCCGGTTTTTCTGCCCGCAGCTGCCGGAATCTCCCATGCAGTCTGTGATGTTGGCGGCCCAGTTTATGGAAGGGTATGAGCCTGGCCGTGTGTTGCTGATAGGTTCTTCACTGGGCGGATATTATGCCAACTGGCTGGCGGAAAGGTTTGGCTGCAAGGCGGTTTTGCTCAATCCGGTTGTGGATCCCTGGGATATCAAGGCGGAAAAGAACCTTCCTCCGGACGCGCCTGCAATGGCGGAATGGGCGCTTGGCAGGGAAATGTACGGACAGGAGCTTCACCAGCTGCGCGTAATGAAGGTTACGCGGCCTGAGCGGTATTTTCTGATTGCGGCAACAGGCGATGAGCTGCTGGATTACCGGCAGATGTGCGCGCATTACGAAGGTGTGCGCCAGGTTGTTGTTGACGGTGACGATCACAGCCTGAAAGCGTTTCCGGCGTATCTGGATGAGATTATTGATTTTTGGCAACCGGCGTAATTTGATCTGGCGCCGGATTTTCAGAAAAGGCAGCCGCCGGGACAGGACGAAGAAAAAAGACGCATGAATTTATTTTTTGAGGAATCCGGGGATTTCAGAACCGGAAGTATTCTGGCGCAGTCCGGGGAAGCTTACCAGGTGGAACTGCCGGGCGGGAAACGGACGAAGGTTCGTGCAAGGGATGTGCTTTTCAGGTATGAAACCGGCGATCCGGCGCAGTTTATGTCGGATGCGCAGGCTGTCGAGGCAGAAATTGACCTGGATTTTCTGTGGGAAGTCGCAGGGGAAGAAGAGTTCAGCTTTGCCGAGCTGGGTGCGGAATATTTCGGCCATGAGCCACGCCCTCATGAGGCGGCAGGCCTGTTGTTCCGGCTGCATGGCGCGCCGATGTATTTTTACCGGAAGGGCAGGGGGCGTTACAAGGCCGCGCCGGAGAAATCGCTCAAGGCGGCGCTGGCAGGCCTGGAAAAGAAAAGGATGCAGGCGGTTATCCAGCAGCAGTATGTTGAGCAAATGCAGTCGGGTATTTTCCCCGATGCGATGAAACCGCTGGCAATGCAGCTGTTGTGCAAGCCGGACAAGAACAGTATGGAATACAAGGCGCTCTCAGAGGCGTGCATGGTTTTGCAGACGACGCCGGAGCGCCTTATGTTGCAGACAGGGGCGATAGCGTCTCCTTATGATTTGCATCTTTCCCGTTTTCTTTTTGAATATTTCCCGAAAGGGACCGCTTTCCCGCCTGGCGGGAAAGCGGTTTCTCTTCCGGATTTGCCGGCGGCCAGGGTGGAGGCTTTTTCCATTGATGATGTGACTACAACCGAGATTGACGATGCCTTTTCTGTGACGCGTCTGCCGGATGGAAACATTCAGGCGGGGATACATATTGCCGTACCCGCGCTGGGTATTTCTCCGGGAGACGAGATGGATGCGCTGGCGTACCGGCGGATGTCAACGGTTTATATGCCGGGGGACAAAATTACGATGCTGCCGGATGAGTATGTGCAGGTGTTTACGCTGGGAGCAGGGGAAAAAAGGCCGGCGGTCAGCCTGTATGCGACGATTGATCCTGTTGATAACCGTCTTGTTGCCACAGAAACACGGCTGGAATGTATTCAGGTCAGCGTGAATTTGCGGCATAACGATCTGGATCGGGTAGTGACGGAAGAAAATTTGGAAAAAGGGCTGGGAGATTACCCGCACAAGGATGATATCCAGGTTTTATGGCAGTGGACGCAGGTGCTGGAAGCTGCACGGATGGCCAAACGCGAAAGTTTTGGCTTGAGCCCGAAGCAAATTCATTATCCGGATTATAATTTTTATATCCAGGACGGCAGGGTGACAATTGAGCCAAGGCTGAGAACGGCGCCGCTGGACCGGATTGTGGCGGAACTGATGATTTTTGCCAACAGCACGTGGGGACGAATGATGCAGGAATGCGGTGTTCCCGGTATTTTTCGCTGCCAGGGAGGGGACAGCCGCGCTTCCCGTTTGGCCCGCCAGCTGGTGCGTATGCAGACGCATGCCGCGCCGCATCAGGGACTGGGTGTGGATCAGTATGCCTGGAGTACATCGCCGCTTAGGCGCTATACGGATCTGGTCAACCAGTGGCAGATTTTGTCGTGTATCCGGGATGGCGTGGCAGCGCCGTTGTCTGCGCCGTTCAAGCCAAGGGATGCGCGCCTTTTTGCCATTATCGGTGCATTTGAGTCAGCTTATACAGCTTATGGCGATTTTCAGGCAAGGATGGAACGGTATTGGTGTTTGCGCTGGCTTTCGCAAAACGGAATCAGCCAGGCCAGGGCGGTGGTGGCAAGGGATGAAATGGTGCGGTTACAGGATATCCCGCTGACTGTTTCTCTGCCGGCTGCACGCACGCTGCCCAATGGCACAGAGGTGATGGTGGATTTGCTGCGCCAGGATGAGGTGGATTTGTCGGTGGAGGCGCGCCTGGCAGAAGTGTTGACAGCAGTGCCTGCCGCGGAAGTGGAGCCGGAAAGTGGCGGAGGCGAATGATTTGCTGTTGCCGGTTGCGCCAGACTGGTTGGACAGGAAGGATGCCGGTTTGTGATGTTTTTTCGGTGATTTCGCAAAGAGGAAAAATTGACAACTGTTTTTCAGAACCGGGCGCTGGGGTATGCCGTTCTTGTATCGCTGTTGGTACATGGTGTGCTGATGCTGGTTCGCTTTGTCCCGCCCGGTGCCTTCCGGCTGGCCCCGCCGGAGCCGTTGCTGGAGGTGGTGCTGGTGAATGCCAGGGATCAGAAAGCGCCGCTGGATCCGCAGGCGCTTGCCCAGGCCAATCTGGATGGCGGCGGCAGGCAGGAAAAAAATATGCCGCGTTCGCCGCTGCCGGATTCCGGGCGTTTTGCCAGCGGCGATGTGCTGGCTTTTTCGCAGCGGCGGGTTGAGTCCCTGGAGAAGGAACAGCAACAGCTGGCAGCCAGATTAAAGGATGAGTTGAAGACGCGTCCGGCTACTGTCAGGGAAAGTGCGCCGGCAAAAGAAGCCGGCAAGGAAGGGGTGAAACAGCCGGCAGACAGCCGGCAGGCGGTGGCAGGCCGGGCAGCTGCTATTGAAAAGGAGATGGCAGATCAGGGCAGCCGGCCCAAAAAGGTATTTGTGACTCCCCGTACGCGCGAAGTGGGACATGCCATGTATTACAAGGCGATGCAGCGAAAGATTGAAAATATCGGCACTCTGAATTTTCCACAGCGCAATGGAAGAAAGCTGTATGGGGAATTGACGGTTTTAATACCGGTTTCTTCTGACGGTACGCTGTATGAGAAGGAGGGCGGGCCTCGGGTTGAAAGGCCTTCCGGCAATGCTGTGCTGGATCAGGCTGCGTTAAGGATTGTCAGGCGGGCCGCGCCTTTTGGTCCTTTCCCGCCGAAGATGCGGGAAGCGTTTGCCGGCAAGATATGGGTGATGGTTGCACGTTTTCACTTCACACGGGATGACGCGCTGACAACGGAATCCGGCTTATCGCCCTGATATACCTGTTTTTATTTTCTTTTTTCGGATAGGACGTATTAGGTTTATGTCTGATCGTTATGTTGTTGCCGGGAATCCGGTCAAGCACAGCCGCTCGCCAGAGATTCACGCCCTGTTTGCGGCACAGACCGGGCAGGATATGCAATATGGGCGGCTGCTGGCTCCGCTGGAAGGGTTTGGGGAAGCGGTGCGGCAATTTGTTGCAGAAGGCGGAAAAGGGATGAATGTGACGGTGCCTTTCAAATTGGAAGCTTTCCGTCTGGCAACGGCCCTGACGCCCCGTGCGCAGGCAGCAGGCGCTGTCAATACGCTGACGTTTGAAAATGGTGCTGTGTTGGGCGACAACACGGACGGCCAAGGGCTGATGACGGATATTATGGTCAATGCGGGAGCCACCATTGCCGGCGCACGGGTATTGCTTTTGGGGGCCGGCGGCGCTGCGCGCGGCGTGATGTTGCCGCTGCTTGAGGAAAAACCGGTGCAGCTGGTGGTTGCCAACCGCAGTGTGGAGAAGGCAAAAGCGCTGGCTGCGTATTTCAGCCAGGCAGGCCATGTGGCGGTATCGTCTTTTGATGCGCTCAAAGGGGAATTTGATATTGTTATTAATGCGACATCTGCCGGGTTAAGCGGCAGTATGCCTGCTGTTCCTGCCGGTATTTTTGCCCGTTCATCACTGGCGCTGGATATGGTGTACAGCGACAGCCTGACGCCTTTTCTCCGTTTTGCGCAGGAACAGGGCGCCCGTGTGCGGGATGGGTTCGGAATGCTGGTTGAACAGGCGGCAGAATCGTTTTTGGTCTGGCGGGGGGTGCGCCCTGATACGAAGCCGGTGTTTTCCGTGTTGAGGCCGCTTTTGCCATGAAGTCGTTTGCGTCGTGGTTATGGCGCGTGCGGTACTGGATTATCTGTGCGCCGGTTGCGGTTTTTTTTGCGGTTCAATTGTATTATTTTTGCCAGATTGCCTGGTGGATACGGTTCAATCCGGCTTCCACGAGCTTTATGCGGCAGCAGCTGGCAGCGCTTCAAAAGGAGAATCCCCGTGCAACGCTCCGGCATAGGTGGGTGCCTTATGGAAAGATATCGCGTAATCTGAAGCGGGCTGTTATTGCCTCGGAGGATGCCAATTTTTCCTCGCATGAGGGGGTGGATTGGGAGGCGCTGATGCTGGCCTATGAAAAAAACCTGAAAAAGGGAAGGGTTGTCTCCGGCGGTTCCACTATTACCCAGCAATTGGCCAAGAATTTGTTTCTTTCCGGCAGCCGCAGCTATTTTCGCAAGATACAGGAGCTGATTATCACGTATATGCTGGAATGGCTGATGGACAAGGAACGGATTTTCGAGATTTATCTGAATGTGGTTGAGTTTGGCAAGGGTATTTTTGGCGCTGAAGCGGCGGCACGGCATTATTATGGGGTTTCTGCCGCCATGCTGGGGCCGGAACAGGCGGCTAGGCTGGCGGTGATGCTGCCGAATCCCCGTTATTACGGTACGCTGAAAGATTCGGCCTATCTGGCGCAGCGTACCCGGATTATTCTGCAACGAATGGGTTCGGCGGCTTTGCCAAAACCGCCTGCGCCGCCTCAGGAAAAGAAACGGCCGCGGCAAAAAAACAGCCGTTCTTCGCGGCAAAGGCTTGCTTCGCCAGTTTGATGCCAGTAAACTTGCCCTTTCCCTGCGCGCCTGGCTGTGCTTTTTGCCAGAGAAGGATAGGCTGCCGGACAGTGTACGCCTTGACGGGATGATTGCGCGGGATGCCTGAAAGAATTCCTCATGATCAATGTGTTCATATTGCAGAATGGCCGTTTAAGCCAGGTGCCGATTGATTCCAAGGCCGACCTGGAAAATGTGGCACCTGTCTGGGTTGATCTGACGGCCCCGACGGAAGAGGAGCGCCTGTGGGTCGAGAACATTTTCGGCGTGACGATGCCGGATGAGGATGATGTCAAGGATATTGAGGCGTCGGCGCGTTATTATGAAGCGGAAAATGGCGATTTGCATCTCAGGACTGATTTCCGGATTGATGATGAGGATGCCCCGCAGACGGTGACGGTGGCGTTTATTCTGACGCGCGGGATGTTGTTTTCTGTTCATCCGGAGGATTTGCCGGTTTTTCGCCTGGTAAGGATGCGCGCCCGTTCGCGGCCCGGTTCCATTACGGATTACAAGGATGTGCTTTTGGATCTGTATGCCACTGACGCCGAGTATTCGGCAGATGCCCTGGAGGGGATTTACCGCAGCCTTGAGGAAGTGAGCATTCGCGTGTTGCAGGAGACGTTTACAGACCAGGATGCGGCAGCGACGCTTTCTGCCATTGCGCGCGAGGAGGATTTGAACGGGCGTATCCGCCGCAGTATGATGGATACCCGGCGAGCTGTCAGTTTCCTGATGCGGGGACGGCTCCTGGATGCCGAGCAGTTTGAGGAGGCGCGCCAGATTATGCGGGATATTGAATCGCTGGACGGCCATACTTCTTTTCTGTTTGACAAGATCAACTTTCTGATGGATGCCACGGTGGGCTTTATCAATATCAACCAGAACAAGATCATCAAGATTTTCTCGGTTGCCAGCGTGGTTTTTCTGCCGCCTACCTTGATTGCCAGTATTTACGGGATGAACTTCGGGTTCATGCCGGAGCTGACCTGGGATTGGGGCTATCCTTTTGCCTTGCTGCTCATGTTGGGAAGCGCGCTGGTGCCTTTGTGGTATTTCCGCCGGCGCGGCTGGCTTAACTGATTTTTTGTGTGCTGTCCGGTGCGGCAGCCTGCGCCATGTGGCGGGACTGGCGCACATGAGCCTGCCCGGGTTTGCCGGAACCGGGTGCGCTGTGCTTTTCCTGTTTGCGGATTCTGCCGGCGTAATCCTGCCCGACCGTGATGCGTACCTGCCCGGCGGATTCGCCTTGCAGGATCAGCCATTCCGTTATTTTTGCCGCCAGCCTGTCAAGCGCAATGCCGTAGGTTGTTTTGCCGGTTTTATAAAGCCAGTCGGATAATGCCATGAAGCGTTCAAAGGGATTGTTCCCCAGAATGAGGGGAAGGGTTTGCACAAAGCGGCCGGAATTGGCGACAAGATCCCAGAACCGGGCAAAGCGGGTCATGCGCTGCATGGTAAAAAAGTCAATATCTGCCGTTGACAGGATGCTGTAGGGCGGGGAAGGGTCAAAGACCAGTTTGAATGATTCTGTATGGCGCAAAATGGGTGTGCCGCGCAGGCGCTTGAGCAGGCCGACCTGTATTTCGTGCGGCTGCATGTGAACAAGGCGGTTGAATCCTGAGGCAAAGCTTTCCAGCGTTTCTCCGGGCAGCCCCATGATCAGGTCGGTATGAAGGTGGGCCTGCGTATGGTTTCTGAGCCACCGGATGTTGGTTTCGCTTTTTGTGTTGTCCTGTTTCCGGCTGATGAGCGACTGGACTTCGGGGTTGAAGGTTTGGATACCGATTTCCAGTTGCAGTGTGCCGGCCGGAAATTGCCGGAGCGCTGTTTTCAGGGGTTCCGGCAGCCGGTCGGGGATAACCTCGAAGTGGACAAAAACCGGGCAGGCAGGATTGGAATGGATTTTATCCAGGAAGAAGTTGAGGATTTTGAGGCAGGCTGCGGTATTCAGGTTAAAGGTGCGGTCAACAAATTTGAAGCTTCTTGCGCCGCGCTTGTAGAGTTTTTCCATTTCGGCAAGGAAGCGTTCTGTATCGAAGGCCCAGGCGGTTTTGTCCAGCGAGGAAAGGCAGAATTCACAGCGGAAAGGACAGCCGCGCGAGGCTTCCACATACAGGGTGCGGTGGGCAATATCCTCATCGCTGTACAGGTGATAGGGCATAGCAATATCTTCCATGGCGAGGCGTTTGCCGGTATGGATTTTTCCGTCAGGCGGGCGGCCGTGGAGAATTTGTGCGCACAGGTCGGGCAAGGTGGCTTCTCCCCAGCCGGTAATGATGTAATCGGCTGTTTGCGCAAGAGGCCGGGAGGCGGTTTCATGGGAAATTTCCGGCCCGCCGAGTATGACGGGCGTTTTCGGAGCGAGGGCTTTCAGAAGCGGGACCAGGCGGGATATGGTTTCTACATTCCAGATATAGACGCTTAGGCAGATGATGGACGGGGAGAATGCCAGTATTTTTTCTGCGGCGGCAATGGCAGAGATGCCGGTTGTCATTTCCAGTATGCGGGTGCGGGAGGCGTATTTTCCCATGTTGGCATGCAGGTAACGCAGACCCAGTGAACTATGCGCGTAACGGGCGTTGAAGGTGGCAAGCAGGATGGTCATGATGTATCGGTTTTAGGCAGAAGGATGGCAGGTAAGGCGGATATCCGCAATGTAAATGGGATTGCCTGGTATTTGCCGGACAAGCCGGGGAGTTTTTCTACGGCAAAATTTTTTATTATTGCCCATTCGGGAATCATAAAATTGACTTGAGTCAAGAATATATCAAAGCGGTAGCAGATATGATAGCAATTGACTTTTTGCCTTATCGGGAAACCGTTTGTTTTGTGAAGGCAAGGTATCATTGGCGCGAGAAACGGAATCTGTTATATCCATGAGTGCAGCAGCGGACATTGGCCTGGCTTATCCTGACAGGATTGTCCCGTCCACAAGACGGGAAGTCTGCGGGCTTTTTCTTTTTCCTGTTAATTTTGGCTTTTATTTCCGGGTTTTGTCTGGTTCGGTATCGGTCAGGCAAGCGGGGAAAAGCGTATGCAGGGAAAAGGGGTGCCAGGATCGCACAATGAAAATGATGTGTAAGAAATCAGACAGTACTGAAAGACAAAGAGCAACGACAAACTAACTGGAGGAAAAACCATGGGAAGCAAAGCATTATCC
>JAMPAN010000014.1 GCA_023667225.1 Oxalobacter formigenes | reverse complement strand
TGTCCTCTATAAGGAAACCAAAATTAAGTGATGTAACTCTTTTTCTCCTACCCCCACTTTTTTACGCTTCTCAAGGCTCTCTATATGGGAGTCTTTTCTTTTTTTAGATCAATGCAAAAAGCTGTTCTTTTCCATACCTGCTACATAACGCCTTCGATGGGGACTATTTAAAACCCGCTGGATAACCTGCCAGCTTATGCCATTCTGGTACAAATATTTTGCTGCCCGGACATAGCCATAATCCTTCTGTATCCGAATCCCGTATTCAACAATTCCTACTTTCTTTTCATCCTGTCGTCTTTCTTTTACAGCTAGCTGATTAGAACAAATCCTGTTCCCTTCTGTATTCATCCCCTCCCCCGTGCTAAAAATAATAATGGGTGAATATCAAGTATAGCCGCCTTTTGAAATGCAAATTTGTCCTAACACAATTTTTCCCTTGCAGCCAACATAGCATTTACATCAACAAAACAGTCAACTAATATAGAAAATTGCTCCTCGTTAAAATAACTGTTTATGAGCAAAATACTACAGCCTGTTCCCTTGCCCCCGCTTCCTGGCCTAAAGCCAGTTTTATCACCGGATATCCATACCTTGATTCTTTGCCACTACCCCGACAAGCGCTCCTGTGAAAAAGGCGAATACCATGCTGACGAACAGGATTGCTTCTGGAATATCATGTCTGCACTGTTTGGAAAAACTTTGCAAGGAAAATCTTATACAAAAAGGCTGCAAAAGTTACTGCAACACAGTATAGGGCTTTGGGATGTTATTACTGCTTGCAACAGTGCTGGTTGCTTGGATACTGTCTTAACAGAAAATATGCCAAACCGCTTCGATTTTTTACAACAACACTGCCCACATATTGGCAAAATCTGCCTAAACGGCAAAACAGCAGGAAAATACGCTCCTCTCTTTGAAAAAGCCGGATACACCGTGTTTGCTCTCCCCTCCACATCCCTTACCTACTCGCTATCCTCTTTTGAGGAAAAACTGGAAATATGGCGGCAAACCATGCAAAAATAAATCAGGCAGATAGCGGTTTCAATAACCTGGTACTTTCTTTTATACAAACAACAGGTACAACAGACATGGCTGGTAAAGCCAGAAAACAATCAATCGTCTATACTTTTTAACATGAAAAACCATCCGGCAAAACTGTTTCCTCCTTTCTTGGCAATGGCACAACCAGAATATCGCAAGTTGTCTGGTCAATCGTCGTTTTGGTCGTACTACCCAAAAGCAGACTCTCCAGATTGGAACGTCCCTGTTTGCCCATAATAATCAGATCCGGATGATGGATATTGACATAATCTTCAATGCTTCTTTGTATCTTGCCATATTGGATAACCTGCGAAATTTTTTCCGTTTTGCCCAAACTGGCAATCAAACTCGCCATGCTTTCTGCTGCCCGTTTTTTGGCCTCTTCCCGAAAATTACCAATCAGGTCAGCTGAAACATTGGCATATCGCATTAACCCTTCATTGGGAATATCATAAGTGTGCAAAAAAGTTTTCCGTGCCTGCGGGAACAACATTTTTACCCCGATCCTGGCAGCGTATATCGAGTTTTCAGAAAAATCAACCGAAATCAAAGCATCCTCATAAGGCCCGGTGGATTTCTGTCTGACGATTAGCAAAGGAACCGGCGTAATATGCAATAAGCGGTCTGTAGTACTCCCAAGGAAAAATTTCTTGCCAATTACAGGACATTTGGTGCCTGCCACAACCACATCAGCCTTGCATTTTTCAGCATACCGGGCAATTTCCACGGAAGGCCGCCCGAAAAGAACAGACAATGAAGCATCAATACCAAATTGGTCAAGAAGACGCTTTTTGACCGGTATGAAATCTTTGCTCACCTGTTCGGTAATCAATTCCTCTGTTTTTTTTCCATTCCCCAAAATCTGCCCCAGCATACTGGTAAAACCAGTATCCTGCACATGAGCCAGCTCAAGCGCAGACAAACCAAAACGCTGGCAAAGCATAGCTGCCTTGGTTTCTGCCAATGCCGAACTTTCAGATATATCGCTGGCGACAAGAATATGTCTGACTTTTTGCACTTTCTTCCTTTCTTCAATCCGGCCCATATCCTGGCAACAGCTTTTTGCCTTTGATATTTTCCCAGAGTACCAGTCTTCCAGAGAAAAACTTTTTATCCACATCTGCTTCTGATACCTACCTTGCCAGGCCAAGATCTCCATCTTCAAACAGGCAAGCTTCAGAGATAAAGTATAAAACAATTACAATGCTTTTAAAAAGCATGGTATGTGTGTTAGAAAAAATCCTGCCAGAAAATATGAATCCAGGAAATTCTTAGGAGTATGCTATTTAACCGGCAACAGGCAATAATAGTTAATCATATGATAAAAATACTTTGCGCTACACCAAGAAATGATTTATAAAGTGTTATAAAACAACAGATTATTATTGTCATTCATTATCATAATACAATTATCCGATCCCTTTCAGGAATGGCCATGATTAACTATATCCTCGTACTTTGCCTGGGAAATATCTGCCGCAGTCCCATGGCAGAAGGCATACTGAAAAAAAGATTGCCAGGGAAAACTGTTGTTTCAGCAGGCTTAAGAGGCATGACAGGCTGGACTGCCGACCCGACATCTACCCGCATCATGCTGGAACACGGCATAGATATCAGTGCACATCGCGCCAGGAACCTGACCCGGCAAATGATTGATGAAGCAGATCTGATACTGACGATGGAAAAACAGCAAACGCAGGCGGTAGAATCCCGTTTTCCCGAAGCGAAAGGAAAAGTAATGCGATTGGGTGAATACGGCGACTATGATATTGCAGACCCATTCAATCGCAACATTGAATTTTTCAGGCAAACCCATCAGCTGATTGAACAAGGCATTGAATTGCTGATCAAGAACAAACCGGAGCTAAACAGCCAGATAGATGGATAACATATTACGCAAGCGGCAGCTAAGCCGCATGAAACTCTTCGCCACAGGGCTTTTACTCCTGATGGCTGTCATTCTGGTTTATTCCCGTTTGCAGGAAGGACGCGGATTATGGCACTGGCTGACAGCTTTTTCTGAAGCAGCGCTCATTGGCGCACTGGCAGACTGGTTTGCCGTAGTAGCACTTTTCAGGCACCCATTAAAACTGCCGATCCCGCGAACAGCTATTATTCCTGAAAACAAAGAACGCATAGCCAAAAACCTGGCTGTCTTTATTCGCAATAATTTTCTCAGCTCAGCTATCCTTGTAGAAAAAATGCGTTTACTCAAGCCAGCAGAACGCATTGGCACATGGCTTTCCTCCCGGGACAAAGCTGATATGTTATCCCACCGGATTACGCTTATTCTGGTTGGCGCGTTGACTTTCATTGATGACCAGCGGGTTGGCCGGATCCTGCGCAATACTATTTATAAACGCCTGCATCAGACAGATCTGGGAAACCTGCTTGGACAACTCCTGGATATTCTTACCAAAAATAACCAGCATCAGGCATTGTTAAATGAAGGATTACGCAGGTTATCCACTATTCTGGATGAATCGGCCACACAACGTTATGTAGCTGCTATCATCATCGAAATTTCCCGGCGCGAACACCCCAAACTTTTAGCTATGCTGGGTATTGTGATGGATACCGAAGAATTCGGTATGCGCATTGCCGCCTCACTCGTGGAAAGTATGCAAAACTGGCTCCACGATATCGGGCAGAATCTATCCCATCCCCGGCGAAAGCAATTTGATACTGTCGTTGAAAACTTTATCGCCAGTATGAAAAATGATTCTGTCTATCACCAGCGTATCACAGACTGGAAAGAACAGCTGCTGACCACGCCGGTCGTTGCCGAATACGCCGAAACACTCTGGATACAGCTTCGCCAGTGGCTGCAAAAAGATATTGGTAAACCGGATTCCCTGATGCAGATAAGACTCTCGCACACTTTCCGGCATTTCGGACGATGGATACTGGACAATCCTGAATTATGCGATTCCATCAACGAACACCTTCTCCAAATAACCAGAAATCTGTCAGAAGAGGTACGTACATCCGTCAGCCAGCACATCGTCAGTACGATTGTCCAGTGGGACGATAAGTCGCTTGTCCGTGAACTGGAACTGACTGTCGGACGTGATCTTCAATTTATCCGGATAAATGGTACGCTGGTAGGCGGCATCATCGGTGTCATATTGCACGCAATTGTAATAACCCTTACCCGCTATCTCTAGTTAAGAATCAGAATCAGGCACAACAGAATGCAGCTTTTCCGCCAACATCAATACCCAATCCTTTCATCCCGCCAGACAGGCTGACGGCCTGAAAACCACTTTGTGCCAGAACGCGCGCCGCAAAATAACTTGTCCTTCCCAACTGACAAACGACCACTACCGGTATATTTTTATCCAGCTTATCCAGGTTATCCCTTAAAACAGGATACGGAATATGAATGGCGCCTGTAAGGGGATACCTTTTTGAAAGCGATGCAGAACGCACATCCAGCAACTGAACTGACGAATAATCATCTGGAAGTGCGCCTCTTACCTCAATCAAACCATTTTGCACATTGGTTGCAGCAAATCCGGCAATATTGACAATATCGCGGGCTGAACCGAAAGGCGGCGCATAAGCCAACTCCAGATGACAAAGATCCGAAATTGTCATTTTTCCAATAATGGCAGTGGCCAACACATCAATACGCTTGTCAACACCCTCTCTGCCAGTTGCCTGCGCACCCAGGATACGGCCTGTTTCCGGCTCCCATACCAGCTTGAGCGTTATCATCTCGGCTCCCGGATAATAACCGGCATGCTGATGTTCATGCACAGTAACCGTTTTATAGCTCTTGCCGCTTCTAATCAGAGCCCGTTCAGTCCAGCCGGTACCGGCCGCTACCACGCCAAAAAGACGCACAATGCTGGTACCAATGCTCCCCGGATAAGGCACGGCGCTCGACGGCATAAAAATATGATCAGCCGCAACCCTTCCCTGCCGGTTGGCAGGCCCTGCCAACGCAATGGCAACCCGTTCACCGAACTGCCTTTCATAGGTCTGCACCACATCGCCTGCCGCATAAATATCAGGGTCAGAAGTCTGCATAAAGGCATTGACAACAATATGACCGGATTCGCTTAACGTCAGGCCGCATTCCCGCGCCAACTCACTCTCCGGGCAGATGCCAACAGAAAAAACAACCATATCCGTCTCAAACGTCCTGCCCGATTCAAGATCACACACCAGCACATCCCCGTTTCTGGACAAAGCAGTCAAGCGGTTGCCGAAATACGTTTCCACCCCATTGGCATGCAACTCGTTTTGCAAAGGCAGAACCATCTGGCTATCAAACTGATGCAATACGTACGAATGCAGGTGTACCAGCGAGGTTCTCACTCCCCTTCGATGAAGTTGTTCCAGCAATTCAAGACCGACATAGCCGCCGCCAACTACTACCGCACGCTTACCAGGACAAATAGTGGCAATAATACGATCCATATCCTCCAGATTACGCAGCGTAAAAACAGCCGGATCATTCACCCCGGGCAAATCCGGCAAAACAGGTCTTGCTCCAGGAGCCAGCATCAGCTTGTCATAAGGCAGCCATTCCTTGATGCCGCCGATTCGGTCAATAGCCAGCACCTGTTTTCTGTCACGATCAATCTTAAGCGCCTCACAGTTTGTCCGTACATTCAGACGAAACATATCCTTCAGGTTTTCCGGTGTCTGGACAGACAGGGATTGCCTTTCCGGAATTTCACCGCCAATATGGTAAGGCAACCCACAGTTTGCAAAAGAAACATCCGGCCCTTTTTCCAGCACCGTAATGTTAGCTGCCTCGTTTAACCGCCTTGCCCTGGTCGCGAAAGAAAGCCCTCCGGCAACACCGCCGATAACCAATACCCTTGCAGATTTCATCGACCGCTTCCCCAATAGCCTGCTATCACAGCACCTAATATACTGACTTGCACAAAAGCCTGCAACAAATGAGCTAAAATCTGTTTAGATAACGATAAAGGCATCAATACCCTATTTATTCTGTGAAGGAATTATCCTGCTGTTATTCTTCTTGCCAGCCGTCGGAGTAATATGGCAGAAAATAAGAGCAGACAGAACAGCCATACCTCCCAGACACAGATAAGTATGGCTGAATGCAGCCGCCAATACCCCGGTAGCTGATGAAACATATTTATCAGAAAACTCGCCCAATATAGCCGCTGCCACGGCAACGCCCATACTCATGGAAAGCTGCATAATGACAGACAGCAGGCTATTGCCGCTGCTGGCCTGCTCATCATTCAGATCCAAAAGTGTAATCGTATTCATGGCAGAAAACTGCATTGAGTTGACCATGCCGAAAACCAGAAAAAAAAGAAGAATCAAAGAATAAGGCATTGTGCTGTCAATCAGGGAAAAACCGGCAATCATCATGCCAAGCAAAGCAGTATTGATAATAAGCAACCACTTAAACCCCAGCCGGTTAACCAACGGTGTCACCATGCTTTTGGCAGCCATTGCTCCCAACGTCATAGGAATCATCGTCAAGCCTGCTTTCAGCGGCGTAAATCCCAAACCAAGCTGCAAAAGAAGCGGCGTCAAAAATGGCATGGAACCATTGCCAAGCCGCGCAAAGAGATTGCCCGCAATTCCGACTGAAAAATTGCGAACCTGAAAAAGGCTGGGGCTGAAAAGCGGATATCGCGCGCGGCGCGCATAAAGACAATATGCTGCCAAACTCACCAATGCGGCAATCAGCAGCATACTCAACCTGGCATATTGCATCCGCATTTCTCCCATTCCATCCAGCGCCAGTGTAACCGTCAGCATAAAAGTGCTAAAAAAAAGAAAACCGATTTTATCAAAAGAACTTTTTTTTCCGGCACGGGGAATAACAGGCACATACCTGAAAGCAAAAAAGAAACCTATTATTCCCACAGGCAAATTGATCAGAAAAATCCAGTGCCAGCTGGCATAATCGACCAAAAAACCACCCAACGTGGGGCCGAGAAGCGGTCCAAGCAATCCTGGAACAGTAATAAAACTCATAACGCGGACAAGTTGATCCCTAGGATAAACTCTCAGGATGCTAAGCCTGCCAACCGGCACCAAAATAGCGCCGCCCAGTCCCTGCAATACACGTGCTGCAACCAGAACATCCAGCGAAGGCGATACAGCGCAGGCTAACGAACCCAATGTAAAAATACCTATGGCAACCAGAAACACCAGCCTGATGCCAAAACGGTCGGCCAGCCAGCCGGAAACCGGTATCAACAATGCTACCGTCAGCATATAAGCGATAACGACACTTTGCATTTGCAAGGGATGAACCTTAAGGCTTTCTGCCATAACAGGCAAAGCGGTATTCAGGATAGTCCCATCCAGCATCTGCATAAAAAAAGCAATGGCGACCACCCACGGCAATATGCGGGCAATACGGTCATCTATCTGGATAGCTTCAGTCGGCATCACATCAGTAACAGCTTCTGTCCTTTAATTTCATCTCATCAGCTTCTTTTTTCTTCTGCTTTCAACAGAATCAGGCAAATATGGATTCTATGGCCTGCATCAATAACCGGGGATCTCCCAACGCCAACCGCTCCGGATCAGAAAGAATCTGTCTAAACTGCCTTGCTCCCGGTTCTCCCGCAGCAATACCAAGCAAATGACGAGTCATATTGTGCAGTTTCAGCTTGCCTCCAGTGCCTTCTCCATAACAGGCGAGTTGCTTTTCCATATAGGGAATCATTGCCTCCAGCACAGCCCGCCGGCTGGGAGGCGGCTTCCTTTCTCCATAATAACGGATATCCACATTCGACATTATCCAGGGGTGATGATAAGCCGCCCGGCCAATCATCACTCCGTCAACCTGCTCCAGGTGCGCATCAACATCCGCTTCTGAAGCAACACCGCCATTCAGGATAATCTCCAGATAAGGAAAATCCCGCTTCAACTGATAAACCACCTCGTAATGCAAAGGCGGAATTTCCCGGTTCTCTTTTGGGCTTAACCCGCCAAGAACAGCGTTTCTGGCGTGCACAATAAAAATACGGCATCCTGCTTTTGCCACCTCGCCGATAAAATCCCGCACAAAATCATAGGATTCAATATTATCCACGCCAATACGATGCTTGACTGTCACCTCAACAGAGACAACATCCTGCATGGCCTTAACGCAATCAGCAACCAGAGCGCTTTCTCTCATAAGGCAAGCACCAAACGCCCCTTTTTGTACCCTTTCGGATGGACAGCCGCAATTCAAATTAATCTCGTCATATCCCCATTTTTCTCCAAACTTCGCACAACGCGCCAAATCCGAAGGCTCGCTTCCGCCGAGCTGAAGCGCAACTGGATGCTCCTCCTCGCTGAAATCCAGATGACGCCCCACATCACCATACAATAACGCACCGGTCGTTACCATCTCCGTATAAAGCCAGGTATGCCGGGTAATCTGCCGGTGAAAAAAACGGCAATGCCGGTCTGTCCAGTCCAGCATTGGCGCGACACAAATCGTTCTTGGCTTATAACCATTTGATTTATCATTCATATTTTCGATTTCACTGTGAAATTTGACTCTGTTCTTTATGTAATTTTGTCATGTTTTGTACTATTTGCCCTGCCATGACATCAAATCTGCATCAAATAGGGGGCAATTCGCTTGCAGCACTACCCGGAGCCAGGCCAGACAAATGAAAAAACCGTCTTGAAATATTGCGAACACCCCGGAATAGTACTCGGCCAATAATGAGAAAAAAATCAAAACAAATAAAAAGGATTCAGGATACAAAAGACCTGCCTAAACAGTTATTTTAGAACCAGACTAAAACAAATAATGATTGCCAATCATGCTCTGAGAAAAATAATATCAGATATTTTTTCTGATTATATGAAAAATAAAAACCATTATCCGTTACTGTCAATACCAAGAAGTATTATGAAAGCCCTTTTTCCATAAAAAACGCTTGCTTATAATCCGTATCCTCTCTAACTATTCGGCCGGAATATAACATGCCCAAAATCATTTTTCATAAAAACCATTATTATCCGGATAAATCATCTTCTCTGCCTCCCAAACCAAAAAAGGAGCATAATGCATCCTCTTTTGTCCTTTCAGACTTTTTTGATACCCTGCCGTTAGAAATAAGCAGACATAACCTTAACCCGTCAGAGGTCTATTATCGTTGCCATACAATATGAAACAAGAGATAAACCTTCAGCCATTGCGTATTCAGAACAACCCATGTAAGATTTCATCATGGAATATCCCGCTTCAGGGTATTTCAAACAGCTTTTTTACTTTCTGCACGGAAAATATCCCTATCCTTTCATAGGAAAGCAACACATCTGTGGAACATCTGTTTGGGAAAACGTAAATTTACAGAGAACCCCAGGAAACCCTCTGCTTCTACGGCCAGGAGAATAATTTATGAGCATCAAAGCCCGTATTATTACTATACTAAGCGTACTGTTTGCCCTGATGTTATGCATCATCGCATACGCTTCCGTTATCAACCTGATCCAGGCCGCCTCTATCAAAGATGCACTGGTGGAAGGAAAAATATACCGTATCCGTTATCTGTTGCAAAAAGACCGTGGACAAATCACACTGGCATTGCAGCACCACCCGCAATTTGAATTTGCCTCATTGCATAACCACCCGACGGAATTTCACCTCAAGCAGGTTGAAGAAGGAGTCAGCGAAGTAGAAAGGCTCTGGACCGAGTACTATGCAGATATCAACGACCCTCAGGAAAAACAACTGGCAGATGCGTTTTATGCCAGCACGGAAGAACTGGCAAAAAAAAGCCTTTTAGCCACAGTCTCCGCGCTTCGTAAAGGCGAATGGAACACAGCCGAACATTTGCTTCTCGGGAAAGTAGCCAAAAACTATTCGGCAGCACTGGCAGGAGCAAATGAACTGTCTGCACATATTCTTGCCCGTTTACAGGCAGAAACCGCTAGGGCCGAGACCCAGGCTCGCATCGCCCAGATCGTCGTTATCATTGTCGCCTTGGCTGTTTCCATTTTTTCTGCCATCTCCCTGCTTGGCAACATCATCCCGCCGCTTAACCGTGCCGTGGAAATTGCCGAACAAATTGGGAAGGGCGATCTGACCCAGGCAGTAACTGTAAACAGCAAAAATGAAATCGGTCGTATGCTTACTGCTATTTCCGACATGAAGGATAACCTGATCAATATGGTTGGCTCGGTTATGAAAGACTCCGATACGATCGCTTCAGCCACATCGGAAATTGCAGCTGGTAATATGGACCTTTCTTCCAGAACAGAACAACAGGCAGCTTCCCTTGAGGAAACTGCTTCTTCTGTGGATGAAATGACGCAAACGATTCACACCAATACAGAAAAAGTAACCCAGGCCAATACACTGGTCAGCGATGTCTCAAAAATTGCTACCGAAGCCGGTGCCGTTGTATCGGATGTCGTCAGCACAATGGATGTAATCAACCAGTCTTCTCATCGCATCGTAGATATCATCAGCGTCATTGATGGTATTGCCTTCCAGACCAACATCCTGGCATTGAACGCTGCCGTTGAGGCTGCACGTGCCGGCGAGCAGGGCCGCGGTTTTGCCGTAGTGGCAACAGAAGTCAGAAGCCTGGCGCAGCGCAGCGCAACAGCCGCCAGAGAAATCAAGGAACTGATTGACGATTCCGTAGAAAAAGTCCAACAGGGAAGCACGCTGGTCAACCGCACCGGCGAAATCATGGATCGGGTAGTCAACAGCATCAATGATGTTACTGTCCTGATGAATGAAATTACAATAGCAAGCCAGGAGCAGGCCAGCGGTATCCAGCAAATTAATACGGCAGTCTCCCAAATGGATCAAGCCACCCAGCAAAATGCCGCCTTGGTAGAAGAAACAGCAGCCGCAGCGCAAGCGCTCAGTGAAAATGCCGCCCGCCTTAAAGAAACGGTTGGTGTTTTTCGCCTTCCGGGTATATCCCGATCCATGGTGCCCCAGGCTTTGCCTTTCGAAAGATAGGCATCATCTCCCTAATCTGTAAAAGGCAGGAGTTGCACCTCCTGCCTTTTTTCTTCCGTTTATTATCCTTTTCCTTTTATTTCGTCTCACGCAACCTGTGCATAAGCACTGAAATTATTACATCGCCACTGTCAACCGGCAGTACAAATTATTATTTTTTTAATATTTAATATATAAGCGTATCCGCTTCCGGTTGATATAATGACCTATCCTCCTGTTTTTACCGGGATAATCGAATGTCCTTATCCTTTCGCACAACGTTTTTTTATCTCTTTCTTTTCGTTGGTACAACTGCCTTTGCCGGCGATATACAAAAAGGAATGGATTTATACCTTCAAGGCAACTACCAGGAAGCGCTGATATATTTCCGTAAACCCCATGCCCTGGAAAACCCGCATGTGCAAAACCGGCTCGGTGCCATGTATTCCCGTGGTCAGGCCGTCCGGCAAGACAGCCGAACGGCATTTTCCTGGTTCATGAAATCTGCTGTGCAAGGCAATCCGGCTGCCCAGTTTAACGTGGCCGTTTCCTATGCCATCGGAGAAGGCGTGGAAAAAAGTCCTGAAGAAGCAATGATCTGGTACGAAAAAGCCGCTGCAAGCGGGTTGCCAAGCGCTATGCTTAACATTGGCGATATGTATGCAAACGAAACAGGTATTCAAAAAAACCTCAAAAAAGCCGCATACTGGTATCTCCTGGCAGCAGAAAAAGGAAATGGCCCGGCTCAATGCAGGCTTGCCCGCATGAAACTGGAAGGCAACGGCATATCCCGGGATACCGCCAGTGCAATCAGAATATTGGAAAAAGCAGCGTACTATAATGATCCCTGCTCCAGAAACCTGCTTGCCAGCCTGTATGAAAAAGGAATCGGCGTCCGCCGCAACCTTGTTTACTCAACAAAACTGCGCATGGAAGGCGCAAAAAAAGGCGATCCACAGGCACAATATGATCTTGCCCGTGCCTACGATAATGGCCTTGGCATACCTAAAAACAAAAAGAAATCCTTCTATTGGTACGCAAAAAGCGCTGCCGGCGACCATTTCCCTGCCATGCAGCGCTTGGAAGAAATATACCGTCAAGGCCAGCCTGGATTACCTGCTGACGCAACGAAAGCAGCGCGATGGCAGGATATAGCCAACCGTGAAAAAATACAGTTGGAACAAGGCAAGCGCAAACAAATCATGGATATCACCCGCCTGACATTGCGCTAAACCCGGCTGTGCAGCAGGACCATACAGCGCTAACCTCTTGCAAAAATACCTGCTTCTTATTTTTCCTGGTCTGCGCGCTTCTGCCTGATACTGACCTGGCGCAAACCCCTCTCCTTAATTTGCCGGTAGGCTTTCTCTTGTCCTTCTCATGGAAAAGAATGTTATGGATGCAAAAACCTTCCAAAGCAAATACCGGATTGACCTGGGAACAACTTACCTGATCAGGCGCACCCACCCCCAGGTGCCACTTCATTACCACTTCAGCGATGGCTATAACCATGATGTTATCAAACGGAATTCAACTGAAAGGGAGCTGCGCCACATGGCAGAAACCATTGCCCGCCTGAACAAACACTCTCCAGATACCATCGAAGAAGTATTGGCCGATCTATTACAGCTTAGGCAGAACTTATACAGCCCATACAAAACTGCTGCCATGGTCTGATGCAAACACCACCGCCCTTTCCTGAAAAAGGCACTGCTCCAATTCATCCTGCCGCATAAAATGCGCTGATGCTTGCCCGGCTGCCAAAAACAACAGATTGCGAGGCATAAGCGGCAGCCGCTTTTCTCTGACCATAAAGAGAAACCGCTGCTATCCCTTCTTTCTGCAACGCTGCACTTCCTGCCCGCCTGTCTTCACTGGCAGCAAGGCTATCATCCCTGTCGGAAACAGTTAAAGCAGTATCATCAGCATCCTTTTTATCTTTCGCCTGCCCGCTGTCCTGCTTCTCTGTCATTTCACTCCGGGCAATTTCGGCACGCGCCGCCGCTGCCTCTTGAGAAGCACTGGCAGCAACAGAAAGATCCTGGCAGGAAGGATTGGCCGGAGCAAGCGCTGCCCGCCGGACAGTTTCTGCTATTTTCAGCGCTTCTTCGGGATCATTCGTTGCAGGCGTATGAATAGAAACTTCTCCGCCATCAATATATTTCTTATTATCCGGCCCGGTTGTATAAGTATAACTGGCTGCTCCGGCATATTGACCGCCCGCAGCCTTGTGGGCCGCTTCATGGGCAATGACTTCCTGCTCTCGTTGCTTGAGTTCGGCAATTTCTGCCGAAACAGCGGGATCATTTTCTGCGTCCTCTTCCTTACCTGACCCCGGCAGGCGGCTTGCCTGGCTGCCGGGGGAAACCCCCTCCTGCGCTGGTACTGCCTCCCCGGATTTTCCTTCCTGATTGTTGAGTCCGGTATCTTGTAAAGCAGAGAAAACATTGCCGCCTGCCTGATCGACCGGGTCTGTCACACTGGAAAAATCTATACCGGCAGGAACACGCCCTGTTGCTGCCCTTACTGCCTGGCTATAAACAACTTCTTTTTCCCGGACTGCAACCGTTTGGGATACAGCCCCTTCCGGCTGCATCCGGTACCCGGCAGCTTTTTTTCCGGCTTCGGCAGGCAGGCTGCCTGCCTCTTCTGCCTGCCTGTTGCGGGCTGCACGCAAACCATACTGCCCATAAGCGCCGTTAAACAAGGAAATAGCAGCAGAAGAATCAACCCGCATGGACAACCCGCCCGAAAAACATGCCGACAATTCAATTATATCGGATTTTCACCACCCTAAAGGATAGCGCCGCCAGCCACATCTTGCACTCCTCCGGAAAAGGTACGCTGTTTTGCTTTTTCCCAAAGCCCTCACCGGTTTGTTTGGAAAACACAAACACGGTATGATGCGCCTTGTTGCATATTTCCATGCCTCTTTTCGCATGTCATGAAAAAACTGTTGCTACCCTGCCTGTGTTTTCTCCTGCTGTTGACAGGCTGTGAAAAAATATCCGGGCCAATCATGCCGGAAGACATGAACGAGGGACAAATCCATTTTGCTGCAAACCTGGTTTTGGAAGATATTTTCCGTAAGGGAGACTCATCCCTTTACGCCCCTCTGGCCCCGGCCCATGTTTTGAATCCCTATGCCCTGATGAATACAAACGAGATCATTCGCGACTTCCGCCGCGACTTCAATGCGGCAGAAGACCGGTATTATCACCTGCGCGGCACAGGAACCGTTGTTAAGGGAACAGTCTCGCACACAGATAAGCCTAACCGGGAAATTGTTTTCATCTACGAAGAAACAGACACCGTACCATCCTTTACCGGTACGCTCCGCCTCTCTCTGGATAAAGAATTGTACAAAAGCGATACCATGCCCGCCTGTCAGGAAGGAAAGGATGCCACATTCATCTGCATGGAATACCGCCCTGTCCATGACCTTCGCAATGAAAAAACACACAAGGTTGAAGTCCGCCTCATCCAGTGCAGGACAGCCGATGACTATTACAGCGGCCTTCAGCAAAGAATACAGCAGCGGCTGAAAGATATTTTCAGCGGAAACGAAACCGTCAACCCGCCTCTGGCAAAAGGATTGGCCATGCTATACATGGCCGGGCAATCCCTGCCTGAGGATTCCCTGTGCCTGAAAGGCAGCTTCATGGCCTGCCATGAAAACCTGATAAGTGAACTGGCTCGCCGTTATAATGATGTCAAGGCTGAAAACATCGGTATCATGAAAACTGATCCGGAAAAACGCATTTCCCGGAAAATTGAGCAAGTCAAATCCGGGCCGGCTACCCGCCCGGAAAATGCCAGCCAATCTCCCTCCGGAAAGCAAATTTATGAACAGCCCGAAGAAGTTGCCCGGCAAAAAGAAGCTGTCTCCCAGGTAAAAGCCAGGCCTTCACAGTAAAACAGAAACAGGCTTACAAACTCCCCTCCTTTCACCCCGTTTTGACCAGTCCAACAGGTTCGTGTAAGGTGATTTGCCCCCGAAAAAAGTTGGTCAGGAAGAAAAAATGAAAAAAATTACCCCTGTTATCCTGCTTTTGCTGGCATTATCCAGCTGCGACAATCAACCTAAAGCAGAAAAAGAACAGGAACTCAATCCAGGCCGGCTGCATTTTGCTTCCATTCTCGTACTGGATGATCTGATTACAAACGGCGTCCAGTCAGATTTTGTCTTCCTCTCCCCTGTCCCGCTCGTCAACCCGGAAGATACCATAACGGCAGAATCTGTTCTGGAAGATTTCCGGCACGACTTTATAGATGCCCATGATAAATACCCGCTGAAACTTTCAGAAGGACTTTCCATCACCTTGAACCTAGATTACGATGCAGACGCCCAGTACGGCATCTCCGTTCACAAGGAAGACCGCTCAAAAAACACCGTTTTTGCCGGAAAACTCTCACTGCGTTTTGATCCGGAATACTACAGCGCCGCCCCCTATCCAACCTATTCAAAAGATTCGGAAGCAACCGTTGTCTGCCGTGAATTTACCAGTGCGGCAGAGCGCAAAAACGACTACCTTGCCTGGGTAGAAGTCGCCTTTGACCGATGTATGGCGGCAACAGACTATTACGCCTCCGTCCAGAACCAGCTTAAAAACCAGCAATCCACCCTGAAAGAACGCCTGGGCAATATCTATGCAGGCAATGAACAAGTCAGCAGCGAAATTGCCGGCAAACTCGCCGCTTACTATCAGGCTGGAAACGCCTTCCCGCCTGATTCCGCCTGCTTGACCGGCGAGCGGGAAGAATGCCTTTCCAACCTGAAAAATGAAATCATCCGCAAATACGAAAACACCCCCTTTCCGGAAACAGAAAACCTGAAAATACGGGTATCGGATAAAGTCCCCGGGAAAAAACCGGAAACACCCAGGCCTGATGCAGTCGCAATCAGCACCGATATGGAAATAAAAGAAGAAACAGTCCAGGCAGCAGAAAAAACTGTGCAACTTCCTGTACCGGTTCCGGCTCCAGAGCAAACTGCACCCGGCGGCAGAACAGACAATACTCAAAAAACAACAGATCCTGCCAGATAAACCCCGCCACCATATTTCTTGGGAAATACGGCACAAAAACGCATTTCCCAAGAGACAAATTATGTGCGCCGTGCAGGCAAAGCCCCCATCGCCCGCAAAAAAGGCAGCTGTTTACGCGAAAAAACAGCGGCAATGTCAGCCACATTCTCCGGCCAAATCGGTTCACCATTGCTGTCCGTCATATCACTGCCGGCATCTTCATAAACCCGGCACGCAAAATCAGCCCACGCATCAGGCCCTTCCACACCATTAGCCTGCGCCAGCAGAAAAAGCCGCTCCATGCGCGGAGCAGCAATCGCCGTACCCAAAACCGGCGAAGCAAGAAACGGCTGTCCTTCCCCGGTCACTGCCTGCTCGCACAGCACCCGGTTCAAACGGGCGCAGGCATCGCGGGTTTCCTGCGGCACATCTGTGTTGGCTACATGAAGATAACCGGTTGAAGTCAACACTGCCACCAGGTAAAGCAACTGGTCTTCTGCCATTTCGGCCAGCCTTGGATTATTCCTTAAAAAATCAAACGACTTGGGCATACACGATTTTTCAGCCAGCGCAGCCAAAAGCGGCATAATCGCCTCATCACGCAACAAAACAGCCCCCAGCTGGGTGGGAATCCGGAAACGGTGCATCTGTTTAAAAAAAGACAAAGGATTACTTAACGCAAAACACAAACCGCTTAAACGCGCCATGCGCTCATCAGGCGAAAGAAAATCTCCATCCTTGATATACAAATCCGTGCGGAATGTACGGTTCACCGCAAAATCATACAGCGTCTCCCGCATAGTTCTGTTTGCCGCATTATCCAGCGCCAGCAAAACTTCAGGAGGAAGATAAGCCTGCGGCTTTACCTGCGAATCAATCGACGTGACAAAACGGCATTGCGCCAGCGCCATCTCCTTTTCCACATCCTCAAAATAGAACGGCTGCCAGTTTCGGTTCATGTACTCATGCGCAAGGTAATGCACATCTTCCCCCTGAAGGCCATCCAGCTTTTCCTTTACATGCGGATGCCCGGCAAAAAACGCCGCGCCGGATGCCGCAAAAGACCGTGCAAACGCAAAGGCCTGGTGCGTTTGTGCGGCACTGTCCAGATTGCCGCCCGCGGCAGCGGCATAACGAATCAGCAATTCGCGTACCGGCATAAAAGAAGCCCAGCCCGGCAGCGCATTGTAACTGATATGCACAACCCCGCCCGGCCTGAGATGCCGGCGGATAATATTCCGGATATATTCCCGGTTTTCCGCATTGATCCAGCTCCACACCCCATGCAGGGTAATCAGGTCAAAATCCGGCAGGTTGCCCGATGCCCCGTAAGCATCCAGATCAGCAAAACTCAAATTCAGGGCATGCACATTCCCCAGCCCGGCAGCCTCCGCCATCCCCTGCGCATTGTCAGCATGCTCCGGCATAAAATCTGTTCCCCAGAACTCCCCCGGTACCGCAGCAGCATGAATATTCAGCGAAAGTCCCTGCCCATACCCCAGCTCAAGATAACGGAAAGGCTCGTTTCCCGCTGCTTTTGGCAGATCCGCACCGCCCATCAGTAAGCAAAACCGGATAAAACCCGGCGTCAGCTCCCGCTGGAAATGGGCAAGGTAAGCCAGATCAGTAACATATCCTTCCGTATGGGTTGGCATGGGTTCTCCTTTAAGTCACAGGCAAAATTTTGATTTTATGAGGTTACGGCACAGCGTGCAATGTCACCATTTTTACAGCCTGCCTACTTTCTACTAAAAAGAATATTTCCCTTATCTGTCCCTCTGGTTGCGCATGTAAAAATATACCCGCCTGTTCCAGTTATCATCCTACTTAAACTTCATAATCAAAGCCTTCGCCAGATTACGGTGAAATAATATGGTACTAGGAAAACCTTCCTTCAGCGTTTTAATCAAAAGATTGTCTGCCGGATAAGGATACAATTTCCTTTTATTTCAATATCAGTGTACGTTATCAGACGCCATAAAAACAAAAAACCATGAAACCGTCCGGTTTATGATGACCTCTGTTTTCTCAACTTTACTTAACACGCTGGAAATATTCCCTAACTGGAATTCACCATAATCTGCTTTTTGCTGTTTTGGCACACTCCAACTCCAACAATCCTATTTTGGCGTCAAGGCCGCTGCCATAACCGGCCAGTTTGTGATTGCTGCCGATTACCCGGTGACAAGGTACGAAAATAGAGATCGGGTTGGTTGCATTTGCCGATGCAACTGCCCGCACAGCCTTCGGACGATAGATGCGGCGAGCCAGTTCGCCATAAGATATGGTCATGCCGCAGGGTATTTTCATGAGCTTTTCCCATACAGCACACTGAAATGCCGACACTGTGAAGACAACCGGAACATCAAAAGTTTCACGCCACCCTGCGAAATATTCATTCAGTTCCCCCATCGCCTGCTCGATCACACCGGAGGTTCCCTCTTCATATTGTACATGCAGATATCGCTGTATGCGCCGGTCTATCGTATGACGGCGTCTATCTTTGCAATCACCCATTCTACATCTGATTCCGTTTTCCACACATCGAGCACATGGATTTTTTGGATAGGAACCTCCTACCCACTATTTTCCGGATGCAGGCAACATTTCTAAACAAAATGCACATAGAAACCTGCTTGAATACTGGGTTTCATGCAGATTTATGCACGCTATTGGATAGTAAAAAAACGAGTTTTGGATACAGCACCTGAAATAAAAAATCCCAGACATTTTTGGACTATCCGGGATTAATTTCTGAAACCCTGTCGGCGTGACTTCCAGATAAAGTTAACCTCCATCAAAAAGCTTGTAAGTCTTCTCTTTGGGCTTGACGTTTTTACCTTGAGGGCTGTCAGCGACTTGATGATTTTCCCCATGCTCACATCCTCCTTTTTGGGAGTATCTATTTTTACTCAGGAGGAATTTTTGCTAAATCGTGCCTCTCATTTGTTGGATGTCAATGAATTGCCTAAAACGCTATTAAACAAAAAATCCTCGAACCGCATGATTTTACACGGTTTTTTGCAGGAGGAATTACAATCATCTTATGAAACCTGCATAAATACTATATTTTATTCAATTAAAATTTTACAGAGGAATTGCTACGGTTATTTGCAACCAGTTAAAACAAGCAGTTCAGAAAGACATTATCATTCATTTTTACAGTAAAACCATTTTTTAAAAAGAGGGGGATAAGCTAATTAAAGAACAGCAAGTGGGACGACAGGGAATTTTTCTTACAACTTTACATGAATAAACTTTAGTTTGTTGGAAAACCAATAAAGCCAGCCGAGTTCGCTCGTTTTATATATACTAGTTAAGCTTTGTCCAGAATTGATTTCTTCTCTTCACTCAAGTCTCCAAATTCTTGTAATGCTTCAACTGGAACTTCCTTTGATGTTTCAGGCTGTGGTACTTTCTTACGAATCCTAAATTTTCCATATTTCCTTCGTTATTTTTACAAACTAACCTTTGGAACACTTTAGCGTTCCTTTAACCTGTTTTACTCATTGATGCCAACCAGTTCAGAACACTTCTTATTGATATTGATGTTCAAATTATTTTCGCCGGTTGATTTGTAAAGAGTCATAACACAATTGGAATACTGCTTAATTTTACGTTCCCTCAAATCTTCATTTTTATCCACAAACAACTTGATGAGGAATAAAACAAATACAACAACCAGCAACCCTCCTACAGTAGCTATTGCAGTTATTATCAACTTTTTATACTCTTTCATTTATTTACCTTTCAACCTGATTGAGCCAGTATTCCCTCAATAACGATTTTCATGCCTGCTCGCGCTTCTTTTTGCGGTATTCCTTGACAATGGTATTCACGTCTCCTTCTTTGTACCCGACAGAAGCAGCCCACTGCTGTGCCTCATCCCATGCAGCCTTGCATTCCTCCACCGAAGGCAGCTTCAACGTCTTGAGCATAATCGTATCCCCGTTTGCATATGCAACCAGCTTATCGCCTGTACTGATCGCCATTTTCCTGCGCATTTCGGCAGGAAGTAAAATCTTCCCTTTGGATGAAACCGTCAAAACCTGTGTATCCATAGTACCCCCTTCAGTAAGATTTTCTTACTGTACAAAAAAAGACACGACATGGCAAAAAAGAAGAAGTTATACTGTGGTATCTGTCGGTTTTTTCAGGTTATGTTCTGCCTGTACGATTTAGTCTGAACTAGTACAAATAAGGCAATAGGTGCTCTCTTCTTTTTTTGTCTGTGGGGTTATGCTACTTTGTCTATACGGGGGATTCTCTCTGGGGGAATAACGGTAGCTTTTCTCAGATTGACAGGCCGCCTCCATCAAAAAGTTTGTAGTGCTTTTCTTTGGGCCTGGCGTTTTTTACCTGGATGGCTGTCAGCAGCCTGATGACTCCCCATGCTTTCCTCCTTTTTGGGAATCTCTGTTTTTGCCCAAGGGACATTTTTACGAAATCGTGCCCCCTAGTTTGCCGGATGCCAATGGACGACATGAAACGCCATAAAACAAAAAACCCGCGTAACCTCTTGGTTTTACACGGGTTTTTGGACGTTGTGGAGGAAGGGATTCTAATACCATCGTGAAACCCGCACGGATAAACGTTCCTTGCATTTCATTTTTTCCATATACCGTCAAATATACCGTCATCCGTTT
The DNA here is from genome assembly GCA_023667225.1 of Oxalobacter formigenes. Lineage (GTDB taxonomy): Bacteria > Pseudomonadota > Gammaproteobacteria > Burkholderiales > Burkholderiaceae_D > Oxalobacter > Oxalobacter formigenes_C. The sequence goes on along the minus strand of JAMPAN010000014.1, from coordinate 15,980 downwards.
CACCTGCCGCAATAGCCTCACTGGCAGCAAGCCGTAATGTCATGATGCCTCCATGCAAACAGCTTTGGTGATAATTATGCCAGCAAAAATCTTTGCCCAAACCCTCCAGCATCCACTCCACTCTGGCTGGATAAGAGTACCAATACGGGAAACTGAATGATGTACTGCTAGTGCTCCTGCCTGAATCCGGGAAACTCCTGGCAGAATTTACGGCAGCCGGTTTGATCATTACTCACCCTGCTCAGGCAAGCAAGAAGCCGCCATGAGCTTCCGATATGACCTGGACAGCTTCTCCCCTTCCTGTCTTGCATCATTACAGTATCACCATTCACAGCAAACATTTTTTCCGACTCCAGATTGCCACATGTCTTCATCCGTCCAACATCCAGACTCCAGGCTGCCCAATATCTGGTGCAAGTAAGCATCGGCGTCTATCTTTTGCCTTTTTTGAGGCCTCAGTGAATTCAGAATCACTCCATCAGATCTGATTCTGAAACCTGGAGGCAGGAAGTGTCGCGAACTTCGTGTCTCTTATTAAGACAAAGAGGAGAATAAATGAATCTATTATCACAATAAAAGCGGTTATTGAAATAACAATCCTTCCAGATAGACGATATATAATAAAATGAACAAGGAACATCGTCAATTCGATCCTTCATTCCCTTCACAGATTAGTCTCTCCAGCAATCGGATAGGTTTCCGAAAATGGCAAATGCAGGAATGGATTGACTCTCTTGAAAAGAACTGATTCTCTTGAACTACAGGCCACATGATGTGGCTTGTAGTTCTTTTTTAGATTTCCGGAACCAAATTTTCATATGGTATGAGAAATATCTCACCGAATATACCCCACATACTCCTTGAGATTTTTCTATCGTTCCAACCCATTAAAGCATCCTGATGAAGAGGATATATTACTTTTAATTTAAGTATATGTCTTCTCATTTAATTTTAATTTAAGTATATGTCTTCTCACGAATAATGGCTGTTGCTTGATATTCGTTGGCAAAACGATCTCTTGGAAGTATCTCTTTAGTGTATTGCTCTCTGTGGCATCCACATATGCCCTCTGATAAGGGTTGTTCCTGTTCATGCTTCACCCGCAGGTCAGGATGGGTTGGTTTCTTTTGTTTTCAAGAAAGGATTGCTCTTATGAACTCTTCTTATCTGTCTTCAGGTTATGACCATGTTGCATCTTTTGATTATCAAAATGATCCGCTTGCTGATAGTAAAAGGCGTGCTGCTGATAAGCGCCTGGCTTCAGCTACCCGGCATCTTAATGATCTCTTTTCAGGAAAGGCCAGGCTGATGATGGTCAAGGTGGTTCTCTGGTATGAACGGCCTGTTGTTGATATCCCAAGGGTTGATGCTATGCACGATTTTGAGGGGTTGTGGTGTCGGATAGACTGTCATCCCAGGTTGCAGGATTATTTGGGTTATATCTGGAAGCTGGAGTATGGTCATGAGAGGGGAACGCATTTCTATTTGCTGCTTTCCTACGATGGGTCAAGGTATTGCAAGGATGATTATTTTGCTCTGGAGGTTAAGCGTCTATGGGAGGAGGCTGTGGCTACGAATGCTTTCGGCATACAGGATAGTTATAGCCAGGTATCACGCTCAGGCTCTGGCTTTGTCTGTAATCTTCAAAAAGATTCCTACTACTCGCCTGCTCTTGGTGTGATTCATCGTGATGATGCCCTCGCAAGGGAGGGTCTGAGGCATATGGCGGCGTATCTGAGTAAGCATGATGAGCTGATAGGCTATATTTCTCAACGTGGCGAGAGGAATTTTGGGGTGAAGTATCGAAGGCGAGCGGGTTGATTATCGCCTGCTAAAGAATGGGGAAGATGCTACATTGTTGTATATTTTGAGGTGTTCTCAATGAAGGTGTATATTACAACCTAGGATTGAGAAAAAAAGGAGGAGAATCTATGGAATGGAGTGAATGTACAAGTTTACTCCAAAAATATCTAGCAGAGGGCCCACTGATAGTTTTAGGTTCTGGTAGCAACATTGATCCAGTTGCAGATTTCTCCTTCTGATTTTAGTTCTAAGTAATCAAAAGTAGCTTTGATCGGGATACACTTTAACAAAGAAACTACCCAAAACTCCCGAACCCTATTTACAATATTCAGTTCTTTTTGAAGAAACCATTGTCCAGAATTGGTTAAACTTGCCATTCTTTTTTGCCAAATATTTATCAATGAAAGAAACCAATTCCTCATCGGTCAGGTCATCGTCTATCATCACGTCCAACACTTCTTTTCTTTCTTCGATAAGCTTCTGACAATTTAGACCAAGTTTTTCAATAGTTGTTTTAGCTGCATCATCATTCTTTACGCGGGGTTTTATTCGTCCATCATCCGTATATAAGAATTTTTTCTCACAATCCGAATCCAACGGAGAAATCAATAATGTCTCATCGTACCAATTACCTTTTTTTACGCCACAATGTAGCGTATCCCCCTTTTTGCGTTCTTTCACACAGGAACACAACATATTGCTGTAATCCAGCGGATCACATCTGGAATGACTTTGCGGTATAAAATGCTCGATATGCGAATCTTCTTGTTCAAGCTCTCGTTCGCAATAACAACAGATATATCCCTGTTCTACCATCAAAGCTTTTTTGATAGTATTTTTCTGATCGCTTCTTAAATCATCATAAGATGGTTGCCAGTTTCTATTGGCTCCTTGGCGGTATTGGGCTAGACATTCAGGCTCCGCACCTTTTATGATATGTTTCATTTTCCAATCAGTTCCTTCCGGGTAATCAATGTTTTGGCCCTAGATAATTCCGGATCAGCTCCGATCTCGGTTTTGAGTGATTGTACCTTTTCTTTGGCTTCCTCAATTCTACCTTCCTGAATCAGATCAAATAATGTATCAAATTCTGCCTTAATTTCTTCAGGACGGGTTGTCTTTAGCCCCATCAAATCTTCAAGAATACGTTCTGATGTTTTCCCATAGGATTCTTCAGGCTTGCAACATGTCAACCCTTCTGGAGATAACTCTAGCAAGAATAAACACTCTGGCCTCACATGAGTAATCACATGAGGCGAATGCGTTGAAACGATAAATTGGCAATTCGGAAAAGTTTTCTGTAATCCGGGAATAATTTTCCGTTGCCACAACGGATGCAAATGGAGGTCAATTTCGTCAATCAAAACGACTCCCTCTCCTTCCAGTGGATTATTGCGCGCAGGATTGGCTATTGCCATCCTTCTGGCTAAATCACCAACCATAGCCATCAGGCACTTTTCACCATCAGACAACTGATTTACCTTGAGTACCATTCCATCTTTTTTGACCTCCATACGCAATGGATTGCGTCTGACTGTCAGATCCGTAAATTCCGGCATCATGCACTTCAATGCACAACGCACTGCATTGAGTTGACGATCAGATGGTTCATTGACATCATGCAACAGAGAAAAATGTTTCCATTCCTCGTTTTCCAGATCTTCTCGATCACGGAACCACTCGAAAAACGTTCTGAAATTGGCTGCGCTGGTCAACGCATCATCATAAGCTGAAAGCAACGTAAAACGATGCTTGTTACGAATCCGCAACGGAACATCAAGAACACTCCGGTTGACAGGATAATATATAAAAAGAGGAATATTGGCGTTGCCTTCGCTTTCCGTAATGGTTTTCTGGATAAGCTCAGCACACTTGGACGCTTGCATAAGATTGGATATCAGCATATCCTTGCGTGAATATCCCAAACGATACTTGACTGTATGCCAGCTGAAGTTATCCCATTTTGTGCCAAGAGTAATTTTCAGATTGGCCCATAATGTTTCATTCGTGATATCCAATTCCGAGACCGGTCTGCCTGATGCATTAACCGTTCTGATGCGATTAGCCAACCATGAAAGCATAATCGCGCTGGCATCAAGAATACTGGATTTCCCGGAACCATTCATACCAACAAAAACATTCAATTTTTTGTCCAGCGTTATCGACAGCTTCCTGGCACCTCGAAACTGCGTCAACTCCAATGAATGGATATACATGACTTGCCTCTCCTAATATAACGCCTAATTATCCTCATCAAATTCAGCATTCCTGAATCCTAGCGTCCGGCAATTTTCCATCACGACACGTTGTGTCTGCTCATCAAACCCATCCGGTGTATTGGCCTCAATTTCCACAGAAACAGACACATTTACACTCAGCTTTGATGTAAATTGTTGAACAACCTCATCAACAATTTCTGCAAACTGCAATTTCGCACGAACAGAATCCAGTTCGATACTGGCAAAAAAATGTTTGCTAATGGGATGTTGACCGCGCTCTGGTAGAATGTTGCCACCTGTAACGTTTACTGCACCATCAACCTGCATAGCTGCGGACATTCTGCCAGCCTGCACGCAAGGAACCGTCTGCGATTGTTCAATGGACCTGGCATAAGCACTCGCCTTGTCCGGACGAATCAGCAACATGGATTGATCGAGAAAAACCGATGTCATCTTTCCGAACACAAACCCTAAATAACGATCGCCTTCCTTCCTCTGTGCAACACCAAAGAAATCCGTACTGGTTACGCCGCTGGCAATGGTTCTCCTAAATACAGTATCATCTTTTAGCCTTGGCAAATACAGTTGTTGGCAACTCTGCTGCCAGACATGAAGAGCATTAACCTCATCGATTCCTTCTTTCCAGAACCATGACTTCAACATACCTGCCAAATGGACAGGAGCCCATTCCGAAATAACTAGTTCATTCTCGTCCAACACACGATTAACTTCTTGCGACCAATTCTGCTCACCTGCATTCAACCGATAAACCTCACAAGAGACTTCCGCCAGTTGATTATCAGACGTCACCTCCTGAACTGGTGCCAGCAACCAGCAATATGTCTCACGTACCATGCGTCGGAAAGCGTCCTCTGCCCTCTCTTTCTCAGCGCTTACATGTTTGGCCATCAGATTGTCTAGAACGATACGCTCGTCCTTGTAATCCGAAATAATCGTATTCCATGCCAGCAAAGTACGTGCCTGATCTTTCAAACGGCTGACATTGTTTGCATCAGCAGCGATAAATAACAAACGATTTTGCTTGTAACGCGGCTGATTACCATGCTGTTTGAGGATTTCCAGCGCTTTGTTTTCTGCAAGACTTTGTCCTGTTTTACTGTGCGGGAAAGCGGGTGACAACACGACAAACCGCAATGTCCAGTCATCCGCAATATCACCGCTTTCCGTAAAGACATGAATAGCAGGCATACTGGAAAAACTGCGCTGGATCTGCCTCTGGATCATCTGCAACACGTCTATTTCATCCGTAAAACGTCTTTTCCGTTCTTCCATTTCACGGCGCAAATTCGGACGTGTATCCAGCCAGAAGCGATTATTGGCACAATTAAGATAATGCAACCGGTCGCACAGACGACGCAATGAGTCATCAAACAGGCTTGGCGGCTGATCCGGCAAAGCAGTTCCCAAAAGAATATGTTCTTTTTCCAGTCCACGAATTTGCTGGTTGCGTGTTGTTGGGGCACTCCCCAGAAAAATCGTCCGTGCAGTTCTTCTGCATGCCTGAACTTTTCCTAGGCGTGCATCTGTTTTTTCAATTTCCCATGTCTGTGCCAATTCACCATCGACATCTCGCTCGATAACCGGATCCCAGCCCTGCGGCAAATAATAAATTGCCTCATTACGCGTATCCGGGTCCATCAACGGAAGACTGCCAGGCATAATCATCGGATCATTATTACCATCCTTCCACAAACGATGAATGATCTTCGCCATGAATTTCAGCACACCGCGAGTACGTTGGAAATTATCCAGTGTGGACCAGTCCTCGTAGAGACGATCGAAAACCTCCGGATGTATCGGATATGCCTGAACTAGACGCTCCAGATAACCGCTCTCCTGCGTTTCACGAGGAAAATCATGCTCATGAGACCGGTAATAATCCGCGTAAGTACGGCAAACCGCCTGCATGGCATTCACATCCGTAACATCGGAAAACAATCGCTTTCGCACGATTTCAAATGCTTCCTCAGTAGCGACAGGTTTCCAGAGCTTCTGAACACGTGCAAAATAATGTTCCAGAGAATGCAATGCCTGAACTCCCTGCTGGCTGCCTGCCTCTCTTTCCGAATAAGGCAGTGAAACAAGCAACACAGCCGTAGGAACACCGCTGATCGCTTCAGTCAGCGCCTGAATGAATGACAACTGCGTATCATACGTCCCCCCCGAAAGACGACAGCTCTCCTCGAACTGCGATACATAACGCACCAGTTCGTCCATCAGGATGACACACGGCGAGCAGGCTGCTATCAATTCTGTCAACTCAGCTTTTCCGGGTGCCGTTCCTGACTCATCTGCTGCCTTGATAAAGGCATAACCTGTTTCGCCTCCCAACTGCCATGCCAGATCACCCCAGAGGGTATGCACAGTCACATCCCCATATTCTCGTGCCTTACTGGCGAGCCCCAGCAAATTGACGCCATCGAGAACGGCAATGCGTGTATCGGGCAACTGGGTAATATTGGCGGCATCCAGAATCTGCGAAATACCCTGCATTTCGCTGATCGGCACAATATGCCGCGCCAGATGATACACAGCCAGAATCGTATGCGTTTTACCGCCACCGAATGCCGTTTGCAACTGGATTACCGGATCGCCGCCCTTCCCGGACAAGCGGCGCACCACCGAATCGAGCAATAGGCGCATACCTTCCGTAATAAACGTTCTCTGAAAAAAACGCACTGGATTTTGGTATTCCTCACTCGCATTCCCTGCATGAACACGGGAAAGATCAGCCGCAAATTCGGACTGAATAAACCTGCCTTCCTGCACATCAGGATGCGGTACTGCAATTTCACGCCATGGTTTCAGTGTCATTTTATTCGCCTGTCAGATATCCATTTCATGTTGCACATGGGCTATGCCAACCTCCTCGGCCGCTTGTTCAATTCCGTTCCACGCCGTTACCAATTCGTTATAGGCACGTGCATCTTCTGCCCTACCTTGCTGCTCGCATACCGTATATAACCGGTACGCTAATTGCCTTATTGGTTCTGCCATCCCCGGAATACGGGCCAGCACTGCACCTGCGCCTGATTCGCCTTGCAGGTTCAATAACCGAATCAGATGATGGAGCGCTTCCCATTGCGGCAACCGCTTGTCATTTTCCGGTGTCCAGTCTTCCGGCAACTCGCGCCATTGCAACAAACGGCACTTGCCATTAACGGCTTCGATAACGCCTGCTTCGACCAGACCATCGACACTGGTTCCCTTGGCCCGGGCCAGCACATCCGCCTGACCATAAACACCTGCCATCCAGCCATGCTGCATGAACCATTCCAGACAAAAAAGCGTATCCGCATCAAAATCTTCCGACGCAACAAACCGGTTAATCAGTTGCAATGCTGTCCTGACTGTCATGTGCTTGCCATCCGACTCCAGAACGGCCGCATACTGGCTGAAAATTTCCATCCCTGGCCCAATAATCGCCTGACTCAAATCAACAGGCGCAACAGGACTGTTGATACCGCCACGTGTCATTTCTTCCAGTGCATCGGGCAACACCCGGTTCAGTTCGCGGATGAACTGCCGCCTGTTGACAGTCGCCGCATCATCGGCACGCCTGCGGCAAACCAGCACGATACTGGATGACAGAGCATTTGTATTTTTCCCGATTTGTCGTTCTGTTTGCTCGCTGCGGATAGGCCAAGTTCCTGTAATGGCAAACCCGGATTCAATAACAGCTTGCAAAAATGTTTCCCAACCCGTACTGGATGTGCCTTCTTCATTGGTTTCGGATTGTTTAAAAGCATAGTAAATCGTAACGGGAAAGGCTGGATGTGCTTTCCTGGCAAGGTTGTCGATAGCTTGTCGCATGCCATCCAGAAAAAAAGTTTCCGCATCTTTCTTGCTAGGGTGGCGATAAGAAGCGGCAATCAATTCATCGTTTTTCGGGGTACTGATTGTGGCAAATAATCCCGGGTAGATGGGCCTCAGATTCTTGCGTAACCAGACATAGAAAAAGTCGGACAAATCAGCATAACCGATATTGTCGTAATAAGGGGGGTCTGTTGAAATGATTTTATTAACAGAAAGATTACTTGTTTTAGCATCATGTTGTATTACATAGGCTTTAGTATTAGCCTTTGGAAGAAGTTCAATACATTTTGAGATGTAATTTATTGCAGGTAAAAAGCCTCCCACAGTGTTTTCAAGTAATGCTGCTTCTGGAAAGTCCCATGTCATGGGAATGGCCTGTTTACTAAAAAGGTTCATTACTTTTTGATTGCCGGGGATCCATCTCGTTTGACTATTAGAGAAATCAGCGCATCGATCAATTGCAAAGGCTAAATATAAGCCAATAGCCTCCCCATAAGCAGTTGCACCAGTTCCGCCATCATCCAGTCCCTTGCCATCATCCGGCATACTGGCAGCCAGCGCATCCTGCCTGCATTTTTCAATGACTTCGGGTATCAGGTCGGAAAACGTAGTCAAAGCGGCTAATTGGCGTGGTGTAAAAAGTTCATCCCATGATCGAAAACCATATCCGCGCCCACTGATTAAGTCCTTGCACTCCTGATTCATCGAAATATTCGGGCGCCACTCAGGGATGGCTAAATCTGTTATTTGTTGGTGCACTTCTGTCGGCGAAAGATAGATGCGTCCCCGTTCCCCTTCCGCCACAATTGCCATTAAACGTACTCCGGCTTGTTTCGTCCGGAACTCTCTGCGGATATGTTCTGCGTCCATAGGCGTATTCGACAGAATGCACCGAAAGCTGGCACCACGAGCTAGTTTGGTACCGTTTTTGGCTAGGGCCGGGGGCGTTCCGATCCTAACCCTGAAATCGTAGCGGTCACCCTGAACGACAGGTTCCACATACGCTTCCTTGCCTTTTTTGCTGGAAAGAATAAAAGATGACACCAGGGGGACATCGGCATGTGAAAAGGCTGGGTTGCTGCTTTTGACCGTCCGCGCCCAGAGCCAGGCGATCACGGTCAGCTTCTGTCCAAGTAGCGGCTCCAGATCGGGCCGTTCGCGCAACATATCGTCCGTAATTTCTACGGTAGGGTATAAATGACCAATCCGTTTTCTCGCTTCTTCCAGTAACCACATGCCATAACGCCTGACATCTTCTGCCAACCCACGCGAACCGTTCCAGTCTTTTACCCAGTCATCCTGATCGTCTTCTGGAAAATGCTGCCAAACGGGTATCTTGCCAGCAAAACGGGGAGGAATTTCGATCATGGCCTTATTGATCATCACAGCAACCGGATTAAGATCTGAAGCATAGCTCTCCAGTCCCAGACGCTGTGCTTCCAGCGGCAAAGCGCCACCGCCGGCAAACGGATCATGGAAACCCGGTAATTTATCAGGATTGAACAATTCCTCGGCTTGCGGATGTTTCTTGTTCAGTTCGCAAATCTCGCGCCACGACCTCTGTATTTCTGCGCGTGCACGATCCAGCACTTCTTTATTATCGGTATTTTCCCATTTGACAAGATCTTCGATGATACGAAACAGACGTTCCCGTTCCAGTTTGGCTTTTTCCTTATTGACGCCAAAACGGAAACCGCCTCCCTGCTGATAACCAGGATCATTCACCATCTGGGCAAAAATCACAGCGCGTGCAGCTGCCAAAGGTCTGCGTGCCCACCATAAATGTATCCATCGAGGATGCGCTCCAATGCCGGGCATCTTCTCATATTCACAAGCTTTGTTGATGGCATCCAACGGCAGGGCAACTTCGATGAGTTTTTTGGGATTTCTAATAATGCTCATGTTCTGTTATACGTTGATGGTTTCCGCACGGGCAAGCAATTTTGCCAGATCCATATTCAGGCTGACAGTTCCGGGTTCCGGTTCATGTGTAAACGGTGCGCGGATATAGTACGGGCCTTCATGCTGCTCACCATCAACGATGACGATGGCGAGAATAAATTTTTCTTTCTGGTTCAGTGCATACAGAATTTCATTATGCGTTACGGTAATGGTTGTTTGTCCCTTGGCGCGTCCTTTGACTTCAATATGCCGTGATTCAGCGGCTACACCATTGCCTGCTACCGGAATGCTGGTGATATCCCAACCGCATTTCTGATCAGATACATCCGTCACATGATGGCCCATCGCCTGTTCTGTCTCAATGACGGTCTGCATGGCAATACGTTCAATATGACTGCGTATCGCCGCATCCGCTGTCCATCCGGGTTGATTACTGCGCTGCATGAGCAATCCTTGCGGTATGACCAATGCGCTGCCTAGTATGACCGGTGTCGAGGAAACGACACAACGCTGGTTTTCCAGCTCCTGCTGCCGTGCCTGCAAACGCGCCGTCAAATCGTTATGCATCTGTTTGATATTACTTATCGGCAAACGCACATCTTTCCCGGCTTGTTCATCATTGGTCAATTTGATATGATGATCTGCCAAGTAATTGATTTCCTTGACAAGCCGTTCGCGAACGGCTGCCAGGGTTTTGTCCACCATTTCTGTACGGCGTGCCTGCACTTCATCAAAATGTGCTGGAACGATAGCCGTTGATGCATAGCACAATGCGATTTTTTCAAGATCGCTGGATAACCAGGGTTCTTTCAGTATATCTTCGATCAGCTCGTATTCCGCTGGCTCGGCAGGTTTCAAATCGAGATGAGGTGCCCACCCCGCATTACGAGTTTTGCCATTTTTGTCCACTTTAATGAATTGAAGCCTGCGGGAAACGATCTGATCGGGATCATAACTTTCTCGAATAGCATGATCGAGAATCAAAATAACTGCGGGTTCAATACCCATGTCATCCGGATCGATGAGTACACTCCCCTGTTTTAATAGCTTGCGGTACTTTTCCAGAATAATGTCCGTCAACGAGAGCATCAACGGATGACCAGGATGTAACAGTTCAGCCATGGCTGCTGTTTTGTTTTTTAGGCGCACATATTGTTTGTCAAAACAAACCCGGTCATAACGGCGCAAAACCGGATTGATATTGCGCGTGTTGCGACCTGATATCTGGCGGTCACGTTCACGAATAATACTTGGCACATTCGTAATTTCATAGCGCCCGGCTTCTCGAGGTCTAATGGCACCACCTTCCAGTTTGAACGCCTGATCGAAAAAGGATCGCACAAATGATGGCTGAAGACGACGTGCTTCTGCTTTTTCCATTTCTTCACGAACGGCAAACAGACGTTTGTCATCCATGATTTCTTCACACAGTGCATTCCGTTTCAAAATATCGCGCAAATGCTCCGTATCAAGAACACCTTCCATTTTTTGCAGCAGTTCGTCACGCTTTACCGGATCATTGCCATAACGGATTGCCTCAATTAACAGCTCACGCAAACTCTTCTCGGCAAATACTTCTCCCAGAATATCGAAAACCCGCCCGCCCAGGGCAGCACGTTCCACTTCCAGTTTGTCAAACAGTTTATGGAAAACATCGCCTTCTCGTGTTTCTGACGCTACCAGATTCCATAAATGACAGACTTCTGTCTGACCGATGCGGTGGATACGTCCAAAACGCTGTTCAAGCCGGTTGGGATTCCACGGCAAATCATAGTTGATCATGAGATTGGCATTTTGCAGATTGACGCCTTCTCCTGCAGCATCAGTAGCAATCAGCACTTTCACATCGGGATCATTGCGAAACAGTTCCTGTGTTTTCCTTCTTTCTTCCCGTTTGATACCGCCATGAATCAGTACAATGGCTTTTTCACTGCCGATCAAACCACAGATTTTCGCATTCAGATAATTCAGCGTATCACGATGTTCTGTAAAGATAATCAGCTTCCGTTGCTGTCCAGCATCGTCCCGCATTTCTTCCGTATTCTGCAACAGTTGTGACAACTGTTCCCATTTGCAATCTTGGTTGGACAAAACAACCTGTTTTGCTTCTTCTTCCAGTCTTTCCAGAATGGCAATTTCTGCTTCCAGCTCCTTGACTGTTTGGGCAGCGGTGGTTTTGTCCACCATTTCTTCCTCGAAATTTTCGTATTCTTCCGCTCGCAGATTGTCGTTGCTATCCCATATGCCTTCATCCGCCGGTGTATCATCAAACAGGTCAATCAGGGATTGTCCACGATGGCGCAATTGTGCTTCGTCCAGTTTGCTTTTCAGGCGCCTGTGGCGACGTTTTAACGATTGAAATATAGCCTCAGGACTGGATGCCAGACGGCGTTGCAGCGCCGTTAAAGCAAAACCGATATTGTTTTTTCTTCCTTTTGCAAGCAAATCCGCTTTGTCAAATTCGTTTTTGACATAGCTGGACACATTTTCATAGAGCGAGGCTTCCATATCGGACAACCGATAGTTGACCGTATAGGCCCGACGCTCCGGAAACAGTTTCGTTCCATCGAATTTAAGCAAATCTTCCTTGACCATCCGGCGCATGAGATCAGATACATCGACCTGATGGACACCATCACGAAATTTTCCATAAAAACGATCTGTATCCAATAACGACATAAAAAGCTGGAAGTCTTCATCCTTGCCATTGTGAGGTGTTGCCGTCATCAGCAAAAAGTGGCGTGTAATGACACCTAGTAATTCCCCCAACTGGAAACGCTTGGTTTTTTTAATTTTATTCCCGAAATAATTGGCGGAAAGTTTGTGCGCTTCATCAACGATAATCAGATCCCATCGTGTCAACTTCAGTTTCTCGACCAATTCATCGGAACGTGCCAACTGGTCAACACGTGCTACTATCAAATCATAATCTTCGAAAGGATTTCCGCCGCGAGACTGTTCGACTTGTTCTCGAGAAAATATAGTGAATACCAACCCGAACTTCTCGAACATTTCATCCTGCCATTGCTCGACCAGACTACCCGGTGCCACAATCAGTATCCGTCTGGCATCCGATCTGGCCATCAGCTCCCTGACATATAACCCAGCCATAATGGTTTTTCCGGCACCAGGATCATCAGCCAGTACATAACGTAACGGTTGACGCGGCAACATGGATTCATAGACTGCTGTGATCTGATGAGGGAGCGGCTCGACATTGGATGTATGAACTGCCATCATGGTGTCGAAAAGATATGCCAGATCAATTCTCAGCGCTTCCGTAGCCAGCTTGAATTCCATACCAGGTGCATCAAATGACCAAGGACGTCCTGCCTGTGCAATTGCCAGATTAGCTTCATCCGAACGAAAAATCATTCGTTCCCGAATCGTGCCGTCTGCCAGTTTATACACAATGGTCAAGGCATCGTTTCCGATTGGATCAGCCATAAGAACTTCCACAGCATCAGAAGGCTCCAACCCCGTGACTGACATTTTCTTTCGAATCTGTTCAAGCTTTAACATGCTGCACCTTTGCCAACTTATCTTCTGGATACATGGTTATTGATAAATTTTTCATATCCGGAATTTCTACGAATGAATTTTTTGCTGTTCCGGTATCAAATGCCATGACCGCATATCTTCCCGATCCAGTAATAAATGACCTCCATCAATGGTCACATGCCCAAATTGCAGTCCAAGCCAGCTATCCGTACGCTTCCGTCAACAGATTGAGAGTGTGCAATCCCGGATATGAAACCTTGGCCAACACCTTATCATAACTGATAAGAGCTGCGTGTACGGAATTTGCTGAGGCCGCAATGAGGGAATCGGGCCATTTCAGATGGGTTGCTCTGCGAGAAAGAAGGGGCAGTTCCTCATTCGAGTTTTGTAAGGACACTGCAATACAACTCGGCGCTTCTGAACTTGGGAACAAACCGGATCACTTCCTGTTGCCTGCACAACAAACCAAGAACAATGTTGGTATCCAGCAGGTACTTACCATTCTTCCCGCATAGCCCTTTGTATCTGGACAGCATCTTCGGTAAAAGCTGCACTGCCGGACAATGCACCTATATAGTCCTCGATGATGTGCTGTGTTTTTCCAGGTGGCACCGGCTTCATGGAGACAAAAACTTCCGTATCACCCTCTTCCATGACCTGTCTGAAATACTCCCGAATGGCTTCATCGCTATCAAGGTAGTCTGCCACATCAGATCGCTTCAGATCAGCGATCCGAATTTTCCTGTTCATTGCGGCATCCTCCAACACCACTGCCATTCAGATGACAGCCGTAACGAGTATAAAACAACTCAGGCTGACAGCCGCTTGTACCGGACTCCATAGTGTTTGGGATTGAAATTTCCTGCACGCTATGCTGCTTTACCCAAGGAAATATCTTCCTACAAAGCAGCCTCAAGCAGCACATGAGGATGCTTTTCGGCAACCCGAATAAGCATTTTTGCCGCACCAGAAGGATTACGCTTGCCTTGCTCCCATGCTTGCAAGGTGCGCACAGAAACGCCTATCAGTGTCGCAAAATCAGATTACGACATGTTTACATTGTTTCGTGCGCGAACAATGTCGGAAACAGCAACAGTCGTTGTTCTCGCCGCTTCCCCTGCTTTCATCTGTTTTACAGATTCCAAAAGCGTATCGCAAAATTCCTTCATTTCATCATCCATCATTTCCTTCACCCCCTGGCTGCTTCTTCACGGATGACCCTGCGCAGTATTTCTGCAATGTCTGCACCACGCATAGCCTCACGCAGAGTGGCATTGATCAATGTCTGGTATCCTCTCCACCCGCACGCGCCTTGTACCAGGCCACCACATCCGGATCCAGCATTATATTGATTTTCAGCTTCTTTCCGACAGGTTTTAAGCCGACACGATGGACAGCATGCTTGAAGTCTTCCTCTGTCAGTGGCTGCACTTCATCCAGATCGTCGATTTCAGAAACTGGCAAAGTAGCGTTCTCTTTCATAGCGCTGAGCCTTTCTCCTAGAGATGATGCGAATTTCATCTTCGGTTTCTGTATGGGCCATGACAACGACCTTGTCCCCAGGCAGGCCGACTGTGACATAGCGCATTTCGCCATAGGCGAATCTTGTGCCGATAACTTCACAGATGAACCGGCATCATGGCATAGCCAAGAGACCGCATGATTCTCATGATGGTTTCAAAAGAAGGGTTGCCGTTTTCTCCCAACGATTTGTAAATTCCCTGCGGGGTAATGCCGCTTTCCTTTGCAACAGCATACACACCTTTTGCCTTTGCGATCTCACGCAATGCCAGGCGAATGCCGCTGCCATCGCCAGGGTCTTCGGCAAAACTGGCTTCCAGAAAAAGCTGGAAATCTTCCTCTGTTTTCAGATGGGTTTGCACATCAAACTCAGTGGTATCCATCTTTCATTCCTCCGATCCAAAAAACTGTTTGGCAAAGGCAATATCGCGTTGCTGAGAATCTTTGTTTCTACCGTCAATAACGATAATCAACGATCTCAACATCGTATGCATTGCCGTTTTCAAACCGGAAACAGACACGAAAACGTTTATTGATGCGGATACTCCACTGACCGGCACGTTTCCTATAGAGCTGTTCAAGCTGGTTGGAGGACGGTATCCACAAATCCTCATTATCGCCAAACAATAATAACGCAATGCAGTCCCTCCCTATCCTCTTTCTAAAAAATCCCAATCACATATACCTTAATTGAAACTCTGTTTCAAAATCCCTTCCCCTGTCCGCAACCTGCCTGCCCTTTCCGGGTAGGCCAGGTTGCGTCTGTTTTCTGCCACACCGTTATCCTGCGCTTTCTTCCTGACAGGGAGAAGGATCTTTACCCATTTACCTTCCATCCTGAAAGGAACATGCTATGCACTCAGAAACATTCATCCCACCGGAAACCCTCATCTGTCCCCGCTGCCATTCCGACCGCGTCACAACAAAAGATCACGCCAAAACAATCTGTAGCACCACAGGTATGGCCATAGGCGCAGCCAGCGGATTGGCTGGTGCGCTCAAAGGTTCCCGCACAAGCGCGGCATTGGGCATGGTTGCAGGCCCGATGGGCACAGCCCTGGGCAGTGTTGCAGGCGCAATCCTCGGCGGATTGTTTGGCGGCCTCACCGGCGGCATTGCCGGGGCACAAACCGGTTCCCTCATGAAGCGGCGCGCGATAAATTGAAGCGCCACGCGCAATAAACCACCTGCCCAATC
>JAMPAN010000013.1 GCA_023667225.1 Oxalobacter formigenes | reverse complement strand
GTTCCTGTCTCACTGGCCGCCCCGTCAGCCTGATTCTCTGACGGGGCTTTTTTTTTGTTTGGGTATGGATAATGGCTGGGCAAACCTGCATGGTGAAAAAACATGTTATGCTGAAAAACAGCAGGAGATGATTTGCGCTGTGTTTCAATATTGATTGATTACCTGAAATGAATATTGCCCCGAATTGCTTTTCCAGGTTTCCTGTTTTGCCGCCGGCTGTTTTTGCCATCATAATGGGTACTGGCGCATTGGCATGTGCAACATTTATTCAAAGTGATATATGCCCGTTTCTTGTTATACCGGCAGGATATCTCCACTGGTTTAATATTGTTTTATTTGCCTGCCTTATGCCCTACGCGTTTTTAACGTGGCTTGGAAGGGGAAAGGAAGTGTATGAATTAAACCGTCTTCCAGCAAAAATGGCTTTTTTTTCCACAACCGGAATTGCTTTGCTTGTCTTGGCAAACCAGTGTCTGGTTTTTGGCCTGGGAGTTATTCCGGCTGCCGTTTTTTGGGTTGCAGGAAGCGGGATTACGATAGCGCTTAATTTTACTATTGTTTTCAAGGTGTTTCTTGAAAGACAGGAATTACAGGGTTTGTCTCCGGTTTTTTTTATTCCGGTAGTCGGTCTGGTGGTCATTCCGGTTGCAGGGAGCAGTTTGAGCGCCCAGTTTGCAGGACCGTGGAATGCCGTATGGCGGCTTGTTTGTGTTTTTGGGCTGGGCGCCGGTTTGCTGCTTTATTCTGCCCTGTTTGCATTGATGTTCCAGAAACATCTTTTACTGGAACCTGAACCTGATTATCTGACGCCAACTTTATGGATTCATCTTGCTCCCTTAAGCTGGGGCGCAATAAGCATGTTGTCTCTGGGGCGGTTGGCTGGCGGGGCAGAAGCTGGCGCAACACTGGAATTTTTCGCATTGCTGGCATGGGGCGCAGCTGCCTGGTGGGTTATTATGGCTTTGCTTCTGACTATACGCGCCCTGATCCGCAAGGGGTTAACTTTTAGTATGGCCTGGTGGAGTTTTATTTTTCCTTTGGGTTCTTTTACTATATTAACCAGGTTGCTTGCATTTACCTTTTCAGGTGAAATTTCGTTTGCAGTCTGGATATTGATGACAGTGATTTGGCTTTATGCCGCAATGCGCACTATAGGTCTTTTTGCGGGTGCGATCCGCACATGGCGGCATGGCAAATGAATCCGCTCCTGTTTTCTGTTTGCCGCAGGCTTTTCAGCGCAGGGGCAGGATGATGGCAGGAAACGTTTAAATCATTTCCTGTATATCGTATTTCTTTAATAATCCGGCGAGGTTTCCTGAAGAGAAAGGTTCGGCCAGTGTGCTTTCAGGGGATATGCCTCCGGGTGGTTTTTATTCTTTTTTTTCCTGATTTCTGCTTATCTTTTTTGTTGCCAGTTATTCCTTAATGCGCAGTAAATGGCGCTTAAAATGATACCTTCTGGACTTTTTTCTGTGCTGCTGATGAGACATTGAAGCCCTGGCATAAGCCACACGGCTTTGATGCTTTTTAAGTTGCCTGTTTCGCCAAAGGGGCAGGTTTTTTGCCGTGGATGGCTCCGGATAACCAGTTCATCCATTGCTTCATTTCCCAGAGGCAGGCATCCACAGTAGGAGAGTGTGCCATTTTCCTTTTCGTCTCCCAGAATCAGACGGGCCATTTTTTTACCTTCTGTTTCATATCCGCAGATTTGGTATTCTTCTGTCCTCATGATAAAAACAGGATGGGAAATACTCCGCCGGATGCCGGGTTGTTTCCCTTTGTCTTTTTGGAAGGCGCTGGTTTCATCTTCTTTTTTCAGGCAGGGACAGCGGTGTCTGGGTGAGGGATGGACAACGGGCGGGCGAATGGGAAGGGGGTGGCGGTGATGCTCCGGAACAGGTGCGCGTTGTCTTGTAGGGTTGGGATTGCGCCGGACAGGAATGGGCTGTGTCAGTATCTGACAGCCGGTTTGGCTGTGCGGCTTTAAGGGAAAAATGGCAGGAAGGAAATCCGGGTAGAGTTGTATCTGGGCTTTCATGGCTGTTTTACAGGATATGGGCGGATGCGGATTAGTGCCTGACAGTGAAAAAAGATTCCAGGAATGACGTAACAGGTTGCGCGCAATCAATGGGAAAGGATCGGAAAGAACCGGCCGGGACGGCTATGCGGCATGACCGGGCAGGTTTGTATTTTGTTTTGAAACGGTCATATACTGTTCGCTGTTTTAATGATGTTTTCCCGGAAGGCCTTTTCATGAATCCCCATATTCTTTTCTGGATTCCTGCTGCATTACGGCTTGCGCTGACCTGGGTTGGCGCAGGTGTGCTCTGGTATTATTTCGGGCCTGTTATTGGCCTTTTGGCTGGTTTTGGCGTAATGACGGTTCTGGTTGTTGTGCAGTTGTATTTTCTTTGCCGTCTGGATATCTGGCTGGATGACCCGAAGCATGCCGAAGCGCCAGAGGGGTGGGGCGCGTGGGCGGCGGTTTATGAGCGGTTGACGCAGCTGCACCATGATGAGGAAAAGAGCCGGGATGAATTGACAGAGTGGCTGGTGCGCTTCAGGCAGGCTATGTCGCTGCTTCCGGTAGGGGTGGTGATTGCCGATGATGTGTTGTTTCTGGAGTGGTGCAACCCGATGGCAGAAAAGCATCTTGGCCTGTCGGAGAAGGAAGACAAGGGGATGCGCATTACCAACCTGGTGCATGACCGTGCGTTTATGGATTACCTGATACTGGGCCGTTATGAACGCCCATTGCAGATGACGTTAAATGACAGGAAGCTGGTGCTTCAGGTGATTCCGTTTGAGAACCGCCGCCAGATTTTTATTACATACGATATGACGGAACAGGAAAATATTGCGAAGATGCGGCGGGATTTCGTTGCGAATGCTTCGCATGAGCTGCGGACGCCGTTGACGGTAATAAACGGGTTTTTAGAGGTGGCAGAGGCACAGCCGGATATGGACAGGGAAACGCGTCTGGCCCATTTGCAGCTGATGCGCGAGCAGGGAATACAGATGCAGAAACTGGTGGACAGTATGTTGCAGCTGACGCATCTGGAATCACCGGATAACCCGGTGGCACACGAGCCGGTGAAGATGCGTGAAATGGTGAAGGGGATTTATGACGAAGCCAATGCCGTTTCAAATGGCCGCCACCATATTGTGCTGGAAAGCGGGAATGGTCCGGAAACCATGTTTGGCAGTGAGGATGAAATCCGGGCTGCGTTCTGGAATCTGGTACGCAATGCTGTACGCTATACGCCGCCGGGAGGAAGTATCTGTATCAAGTGGGAAAGCACAGATGACGGCCCGCGTTTTACGGTAACGGATACGGGGATCGGTATTGCTTCGGAACATATTCCGCGGCTGACGCAGCGGTTTTACTGGGTGGACAAAAACCGCAGCAGGAAGGAGCGGGGGTCTGGCCTCGGGCTGGCAATTGTGCGCCATGCGCTGCTCAGGCACCATGCGGAATTGCAGATTACTTCGGAAGTGGGGACAGGCAGCACTTTTGCGGCGCAGTTTCCCAACAGTGCGCTGGTATCCTGACTGAAAAAGCGCGGTTAGCCCGGTTTTTCGGGAAAGGGGAACGCGCTTTTTTCCGGCAGGGGCGGCGTTGGGGACAAGCGGCTGATGAGGGTGTCAAGCAGGTGGGTAACTGTTTTCTGGTTATCAATGTGCCAGGCAGCTGCACTGTATTGGCAGATGCCTACGCGAACGGATAGGAGGTTGTGCAGCCGGAGGCGGAAAACGGTTTCATCGGTGGTGTCGTCTCCGGCATATATTGCGCCTGTTGCACCGGAGATACGGATGAGTGCAGAAAGGGCATCGCCTTTATCCGGCGCGTTTTGCGGCAGCAGGCTATAGGTGAATTTGCCGGGCAGGATGTGCGCATCCGGAAAAACGGCTGCTAAAAGAAGAGCAAGCTTTTTGCCGGTATGCACGGGATTAGGGGTATGCCGGTAGTGGATGTCGAGGGAGTATTGTTTGTTTTCAATGACAATGCCGGGATCAGCGGTGTTCCAGCTGGACAGGGCGCAGCGAAGGCAGGCCTCCCACCGGAGGCAGTCTTTTTTATAGCCTTCAAGTAACGCTTCTTTGCCAGGAAAGCCTTCGAGACCGTGGTTTCCAATGAGAAAGGCAGGGGAAAAAGGCAGGCGGTTCCGGATGTCTCTTATGGCCCGGCCGGTAAGGATGGCTACCGGAGTCAGGCAGGAAAGGGCAAGGAGCCGCTTGCCAACCGGGACGGGCAGATAGGCATCAACGGGGTTATCCGTAATGGGGGAAAGGGTGCCGTCAAAGTCAAAGGCGCATAAGACTCCTGGACGGATGATTTTATCAAGCTGTTTTTTCCCTGCCTGAGAAAAGAGCGGTTTCATGCCAGGGTTCCCGGCTGCATCCAGTAGGCATGATGTGAACGAATACGCTGCCGGATGCGCTCGCGGCGTCTCAGACTGGCTGCATCGGAAAGCATCCGGCCTGCCCAGCGGTAGATGTTATGATGGCGGATATGGTCGCGCATGGCCCGCATTCTTTCTGACTGTTCAGCCGGCGGCATGGTGAGAGCGCGGTAGAGTGCCTGGGCTGTCATATCGGTGTGGTAGGGATTGATAATGAGGGCTTCGGGCAGTTCGGCGGCCGCACCGGTAAAACACGACAGGAGAAGGACGCCCTGCTCGTCGTCACGTTCAGCAATGAATTCTTTGGCAACGAGGTTCATACCGTCGTGCAGGCTGGTGACTATACAGACATCGGCAGCACGGTAAAGCCGGCGCACATCGTCTTGGGCATGTTGCCGTATATCAAGCCGGATGGGCTGGTAACTGTTGCTGCCATACTGCCGGTTGATGCGTTTTGCCAGCGCCTGGGCGCGTTTTTCAAGGAAACGGTATGCTTGCAGTACAGTGCGGCTGGGAGCAGCAGCCTGGATAAGCGTAAAGCGTCCTGCCATGTCGGGATATAGTTCCAGCATTCGCCCAACAGCCTCAAAGCGCTCAATGATGCCTTTGGTATAGTCCAGACGGTCTATCCCTACGCCAAGCAGCACGTTATCGTTGAGTTTGAGCTGCCGGCGGATGGTTTGCCGTGACAGATTGTTTTGGGCGGGGAAAGTTGCGGTTGTTTCCGGCCAGGCAATGGAGATGGGATAAGGCCTGACCTGTGAGAACCTTCCATTGCAGCAGATGGCGGCTGTTTCGTGTTCGATTCGTGTTTCCAGGTAGCGATCGACTGTCCCGATGAAGTTATGGCAGTGCGATGGGGTATGAAAGCCCAGGATGGTGCTGCCAAGAAGGCCCTCCAGTATTTTCTCGCGCCAGGGACAGATGCCGAAATATTCCGGATTGGGCCAGGGAATGTGCCAGAAGGTGATAATGGTAGCATCCGGCAGGGCATTGCTGACGATGCGGGGAAGCAGGGCAAGGTGGTAATCCTGGACAAGGATGACAGGGTTATCGCTTTTGGCTTCCTCAATGACGGCCTGGGCGAACCTCTGGTTGATTTCGACATATTGTTCCCAGTCGCCAGCGCGGAATACAGGGCGTACATGGGCAATATGACACAGGGGCCACAGACTTTCGTTTGACAGTCCTTCATAGTAGCCGCGTTCTTCTTCTTTGTTTAGCCAGATGCGCCTTAGGGTATAGCCTGGATTATCCGGCGGAACCTGAACATGGTCACGTTCATCAACAGTTTGCCTGTCGGCTGTGCCGGATCCGTGGGCGATCCATGTGCCGGAACAGGCGAGCATGACCGGCTCAACGGCTGTGACCAGGCCGCTGGCTGGCCTTATGACATGGATGCAGCCGTCGGCATGGGTATGGATGTAAGGTTCGCGATTGGAGACAACGATGATTTCATCTCCGGCAAGTTCATGGCGGAGCAGGGCTCGCAGCCGGGCAGGATTCCATGGCGGTGGTTGTCGTTTTTCCAGGCCTGACGGGGCTAGTCGGTTTTTCATGGTCGGTCGGGTTTCCGTTGGTGGCTTTTGTTTTTCCGGGCTGGCGGTACAGCAATGTGTCAGCCGGGTATCGCTGAAAAAGTCCGGTAGTTTGACTGTGCCGCCAGGGGCAGGTTTATGCTGTTAGACGGTTTTTTGCGATGGCACAAGTCTTTTCGGGGTGAAGGCCGTACCGGATGTAAAGGCGGGCAGCAGGCAAAATAAATGGCGCGGGAATGAAAGGGGGCTGTTAAGGGAAGAGGCAGGGCAACCGGTGGGCAGAGACAAAACGGCGTTTAGACAGCCGGTTTGAGTTCAAGCTGTACGGGACAGTGGTCGCTGCCGGCAATGTCTGGCAGGATGCCCGCAGCGGATACTGCCGGCATGAGCCGGTTTGAGACAAGGAAGTAGTCGATACGCCATCCGACATTGTTGGCGCGCGCGTTGCTGCGGAAGCTCCACCAGGTGTAGGCATCCCTGGCATCGGGATGCAGGGTGCGGAAGGTATCGGTAAAGCCTGTGTTGAGAAGGCGGGTCATTTGTTCCCGTTCTTCATCGGTAAAGCCCGGATTTTTCCGGTTGGCCTGGGGATTTTTGAGATCGATTTCCTGATGGGCAACGTTCAGGTCGCCGCAGAGGATGACTGGCCGTGACTGATCCAGTTTTGCCAGGTAGCTGCGAAAGGCATCTTCCCATTTCATTCGGTAATCCAGCCGGACCAGCCCTTGCCGGGAATTGGGTGTATAGACGTTAACCAGATAGAAGGCGTCAAATTCGAGGGTGATGACGCGGCCTTCGTTGTCATGTTCTTCGATGCCGATGCCGCAGGTGGCGGAAAGCGGTTCATGCCGGGAGAAAACAGCTGTGCCGGAATATCCTTTTTTGACGGCACTGTTCCAGTATTGGCGGTATCCCGGCAGGTTAATTTCGGCCTGGCCTGGCTGCATTTTGGTTTCCTGTATGCAAAGGATATCCGGGTCAAGCCGGCTGGCAATATTAAGAAAGCCTTTGCCGAGCGCGGCACGCAGCCCGTTGACGTTCCAGGAGATGAATTTTAGTGCGGCTGGCATGGTCATGGCGGAGTTCCTTTGGTTTGCCGGTATCAGTACGGATAAAGCGCCAAGCTTACCAGTTTTTTCCTTTACAAGTGGCTGTTGCGGGCAGTTTGCCCGGAAAACAGTAGGAGTTCTTGCAGGGGATGCCGCCGGTGTTTGGGCCAAGGCCGATAGTTCGGGATGTTATGGTTGTCTATGTATAACAGGCCGTTATCCAGGAAAACGAAAGGAAGAAGGTTAATTAACTGATTTTTTGTACAGTATGTTTGGAATGCCCTATAATAGGGGATGGGAGATTTTTCTCTGATGTTTCTGCTGAGGTTTTTTCTTGACCGAGATACCTGATTCCGTACTGAACGCTGATGGCGCCACTGCTTTGCCGTCTGGCGTGCATGATGCGGCAGTAGCCCGTTTTTTTGACCCGTCCGGGCCGTTTGCCGGGATGGTTGACGGTTACCGTATGCGCCCGCTTCAGGTGGAGATGTCGCAAGCGATTGCCGATGCGATAGAGCAGCGCGAAACGCTGGTGGCAGAAGCCGGTACAGGTACGGGCAAGACGTTTGCTTATCTGGTTCCGGCGCTGCTGTGGGGCGGCAAGGTGATTATTTCAACAGGAACCAGGCATCTTCAGGATCAGCTTTTTTTAAAGGATATGCCGGTAGTGCGGCAGGCATTGCATGCGCCGGTGACGGTAACGCTTTTAAAAGGCCGTGCCAATTATGTATGCCGTCTGCGTCTGGAGCGGACGATGGAGCAGGGCCGCCTGCCTTCACGTGCGGATGCGGGTTATTTGCGTTCGATTGCCCGTTTCGCCAGGGTGACTCAGACTGGCGACAAGGCGGAGTTGGCCGAGGTGCCGGAAAACGCCATGATATGGCATATGGTGACTTCGACCCGGGATAATTGCCTGGGGGCCGAGTGTTCCCATTATGGGGACTGTTTTGTAGTAAAGGCGCGCCAGCAGGCGCAGCAGGCGGATGTGGTAGTGGTAAACCACCATCTTTTTTTTGCGGATATTGCCTTGAAGGATTCGGGGGTGGCCGAGTTGCTGCCAACGGCCAATACGGTGATTTTTGACGAGGCGCACCAGCTGCCAGAGACGGCAACGCTGTTTTTTGGGGAAACGGTTTCCACTTCGCATGTATTTGACTTGTGCAGGGATACGCTGGCGGAAGGGTTGGCTCATGCGCGGGAAGCGATGGACTGGGGACGGCTGGTATCCGGTGTAGAGAAGGCTGCAAGGGATTTGCGGCTGGTTTTCAGGGAAGATTATCTGAAGCTGGCTGCGGGCCAGATGGAGGCGGATCACCCCTTGTTTGCGCGGGTGATGGAAATGGCGAAGGGACTTGGCCGGCTGGAGGAAGCATTGGCAACGCAGGCTGAGCGAACCGAGATGCTGGCGTTGTGCCATAGCCGGGCGGTGGATTTGACCAGCCAGTTTGCGGAATGGGGAAAGGAGGCAAAGGGCGAGGCGGATATGGCGCATGTGCTGTGGGCGGAGGCATCGGGAAATATGTTGCTGCTGCACAAGACGCCATTGTCGGTGGCATCTATTTTTACCAAGCAGCGTGAGGAAGGGCCGCCGCGCGCCTGGATTTTTACTTCGGCAACGCTGGCGATTCGCGGCAATTTTCACTATTTTGCTTCCCGTCTTGGCCTGGAATCTGCCCGCTCGCAAAGCTGGGCCAGCCCTTTTGATTATGCCAGGCAGGGGTTGTTGTATGTGCCGGAAGGGCTGCCGCTGCCGAATGATCCGTTGTTTCCGGATGCGGTGGCAGAGGCGGTGTTGCCGCTGATTGAGGCATCCGGCGGCCGGACGTTTGTGTTGTGCACAACGCTTAGGGCGGTGGACC
The DNA here is from genome assembly GCA_023667225.1 of Oxalobacter formigenes. Classification (GTDB taxonomy): domain Bacteria; phylum Pseudomonadota; class Gammaproteobacteria; order Burkholderiales; family Burkholderiaceae_D; genus Oxalobacter; species Oxalobacter formigenes_C. The sequence continues at coordinate 29,392 of JAMPAN010000013.1, read as the reverse complement.
GGATTGCCGCGCGCTTTAAGGAGGCGTTTGCCTCGCACGGGTGGCCTTTTCCGCTTTTTGTTCAGGGCGATTCCAGCCGGACGGAGCTGCTGGCACGTTTTCGCGAGGCAGGAAACGGGGTGCTGGTGGGCAGCCAAAGTTTTTGGGAAGGGGTGGATGTGCGCGGCGAGGCGCTGTCTTTGGTAGCGGTGGATAAGCTGCCTTTTGCACCGCCGGATGATCCGGTGCTGGCAGCACGGATTGCCGTGCTGGAAAAAGAAGGGGGAAACGGGTTTATGGATTGCCAGCTGCCGGAGGCTATCATGAATTTAAGGCAGGGATCCGGCAGGTTAATTCGGGATGAGCGGGATCGGGGTGTGCTGATGATTTGTGATGGGCGGCTGGTTTCCAGGCGGTATGGACGGCGTGTCTGGCAGAGCCTGCCGCCATTTTCCCGTACACGGAGCCTTGAGCAGGCGCTGGCATTTTTGGCAAGCAAAGAAGAGGAAGCGTAATAAAGGGCTGAAACGGTGCTGTGCTTTCAGGCAGGACGGGATATGCAGGCAACTTGGTGTATGCGCACTTTTGACTTGTGGCAAAAAAAGGATAGTGGCGCGGGAGTTTTTCCTTGCTTTGGCAGTCCCACAAAGCCTGTTTTCACGGACTGTCGGTATGTATGAGTCGTTAAGGGAAAAGAGCCCGAAACGGCAGGGAATGGGAGGCTGGCTGGCTTTTCTTGCGGCCAATCTTCTGGTGCTGTGGCCGTTGGGCGGGCTGGTTACGATTTATATCGGACTGGCCAAAATTGAGACGGTGTTTGGTGTGGCCGGTTTGCCTGCCTGGGAGGATTACAAGGCGATTACCTGGCTGTTTTTTCTTGCCAGTGCAACGATTTCCATATTGACGGGGTACCGCCTTTGCAGGGTGCGGGAAAAGGCGTCTGTAAAGGCGGCGGTGTATGGGATCTGGCTGGCCGGTCCAATACTGAATCTGGCATCGTTGCTTGCCGGCAAACTGGTTTTGCGGGTTGGGTGTGCCGGAGGAAGTTTTTGGCAGGGAGTTTGCAGCGTGGCTTTTTCTGTTGTGATAGCTTCTTTGTGGACGGGGTATTTGCGGTGTTCGGTGCGTGTCAAGAATACCTATAATTTGCCCTGGTATCCCTGATTTTTGTTGTGTGAGTTTCTGGCAGGATATCAATCGTCGCCGTATTCTTCGTAGTCGTCCCGCGGAATGTAGCCGCGGGAGAATCCTTCGTCATCAAAACGGCCTGCGCCGTAACGGCTATCTTCATAATCTTCTTCATCGCCGTATTCGTATCCGCCGGTGTTTTCGTCTTCGTCATTCTCATGGAGGTCTGCCCGGTTGCGCAGGTAAACGAGGTCTTCTTCGTCTTCGAAGATGTCTTCGCCTTCAAGCAGATAGGCGCGCGTGAGAAAATCAACGGCGCGCTCTTCATCGCCAATCTGGCGGTATATCTGTCCCAGCCGGTAAACGATGAAGGGGTTGGCGTTTTCCGGCCCGGATGCTGTGTAGGATTCATAGAAATGATCCAGCCCATCATCAAAACGGTCCATGTGAAAGCAGGCGTCTCCCAGGGCTGCCTTGAGCCAGATATAGGCTTCCCAGTTTTCACGAGGTTCAGGCAGAGCGGCCAGCGCCTGGTTATACAGTTCAACGGCTTCTTCATAGCGGCCCTGTTCCATAGCTTCTCCGCCCTGGCCGCTTAGGGCTTCTATTTGTTCCTGGAGGTCTTCCGGCAGTTCTGCTGCGTATTCCATGCGGGTTCCTTTTCGGTTTTTTTGTTCATGGCTCAGGCGCTGTTATGACGGGAAGGAGGATTTCCAGGCCATAGGCGGCAGAGTAAAAGGGATCTGCTGTTGTTTCCCGTGCAGCGGTTTTGGCTTGTTGTTTCCAGTTATCGGCTTTTTCGGTATTGGTTTCCTGTCCGAGCAGGCCATGTTCAAGGATTTCGGCCATTTGTTTCATAGCAGGCGGATAGTTGTTTTGAGCGCTTTGCTGGTACCAGTGCCAGGCCAGGGCGGGGTTTTCGGAAATGCCCAGGCCATGATGATACATGCGTGCAAGGTTAAAGGCGGCTGCCGGACTGCCCATCAGCGCGCCGGTTTTATCCAGTTCGAAGGCAGCGGGCAAATCCTGCGGAGCTCCCCAGCCGCGAAAGGTAAACCAGGCAAGGTTAAGCAGGCAGCATTCATTGTAGGAGCTGCTCCCTTTCTGATACCAGCTGCGGGCTGTGGCAAAGCTGACAGGGACGCCGTAACCGTAGCGATAAAGGTGGCCGAGGTTGCACATGGAGCCGGTATCGCCTAAAGCAGCAGCTTTCTCATACCAGTTTTTGGCTGTCTGGTCATTTTTTTCCACACCTAATCCAAGAATATGCAGGTTGCCAAGGTTGTGCATGGCGCCGCTATGACCCAGATCTGCCGCGGCCTGATACCATTCGGCGGCGACGCGATAATTTTTTGAAACGCCGATTCCTTTTGCATAAAGAACACCCAGGCCGAACATGGCGGCAGCATCATGTTTGCGGGCGGCTGCAATGTAGCAGGCATGGGCTTTTTTTTCATCTTTTTCCACGCCTTGTCCAAGCGCATATTGGGTGCAAATGCCCGTGTCCTGCGCCGGAGTGTCAGTTGCCTGTGCCGGGGCAGCAAGGCTAAAGCCTGCGGCAAGCAGGATGGCAGGAAGCGGCGCGAACCGGGAGGAAAAGGGCAGGCTGATTGGCATGAAAGTTCCTGTGTCGTCCTGGAATGGATGAATGATACAACAAGAATGCATTTTTTTCTGTTCCGGTATGGCCTGGTGATATAGACCTTTTATGATTTGTTGCGATTTAATAAGTCAAAAACGGTCTATTATTGTGGTATTATCGTTTCATGAAAACAGACGCCAAATAAAGTAATGTCAGATGATGTTCTTTTTGTTGTGGAGGCTTGTATGAATTTTTCTTTGGGCTATGCAAAATCAATTTGTGACGTGAAAAAATACTAAAATATTCGAGTTTTGCTATGGTGGTTTGGCGGAGGTTCTTTTTTTGTTTTGACAGACTATTCATGAAAAGTTTCCGGGTGGTTTTGCGGATAGATATAGTCAAATCTGGTCTGTTTTTGCTGTAACAGGAAAACTATTGCAGGAAAATGGTTTGATGCAATGAAGGAAGATGGGCCGGAAGAATAGTTTTCCGGGGGAAGGAGGTGGCAATGTGATTCGGTTATACGGGGATCCGCCTTTCAGGGTTGCCGTCATTCATGGCGGGCCGGGAGCGCCGGGTTTTCTTTCCGGGGTAGCCAGGCATTTGTCATCATTGGCAGGGGTTGTTGAACCATTGCAATCAAAACAGGATGTGGCTGCCCTGATTGAGGAGTTGCATGACCAGATCGGCCGAAGTTGTACCAGGCCGGTTGTACTGGTTGGACATGCCTGGGGCGCATGGTTGTCTCTGTTGTATGCTGCTGCTTATCCACAGGATGTCCGGCAGGCAGTGCTGGCAGGATGCGCGCCGCTGGATGCAAGGTATGCTTTTCGCATCCATGATTGCCGCCGAGCCAGAATGAGCAGGGAGGAATGGATGCTGTTTAACAGGTTGGTTTTTCGCCTGGAACGGGCGCCACGAGAACAGGGCTGCTGGCTGATACAGAAGATTGATGAATTGCTGGAAAAGACGGATTACTATGAACTGTGCATGGGAAAGGGGGAGCAGCAGGTGCGTTTGCCGTTTAATCCTGAGGGGTATCTGAGAATCTGGCAGGAGGCAGAGGCGATGTGCGAGAGCGGGGAGCTGTTAAGGCGTATTAGGCATGTACGTTGTGCGCTGCATGTTATTCACGGTGAATATGATCCCCGTCCGGCAGAAGGTATAACGCTGCCTTTGCAGGCAAATTGCATTCCGTTCAGGCATTATCTGCTGCCGCAGTGTGGGCATGTGCCTTTTCGGGAAAAGTATGGGGCGGCTCCGTTTTATGCCATTTTAAGGGAGATTATCCAGGACAGTTTCTGCTAGTTTCCTGTGTCCGGCAGTCTTTTTGCTGTCAGTGGCGTGTGCCGGGCTGGTGTTGTTGTGCCAGGAGATTTATTTGCTGGCGGATTTTGAGGTGGTAGAGGGCCGGTGGATCGCTGACGGGGATTTCCCCGGCATGAAGATGGGAGATAAGCCGTTTGATGCTGTTGATTTCGGCGGCATTGTCCAGAAAGGGGGAACGGATAAAAGCGCGGATAAGGTGGTCTGCCTGGCGGAGGCTGTTTTTATAAAGCGGCAGGCGGCGAGGGGCGAAAGACAGGGCAAATCCGGTCAGGGCGGCCAGCGGGTGAAAGCGGGTGGGCCGGTTTTTTTTCCACCAGGGCGCATTAGGACGTTCCCATGAAGCAGGTTTGCTGCCATAGGGAGTATTTGCCGACAGGGGCGGATAGTTCCGGAGATAGTCGATAATACCGGTGACAACAGGGTGCACTGCCAAGGAATGGTTGCGGCCGGTGATGCCGATCTGGAGGATGATTTCGGTTACTGCGCAGGTTGCAGAGGCGGTGGATTTTGCCTGATCGCCGGGATGAAAACTGCCGAATCCGCCGTCCTGGTTTTGCCGGGTTGCCAATCCATCCAGGATGCCGGCAGCAGACTGCTCATCCAATGACGTATCGGGCGATAAGGAGAGCGGCGGGGGCGGGCACATGGGAAGGCGGCAGGAGATGGCAGGAAGCGGGCGGGTGCGCGGAATCATGGCGTGTAACGGAAAATGAAGGTGACAGGGATTGGGACTGGAAGCTCGTGTGTGAGTTCAGCCGGCGCCAAGGGTGATTGCGGCGGCGCAAAGGGGGAAAGCCGGAAGGGCTTTCCCCAGGAAAAGGATGGTTTTATGGACGGCTGGACGGGACATCACGCCGGGGTTCGCCGATGTAAAGCTGGCGGGGGCGGCCGATGCGTTGTTCCGGGTCGGAGATCATTTCTTTCCACTGGGCAATCCAGCCAACGGTGCGTGCCAGGGAGAATATGCCGGTAAAGAGGTTGGAGGGGATGCCAAGTGCGGATTGGACGATACCGGAATAGAAGTCCACGTTAGGATAGAGTCTGCGGGAGACAAAGTAATCATCTTCCAGTGCGACACGTTCAATTTCAAGTGCAATCTTAAAGAGCGGATCGTTATGCAGGCCCAGTTCGTTGAGTACTTCGTGACAGGTTTCGCGCATCAGGGTAGCGCGCGGATCGATGTTTTTGTAAACGCGGTGGCCGAATCCCATCAGGCGGGAATGGTTGGCCGGGTCTTTGACGCTTTTGACGAATTCGCCTACTTTTTCGACGGAGCCGATCTGGCGGATCATGGTCAGCGCGGCTTCATTTGCCCCGCCATGCGCCGGTCCCCACAGACAGGCAATGCCGGCAGAGATGCAGGCAAAGGGGTTTGCACCGCTGGAACCAGCCAGGCGAACGGTGGTGGTAGAGGCGTTTTGCTCATGGTCTGCATGCAGGATGAGAATGCGGTCAAGCGCGCGTACCAGCACATTGTTGATGCGGTATTCCTCGGCCGGGGTGGCAAACATCATGCGCATGAAATTGGCGGTGTAGTACAGGTCTTTGCACGGATAGATGAAGGGTTGGCCGATGGAATATTTGTAACACATGGCAACCAGTGTCGGCATGTGGGCCAGGAGGCGCTGCGCCGCCATTTCACGATGGGCCGGGTCGGTGATGTCAAGTGAATCGTGGTAGAACGAGGAGAGCGCGCCGACGGTTGCAACGAGAATGGACATGGGATGGGAGTCGCGCCTGAAACCGCGGAAGAAGAACTGCATTTGCTCGTGTACCATTGCGTGGTCTGCCACGTTTTTGGTAAAGACGGCTTTTTCCTCTTTGGTGGGCAGTTCGCCTTTCAGAAGGAGGTAGCAGGTGTCCATGTAATCGCAGGAAACGGCCAGCTGCTCAATGGGATAGCCGCGGTAAAGCAGCTCACCCTTTTCACCATCAATGTATGAGATAGCGGACTGGCAGGACGCGGTTGCCATGAAGCCGGGATCGTAGGAGAGTTTGCCTGATTTGCTGTAAAGTGCGCGCATGTCGATGGCGTCCGGTCCCATAGAGCCTTTGTAAACCGGCAGGTCAACAGCAGGGGCGGAGTTGCTGAAATCCAGTCTGGCGGTGGCAATCTTGTTGTTCATTCGTTTTTGTCCGGGTAGGTTTCGTCAAAAAGGGTCATGCCGGTTCTCCGGCGCCTGCGGTGTTTTTTCCGGGATCTGCCGGGTGTTTTGCCGCCTGCAGGGCGTGTTGCCTGCGGCTGGCCTGGAATACCGGCTTGTTTACCCGTTCGGAAACAGGCGTGCGGGAGGGTTGTGCCGTAGCCGGCCTGCCCGGCTTATGCCGGTACAGGGAAAGTATTGCAGGAAGCTAAAGAGTGTAACAGGATATTACAATGTGTCAACTACAGGTGAAGAGACACTATAATGCCTACATGTCCTTTGTGTATGTGGGCTATATTTCTCATCTCTCCAGAAACGCGCCTTTGCCAGGGCGCGTTTTTTTTGCATCTTGCCCGGCCTAGACAGCAATCGGGGCAGGGATGGCAGGATGGGGGTCGTAGCCGGTAATGAGAAAATCATTGTAGGTATAGTCCAGGATACTGTCCGGTTTGCGTGCAAAAGCCAGTTCAGGCAAAGGCCGCGGCTGGCGGGCAAGCTGGGTGTGAACCTGGTCAAGGTGGTTGCGGTAGATGTGCAGGTCGCCGACGGCATGGATGATTTCACCGGGTTGCAGACCGGTCTGGTGGGCAACCATATGGGTAAGAAAGGCCAGGCTGGCGATGTTGTAGGGAACGCCAAGGAAGATGTCGCCGGAGCGCTGGGTCATCATGGTGCAAAGCCGTCCGTCGGCTACCCAGAACTGGTACATGACGTGGCAAGGCGCCAGCGCCATCTTGCCTTCTCTGACATTTTGTTGGGGGCTTTTTGATTCATCCGGCAAGAGGGCGACATTCCATGCGTTGATGATATGACGCCGGCTGTCGGGATTGTGCCGGATGCTGTGTATAACGGCTTCAACCTGGTCGTGGATTTTTCCATCGCTTCCTTGCCAGTTTCGCCATTGCGCGCCATAGATGGGCCCCAGTTCGCCGTCAGGCGTGGCCCATTCGTCCCAGATGGTTACGCCGTTTTCGTTGAGATAGCGGATATTGGTGTCGCCGCGCAAAAACCAGAGCAGCTCGCAGATGATGGAACGCACATGCAGGCGTTTGGTTGTCAGAAGCGGCAGGCCAAGGGAAAGGTCGTGACGGTACAGACGGCCGAATACGGAAAGGGTGCCTGTTCCGGTCCGGTCATTTTTGGGAACGCCGTTTTCGAGGATGTCTTTCAGGAGGGCAAGGTATTGCTGTTCCATGGTGGGCTGCCGGATTGAGTGGAAATACGGGAAATATCCGGACAAGGCCGGGTGGCGATACTATAATGGACGCCATGCTTTTTTTCCAGAGGCGCCCGCCGTTGTACCGGCGGGCTGCGGCGTCAGGCACTGACGATAGGGATGTAGAGTTTCATCTGGCCTTCTTTCAGGCCGTGGTCAGGATAAACTTCATAGCAGGGGGTATCTCCTATTCCGATGCTTTCTTCCTGTTCGGGCAGCCATTTGTGGTACAGGTAGTCGTAAAGGCTGTACAGGGCTTCGCGCGAAGGCAGGGTGCATTCAGCATACAGTCCTGCCGGAATGACGATTTCCTCAAATCTGCCGGGCAGCGCACTATCCCGGTTCCGGCGGCAGGCCAGGCAGTAGTCGAAGCTGCATGTTCCGGCATCGGTTACCCATGAGACGCCATAAGCGGCAGTGTCCTGTTTTCCGGCAATGAAACGACTGATTTGCGGCAGGGCATTATCCCGGAGTTTTTCGATATCTTCCCGAGCGGTTTCCATGCTGGTGCGAATCCGGATACCGGCAAGCCGGACAGCAGGACGCGGCACAATGCGTGATGAGAAGCCTGGAGGCAGTGTAGCTGAAGACATGGTGTTCTCCTTTCGAGGGCGGCTTCCCTGGCGGGTTACCGCCATGTTACCCTGTGCCCTTATGGGACACTGTTCCTGAAAGGCTGCGCCATGTTGTACGGGGGATGTTTTGTTTCCCGGAAGACCGTTCACAGGCGTTATTTGCCTTTCCCCTTCTTACTGCGCTTTGTGTAGCCAGTTCTGAGTATTTATTCCCTGTCTACGATTTTATTATAACCAATCTGAGAAATTGTGTGTCGTTTTTATACAATACTTTTGTTCTGTTTTCTTGACAGAATATAACGAATGAGATATAAAGCGCCGTCCTGGGAAAAGGGATGGGCCGTATTTGTTGCCCGCCCGCATTCAAGGCGGACTGGTTTTCTTTCAGGACTGACCTGTTGCCGTGCGGGTTGGCCGGAAAGGTTAATGCCGCTTTTATGGCGAGCAAGGAAGGGGTCCGGCAGCTGCTTGCCAGTTGCCGGGTCTCAGGGGGTAACAGGCGTGTTGCTGCGCAGGGTTGTCAGCTCCAGAAGCTGAGCGGCTTCTCTCAGCCCTTGCCGGGCAGCACGGGCAAACCAGTAACGGGCTTTTTCACGATTGGGCGGGATACTGCGGCCCATTTCATAGAGCATACCAAGGCTGAATTGGGCGTTGGGGTGGCCGCGTTCGGCAGCTTTTTCGTACCATGCAAAGGCTTTGGCCGGGTCAGCCGGGCCGGATTCGCCAAATTCGTACATGGTGCCGACGATGTACCAGGCCTGGGGGGAATCGTGCTTTGCAGCAAGGAGGTACCACTGGAGGGCCCCGGCCGGATTTTTGGGAACGCCCAGGCCGTTTCGGAGGGCAGCGCCGGCAGCCATGCAGCTTTCAAGGTCACCCTGTTCGGCGGCTTTGACGCTCCAGTAGTAGGCTTTGGCGTAATCCCGCAGGACGATGTGTCCGGAGAAGTAGGCTTTGCCCAGGGCTGCCTGGGCGCGCATGTCTCCCTGTTCAGCGGCACGGGTGTGCCAGATGATGGCGCGGGCAGGGTCGGCTTTGACGCCAAGCCCCCTGGTGTACAGGACGGCCAGCCTGTATTGGGCGGTAGCCAGGCCTTGTCCGGCGGCTTTCTCGTACCATGCGGCGGCGGCGGCAAAATCCTGGATATCGCCCCGGCCTTCTTCAAAGAGGATGCCGACGCTGTATTGCGCCATCGGGTGGCCCTGTTCGGCAGCTTTCATGTACCAGGCGCCGGCACGGGTGTAGTCTTGCGGTGCACCCAGGCCTTCCTCATAGCATTTTGCCAGTGTGTACTGGGCGTACATCAGTCCCTGTTCGGCTGCTTTTTTGTACCAGGCAAAAGCGGTGCGGTCATTTTTTTCGACGCCTTCGCCGGTGGAATAGGCGATGCCAAGATGGTATTGGGATTTGGCGTCTCCCCGGTTGGCTCCCTGGAGAAAGGCCTGGGCGGCCTGACGGTATTCACCGCTGCGGTAATAGGCTTGCCCTTTTTCATAGGCGCTGTCGGGCGCTGCCAAAGCGGGATGCAGCGCGGCAGCAAGCAGGAAAGCGGCAAGGATGGAGGGCTTTTGCATGGATGAAAAACAAGGCGGGTGTCTGAACCAAGGGGAGAAATAGTACCTTATTTTGGCGTGGAATGGGCAGGTGCTTTTTGCGATGGCTGGAGGTTCAGTTATACTGGAAAAGTGGGGTAAGAAAGAAAGCGTAATGAGACATATCAGCCAGACAGAGATGGCAGCCATGCTGGGAGAAATACCGCTTTCGCGCATTATTTTCAGGCGGCATGTTCCGCAGGAAGGCGCGGTGGTGGAAATGCTGGCCAGCAATGGCGAAGAGATTATGATTTCGGAACCGGGCACTCCTGATCCACAGGTGTTTTCCGGGCCGGATGCCTTGGCATTTTTTCATGAGATTGGCCTGTTTTCGGGCAGGTATGACGAGGTGGTGCTGGATGCCAGGTTGTACCGTCCGGCAGGGTTTGGTTTTATGCAGACCAAGCCAGAAATGAGGCTTGGCGAGCTGCGGGAGCTGGGTGCCCAGACGGATGCCGCGCAGGCTGATGAAACGCCGCTGGCGGTGCTGCCGCAAACAGAGAAAACAGAGGCTGAGGGCAGATATGCACCCAGCGCGGTTCCGGAGGAGCCGCAGTACAGGTTGGGAGAAAGGTATCTGACAACAGCCAATTTGTTATGGCTGACGGCCATTTTGGTTACAGCGGAGTTTTTGCTGACGTTTTTCCTGCCGTCTTCGCTGACAGTGCTAAAAGAGGTGCTGTATATCTGTTCGGGCTCGATGATTGTGCTGGCGGCAACGTTTCTGTTTTTTGAGCATCGTAATCCAGGGCATCCTTCGCTTCGGATACGCCGTTATTTGTGGTTGTGTCTTGTGGTGTTCAATATTTCGATGGTGCTGTCGTATGTGGTTTCGGGGCAGATTTTCAGCTAGGCTGATTACCGCGCATCTGTTTTCCTGATGTTGTTTTCCGTTCCGGTTTTACCGGATGGAATGATTCTTCTTTGAGGTAGGTATTGCCGGCAGGCAGTATCATCCAGGCAGTTTTTCCATGCTTTTCTGCTCATGACAGGTTTTGCAGGCGAATAGTCCGGGTTGGACAGGGAAGCCCGATGCCTGCCTTTCCCAGGCGGGTGACCAGTTCGATATTAAGCGTTTGCCGGATATCCATGTAAAGGTGCAGTCGGCGTTGAGGATGTGATAAACGATTTCATAATCGAAGGCATAGGCTTCGATGGCGCAGAAGTGGACACGTTCCAGCCTGGCTTTCGGCAGGTTATGGAAGATGTCCTGGACGATATGGCTGGCCTGCATGAGATGTTCTGTCGGCGTGGCTGAATTGATGCCCGGTGTCTGGACTGCGCGGTGCTCTTCCATTTTGCGGTGGTTGTGGATCCGGCTGCCAAGCAGGTCGCTGTTGGCAAAAACGAGTTCTTCTCCGGTGACAACAGCCAGCCGGGTTGTTTTCAGGCCAATGTGGCGGACGGCTCCGGTCAGATCGTCGATGGTGAGGGTATTGCCGATTTCAAAGGGTTTATCCAGCACGATGGGCAGGGAAGCGAACAGATTGCCCGGTATGTTTTGCACAGCCGGCGCAACGGCAACGCCGCCAATGCCGGGGCTGGCAATCAGGAAGGTGACGTTGACGCCGAGGCTGGAGAGGATGAGGAGGGTAATCACAGACCACAGGATCAGGCACAGGGTATAGCGGATGATGCTGTAGTTTGTGGTGACCGGGCCTTTTAGGCTGTCTTTTTCGATGCGGAGTGTGACGGTGTTCCGGATAAGCCGGTTAGCCCACAGACTACACTGGAAGAGAACGGCTGCCGGGAGCAGGCGTGTGGAGAAGGTACGCAGTTCGCTGCTTATTTCCAGTGTCTGGATGCCAAGAAGAAAGGAAAGAAGCAGCAAGGTGCCGGCTGGTGTGGAGGCGGCAGTATCAACAAGGATGTCATCCCATTTGGCGGCAGTATGTCAGAAGCGGTATTGGGCATGAGGTTATAATGTCCCGATAGAAAAGAAAGAGGGGCGATATGGGCTGGAGATGGGGCGTTTCCCTGGTATGGGGGCTGGTTTGGCTGATTGGGCTGCCGGGATGGGCTGCCGATAATGGCAGCGGGAAGGTGTGCGATGTGCCGCTTTCGGGTTTTGGGTATGTATGTGCCTGCGGGAGTGCGGAAGCGGTAAAGGAGGCACTGGCTTCGGGGGCGGATCCGAATGCGGTAAAGGAGGGGATGCCGCCGCTTTATGCCGCAGCGGCTTATAACGCTGATCCGGAAGTAACGCGAGCGCTGCTTTTGGCCGGAGCAATGGTGAACCGCCAGGCAGGGCCGGACAGGCGCACGGCACTGCACCAGGCGCTGTTGACCAATCCCGCTGCGCGAGAGGTAGCGGCGGTATTGGTGGCTGCGGGGGCGGATGTTTATGCGCTGGATCGTTTCCGGTATACGCCGATTGATTTTGCTGTGAGCGGACGCTACCGCAACGGCGCGTTTGATGGAAATCCAAGGGAAGAGCTGATTTTGCTGTTGCTTAAGGCGGCAGAGCGTGCGCCTTTTACGATGCCAGCAGGGGATCGCCGTTCTTTCATGACTAAAAAGCTTCGCCAGTATGATATCAATATGGGGTATGGCTGGCGGGATTCGGATGTGGTGGAGGCGTTTATCCGGCTGGGCGCGGATGAGCGGGTTATGAAGGATCGCTAGTCAGCCGGTCTGTGCAGGCCGAGGAGAGGAAATAAACCCGGCCGTGGCCGGGTTTGGAATACAGGAAGGGAAATCAGGGCTGCTGGTTAATGGGTTTATTGGGGTTTCTGTCCAGGTTTGATGCGCTGCGGGAGCCGTAGTTGGGGCGTTCGGCAGTGCTGTAGGTGCCGTTGTTGTTTTCTTTTACGGCATTGCGTTTGTTGGTTTCGCGGATTTGGTTTTCGGTTTTTGTGCGGTATTGCTGTTCTTTCATGGTGCGGGTGTCGTAGTTGACCGGATCTGCCTGTGCCAGGCTGGCTGCCAGGGCAGCTGTTATGAAGCTGGCTATGATGGCGGCGGGTTTTTTCATTTTTTCCTCCTTCCGTGTTGGCTTTCAGGGATGCGCCATAAGGGCGTACTGGTTGGACAGGCAGGAACAGAGAGGTTCCCGAACGGATTTGACGGATATCAGGGGAGAATGGACTACAGTTCGCCCAGGTCGTTTTTTCCGGCAAGCGGATGCGGCCGGTATCCGGGCTGCCTGGTTTGCCGCCAATGGGAAAAAACAGCGCCCCCCAGCAGCAGGATCAGGCAGGCCAGGATGGCCGGATGATTGCCAAAGCGGATGTAGGGCGTGGCACCGTTTCTGCCCTGAATAGTGGTTTGAAGGGATGCTTTTTCCCAGGGGGGGAGTTCTCCCAGAATCTGGCCGTTGGCGTCAATGACGGCGGTCATGCCGGTATTGGTGGCACGCAGCATGGGACGTCGGGTTTCCAGTGCTCGCATACGGGAAATCTGGAGGTGCTGGGGCAGGGCCAGGCTGTCGCCAAACCAGGCGATATTGGAGAGATTAAGCAGGATGCCGGGTTCGGGTACGCCTGCCTGCCGGGCAGCGCGGATCTGGCGGGCGATTTCTTCACCGAAGATATCTTCATAGCAGATGTTGGGAAGTACCCACTGGCTGTTGACGGCAAAAGGAGGCTGTATTTCCTGGCCTCGGGTGAAGTCGCCCATCGGGATATGAAGCAGGTTGGTAAACCAGCGGAATCCGGGGGGAATGAATTCGCCAAAGGGAACGAGATGCTGTTTGTTGTAGCGGTAGGCGAGGTGGTATGGGTGTGTGGATTCGGGCGAGATGACAACCAGGCTGTTGGTGAATTGCCGCAGGCTGTCGGCAACGGGGATGCCGACAGCCAGAGCGGCACCGTTTTTGATGGCGAAGGTTTCCAGTTTGCGGTACCACTCAATGGGGATGGTGTGCAGGTATTGGGGGATGGCGGTCTCAGGGGTGACGATCAGGTCGGCCGGGGCAGCTGTGATCATGCCGGCATACTGCTCAAGGGTGTTGGCAAGCGCGTCGGGCGAGAATTTCATTTCCTGGGGGATATTGCCCTGGAGCAGGCGGATGCTTACCGGTTCGCCTGCCGGGGTTGTCCATGATACGAAGCGCAGGGCGTAGCCGCAGAGGATGACAGCAGCGCCGGCAAAAAAGAGCAGGTTGCGGTGTGGCAGCCTGCGGTTGACGAGGAGGAGGGCGCAGCCGGACAGAAAAGCGGCAAGAAGGGTGATGCCGTACAGGCCAAAAACAGGAGCAAAACCGGTTAAGGCATTGTCGGTGTGGGCGTAACCCGGCACAGCCCAGGGAAAGCCGGTAAACAGCCAGCCGCGTGTCCATTCGGCAAGGGTCAGCGCTGATGGCAGGATGAAGAGTGCCGCGATGGTATCGGAGGCGGCCAGGCGCAGCCGGACGATGGAAGCCAGCGCGGCAGCCGCAGCCGGCAACAGGCCCATGAAAAGGCCGAGGAGGATAACGGCAGCGGCAGCAAGCCAGGGGTTGAGTCCGCCATAGCGGTGCATGGAAAAGTAAAGCCAGTGCACGCCGGCGATCATCCAGCCCGTGCCATAGGCCCAGCCGGTAAAAAATCCCTGCCGGATGGTGGTTGCGCCAAGCAGCAAGTGAAAGAAGAAGGCAAGGCTGATGATCTGGATGAGGGAAAAACCATAGGGCGCGAGGGCAAAGACCAATAATGCGCCTGCTGCCAGTGCGGCGGCAGGGCGTTTCAGGGCAGCGGCGGCATTGCGCATGGCTTTTATGTGGCCAGAGCGCCGTCATGCGGCGAGGGAGCTGCGTGTTTTTCTACCAGGAGATAGTGGAGCTGACGGGCATCGGCCCGGAGGACAACGAAGTGCAGGCCGTCTATATCGAAGACATCGCCGGTATGGGGCAGGCTGCCCAGAGTGTTGGCGATGTAGCCTCCCAGGGTATCGGCAGCGGTTTCATCAAGGCCGGCCCCAGTGGCAGCGTTGAAATCGGCCAGTTCAATTAAGGCTGAAACACGCCAGGCCGGACTGTCGCCGGACTTGATGATCCGGATTTCGGATTCGTCATCGTCATCGTCATATTCGTCTTCGATTTCTCCGACGATTTCTTCCAGCACGTCTTCAATGGTGATGAGGCCTGCTATGCTGCCGTATTCGTCCACGACAAGCGCCATGTGGTTCCGGTTGGCACGAAAATCTCTGAGCAGGATGTTGGCGCGCTTGGATTCAGGGATAAATACGGCAGGGCGGATGATGGAGGCCAGGTCGAATTCTTTTTCCACGAAGTAGGCCAAGAGGTCTTTGGTAAGGATGATGCCCACGACTTTGTCGAGGTCGCCTTCGATGGCAGGAAAGCGGGAGTGGCCGCTTTCAATGACTTCTGCCAGCCATTCGCCAACAGGGCGGGTAATGTCGATGGCATAGATTTGGCCGCGTGGCACCATGAGGTCGCGGGCGGCCAGTTCGTTGACCTGGAATACGCCTTCAATCATGGACAGGCATTCGGCGTCTATAAGCTTGCGGGTATGCGCGTCGTGCAGAATATCAAGCAGTTCGCTGCGGCTTTCCGGCTCTGGCGACATGAACGCGGCAAGGCGCTCAAAAAGGGTGCGGTGGGGTCTGGATGCGTTCTGGCTGTTTTCAGGGTGCTCTGGCATAAGTGCGTTGTGATCTCCCGCTTTGGGGGGTAAAAACCTATAGGATACACAGAAACGGGAAAATGGCAAAATGGCGCGGCTGCATGGTTTTTTTTCTGGTGAGAAGCCGGAATTTAATGGTAAAGTTGATTTATCCCGCCTGGTCGGCGGGATGTCTGCCGGCGGATGCCTGAATGGGGAAAATCCGGCAGGATGAAGCCGTTTTTCCCGGTTTTCTTTTTTATAAAAGGGGGGATGATGAGTTACAAAGTCAGGATTGATCCGGAACTGATTGCCATGCGGTCGCGTTTCGTGAAGACGTTCGGTATGCCAATTATCAAGTTGATGGATCCGAAGCCGGGGGAGCGGATTCTGGATGTGGGATGCGGGTTCGGAGCGGTTTGCCAGCAGCTGGACGAGAGGGGATGCCGGACGGTGGGCATTGATATCAGTGAAAGTGTGGTGGAGGCTGCACGGGAGCTGGGGGTGGATGCACGGCTGGCCAATGCGGAGAGCATGACGTTTAACGAGGAGTTTGACGCGGTATATTCTGTTTCTGCCTTGCACTGGATGCGCCATCTTGACAGGGTGGCGGCCGGCATTATGCGTGCATTAAAGCCAGGCGGGCGGTTTGTCGGCGAACTGGGCGGTCGCGGAAGTATTGTGAAGATTATTGCAGCAATACGGCAGGTGATGCTTAAAAACGGCATTGAGATGGAAAGTGTCCGTTCCTGGTATTTTCCTTCTGTATCTGAGTTTACCGCTGTGCTGGAGAAAGCGGGTTTTTCTATCCGTTCTGTTGAACTGATTGAGCGGCCGACTGTGCTGCCAGGTGATGTCCGGGACTGGATGAAGATGTTTGGGCGGCATTATATGGATGCCTGGGATCCGAGCGAACATGAGCGTTTTCTTGATGCGATCCGGGATGCTGCCGCGCCGGCGATGGTCAATGAGCAGGGGGAGTGGGTAGCGGATTACCGCCGGCTGCGTTTTATGGCTGTCAAGCCTGAGTAATTTTTGCTGTTTTTCCCGCCCTTTTGGGCGGGATTTTTTTTGTCCTGGTGCAGGGGAATATTTTTTCCGCGAGGTTTTTTGCAGCTTCTCCACAGGGATATCCCTATTTGTCTGCCTATTTATCCAGAGGTTATCCACCGGTTTTTAACCGGAAAAGGGTTATTGGTTTTCCTGTTTTTTCCTTTTTTGGCTGAAGATATGCGTTTTTCCCCCCCCCATTTTTTTTAAAACAGACAAGGCAAGATGAGAAGATTCTTTATGGAGCAGCCTGTTTTTATCCTTTTTGAATATGCGTATAACGCATATTTGTTTATTCTTTCTCGCCGGCGATGCTGTTGCCGCTGCCGATGATGCCTTTTCGCCGGAATTCCCAGGGCGGGACGACAATGGAGGATTGCCAGATGCCGATCCGGGCTTTTCGGGCAGTTTCCTGAAGGGCTGCGAAGGTATTGTCTTCCCGGCATGAACCATCGGACCAGGCCAGCCCGGTTCTGACTTGTTGCCGGTTGATGTTGATGCCGTGACAGTGGACGATGGCGACGGTTTCTTTTTGCCGGTTGGTAAAGAGGGTGTGATACCGGATGTCTTTTCCGGCGCACAGCTGCCTGAGGGCACGGGCGGACTGGATTGCCTGCGGCTGGCGCGGTTCAGGTGCATCAATGCAGGCAAGCCGGATTCTGATTGTCTGGTTTTTATCAAGGATGGTCAGGGTATCTCCGCTGCCGATGCCAAGCAGGGAAGCTGCACAGGCAGGCAGGAGAAAGCCCGCCAGCATGCAGGCAGCAAGAGGGGTAAGACAGGCTGGTAGTATCATGATGGCTTTTTACTGGATGGAATGGGAAAATTATAGGCGTAAGAGCTGATTGGGAAGGGAACGGAAAAAGGGATTGCTTTTTTGGCAGGAAGGATGCCAGCAAGGGCGGAGGATGGCCGGGCAGACGAAGAATGGCGCATGGCAGAGGGGAGTCAGGTGGGCGGCGGAAAAAAGAAGGATAGTCTGACATGGAATCCGGTAACAGGGTGTACGGCAGTTTCGCCTGCCTGCCGGAATTGTTATGCGAGGGCTATTGCTTTGCGGCTATACCGGCAGGGGGCGCCAGGTTATGCAGCCGGTTTTGCGCCTGCTTTGCATCCTGACCGGCTGGAGCAGCCGAAAAGGCGCAGGCAGCCTGCATTTTATTTTGCCGATTCGATGGGGGATTTGTTCCATGCTGCGGTGCCGGACAGTTTTCTTGATGCGGTGATGGCAGTGATGCGTGCAACACCCCGGCATACTTATATGGCGTTGACCAAAAGAGCTGAACGTTTGCCGGTTTATTTTGCCGGGCGCGCCTGTCCGGAAAATTTGTGGCTGGGGGTGACGGTTGAGGACCGGGTTCACGGTTTGCCCCGGATGGCATTGCTGCAGCAGGTTGAAGCGCCGCTGCGTATGGTAAATATGGAACCGCTTTTGGAGGATATCGGCGAACTGGATTTATCAGGTATTGGCTGGATCAGGGTTGGCGGCGAAAGCGGGCCGGGTGCACGGCCGATGCGAAGGGAATGGGTTGTGCGTATCCGGGATCAGGCGGTTTGCGCCGGTATTCCGTTTTGTTTTGCCGGATGGGGAGAGTGGGGGCCTGACGGACAGCGCTGCGGCAAGCAGGCTGCCGGACGGCTCCTGGATGGGCGGATATGGAATGAGATGCCGTCTGGTGCGGTGATTTCCGGCGGAGAGCGCGCGGCAAAGATCCTGCCGCGCCAGCTTGACCTGGTGTTTTAAGGCAATGTGCCTTACGGAAGACTGTCAGGTTTCATTTGTCCATTTTCCGATTACTACACCGCAGATGGCAACGTTGTGTTCAATTTTGATGATGCGGTTTGGCCAGGCAGGGTTTAACGCCATCAGCATCATTTCGCCATTTGGCTCAATAAGAAGCTGCCTGAAGACAGCGGTGTTCTCGTTGTTGAGCCGGATAATAACCATACTGCCGTTGACGGCCTGGCGTCCCGGATCTACGACAATGTAATCTCCATCATTATAGGAACGTTCCCCGCCAGGGTTGTGCATGCTTTTGCCGACAACCCTAAGTACGAAAGCATTGTCGGTATGCCGGAAAGGGCTGTATATCCATTCATCGGCATCATCCGGATGAAAATTGTCGATAGTTTCATTCCAGTTGCCTGCCTGAACCCAGGAGATAAGGGGCAGCTGCCCTTCGCGCGGTGAGGAAGGCCTGCCAGATACGCCATCTGGCCAGACAACATCATCGTCAAAGAAGAATCCAACCGGTACGTCAAAAGCAGAGGCAATAGTGCAGAGGTTTTCTGCTGTGGCATTGACTTCACCCCGGCGTATTCTGCCGATGGTGGTTTGACCGATTCCCGTTTTTTTAGCCAGTTTCATCTGGGTGCCCAGCTGGGGATGGGACTTCATCAGATAGTCCAGGCGTTCGGCAACGATATCCTTGGATTTTTTCTTCATAAAACAATACATGAACTTATTATGGGTGGTAAGACAAACCATTTGTGACTTTATAAAAATCCGGAAGTGGTCTAACTTTTGGAGTTTGGCCGGGAAGGTTATTTTTGTTTTCCCTGTGTGCCAAAGGGCAGCCAGGTTTATTAAAGCTTGTTTGAACCAAAGGGCTTTTATGATTGCCCAACATTTTTTTTGCCAAGCCAGACCGTTTCAGGTTTCTTTGAGCGGGGAATAAGGAAGAAAACACTGGAAAGAGAAAACGGGTACGGGCGGCAGGACAGATCGGGGCAATTTTTAGCGGCACCTGACGTTGTCTGTTTTTCCTGCCGAGGCGCGCCTGTTGCAGGAGGACAGATAAGTGCTTTACCGGTTTTAGCTGGCAGCCGGGAGTATGGCGATGTGTTTTCAGGCGGGCTGGTTTGAAGGGCGGGGAAGCTGGCAGCCAGCTTGTCAGGGGAAGGAAAAAAGGCGGCAGACTGGTGTTGTTTTCGGAATGTCCGAAAGTGAAGAGATGGATTTTGCCGGTTTGGGTGGCTGTCATGGTTCCATCAGGACGGTAACGCAAGTGTATTAAATGTCAGAAGTGGATGGTAACAGCCGGGATAAGGAAGAACAAGCCATAATTGGCGTAAATGGCTATTTTTTATGCGCAATAAGCATTTTTGATAAGGGAGGATATCTGTTATGCGCAGGAGGGACTGGTCGGTGAGTGAATGGAGTGTGCTGTTTTCCGGCCTGGTTCAGCCTGAGGAGCACGATGATGGAGCAGGCAGGGCGATTGTGCAGGAAAGGGAATATCAGGAAGTTTTCTCCCACGGGATAGGCAGTGTAAAATCAGGTGCTGCCGCAGCAGCCGGTTTTCCGGGGATGGAGGGGAGGACAGTTTTGCAGTTAAAGGAGGGGAAAAAGACGGCCTGTTTCCTGCACGGGGTGCTTGTATTCAGGGCGGCGGTTGTTGTTTTGTCTGTGTGGCTGTACCAGGCGGTTTTTCCGCTTTACGCGGCTTCTTCTCAGCCCCTGGTGTTTTCAGCGAAGTGCCCTGCAGGGGGAGCAGCAGGGGAGAAGCTGTTTGAAGCAGGAATGGATTATGAATATGCCCGCAAGGGGATTGAGCAGGATTTTTTCCGTGCGGAACGTTTTTACCAGCAGGCATTGGACAAGGGCAGCGCAAGGGCGGCGCTTTATTTGGGCCGGTTATACCGGCAGTCTTATGCAGGGCGGCCGTTTTACGTGCCGCGTTTGCGTTTTCAGGCATCGCTTTTTGAGTATGCCATTTCGATGGGATGCCCGGACGCTTATCTTTTTCTGGCCGAAGCCTACCAGAATGGCTGGGGAGTCAAAGCCAGCCTTTCAACGGCCTGGCAGCTGGTAAAAGAGGGGGCAGTGAGGGGTTCAATGGCTGCAATGACCGCCTGGGGAACGAATTTGTATTTTGAGAACCGCTTTGAGACGGGCGAGCAGGCCCAGGCTATGCGAAGCGAGGCAAAAGCCTGGCTGGAAAAGGCGCTAAAGCAGGGCGACGGCCAGGCAGGTTATGAGCTGGCGCTGATTTACCGGGTGTATGAGCAGGATACGAAAAATGCTGTTCGGGTATTGCGCGAAGGCGCACGGCTGGGCAATGTGGATTGCCTTTCGATGCTGGCGGGGATTTACCGGCGCGGCGAGGATGGACAGCCCAAGGATGAGGCTTATGCGGAAGCGGCGGATGCGTTGCGCAGGGAAATTGATGTCAGGGAAGCGCCCCGGCCGGTCAGCCAGTTTTCCCTGCGTTTGCCATCAAGGCCGGTGCTGCCGTACCGGGTGGGGATGCCATGAGGCGGTTGTTGCCGGCGGTATGCCTTGCCGCGTTTTGCTGCGGCTTGTCCGGTTTTGCTGTGGCTGGCGAAGGGGAATATGCCCGCCTGTATGTGATAAACCGTTGTTACCATACTGTGGATATTACTGTCGGGCAGGAAAAGGATCTGCTGCGTTTGCCTTCGGTACCGCCGCGTGCAAGGGAGATGGTCTGGTTTGCCGGGGCCGGCAGGATGGATATGGCTGATACTGTTGTCCTGTCGCGCGAGTCGGCACCTGAACGGCAGGTTTCGCTGGGGGAATTTGTGGACGGCGCGCAGCATGAACGCTGGAAAGCGGGAAAACAGACGGTGGATTCGTGGTTTGTTACGTTGTGCCCGAAAGAGCGTAATTTGGCTGATCCGGCAGGGATGACGATGCGGCCTGCTTATGCGCAAGAGCAGGTGGCAGAGTATGAGATGCGGTTTACGCGGGTGCCAGGCTCGCATGATCCGGTTCATTTTCTTGCGGATTATCCGGTAAGGGTGTTGCTGGACGGGGTGCCGCTGCACCTTTTGGCGACAGGCCCGGACGGGGTGCTGCGCTTTTTGATGCCGGCAGGCGTATCAGGCGAGGTAACGCTGGAATCGCCGCCGGAGGTGCGGCGTATGCTGCGGCTGGGTAAGGACTGGGCTCCTGTGCGGGTGCGTGCGGCCAAAGCTGGCGAGGCAGTGCTGGTGCGCCCGGTTTTGCTTTCAATGCCGCAGGAGTGGTAGGCCGCTATGCTGGCAGTGATGAGATGCGCAAGACCGGCTGGTTGGGCCCGGCGGGGCATGGCAGGCCGGATGGCCTTTTTCCTGGCATTTTGGGCTGCGGTTTGGTGCTGTGTTGCCTGTGCAGAAGGTGCAGGGGAAAACGATGCGGTTTCCCGCCTAAAAGCAGCGGCAGGGCCGGTGGAGGCTGCCGCGCAGTATGCGATGGCGCTTGCCTGCGAAACAGGGAGGGGAATGCCGAAAGATGAGGCAGCGGCGCTGATGTGGTATGAAAGGGCCGCGCGGCAGGGATATGCTCCGGCACAAAATAATCTTGGCATGATGTATCTTGAGGGAAGGGGCATATCTGAAGATGGGGAAAAGGCGGTATTCTGGTTTGGGGAGGCGGCTAAACAGGGCAACCGTTATGCCTTGCTGAATCTGGGCATGTTGTATTACGAAGGCAGGCTGCTCAAAAAGAATGAGAAAAAGGCAGCGTTGCTGCTGGAGGATGCGGCCCGCCTGGGAGAGGTGCAGGCCCAGTTCAACCTGGGGACGATGTATTTGTCTGGCCGCGGCGTGGAGCAAAGTTATCCCCATGCTGCCAGGTGGTTTCATTTGGCAGCTGAAAGCGGAGATGCGCAGGCGCAATTTAATTATGCCCTGATGCTGGAGTCCGGCGAGGGAGTGCGGCAGGATTTTGCCGGGGCGGCCGGATGGTATGACAAGGCGGCGCGGCAGGGTTATGCCGCTGCGCAGACGGCGCTTGGCCGGTTGTATGAGCGCGGGGCGGGGATCGAGAAGGACGCGGAAGCTGCCGGGGCATGGTACCGGCTGGCCGCCGGGCAGGGTGAAACAAAGGCCATGTTTTTTCTGGGGCGGCTTTATGAAAGAAGGATGCTTGGCAGCGGGGAAGGGGCCGGGGCTGAGGCGCTTGCCTGGTACCGCCGGGCTGCAACAGGCGGGCTGGCCCAGGCGGCTTTCCTGACAGGCCGTTTTTATGAGGAAGGCCGGGGGGTGGCCGTTGACCTGAAAGAGGCGCTAAAATGGTATGAGGCGGCTGCTACGGCCGGTGTACGGCTGGCTGTGCCAGCCGTACACCGGCTTCGCGCCCGGATGGCGGTGCCGCTTTCCGGCAGTGGTGAAGGAAACGGGCGCGCAGGCAAAGAGGGACGGAATCAATGACGGTTAAACAGAACGGGATGGCGCAGAGAATTTGCTATCGGCCTGGGCTGCTGTTTTTTGCAGCGGGCTTTTTTTGCAGCGTTGCCTTTGCTCAGGCAGAAGGAGATGCGGCAGCAGGCAGGCGGTTATATGAAGAAGGACGGTATGAGCAGGCTTTGCCATTGATGAGCAAGGCTGCGGAAGCCGGAGACAGGGAGGCGCAATACCGGCTTTGCCTGATGTTCAAGCGTGGGCAGGGCGTGAAAAAGCCTGATGCGCAAAAGGCGTATGCCTGGTGCCGGAAGTCGGCAGAACAGGGGTATGGCCCTGCGGAGTACGAGACAGCAGCGAGCCTTTATGCCGGTTTGGGGACGGAAAAAGATACGGTTGCAGCACTGGATTATTATCTGCGCGCTTCCCGCCAGGGTGTGCCGGAGGCGCAATATGCGCTGGGAATGCTGTATGAATCTGGCGATGGCGGTGTTACGCAAAGTTATTACCAGGCACGTACACTGTATATGTGGGCATCCGGCAAGGGGTATGCGCCGGCGACTTACCGGGTTGGCACGATGTATGAGGAAGGAAAGGGCGTGCGGCCGAGCATGGCGGCAGCTTTGCGCTGGTACCGCAAGGCGGCTTCGATGGGGAACGGGGATGCACTGGCCCGGCTGGAAGCGTTGAAGAAGCAGGAAGAAGAGATGGAAGCGGCTGTCCGCGCCGCCGGGACAGTGGGCGCTGCCGGACAGGTCGCGCCTTGATGCCTAGCCGTGAAGGAGGATAACAAGGGAATGAATAAGGGATGGTTTGGAAAAACGGCTGGGCCGGTTCTGGCAAAGGGATTCCTGGCAGTTGTTTTGCTGGCGGGATTTGCGGTTGCTGTGCAGGCACAGGAAGGGGATTTTGAGGAAGGCACACGCGCTTATGCCGCCGGTGAATATGGCCGTGCTTTTGCGCTGGCAGTCCGTGCGGCTGAAGCGGGCGATGCCCGCGCCCAGACGGCGGCGGGGCTGATGTGTGAACTGGGGCGGGGAACCCGGAGAAGCGCGCGGGAAGCGGTGAAATGGTACCGGCAGGCGGCCGGGCAGAATTTCCCGATGGCGTTTTTCAAGATGGGCGAGATGTATGAGCATGGTATTGGCGTGAAGCAGGATGACGGGGAGGCGCTTTCCTGGTACCGAAAGGCGGCCGCCGAATCATACGGGGATACGGCTTATCTGGTAGGGAGCTGGTACCGAAGCGGCAGGGGCACGGCAAAGGATGATTCGCAGGCGGCGCGCTGGCTGGAAAAAGCGGCAGACAAGGGCCATGTTGAAGCGCAGAAGATTTTGGCCGGCATGTATATGCGCGCCGAGGGGGTGGTGCAAAATGATGAGGAATCGGCCCGGTTGTATAAAAAGGCGGCAGAGGCAGGAGATGCCGAAGCGCAGTACACCTTGGGACTGTTATATGTGTTCGGGCGCGGGGTATATCAGGATGCCGCAGACGCCATGAAGATGTTTGAGCTGGCGGCCGGACAGGGGTATGCGGATGCCTTTTATGAGGTGGGATCAATGTACCTTTACGGCGAGGGCGTATGGATGAGAAATGAGGAAAAGGCGCTTGAGTGGCTGAAAAAATCGGCAGAGGCGGGAGACGCGAAGGGGATGTACAGCCTGGGCCTGATGTATAGCAGGGGGCAGGGAACTGCCAGGGATAATGCCGAGGCGGCGCGCTGGCTGGAAAGGGCGGCCAGACAGGGTCATGCCGGAGCGGAGGCGGCTTTGGGCCTGATGTATGCGTCAGGCGAGGGCGTGCCACAGGATGCAGCCAGGGCGTTTGCCTGGATGGGAAAGGCGGCGGCGCAGGGGGATGCAACAGCCCAGTTTAACCTGGGGGTGATGCACAGCCAGGGGATTGGGGGAGAACCGGATTATGTCCGCGCTGCGCAATGGTTCAGGAAGGCTGCCGAACAGGGCCATGCCCTGGCGCAATATAACCTGGGATGGCTTTATGGCAATGGGCGCGGCGTACCGTTTTCGGCTAACCGGACGATATACTGGTTTGAAAAGGCGGCCCGCCAGGGTAATGTGGATGCGCAGTATTCGCTGGGACGGCTCTATGAGCAGGGGTGGCAGGCAGCACCGGATACAGACAAGGCGGCTGAGTGGTATAAAAAAGCGGCTGAACAGGGTGACGAGAATGCCCGGCAGCGCCTGGCGGCGCTGAAAGGGGCGGATGTGCCGGCTTATTCTGCCGAGCCGCAGCAGCCGGAATTTCTGTTGTGAGCGCATAGGGTAAGGGATGGGCAGTTTTTTCCGGTGTCCGCCGCTGTTTGCGGCATGTTGCCTGGCTGCTTTTCTGTCTTGCCTGGTTTTGCCGGTGCGGGCGGATGATTTTGCCGACGGCGCTGCGTTTTTCCGTAACGGGCAGTACCGCCAGGCGCTGGCGGCTTATTTGCGGGCAGCGCAGGCCGGCCATGCCGGGGCGCAGAATAATCTGGGCAACCTGTATGCACAGGGGTGCGGCACGGCAAAAAATGAGGCTGAGGCGGTAAAGTGGTTTACAAAATCAGCCGGGCAGGGTTTTGTGCTGGCGCAGCGCAATCTGGCCAGGATGTATCAGGAAGGGCGCGGTGTAAAGAAAGATGCCGGCAAGGCGCTGGCATGGTACCGGAAGGCGGCGCTTCAGGGCGATGCTTTTTCCCAGTGCCAGACGGGATTGTTTTATGCCCGCGGAGAGGGTGTCCGGCAGGATTATGTCAAGGCGCACCATTGGCTGGCCAAGGCAGCTGAACAGGGGCAGGCAGATGCCATGCTCTCGCTGGCGATGCTTTCCGAGGCGGGACTGGGCAAACCGCGCGATATCGGCGAGGCATTAAGATGGTATGACAAGGCGGCATTGCGCGGCAAAACACAGGCAGCTGCCAGGGCGGATGCCTTGCGGGCCGGCGGGGAACCAGCGGCCATGCGGCCGCGCCAGGCTGACCGCCGGAAACCGTAGGGAGCTGTTTTTTGCTATTGGCAGGATTTACTGAATATTATTATCCTGAGGATATATTCAATTTATATTTTGAGAAAATACATTAAAAATAAACCAAAAATAAGTAAGGTTATGGAAATAACTGTTATTCCTGGAATGGAAAATATAAGAGATGGAAATAACAGACTTGCTATATATGGAATCGCTTCAATAGCTATTTTACAGCTTCCTTTCTTTATTATCAGCTCGTTCCATACCGGATGCCAGCCAAAATAATACAACTGGCATCCAGTTATAATTAGAATTTAAGTGTTTCTCCATCAAATGGTATCAAGACTTTATCCCTTATTCCGTTTTTCCGGGCATACTGTGACAAGTCTTTGCGATCCACTGTCATGTGGTTGATGGCATCCATGTGAATTGCCACTACATCAGCCCTGGGCATTTTTGCCACCATTTTCCGGACATCTTCCTTGCCCATGATTATTTCCGGCGCATCCTTGAATTTTTCAACAGACATGGAAGCGCCACCAGCATTGACAATAATCACATTCGGCGCATGCTTTGCCAGAGCTTCATCCACACCCTCAAACCAGATGGTATCGCCCACAAGCCACGCTTTTTTGCCGCTGGATGTTGTAAAGACCACTCCCATCACTTCCCCAAGAGTTTTGCCAAGAGCCGGATCAGCGTACATGGTTTTTGAGCCGTGCTGCGTGGCTGTTCTTTGCATCTTTACCTTTCCGAATTCGTCAGATTCTTTCATTATGCGCACATTGGTGAAACCCTGATTCTTTATAACTTTCGCATCTTCCTCATTTTGCACATAAAAAGGTATGTTTTTGGGCAATGCCTCCTGTGCCGCCTTGTCCCAGTGATCAAGATGGGTATGGGTGAGAACCACCGCGTCCACG
This sequence comes from Oxalobacter formigenes, assembly GCA_023667225.1. Taxonomy (GTDB): domain Bacteria; phylum Pseudomonadota; class Gammaproteobacteria; order Burkholderiales; family Burkholderiaceae_D; genus Oxalobacter; species Oxalobacter formigenes_C. Next base: position 3,250 of record JAMPAN010000013.1, on the reverse strand, counting down.
CCATCAAGAATATCTTCCACAGGTATGGGCAGGGGGGTTAAAGGATTGCGGAGCCAGCTGCGATAGGTGCCGGGAAAACCCTCATACGCCCCGGCTTCTGCGAACATCGGGTCAATAAGGAAGGTAGTGTCGCCGCTTGTAAGTTTTATAGTGGCATTCCTGATATGCTGGAGTGACAAATCATTATCCGCCGCTTTCGCAAGGTTCAGGCTGCCGGTTAATGCTAATGTAAGCACAAGGGACAGGGCAAAGATCAGACGCTTCATTTTTTCTCCCTCAAATTGGTTTTGCTGTTACTCTGACCGGAATTTCCAGTAAGGTGAAAGAATGCGCTTCACTTCCTCTATGGCTTTTTCCTGATCGGGAGTAAGTTTGTTGCCCACAATCAGGCCGGTGACAGGATATTTTACTTCTGTTTCTTCACCACTCATGGCCTCAATGCTTTTGAGGATACAAAATGACATGTAATTTCCTTTTCCGCCTTCCAGAATGGCAATAAGATTTCCATGAGCATGGTTATCCGCGATGTCCTGAATGATTTCCACAAGCTTTTTATAGCCATTAGCAGTTATTTGCTGACGGCAAAGTGGATCAAAGATATTGGAGACGTATCCAGCGATGAGAACAACTAATTCCGGTTAATCTAATAACACTCATAATTCTGATTTATAACGATTTTTGAAAATCGTCTCCGCAACTTGCGGAAATCATCTCCGCAACCCCTGCCGGGTTGGCTTTGCTGTTTTGCCGGGGCGACGGTAAACTCTTTCGGTTAGCTCTTGCCCGGAATGCCCCAGCGGGGAGGAGGCGTTTTACAAATCCTGGATATCGCTTGCCGCTTTGGCGCGAATGCCGCGAAATTAAAATTTTTTAACGAGTTCATCACAGAACAGGTTGATATCCGTCTGAAGGCTGCATTGGCATCCGCCTCAAAAAGAGAAGACGGGGAGACAAAGAAAAATCCAGTAACGCCTCCAGCAGAAATAGACATAATCACAGAGAAAGAATATCAGGCGTTCTACCTTGTTAAATCAATTCTTATCGGGACGGTTGACTCAGACCGTGTTTTCCTGAGAAATCTGTCCGGGACAGGTCGATCATTCGTTATATTGGATGACAGCAGAAGAAAGCCACTTCTTTACTTGAACTTCAAATCGGCTGATAGCCTCTACATTGAAACCGTATCCCCATCCGGCAGGGAAGCTCATCAGATATCAAAAATTGATGACATTTTTGAGCATTCAGAAACGATTAAAGAAGCGGCAAAATGGCAACTCAGCGGGGAACGCTGGAAAAACATTGATGAATGAGAAATAAAGAAAGGGCGAGGATACCGCCCTTTTTGTCAGGCAGCTTCACGCTGCCTGACCAGCTCCACAAGTGCCTCGTCAATCCTGGTCTGCCAGCCTTTACCCGTTTTTTTGAAATGTTCGATAACCTCTTCCGAAAGCCGGATATTGATGTGTTGCTTTTTCGGAGCCTTCTGCGGGCCGCGTCCGCTTTTTAACACCTTTTGCAAGTCAAGAGGAAGGTCAGAAAACCGCATCGCGGTTCTTACCTCTTCTCTCGTCCATTCAGGGTTCTCATCGTCAATCATCTCAGGATCGGGTTTCTTCTTCATAATATTTAACCTCCCTCTTGTTTGCCTTGCGAAAACTGATTACCCTCATTGTGTCGTCAGGAAGCATCGTGAAAACCAGAACATGAACTCTCTGCGATTTTGCCGAGCAGGCGGATTCTGGTTTCTCCATAATCTTTTCTGGTATCTTCGCGAAAGACAGCTGTTTGAAAGTCGATTTCCGTGACACGCTCAAAAGACAGCCCGCGCTCCTCAATATTCTTCTGGTTCTTCTTCGGATCAAAAGTAATCTTTATAATGATTATATTGTAACCACAATTTGCTTCCTGGTCAATGATTTTTGGTAATTTCGTAAAAAATATTTGACAAACTGCATCAGTGCGGTGAGGGATAAGCCCCAATTTCGCCATGATTAAAAAGCGTTAGGGACAATCGGGGATGTTTTTTTATTCCCGTTTCTTTTTCAAAAGGAGAATTTTCCTGTCAACAATGCCTGCGTTCACAGCGGGCATAAAAAAAGAGCCCAGGTTGCTTACAGACGGGGAGAGCCTCATTCGGAAACTGAATTTGTGTATTGGTGTGTATCAGGCAGATAGCGTTGAGTGAGAGGTGAGAGGGGAGGATGCTGTCCGTTATGATGTGAAAACAGCCCGGTTTTTCAGGTTGTTTTTATGGTACGGGCTGCCCCGACTATCTATCAGGCGGGAATGGGGCCAGCAGTCAGGCAAAGGCCTGGCGTATGGCGTATTTTCCTGATAGCTGAAAATGCCGGATTCCCGGTTTCGGAAAGCGCCTTATAGCGGCCTTCTTGTGCCAGGCCGTTTTTTGCCAGCTGAGTTATGCCTTTTGCACAGGCAGCCCGGCTATATTTTGCCGGGAAAAGGTTTTGCCGTAACCGGCGGTACCGGATTATCCTGGATGATCTGTCTGGTACAGGCGGCATGCCGCTTTTTTTCCCTGTCCTGCTGTGAAGAAGCGGGCAACCCGATGATTTTTTATGCTGTTTTTCAGATTTTCAGGATGGCGGAACTGTTATTTTCTTTCCTGTTTTATCAGGCCCGGCATGTTGCCAGTATTCAGGATTGCCTGCGGTTTTCAAAAAAAAATGCTAGTTACCCCTAAATAAATCTGCAAGCCTTCCGTTAAACAGGTAACAGAGATTGACCAGGCAGCCAACCCTTGCGACCGGATTGCCAATCCGGTGTTAAGCAGGCTGCGGTTATGTGCCATCAAAAAAAGCGGGAAGCTCCTGCTTTTTTATGGCTTGGCAAGCTTTTCAGGCAAAAAAAACCGGCAGGGATAAACCTGCCGGGGTGTAAAAAATACAAGAAGAGCATCACTCTTCGCTGTCTGGCTTATTCTTATCCTCCTCCTGATTCAGCAAACGAACCAGTTTCTCTGCATTGCTGCCTGGTTCGGATAACAGAGCCGCGCCGGTTTGTTGCAGCATCCTTCCTCTTTTATGGTTGTTCTTTCTTCCGGGTTTGGCAGAAGCAGAAGGTTGCTTGGTGCCTTTTTTACCGGAAAAAGTCTGTTTCCGATAAGGAATTGAAGCCATCTTGCCCTCCCTGGTTCAGGCCGGTTTACCGGCCTGAACTGTATGGAATTAGCCGAGAAGCGAAAGCACCGTTTGCGGCCTTTGGTTGGCCTGTGCCAGCATGGCAGTGCCGG
>JAMPAN010000012.1 GCA_023667225.1 Oxalobacter formigenes | reverse complement strand
GCTTCTTTTAAATACGGAATATTTGACGAAAATGACCCCGCCCCCTCCCGGAATATCTCCCGCTGTATGCCGGTGATGATTGCAGCCGCCGGATGAAGAGGAATGCCTTACTTTTGCTCAAAAACCCCTCAGCCAATAAAAACGAAACCGGCCCGGTGAACGCATAAAGAAAAGCCGCCCAAACAATTTATTCACGGCCGGGCATAACCGCCGTGCCAGACACTGTTCCGGTTTTCCAATCACCAAATTTTGGCAACCCCTGCCTTTGCAGAGACAGGCCAAAATGAGCCGCACAAAATAAACAGGCTGCATAGCCCCATGCCTGGCAGGACAGCCGGGCGGCACACAAAAGCCATAAACAGCCAAAGAACCGAAACATCCCCGCCCCAGGCCGGATTACCTGTCTGAAAAACAAAAGAAACCTGGTCAGAGGATGGATAAAAACCGAAATGCGCAGGTTAATGCACACCCCCGGCCTCTTTAGGGAGTAACAGGCGCAGCATCAGATGAAGCGGCAGAACTGTCTTCAGGAAGAGAAACCGGAATTTCAGTCACTGTTTCAGGAATAGCGGAAAGCACCGTCAGCGAAACACGCCGGTTGCGGGCGCGCCCTTCCGGCGTGGCGTTATCCTCAATCGGGTCATTGGCGCCGCGCCCGATCGCCACCATCCGTTCCCCCGCTATGCCTTCTTCCACAAAAAGGCGAACCACGCTGCTTGCCCGCGCAGAAGAAAGCTCCCAGTTGGAAGGATATTGCACCGAGTGAATCGGCAAATCATCCGTAAACCCTTCCACCTGAATCGCATTGGGTTCGGCTTTCAGCACACCCGCCACCGCACGCAGCACTTCTTCGGACTGGCGGGACAACCGCGCCTCGGCCGGCGCAAAAAGCACGCTGGCGTTAATCTCAACGCTGACGCCGCGCACATTCTGAACCACCTTGATTTTTCCCTCATTGATAAACGGGGAAAGAATCCGCATCAGGTCGCGCCCGATCGCCTTCATCTTTTCGCGCTCCTTGCGGATTTCCGCCTGATTGCCCTTGCGCGGCGCACGCATAACAACCGGCGGCGCAATAGAAACTGCCTGGCCGCCATCCATTGCGGCAGCCGGCAAAATCTTCAGGCCGAAAGCCGCGCCGACAGCCGTCGCCATTTCGCGGTACTTTTGGGCGTTGACAGTGGAAACAGCATACATCACCACAAAAAACGCAAAAAGCAGGGTAATAAAGTCGGCATAGGAAACCAGCCACCTTTCATGATTATCACGCTCTTCTTCCCGTTTCTTCCTTGCCACAGCGTCCGTCTTCCTTGCCTTGTGCCGAAACCCTCCCAATCCTGTTTGGGCGATGGATTTATTTCCCCGGAAGCAAAAGCGCCATCCGTTCTGTAATCACGCGGGGATTCTCGCCTGTCAGGATGCCGTGGAAAGCCTCCAGCAGCATTTCCCGCTTGGCCACTTCACGCGCCAGCCAGGCCTTCAGCCGGTTGCCGACAGGCAAAAAAAACAGGTTTGCCAGCCCTACGCCATAAATAGTCGCTACAAAGGCAATGGCAATACCGCTGCCCAGCCGGGCAGGATCAGAAAGGTTTTCCATCACATGAATCAGGCCCAGCACCGCGCCCAGAATCCCGATAGTCGGCGAATAGCCGCCTGCGGCTTCCCAGATACGAATCAGGCGCCGCTCGCTTTCCTCAAACACCTGGATTTCCGTCTCAAGCAGGCTTCTCAGCTTCGCAGGCTCAATATTGTCCGATACATAGCGCACCCCTGCTCGCATAAAAGGATGAGCTGTCTGGTTCACCTGGCCTTCCAGCACCAGCGGCCCATCCCGCCACACCATCATGCTCCAGCGGCCGATATCTGCCTGCATTTTCGGATAATCATCTTCTCCGGGGAAAAATACCATCCTGCCGCGCTTGAGGCCGCGCCAGAATACAGAAAAACCGGATTGCAGAACCACCGCCCCCACTGTGCCGGCAAACACAATGACAAAGGCCGCCGGCTGCAAAAGCGAAGCAATATGGCCGCCCTCCATAACCTGGCCGGCGGCAATGCCGCCAATGCCGAGAATGAGGCCGGCTACGCTTCCCCAGTCCACTTCATTTCCTTTAACCTGGCACGCATCCGCGCAATCGCCTGGCTGTGCAGCTGGCTGACGCGGGATTCCGTCACGCCCATAATCGCCCCTATTTCCTTGAGGTTCATCTCCTGCTCGTAATACAGGCCCATCAGGAGTTTTTCCCTCTCCGGCAAGGCATCAATAGCCTCAATCACCGCCTGCCGGAAACCGCTGTCCATCAGCGTCTGCAACGGGTCTTCTGCTGTCTCGGCCGTATGCCGGTCAAGGAAATGCTCGCTGGATTCCGCGTCAAAAAAATCCTCGTAATAAATCAGCTGGTGCCCGGCTCCGTCAGACAAAAGCTCCTGATAAGCCTTCACCGAAAGATTCAGCTCTTTGGCCACTTCGGATTCATTGGGCGGACGCCCCATGCGCTGCTGAAGCGTATGGATGGCATCTTCAATCTTGCGCATATTCTGGCGCATTCCGCGCGGCATCCAGTCATTGTTGCGAAGCTCGTCCAGCATAGCGCCCCGGATGCGCTGCATCGCATAGGTCTCAAACTGGGCGCCGTGTACTTCCTCATAACGGTTGGCGGCATCCAGCAGCCCAATCATCCCGGCCTGAATCAGGTCATCCACCTCCACACTGGAAGGCAGCCTGGCCCGCATCATATGCGCCAGCTTCTTCACCAGGGGCGCATGTTGAACCAAAAGCGCATTTTTATCAGTTTTATCAGATCTGCCCTGTATGTTGTACATGCGTCATGCACCAGCCATTTCATATACCCCGTGCCGTGAAGCACCCATATCGGAAAACATGCCCGCAATGCGGCGGAAAGCAAACGACGACATCGCCATCGGGAAAGCATCTACCACACAGCGGCCAAGGCTGGCCGCCTTCGCCATGTGGTCATCCTTCGGCACATACCCCAGGTCATACAGCTGGATGCCCAGATAATGCGCGGCAGCCTGTGCCATATTGCGGAAAATAGCCTGCGAGCGGTTTTCCTCACTTCCCGATACTAGCACACCAAACGGCATGCGTCCAAAACGGCCCGATACCCGCTTGATCAGCATATAGGCTTCCTTGATGGATTTCTCCGTATCTTCCACCAAAAGCACCTGCGCGTTTTCCTCCATAGCCGCCAGCGGAAACCCGCCTTCCCTGTCCAGGCAGGCATCAATCAAAACAACATCCGCTTCCCCGGCCGCCGATTCAAAAGACAAATTCAGGTTCTTCCTGAAAGAAGGCATATTATGCCCCGTCTCGCCTGCCTGGTCAGCCAGGCAGACCACATCAAATCCCTGCGGCGTCCGGTAAAACACATCCTCTACCGCATATTCCCGGCGGGCAACCTGCGCCAGCGTGGCGCTGGTATGGGATTGCGGCTGGTAATGCCCCACCCCGTCAGGAGAACAGGTCGCATCCAGCAGCATCACCGAACTGCCAGAGCGGCAAAGCGAGGCCGCCAGATTGAAAAGCACATGGTTTTTGTTGTTGTGGTGCTGCACAGCGGAAAGACAGGTATAAAGGCGCTGCCGGTGGTCGCCCAGCAGCCGCCGCAAGCCCTCTGCCTGGTCGCACTGGAAACTATCCACGGCTGGCTCCTCTTGCACGCGCGTCTTTCCTGTTCTGAACCGCATGGGCAACGACCATCGGCAATTCGTCATTGTCAAACGTATAGGCCCGGCTCTGTTTCTTCATGCTGAAAGCATGACGGATCAGCGCCTGCGCATCCGCCACTTCCAGATCTTCCGGCACCCGCTGGCCATTTGCCACATAATAAAGTGCCAGCTTCTGCCGGATAATCACATCCAGCGCATTGCCTATCGTCGCCGCCTCGTCCGTCTTGGTCATAATGCAGCCTGCCAGGCCATTCCCCTTGTAGGCATTCACCACCTCGCTTAACGTCTCGCCGGTAGAAGTTGCGGCAAGGCAAAGCAGCCTTTTCACATCCTTGCCCGTATTGGACAGCATGGCAATCTGGTCGGCCACCATCCTGTCACGCTGGCTCATCCCCACCGTATCAATCAGGATCGTGTGCTTGTTTTTCAGCTCATCCAGCGCAATCCGCAAATCAGCCTGATCTTTCACCGAATGCACCATCACACCCAGAATCTTGCCGTAAATACGCAGCTGCTCAAACCCGCCGATACGATAACCGTCTGTGGTAATCAGTGCCAGTTTCCCCGCGCCGTGCCGCATGACAAAACGCGCCGCCAGCTTGGCTGTCGTCGTGGTCTTGCCAACGCCTGTCGGGCCAACCAGCGCAAAAACTCCGCCTTTGTCCAGCATACTGTCCTCGCTGCCTACCGTCAGCAGGTTCCGCGCCAAAGCACGCTGCACCCACCGTATGCCGCCGTCGGATTTTTCCTGTTCAGGCAGATTTTCCACCAGATAACGCGCCATCCCAGGGCTGAAACCGGCTGTGAGCATTTCGCGCATCAAATCCGCCCGGAGCGGCTCGCGTTCCTGCTTGCTTCCCCAGGTAATTTCGGCAAGCTGCGTCTCAAACATGGTGCGCATGGAACGCAATTCCGTCATCACATGCTGCAAACGGGCATCCACCACTTCCGGGGAAATACCTGAAAAAGCCGGCGCCGGCGCAGCGGCAGCGGCTTTTCCCGCAGCTTCGCGGACTGCCGGCCTGGCCTGGGGTGCGGCAGGCGTCTCAGCAGGCAGATATTCGCGGGCAATAGAGCGGACCTGCGCCATGAGCTGTTCCTGCCGTGCGCCGGGCTGACGGGAAGCCGCCTGCTTGCGCGGCGGGCGGGGAGCCGCAGGCGCCGGCTTAATCTGTTCAGGCATGGGAGCCGCCAGCGCCTCCTTTTCAAACACCGGCGCGGTCAGCGAAGATACATATTCATTGGCAACAGCCAGAATCTCAATATATCCGTTGACATTCCGGTTGGAAAGAATCACGGCATCCTCGCCGAGCGTTTCTCTCACAAGACGCATCACTTCACGTGATGAACTGGCGGTAAATTTCTTGACATTCATGCCTGTCCTCCTACAACACTTGTCACTTTAATCGTTTTGGAATCCGGTAATTCATTATTGGAAAGCACCCGCATATTCGGCGCGGCGCGGCGCAAAAAGCGCGCCAGAAGCGGCCTTAGGGGGCCGGGCACCAGAAGCACAGGGGGATAACCCATTTGCTCCTGCTGCTGCGCCGCCTGCCGGGCCTGGTTCATAATCGTATCGGCCAGCCCCGGCTCCAGCGGGACATTATCCGGGCCGCCTGTCTGCAAAGCCTGAAGCAAAATGCGTTCCAGACGGTTATCCAGTGTAATAACCGGCAGCTCATCCCCGGACGGATAAATCTGCTGCACAATCGAGCGGCCCAGCGCAATACGGATTTGCGCCGTCAGCATCATGGGATCTTTCGTCTGATCCGCATTTTCTGCAATCGTCTCAATAATGGTACGCATATCACGAATATGCACCCCTTCCGAAAGCAGGTTTTGCAAAATCTTTTGCAGCGTCGGCAGCGTCACCATATCCGGCACCAGATTCTCAACCAGCTTCGGCGCTTCCTTCTGCAAATGCTCAAGCAGCGCCTGGACTTCTTGGCGGCCGAGCAGTTCGGCGGCATAAGTCGTAATCAGGTGATTCAAGTGCGTGGCGACAACCGTTCCGGCATCCACCACGGTATAACCCATCAGCTGCGCCTGGTCGCGCTGGGAAGCGTCAATCCAGACAGCTTGGAGGCCGAATGCCGGATCAACCGTTTCCTTCCCTTGCAAAGGGCCTGACACCACGCCCGGATTAATCGCCAGAAACTGTCCCAGGAAAACCTCGCCGGTGCCGATTTCCACTCCCTTGAGCAAAATACGGTAAGAAGAAGGACGCATTTCCAGATTATCCCGGATATGGACAGACGGCGCGAGAAAACCGATATCCTGCGCAAACTTCTTGCGAATCCCCTTGATACGCTTGAGCAGCTCGCCGCCCTGCGCCTGATCCACCAGCGGAATCAGGCGATAGCCGACTTCCAGGCCCAGCGTATCTACCGGCACAATATCCTGCCAGGTTGCCTCTTCCACTTCGGGAACCTGAACCGAAGGCGGCGCTTCCACGGCAACCGCGCCGGATTTGCCTTTATCCCGGCTGGAAACATGGCCGCCGGCAATACGTTTTGAAAGCACATACGCCGCTCCGGCGAGCGTGGCGGCAAGCAAAATGAACGCCATGTGCGGCATACCGGGAATCAGCCCCATGCCGCCGACAATAGCCGCCGAAATATACATCACCTGAGGTTTTTCAAACAGCTGAATCAGTATCTGGCTGCCAACATCCTCATCGCTGGCAACGCGGGAAACCACAATACCGGCCGCCGTGGAAATCACCAGCGACGGAATCTGCGCAACCAGGCCGTCGCCAATTGCCAGCAGCATATAATTGCTGACCGCATCCGAAAACGTCAGGTTATGCTGGACCGTGCCGACATACAGGCCGCCCAGAATATTGACCACCGTCACAATAATACCGGCAACGGCATCGCCGCGAACATATTTGCTCGCGCCGTCCATCGCGCCGTAAAATTCGGCTTCCTGCGCCACCTGCTTGCGGCGGTCCCGCGCTTCCTGTTCGCCAATGAGTCCTGCATTCAGGTCTGCGTCAATCGCCATCTGCTTGCCGGGCATTGCATCCAAAGCAAAACGGGCACCCACTTCCGCAATCCGGCCTGCGCCCTTCGTTACCACCACAAAGTTGATGATCGTCAAAATCACGAACACCACTACGCCAACCGTATAATTCCCGCCAATCAGGAAGTGGCCGAAAGCCTCAATCACCTTGCCTGCCGCATCCGGCCCCGAATGGCCTTCCGTCAACACAACCCTGGTAGAAGCCACGTTCAGCGAAAGACGCAGCATGGTGCTCATCAGCAAAATGGCCGGAAAAGCCATGAAATCAAGCGGCTTGACCGTATAAAGGCTCGTCAGCAAAACAATAATCGACAGGGCGATATTGAACGTGAAAAACATATCCAGCAAAAATGGCGGCAGCGGCAGCACCATCATGGCCAGCATCATGATAATCAGCACCGGCGCCGCCAGCGCCCGCGAATTCTGCCCCGTCATCCACGACGGCAATGCGAACGTCCTCATACAGCCGCCCCTTGTTCAGCCATCGCCTGCCGCGCAGCCTGGCTATGCGGGTCCAGATAAGCCGGCACCTCAATCCTTGCAGGCTTGACAGGCCGCTTCCCGCCCAGACGCCTGAAAGTACGCAGCTGGTAAACATACGCCAGCACCTCGGCCACCGCCGTATAAAGCGCTTCGGGAATCTGGTCGCCCAGCTCTGTATGGGCATAAAGCGCACGGGCCAGCGGCGGCGCTTCCAGCATCGGCACATGGTGTTCGGCAGCTGTCTCCCGGATTTTCGCCGCGACAAGCCCCCTTCCCTTTGCCAAAACCACCGGCGCGCCCATACTGCCTTCACGATATTGCAGCGCAACGGCATAATGGGTCGGGTTGGTCACAATCACATCGGCTTTCGGCACCTCCGACATCATCCGTTTTCTGGCAATCTCGCGCTGTTGCTGCCGGATCTTGCCCTTGATTTGCGGATTGCCTTCCGAATCCTTGTATTCCTGGCGGACCTCTTCCTTCGTCATCTTCAGCTTGTTGGCGTAATGCCACATCTGGTATGGCGCATCAATCGCGGCAATCACCACCAGCGCGCCGACCGTCGCCAGGAAATTCACCAAAAGAATCTGCCCCATATACTCCGCGCCGGTCTTTGCCGGCTGCAAGCCCAGCGACATAATGCCGTCAAGCTGCGCACCAATCACCAGCCAGGCAACCGTACCGACCAAAAGCGTCTTGCCAACCGCCTTGATCAACTCTACCAGCGCCCGAACCGACACCATGTTCTTCAGGCCGTTTAACGGATTCAGCTTGCCAAAATTCGGCTGGAGCGCCTTCGTGCTGAAAAGCCAGCCGCCGATCAAAAGCGGAGAAGCCAGCGCAATCGCCAACAACATCAGCGCAATGGGGGAAAATGCCACAATCACTTCATAAATACGGGCAATATTGCGCTCCAAAAGCAGAGGCATATCAAACACTTCCTCCCTGGAAAGGGTCAGTGCGCCGGATACCATCATCCTCAATTCGCGCATCAGCCCGCCTCCCATCATGAGAAAAGCCAGCCCGCCCCCCAAAAGGACAGTGCAGGTCGCCAGATCCTTCGATCGGGGAACATCGCCCTCCTCCCTTGCCTTCTCCAGGCGTCTGGGAGAGGCCGATTCGGTTTTCTCAAGATCGCTGTCTTCTGCCATGACAAAAAATCCCGTTTTCTTGCGGCAATGCGCATAAAGCGCACACTAACCCACAACATAACCGAGCCATTATTCCCTGAAAGAAGAAACGCCAATTCGAAGAAAAAAGGCAAAAAAACCCTTTTTATTAATCAATATCAAAAAAAATTTATCATGAAAAAAATCCCGCCAAACAGCCCTCCTTTCAGACAGGCGGCAAAAACAGTTCCCCGGTTCATCCCGCGCCGGATTCACACATAAAAAAACAGGCTCCCGTTACCGGAAACCTGTTTGTCTTTTGCCCTTTCCCCCAAAAGCAGGGGCCGGATCATAAACCTACTTTTGCGGCATCTTCTCGAAAATCTTGAGCAGCTTCTCATCCAGCGTAGCCGCCGTAAACGGCTTCACAACATACCCGCTTGCGCCGGCCTTGGCTGCCTCAATAATATTCTCCCGTTTGGCCTCTGCCGTCACCATCAAAACCGGCAATTTCGAGAGCGCCTCATCTGCCCGGATATTCTTCAGCATCGTCAATCCGTCCATATTCGGCATATTCCAGTCCGACACGACAAAATCATATTTATCGCTCCTTAACTTGGTCAAAGCCTGCACGCCGTCTTCAGCCTCATCCACATTCGTGTATCCGAGTTCTTTCAGGAGATTGCGGACAATGCGCCGCATGGTCGAAAAATCGTCCACCACCAGAAACTTCATTTTTGGATCAGCAGCCATGTCATCTTCTCAAATCAGGTTGATAAAATCATTTTTCAGCATTTGCATATAGTACAACATTTTCCGGCAGCCACAAGACGCCTGTATCAGACACGCAGCGCACGGGAGCTGTTCTTCGCCAGATGCTCAAGCACCATCCTGGGCAAATCACGCAAAGCGCCCTGCTCATGCACCCCGCCGGCAGCCACCGCCTCGCGCGGCATACCATAAACAATGCAACTGGCTTCATCCTGGGCAAAATTGTAGGCGCCCGCATCCCGCATTTCCTTCATGCCCATCGCACCGTCTTTTCCCATTCCCGTTAAAATCACGCCGACAGCATTGGGCCCGGCAGCAGCCGCAGCAGAACGGAACAGCATATCGACAGAAGGACGGTGGCGGCTGACGAGCGGCCCCTGATCCAGCCTGGTCATATAATTTGCGCCGCTCCTTTGCAGCAGCAAATGCGAATGTCCCGGCGCCAGATAGGCATGCCCCGGCAAAACACGCTCGTTGCCCTGCGCTTCGGTTACCTCAATCCGGCACAGCCCGTTTAACCGTTGGGCAAACGATTTGGTAAAGCCCTCTGGCATATGCTGCACCATCAGAATACCCGGCGCATCCGCCGGCATCTGAACCAGAAAATCCTTGATCGCTTCCGTCCCGCCCGTCGAAGCGCCAATAATAATCAGCTTTTCACTGCTGATCATCGTTGTCTTGATAGGCGGCGGAGGCGCTGCGTTACGCGCCTGGATACGCACCCGTGCCCGCGAAGCAACGCGGATTTTTTCGGAAATCATTTCCGCGTATTCGCGCATTCCGCTCTGGATGGAAATCTTGGGCTTCGTGACAAAATCCACCGCGCCCAGCTCCAGCGCCCGCATCGTAATTTCCGAACCTCTTTCAGTCAGGGAAGAGACCATGACAACCGGCGTAGGACGAAGCCGCATCAGCCTTTCCAGAAAATCCAGGCCGTCCATCTTCGGCATTTCCACATCCAGGGTAATCACATCCGGATTCACCGAGCGGATCAGTTCCCGCGCGATAATCGGATCCGGCGCTGCGCCGACCACCTCCATATCCGGCTGGCCGTTGATGATCTCTTTCATAACGCCGCGAATCAGCGCCGAATCATCTACTACAACAACCTTGATCTTAGACATACCTCACTCCGCTTTCCCAGCACAGAAAAAATCATTCAATCTGTTATTCTGTCTCCGGCGGAACCTGCCCCGCCTTTAAGAAGGCAGCTTGGGCATCCGCCCTGGCACGGCGGTATTATCGCCAAAAAAGCGCCGGCCTGCAACGAACCTGCATACCGGCCGCAAGCCCGGCGCAGCCTAGATACCGGCATCAATAATCTGGTTAACCCAGGCAATCGTCTGTCCCTGCGCCTTGACCAGCAAATCATTCTTTCCCTTGAACATCGCGTCAACCAGCACATCCACACGCCGGCCGTCATCTTGTTCAATTGCCTCAACAAGATTAAGCAAATTCCCAAGAATCCCTTTCCTGTCCACAAGCGCATCACGCACTTCCTGCGCCAGGCCCAGCAATTCCACCAAAACCCCCATTTCCATGCCAAGCAGCGCTTCCATGACCGATACCATCCCGGCAATAAAAGCGCTCTCGGAAAGGGAAGCCCATGCCTGATCCGACAAGGCCAGCAGCTCCATAAACTTCGCACGGGCAGCCGCCTGATGCACCAAAACCGTCTGCCTGCCTTCCCGCTTGTGGCCTTTTTCCGTTACCAAAAGGAGAAGCAGCCAACGCTGCAACTGCCTTTGCCCCAAAAGCACAATAGCGCTCCTGATCGAAGTAATCTCATGCCTCAGTCCGACCGAAGCCGAATTGGTCAGGCGCAAAAGCCCCACGCTCAACGCCGGATTCCGCTTGAATGCCTCAACAATTTTGCTGACATCCGTCTCAACCTGCAATACGCCAAGCACCTGCATAATGGCTGCTTGCGAAGTCGTAAAGCGCTTTCCTGCAACCTGTTCCACACGGGAAAAAAAATACCCCTGGTACAAATTGAATCCCAGCTCAAGGCAGCAATGGAATGCCTCCTGGGTTTCCACCTTCTCCGCCAGCAACACGACCTTCCTGTCCTTGATCTGGGCGACGACCTGCCTGATTGCCTCTTCTGACAACCCCTGGATATCAACCTTGATAATATCGACCAGATCCAGAAACCCCTGGTTTTCCGGAGTAATACCCCGGAAATTATCCAGCGCCAGCCTGAATCCCTTTTCTTTCAGCTCGAAACAGCGCTTGACTGCCGCTTCATCTGCCGTTGCCGTCCTGATAATTTCCAGCACCGTCTTTTCAGGAGGGAGCAGTTCAATCACATCGCTTTGCAGAAAAGCGGCGTCACAATTAATAAATCCTGCATACCGGCCCAAAATAGCTTCCATGCCAAAAGCAGAAAGCGTATTCAGAATCACTTCGGAAGTAGCGGCCGCATGATCTGCTACATTCGCCCTGTCTGAACCTTTGGAGCGGAAAAGCAGTTCAAATGCGTAAAGAGACTGGCTGCGATCCAGGATAGGCTGCCGCCCCAGATAAATCTCTTCTGTCGGAACCCAATTTGATGAACCCATCTGACACCCTGACTATCTGTAATCCCAGGAAAACGAGGAGTTCAGCATACCATAAAAGCACCGGAAACCCCTCTGCCCTGCTTCCCTTTTTCCACCCGAAACCCCTGCCGGCAGCCAAAGGCCCCAAACGGGAAAACAGCGGCTCCGCTAGAAACCGCCAATATCGCTATTCAGGACATTGGCCCGCAACAACCCTGACACATCCACAATCAGCGCCACCTCGCCGTCTCCCATAATGGTCGCCCCCGAAACATTGGGCACCTTGCGGTAATTGGTTTCCAGATTCTTAACCACCACCTGCTGCTGGCCAACCAGCTCGTCAACCAAAAGAGCGGCGCGATTGCCATCTGCTTCCAGAATCACCACAATGCCTTCGGAAGGCTTCCTGGCACGCGGCTCAATATTAAACACATCCGCCAGCGATATCAGCGCCAGATAATCCCCGCGCACCTTTATCACCTTGCCGCGGCCGCTGATTTCCTTGATATCGTTCTCCGACGGCTGAAGCGATTCCACAACATGGCCCAGCGGCAAAATATAAATTTCCTCACCGCTTCTGATAGACATGCCGTCCAAAATCGCCAGTGTCAGCGGCAAATAGACAGACAGCATAGTTCCCATACCACGGGCAGAACGGATATCCACAAAACCGCCCATCTCCGTAATATTGCGCTTGACCACATCCATGCCCACACCGCGGCCAGAAACATCGGTTACCACTTCCGCCGTTGAGAATCCGGGCGCAAAAATCAGGTTCCAGACCTCTGAATCCGGCATATTGTCAGAAACAGGCAGCCCGTTCTCCTGCGCCTTGGCCAAAATCTTTTCGCGATTCAACCCGGCGCCATCGTCATTGACCTCAATCACAATATTGCCGCCCTGATGGGAAGCAGACAAAAAGATTTTGCCCGTCTCATTCTTGCCGTTGGCAATGCGCACATCCGGCGTCTCAATACCATGATCCACGCTGTTCCTCACCAGGTGGGTCAGCGGATCAATAATGCGCTCAATCAACCCCTTGTCAAGTTCCGTTGCCGCGCCTGACGTTACCAGTTCCACCTTCTTGCCCAGTTTGCCTGCAAGGTCATGCACCATCCGAGGAAAACGCGAAAAGACATATTCCATTGGCATCATGCGCATGGACATCACCGCCTGCTGCAAATCACGGGAATTGCGGGAAAGCTGGCTGACGCTGTCCAGAAGACGCTGGTAAACCATCGGGTCAAGCGAGCTGGCCTGCTGCTCAATCATGGCCTGCGTAATCACCAGTTCGCCAACCAGGTTAATCAGCTGGTCAACCTTGTCCACCCCGACACGGATAGAAGTAGAACCGGCAGAAGCGCTGCGGGAAGCCTTTTTCGCCGCTTCGCCCCTGTTCCCTGCTTTCCGTTGCGCCTCCTCATCCGCTTTCACAGCCTCTTCATTGTCTTCCCGGCGGTATGGCAGGCTGATATTGTCGAAAAAACCGTAACCGCGTTCATCATCCGAACGGTTGTCTTCCTCTTCGTCAAGCGGCTTCTCCGTTATCGCCACCTCATCCGGATTGAGGACAAAAGAGCAGAGCGAAAGAATATCATCCCGTTTTTTTGCACTGGAGAGCCGGACAAGCGTCTGCCCGTCTGCGCCCGTTTCCCTTTTCAGCTCGCCCAGGGTTCCCAGCTCGCCAACAAGCGCTTCAAGCTGCTCGGCTTCCATGACAGGCAAGGCAATTTCATACAGTATTTGCCCTCCATCGCTGCCCGGCTTGCCTTTCTTCGATTTATCTCCCCCGCCTGTCGCTTCATTATGCGCATGGGCCAGCGCTTCCAGACGTCCCATTACCTCTTTAACCGCCGCCTGATCCACTTCCGTACCGTACTGATGGCCGTCGCGCAGCATTTTCAGCACATCCTTCGCCATCAGGAAAACCTCAACATGCTCGCTTGTCAGCTTCATGTGCCCCTTGCGGATCTCGTCCAAAAGCGACTCCATCACATGAGTCACTTCCGCTATATCCGTCAGGCCAAATGTTGCTGCGCCTCCCTTGATGGAATGGGCAGCCCGGAAAATAGCGTCAATATCTTCCGCATCCGGATTATCCAGGTCGATGCCAAGGAGCAATCTCTCCTTCTCGGCCAACAGCTCTTCAGTTTCATCGAAAAAAACTTGATAGAATTGATTCATATCAATATTCACGATCAATTCCCTTTCCGTTCAGTCGAAAAACAACAAGCAAACACCACAGCCTCCGCTTTTCCGCATCATCGCCGGTTCAGTTTGTCTCCGGCGCTATAACAGGCAGCATCAACCCAGCACTTTTCTGACCACCTCAATCAGCCGTTTCGGGTCAAAAGGCTTCACCATCCAGCCGTTTGCCCCTGCGGCCCGGCCGCGCGCCTTCATCTCGTCGCTGGATTCCGTTGTCAGCATCAGAATCGGCACCTTCCTGTATTGGGGCATCGTCCTCAAGGAGCTAATCAACGTCAGGCCGTCCATTCTCGGCATATTCTGGTCAGTCAACACCAGATCAAAAATCTGCTTCTTGGCCAGTTCAAGCGCCTCTTTGCCATCTGCTGCCTCAGAAACCTGGTATCCCACAGATTTCAGGCTGAACACCACCATTTGCCGCAATGAACCGGAATCATCCACAGCAAGAATTGTCTTCGACATCTTCACTCCCGAATGTATTCGCCGTACTATTTTTCAAATGCAATTTGATCATAATACACGCTTTTAAACCATCTCTTTCCCGGCAATCAGAAAAGCTCAATACTGCCGGATTCCATATGCTTTTGCGATACCCGCTTGGCATGCAATTCTTCCAGCTCATGCCGCCGCTGGGTCATTGCCTCCCCTGTAGCATGCACCATCATCTGGATATCGCCCTCGCTTTCTGCACCCGACACCTCCGAAGCCAGTTTGTCCACCTCTTCAATCATCTCCTGCAATCCCGTCACGCGGGACAACACCCCGTCAAGCAGCTGGCTGGTCATATCCTGAAATTGCATGGCCGTAATAACCGAAGCCACATTCACATCAATTTCCCGATTAAGCTCATCAAGCTTTTCTACAGCAAAAGGCGAATAATTTTTCGATTCTGCGAGCTGCCTGACAATCTCCTGCTGACACTGCACATCCTGGCCAATCCGAACCACATTGGTTCCCAACTTGTTGATCGCTTCCATAAGAAGCAGATTGATTTGCAAAAGATCGCTTTCCATCTCGGAAAGATGAATGGAACTGTTTCCCGCAATATTTTGCAGCAGCTCCTGCAAACTTGCTCTCCAACCCATATTTTTCATCCGGCTACCTGTTTTTCAGCAAATTCACACCATCACTTACGGTTTTTCCCTGCTCCATTTTTTCCCGGAGTTCTGATGTCGTCACCGTCCCGGTGCCTTCATCCCCTTTCAACACCGCCTCTTCCATCTTCTTGTTCATGACAACAATGCTGATACGGCGGTTAACCGGGTTTTCCGGGTTTTCCTTGTCCAGCAAAATAGAAGACGCCAATCCGACAACCCTCACCACCTTGGAATCTTCCATGCCGCCGGCAACCAGCTCCCTGCGGCAGGCATTGGCACGGTCGCTGGAAAGCTCCCAGTTACTGTAGCCTTTTTCGCCGCCGGCAAACGGCTTGGCATCCGTATGCCCGGAAATACTGATCTTGTTCGGCACATCATTTAACAGCATACCGATTTCGCGCAGCACCTCCCGCGTATAAGGCTGAAGCTCCGCGCTGGAGAGAGCAAACATCGGACGGTTCTGTTCATCCACAATCTGGAGCTGCAAGCCTTCGCTGGTCAAATCCAGCATCAGCTGCTTTTCAAACAGCCTAAGCATCCGGTTGCCCTGGATAGATGATTCAACCCGTACCTTGAGCTGGGAAAGCTTTTCCAGCTCAAGACGTTCCAGCTCCTCCTTGGCCGCTTTCAAATCTTTGGGCCGGTTTCGCAGCCCATTGGTGCCGCCGCCCTTGCTGCTCTGGCCTTCTGTGCGGGACAAATCAGTTCCGCCTCCCTGCACAATACTGGAAGAATTTCCCAACGCCGGGCCCCCAGACAACACCATCTTGAGCGGCGTGGAAAAATACTCGGAAATCCCCTTTAACTGGGATTTGCTGACAGACCCCAACAACCACATCATCAGGAAAAAGGCCATCATTGCCGTCATAAAATCGGCAAAAGCAATTTTCCAGGCACCGCCATGGTGGCCGCCCTGAACTTTCTTGATCCGCTTGATAACAATCGGCCGTAAATCGTCAGCCATGACCCATCCCAAAAAACCGCCCGGACATCAGCGGGAATTCTTGATATATTCTTCCAGCTCCAGAAAAGTCGGCCGTTCGGTTGAAAACAGCACCTTACGTCCAAACTCAATAGCCAGCTGCGGCGCATATCCGTTCAGGCTGGCCAAAAGCGTCATTTTCACACATTCCAGAATCTTGCTGGAATCATCCAGCTTTTGCTCCATCGCCGCTGCAATCGGCCCGATAAAACCATATGAAAGCAAAATACCGAGAAACGTCCCGACCAGCGCTGCCGCCACCAGCATCCCCAATTCTGCCGGCGGAAGATGAACCGATTCCATCGTATGAACCACCCCCATCACTGCCGCCACAATACCAAAAGCCGGCATACCGTCTGCAATCCGGGAAATCGCATGCACAGGAACATGGCCCTCCTGATGATGCGTCTCAATCTCGTTATCCATCAGATTCTCAATCTGGGTTGCATCCATATTCCCCGTTACCATCAGGCGCAGATAATCCGTGATGAACTCCATCAGATGATGATCCGCCAGCACCTTGGTATATTTGGAAAAGATAGGGCTTTGGTCGGGAGACTCCACATCCCCCTCAATTGACATCATGCCCTCCTTTCTGGTCTTGACCAGCACTTCAGAAAGCATCGCCATCAATTCCAGGTAAACTGCCTTGGTATATTTTGCGCCCTTCAAAACAGTAGGAAGCGCCTTTAACGTCGCCTTGAGCTGCTTGGAACCATTGGAAGCAATAAAAGCGCCCAGCGCTGCGCCGCCGATAATAATCAGTTCACTGGGCTGCCACAGCGCGGCGAGATGGCCGCCTGCCATCAGGAAGCCGCCGAACACACAGCCCAGCACCACGATATACCCGATAATCAGTAACAACGTTCCCTCCTTTTTGACGGGCGGCGCTTCAGAAAACCATCGCTGCACAGCCAGGGAAAAACCTTCTTTTTCCTGTTCCGGTGCCGGAAAAACCTTTCTGCCCGGAAACCATCTTCTATTTTAAAAAAAAATGCGAGAAAGACAAATAGCTGAAACTGAAATCATGGCTTTTCCCCCATTATCCAGCCAAACAAAACCCGGTTTCCCACAGCGGCCCGAATATCCGGCTCCACATCCTCCACAGCAAATTCAAAACTCAACAGCAGCGAGCCGGGGCGCATCTCGGCAGCCGCTTTCATCCACACATCGTCCATAACAAGCGGCGAAAGATAAGCAAACACCACATCATATGCGCCCAGATTCAGCCGCTCGTAATTGCCGGGTATAAACCGGGCTTTACTTGCCGAAAGCTTTTGCCGGATACGGCTTACCCCCCACAGAAAAGGCGAAATTTCAATCCCCTCAACAACGCAGTCAGGCCGTTTTGAAGCCAGATAAAACACCAGTCCGCCCAGGCCGCTGCCAATATCGATGATGCTGAGCGGGCGCTCCCTGGGCAAAGTAGCCAGCACAGCATCCCAGGCGGCGCGCCCGGAAAGATAAAGCGGCACACGCGTTACCACTGCCCCCCAGAAAAGCAGCAACAGAATAAAAAATGCGCCCAGATACCAGGCAGGAGAAACCTGCAAGGCCAAAAGCAGAAACATTGCCAAAGGAAAAACAAACTGGATCGGCAGCCACCAGCGCCGCATACCGCGCACATGGGAAATAAGTGCTGCCAGTCCTCCCTGAAGCAAACCAAAAACCAGCGTATTGGCCGCGTAGCCAACAAACCGGAACAGAAGATGCAAGAGAAAAAAAACCAGAAAAAATGAAACCAGCTGAATAAGCAATGCCTGAATCGGCGCAGAAAACCCCGGCAGATAACGATTGCCGCTCTGCCGGTTTTCCCCTTCGCCCGTCATGCCTCCTGCTGTATGAATCCGCCGTCCGGCAAATCAGGCCGCCTGGCGTTCCTGCGCAGCCTTGCGAGTCTTGCCGGCCCGGGAAGGCAAATTACAAAGACCACAGACAAACTTGTCATTCAGGTCATAGGTATGGGTAACAAAATGACCGCCGCATTTTGTGCACGGCGTCATCTGAAGCATTTTGCTTTCAAAAAAGCGGATCAGCCGCCATGCGCGCGTCAAAGACAAAACCGGCTCCTCACCCGCTGCAACCGGCATCTGCTCCAGATACAGGCGGTAAGCCTTCAGAACCGCCGCTATACCGGACATACCGGCATGATCACACAAATAGCGGTAAATATTCATAAAAAGAGAAGAATGAATATTGGGCTGCCATGTCACAAACCAGTCTGTCGAAAACGGCAACATGCCCTTCGGCGGCGACATCCCCTTGATTTCCTTGTACAGCCGGATCAACCTCTCACGCGAAAGCGAAGTTTCCTGCTCCAGCAGCTGAAGGCGGGCGCCATGACGAATCAGATCAATGGCGAGCTGGAGTTCTTTTGCGTCATTTAACAGGCTCTTGGACATCGCACTCTCCCTTTGTCAGCAGCCGCCTCATCAGGCAATCTGTTCAACCGGCTGCGACGCCATCAGGATAGCTGCATGGGATTTGGCCTGAGCCCCATCCTTGCTGTAATCCGTCAGCATACCCAGAATAATGTCATCATCAAAACGGAAACGGGCCAGCATCATATTGGTTGAAGCCAGCTTCAGCAGCTGCGCATTGGAAAGGCTTTCCAGCAATTCGGCAACCTCAAGGCTGACGCCAAGGCGAAAAACCGCAGCCTCCCTGTCGGCACGGATCATCTGCTGGGCGAGCATCAGATAGCTGAGGTTCAGTTCCCGAATTTCAGACATCATGCTGTCGATATTCATCTTCTTCTCCAGATATCAAATTGGCCTGATCCGGCAATTCTTAACACATTGCCGCTGCGAAACAGCCCTATTATGCAATGGCCGGAGAACAAGAGGAAATAGGAAAGATACGGTTTGCCGGGTCGGGATTTTTCCGGCAGGCACATAGGAGTTTATCCTACAAAAACAGCTTTTTCTTCACATTTTATTTCAATACATTTCAATAACTTAATGGAAAAAAACAAAAAAATCGCCCCGCCAGATTCAGCTGTTTTTTCCGCCAGGCAACCATTGTTCTGACAAGCCTGTCCGACAAAAACAACAGAAAACAAAGGCATTTTCTGCCATCCTCCCCGCTAACGGCCGCTTTCGTCAAAACTTGAGGCATCTCCGGCTTTTTGCCCCATAATGCTTCTCTGACGCGCCATATATTTTCTTTATCTGTATCAAAAAAACAACAAACGTCATACCTGCCCCAATAAAAAAGGCGGCCTGTGCCGCCTTTTTCTCCTGTCCGGCACAGCACCGGCCTAAACATCACGCATATGGCGCGCCAGATAAATACTCTGTCCAATAACAAACAGCAACATCAGCCCGGCCCCGCCAAACAGCTTGAAGCTGACCCAGGTAGAGGTGGCAAAACCGCCCCAGAAAGCGACATACAGATTCACAATACCCATGACAGCAAAAAAAACGGCCCAGGCATAATTCAGCCGTACCCATACAGCATCCGGCAGCCGCACCTGCTTTTCCATCATCACCCGAATCAAATTCTTGCCAAAAGCCAGACGGCTGACCAACAGCGCCGCGCCGAACAGCCAATACAAAACCGTCGGCTTCCACTTGATGAAATCCTCACTGGCAAAATAAATCGTTGCTCCGCCAAAAATCACAATGACAACAAGGGAAACCCAAAGCATCGGCTCAATCTTCCTGCGGGCAAGCTTCAGATAAACAACCTGCGCCACCGTCGCTGCAATAGCCGCCGCTGTAGCCAGCAAAACCGGCGCGGCATCCGCCGTCATACCGGCATGGCCCGTCATGGCAAACAGATTGTCTGCCAATGCCTGCGCTTTTTCCGGGGACTTTCCTGCCCACGAAAACACACCAAAAAAGAGCAGCACCGGAAAAAGATCAAAAAGAAATTTCATGATAGATGGCCAAACCCTTCTGTTTTTTATGGATTTTACGTCTTTTGCCGCCGGGATTCAAAACGCATGGCCGCAGAATTGATGCAATAACGCAAACCGGTCGGCGGCGGACCATCATGAAACACATGGCCCAAATGCGCATGACATACCGCACACAGAATCTCCGTCCGGCGCATACCCAGAGAATCATCCTGCCTTTCAATGACATTATCCGGGTTAAGCGGCCTGAAATAACTGGGCCAGCCGCAACCTGACTCAAACTTGGCATCCGATTCAAAAAGCAGCGTGCCGCAGCAAACGCAGCGATAAACCCCTTCTTCCCGGTAAGCCCAGTATTCTCCCGAAAAAGGCGCTTCCGTCGCCGCCTGCCGCGTCACCTGATAAGACAGCGGCGGCAGGCAGGCCCGCCACTCCTCGTCCGTTTTCCTGATCTTCGGTTCGCTCATCCGTTCTTTCCCTTCCAAACGCGCCGGTCCTGCCCGGCTGTTGGCATTCCTCTTTTCCGGAAAAATGCAGCAGGAAAACAGGCTATGCCTGCTGCAACCGGTCAAAAACGGCAACCGACTCCACATGAGCCGTATGCGGAAACATATTGACTACCCCCGCCTGGCGCAAAACATAACCGCCCTCATTGACCAAAACGCCCGCATCCCTTGCCAGCGTCGCCGGATTACAGGAAACATAGACAATACGTGCCGGGCGAAATTCCGCCGCCTGCCCGGAAAGCCCTGCAAGCGTCCGGCATACCGCATCTGCGCCATCCCGGGGCGGATCAAGCAACAGGCGGTCAAACTTCCCGGCAGCCAGCCAGGCATCCCTGTCCATCTTGAACAGGTCGCAAGTCAAAAACGTTGTTTTTCCATCCAGCCCGTTCAACGCCGCCGCCGCCTTCGCCCTGTCAGTCAGCGCGGCGCTGCCCTCCATACCAACCGCTTCCCTGGCCAGCCGCGCAATCGGCAAAGTAAAATTGCCCAGGCCGCAAAAGAGATCCCCCGCCCGGTGATCCGGACGAATATCCAGCAACCGCACCGCCCTGGAAACCAAAACCGGATTAACGTGGTGGTTAACCTGTGTAAAATCCGTAGGGCGAAAAGGCATCCGGATATCGAACTCCGGAAGCACATATTGCAACTGCGCCGTATCCGGATAAAAAAGCACGGCAGTATCCGGCCCTTTTGGCTGAAGCCACCACTGCACGCCATACCGGTCGGCAAACCGTCTCAGGCCATCCTCATCCGCAGCCGACAAAGGCGCCATAATCCGCAGCACCATTACAACAAGGCCGCCATCACCAACAGCCAGCTCAATTTGCGGCGCCCTGTCATAAACAGACAAGGAACCAATCATCTCCCTTAAGGGAAGCAACAAAGCTGAAACCTGTGGCGGCAAAACAGCGCAGCTGGTCATATCAGCCACAAAACGCGACCGGCGCTCATGAAAACCAATCAGAATGCCCCCTTTTTTCGGCACATAATTAACCGACAGGCGGGCACGGTAACGGTAGCCCCAAAACGGGCCATACACCGGCCTCAACAAACAGCCCGGCCGAACCCGGCCAATATGCCACAGACTGTCTTCCAGAACGCGCTGCTTGACCGCCACCTGGACAAAAGGCTCAATATGCTGCATGGCGCATCCGCCGCAAATACCAAAATGCGGACAGCGCGGCACTGCCCGCAAAGAAGATTCGCGCAGCAAACCCGTCATTTTTGCAGCTTCCCAGCTCTTCTTCTTGCGCAAAGAAACAAAACTGACCCGCTCTCCCGGCAATGCCCCTTCCACAAAAAGCGCCTTGCCTGGCGTACCATCCGGATTGGGCAAATGAGCCACGCCGCGTCCCTCGGCGTCCAGCGACTCAATATCAACAATATCGGCAGTCATCGTACAGGAAAAAAGCGCTAAAAATAAACAGGAAAGCGCACCGGAACAAACAGCCTATTGCTTGGGCAGATAACCCAGGGGATCAACCGGTTTCCCCTGATGCCTTACCTCAAAATGCAGCTTGACCGCATCCGTTCCGCTGCGCCCCATTTCCGCCACCTGCTGGCCGCGGGAAACACTGCTGCCTTGCGCGACCAGGTTCCGGCTGTTATGCGCATAAGCCGAAAGCAGATCATCGCTGTGCTTGATAATAACGATATTACCGTAACCGTCCATCGTACCGGCATAAATTACCCTGCCTTCAGCTGCCGCCAGCACCTTTTGTCCTTCAGCGCCGCCAATATCCACCCCTTTGCTTTGCTCGGAAAAACCGCGCAGAATATTGCCGGTTGCCGGCCAGGCCCAGACAATGCCATCAACCGTACAGGAAACCCCGTCAGCCGTTTTTTCTGCTGCAAGCGTCTCCGCCGCCGCGCCAATCGGCTGCACCTCCCCGCCGGAATCGCTCACACTGGCCGTCTGCACAGCGGCTCCTTCAGCCCCCGGCGGCACCACGCGCAAAAGCTGCCCTTCATTAATCTCATTGGCATTGCCCAGATTATTCCACGCCACCAGATCAGACACACTTTGGCCATAAATGCGCGAAATACGATAAAGCGTATCCCCTTTCATCACCGAGTAATATCCCGGTCCTGCAAGCGGGCGCGCTATTGCCGCACCGACAGAACGGTCTTCAATCGGCGCCTGCGTCTCCGAAGTACTGCACGCCGCCAGCCCTGCGCAAACCATAACCAGCAAAGGATAGACATGTCGTTTCATAAAGGTTTTCCCATTTTTGTCAGACTGTTCTCAAATCAAATCACGCCCTGCCGCAAGGGAACAAAACGGCATTCTTCCAGCATAACAGATTGCCATTGTCCCTCGCCAGTCCGTTTCGTTAACTGCAGCTGCTGCCGCGTGTCGCCTACCGGCGCAACCATATAGCCTCCAACAGCCATTTGCAGGAAAAGCGCCTTGGGCACATCCAGTCCGGCGGCCGCAATCACAATGGCATCAAAAGGCGCAGCCTGCGGCAGCCCCAGCATCCCGTCCCCGTAATGCAGCCGCAAATTGGGGAGCCGAAGCGCCCGCAGATTCTGCCTGGCCTGTTCATGCAGCGCCTTAATCCGCTCAATGGAATATACCTGCTCCGCCACCAGGGAAAGAACCGCCGCCTGATAACCGCAGCCGGTTCCAATCTCCAGCACCCTTGCCAGCTTTTTATTTCCCGCCTCCGGGCGAACCGCCTCAATCATCCGCGCCACCGTATAAGGACGCGAAATCGTCTGGTGATGGCCGATAGGCAGCGATGTATCGGCATAAGCCTGCTGGGAAAGCGCCGATGCGACAAAAAGATGCCGTGGGATCGTGCGCAAGGCAGCAAGAACCAGCGCATCCCGAACACCCAGCGCAGCAATTTTTTCCGTCATGGCAACCGCGCCGCGGGCCGGCTCCGGCCATCTTTTCGGGTTGCCTGCCAAAACCGGCGCGACTGCCGGAGAAGCACTTCTTCCTCCTGCGGCCACCTTCGCCTTCCCCGGCAAAAGAGACTGCATCCGGTTCCTGACAGCAGTTTGCAGCGCCATCTCACCCACCCGGCCAGCGCGAGAAACGCGCCTTCCCGATTCGCCGCCTATCACGCGCGACAATGGCAGCGGGAAACGGCTGAGCTTTTCACTCATGCCAGCACCTTGCGCAAATCATCCATCAATCGCTTTTCTGTCCACTCAAACTTCAACGGCGTCACAGAAACATTACCCTGCGAAACAGCATAAAAATCCGTTCCTTCTCCCCCATCCCGCATTTTTCCTGTCGGGCCAATCCAGAACATTTCCCGTCCGAACGGATCAAGCGTCTTTAACACCCCTTCCGAATGATGCCGTCTCCCCAGGCGGGTTGCCACTGGAGGCTTTAGCGCCTCATAAGGCAAATTCGGTATATTCACATTCAACAAAAACGGGCCGGGCAAACCCTCATAAACCGTCAACACCAATTCGCGCGCCATTTTGGCCGCGCTCTCCAGCTCCAGCCAGCCGCGATCCGCCTGGGAAAAAGCAATCGCCGGAATATCAAAAAGAAACGCCTCCATGGCAGCAGCCACCGTACCGGAATACAGCGTATCTTCCCCCATATTCGAGCCATGGTTAATCCCGGACACCACCAAATCCGGTTTCCACGGCAGCACCCCTGTCAAGGCAACATGCACACAATCAGAGGGCGTGCCGGTTGTATAGTAAAACCCGTTTTCAGCCTGAAAAACCGAAATCGGCTTTTCAAGCGTCAGCGAGCTGGAAGCCCCCGATCGGTTGCTGTCCGGCGCGCAAACGGCCACCTCGGCAACAGGCGCCAAAGCGCGGGCCAGCGCATTAATGCCTGGCGCCAGATACCCGTCGTCATTGCTTATCAGAATACGCATATCCCGCCCGTTTACACAATCCCCGGCTTTGCAGCCAGGCTGCTGCCTGAAACAGACACCCTGGTGCAGACAGGGCGCTATAAATGGCTGTCCGGCAACGATAAAAGCGCCAAAACCGCCTCCAGCTCCGCACGCAATAATGCCAGGTCAACACCCTGCGCCGCCGCATTTTCAGGCTGCGGCAACGCTTCCTCCTGCCTGGCTGTCCTGCCGCCCGGTTCATTTAAGCGGTTTCTTGCCCCGCTGATCGTAAACCCCTGCTCATACAACAACTCGCGGATCCGGCGGATCAGCAAAACTTCATGATGCTGGTAATAACGCCTGTTTCCCCGGCGCTTGACCGGTTTTAACTGGGTAAACTCCTGCTCCCAGTAACGCAAAACATGCGTCTTTACCCCGCACAGCTCGCTTACTTCACCAATAGTGAAATAACGCTTCGCCGGTATGGGCGGCAAAGAAGCGCTCTGGAGCTTGCCGGTTGACTCAGTCATAAAACACCATCTTATTCATTTGATGCCGGATCCACCATTTCCTTCAGCTTCTGGCTGGCATGAAAAGAAACCACCCTGCGCGCAGTAATCGGAATTTCAACGCCCGTTCTCGGGTTGCGCCCCGGCCGCTCCGGCTTGGTGCGCAAGGTAAAATTGCCGAAACCGGACAACTTCACCTCCTCGCCGCGCTCCAGTGATTCAATAATATGGCCGAAAAAAGAATTGACCATCTCCTTGGCTTCCCGCTTATTCAATCCAACCCGCTCATAAAGCGTCTCGGCAATCTCCGCCTTGGTAAGCGTCTTGCCCTGGCTGGGGTCTTTCTTGTCGGCTGGCATACTGTTCATCTTGTCAAACTACTGGCTGGCAAAAACTGAAAAAGTAACGGTCGATTATGGGATTCCATCCCGTAAAAGCACTTACGCCCGCAACCGGGCGCCGGCAGCATCCTTTGCTGCGGCAACAAACGCGGCAATGGCAGCTTCCACTGCCTCATCCTGCAAAGTAGCCCGGTCATCCTGGAGCGTAAAACGGAAAGCCAGGCTCCTCTCATTTTCCTCAATCCCCTTTCCGCGATAATCGTCAAATAAAACAACAGACTGCATAATAGCACACTGCGGATTCTTCCGGCGCGCCATTTCGAAGATATCCATCAGGCTTGCCACCGAAACCGATTGGGGCACCACCAGCGCCACATCCCTTAACACCGGCGGGAAACGCGATATATCCTGGTAAACCGGCACGCCTTCAGGCTGAAGCGCCTCCACATCCAGTTCAAACAAAACCGGCGGCAACGGCAGCTCATACTTCTTTTGCCACAACGGATGCAGCTCCCCTATGATCCCCACAGCCGTTCCCTCACGCAAAATCCGGGCGCAGCGTCCCGGATGAAAAGCCGGGTGCTCCGCCTTTTCAAAACGAAACACCTGCGGGAAAAACAGCGCCTCCAAATCGGCCTTCACATCAAAAAAATCCACCTGCCGTGACGGCTGTCCCCATTGTTCATTCTCTGCCGTGCCATACGCAACAGCCGCAAGGCGTTTAGGCTGACAATACCCCGCCACCGTCTTTTCACCGTCAGCCTGTGTGGGATCCTTCAAAAAAACCGAAGCAATCTCAAACATCCGCACCCGCGTAGCGCGGCGGTTCAGGTTATAGCGCACATTGGCAACCAGCGACCCCAGCAGCGTTGAGCGCATCACGCTCATCTGGCTTGAAATCGGGTTAAGCAGCCGGATAGGATCACTGTTACCGGCAAAATCCTTTTCCCAGCCCTCTTCGACAAAACTGTAATTCACCGTTTCCTGATAATCCATATCGGCCATCTGACGGCGAATATCATGCACAGAGCGGCAGCTTTCCGGCAAAACCCGCATCACATTCGGCGCAACCGGCGGCACAGCCGGAATACGATCATAGCCATATACCCGCGCCACCTCTTCAATCAAATCCTCCTCAATAGCGATATCGAAACGATACCCTGGCGGCGTCACAACAAAAACCCCCGGCTCATGCGAAAACGATAATCCCAGGCGCGTGAAAATATCCGCCACCTCCTTATCCGTAAACGGCACACCGACCACCCTTTCCGCCCGCGCAGTCCGCATCCTTACCGGCTGCCTTGGCGGCAAAGCAAACACATGGTCATCCGTCGGGCCAACCTGTGTCTTGCCCGGCACACCGCAAACCTCAAGAACCAGCGCCGTCATACGTTCAATAGCGCGAACTGTTCCCTCAAAATCAACCCCGCGCTCAAAACGGTGCGCCGCATCCGTTGAAAAATTAAACCGGCGGCAGCGCCCCTGTATCGCCTCCGGCTGCCAGAAAGCCGCCTCAATAAAAATATGCTCTGTCTCCAGCGAAACCGAAGAACGATCCCCGCCCATAATACCGGCCAGAGATTCCGCCCCCTTGCCGTCGGCAATCACACCAACCTGCCCGTCCGCCTCAAGCGTGCTGCCGTTAAGCAGCGACACCTGTTCGCCCTTTCGTCCCCAGCGCACCTCCAGCCCCTGATCCAGCTTATCCAGATCATAAACATGGTTGGGCTGCCCCAGCTCAAGCATCACATAATTGGAAATATCCACCAGGGCAGAAACCGGCCGCTGTCCGCTGCGAATCAGCCGTTGTTTCATCCAGTCCGGCGTTTCTGCCCGTGCATTAACGCCGCGAATCACCCTGCCGCTAAAACGGCCGCACAAATCCGGAGCCAAAACAGCCAGCGGCAGCTTCTCCTCCATCGTCGCCGCAACCGGCGCTGCATCAGGCATACAAAGCGGCGCGCCGGTCAGGGCCGACACCTCCCGCGCCACACCCAGCACAGAAAGGCAATCTGCCCGGTTCGGCGTCAGCTTAATCGTATAAACAACATCATCCAGATCAAGATAAGCACGCACATCCTGCCCCACGGGCGCATCCCCTGGCAAATCCATAATCCCGGCATGATCGTCCGATATACCCAGTTCCCGCGCCGAACACAACATCCCTTGCGATTCCACACCGCGCAACTTGCCCGGCTTGATAGAAAACGCCTTGCCATTTTCACCTGGCGGCAAACTGGCTCCCGGCAGTGCGCAAGCCGTCATCATCCCTGCACGCACATTCGGCGCACCGCAAACAATATTCAGCAGCGCACCAGTCCCGGCATCCACCTGGCAGACAGTCAGGCGATCCGCATTGGGATGTTTCTTCACCTCCAGCACCTTTGCCGCCACCACGCCGGAAAAAGGCGGCGCGACACAGCTTGTCTCTTCCACTTCCAGCCCGGACATCGTCAACAAACGGGCCAGCTCCTCCGTACCCATATCAGGATCGGCCATCGTACGCAGCCATCTTTCAGAAAATTGCATAACACGCCTTCAGCAGCAAAACGGCCTTCCCTTATTGAAAAGCCGGAACACACTTCAACCAAACTGTCTCAAAAACCGCAAATCGCCCTCAAAAAAGAGGCGCAAATCATTAATACCATAACGCAGCATCGTCAAACGCTCCAGGCCGGAACCAAACGCAAAACCGACATGACTTTCAGGATCAATCCCCATATTCCTGAGCACAGCCGGATGCACCTGCCCCGAACCGCTGACCTCCAGCCAGCGCCCCTTCAGCGGACCGCTTCCGAAAGCAATATCCACTTCGGCAGACGGCTCCGTAAAAGGAAAATAAGACGGACGGAATCGGACTGCCAAATCGTCTGTCTCAAAAAACTCGCGGACAAAATTCAGATAAACCCCCTTTAAATCGGCAAAGCTGATAGCCTTGTCAATCCATAAACCTTCCACCTGGTGAAACATCGGCGAATGGGTTGCATCACTGTCCACCCGATACGTCCTGCCAGGCGCAATCACCTTCACAGGCAGACTGTGAGCCGAAGCATAGCGCACCTGCATCGGGCTGGTATGAGTCCGCAGCAAAAGCGGTTTGCCCGTCTTATCCTTTCCGTCCACATAAAACGTATCCTGCATTGAGCGGGCAGGATGGTTTTCCGGATTATTCAGCGAAGTAAAATTCGTCCAGTCATTCTCAATCTCCGGGCCTTCCGCCACATCAAAGCCAATTGAACGAAAAATGCGTTCCACCCGCTCCCAGGTTTTCATCACCGGATGAATTCCGCCGCGCATCCGGCCTCTTCCCGGCAGCGTCACATCCACTGCCTCGGCATTCAGCCTTTCAGCAAGCTGCGCCAGCGCAAGCGCCTCGCGCCGGGCCGACAAAGCATCCTCCACCTGCAGCTTGGCTGCATTTATAACCGCCCCGCGCGCCTTTCTCGCCTCCGGCTCCATCTTGCCCAGCGCCTTCATCTCTCCGGTCAAAAGGCCGGTCTTGCCCAGATACCGGGCTTTTGCGTTCTCCAGTGCCGCTGCATCCGGCGCGGCCAGAAAATCCGCCTGGGCTTTGGCAACCAGTTCCTCTAAAGAATCCATACCCTGCTTCCCCGTAGTGTGCCGAAAGCGCCGCTTTCAGCAAACTCAAAACAAAAAGCGGGACAGGAAAAGCTTCCAGCCCCGCTTATCGGTACCGCACCGTACAGCCGTACGGAAAATCAGGCAGCGGCAGCAGACCTGACCTGATTAACAATCGCGGCAAAAGCCGGCTTGTCAGTCACAGCCATATCAGCCAGCACCTTGCGGTCCAGTTCAATAGCTGCCTTTTTCAGGCCGTTAATAAACACACTATAGGTCATACCATGCTCGCGGACAGCCGCGTTAATACGCGCAATCCAGAGAGCGCGGAACACCCGCTTTTTGGCCCTGCGGTCACGATAGGCATACTGGCCTGCCTTCATGACAGCCTGTTTTGCCACACGATAAACCTTGCTCCGGCGGCCACGATATCCCTTGGCCTGCTCCAGCACTTTTTTATGACGGGCCCGTGCCGTGACCCCACGTTTTACTCTCGACATAATATCTCCTGCGAAGAAATCGGGATCAACCGTTCGGCATCATGCGCATAACCGACAAAACATCACTGCCGTGAATCTCCGTCGTGCCGCGCAGCTGGCGCTTGGTTTTGGTAGTTTTCTTGGTCAGAATGTGGCGCTTGAATGCCTGTGCGCATTTCACTGTGCCACCAGGACGAATGCGAAAACGTTTTTTCGCACTGCTTTTGGTCTTCATCTTCGGCATAATTCACCTGCCCCTGAAGGCAGCTCCCTTTCTTGTTATCACATGACGGCAGGTGGCAACAACCGCGTTGCGCTTTGCAGCCTGCAATCACTTGTCAACATCATGGCCGGGCCATGACTTCTGCTGCCTTGCCTCACAGGCAACACAGCAAAACCCGTCTTACTTCCTTTTCTTTGGAGCCAGCACCATCACCATCTGGCGCCCCTCCATCTTGGGGAACTGCTCAACCTGTCCATACTCGTCCAGATCCCCTTTCAGCCGCTCCAGCATACGCATGCCAATATCCTGGTGCGCCATCTCGCGCCCGCGAAAACGCAGCGTAATCTTGCATTTGTCGCCGTCTTCCAGAAAACGAACCGCATTGCGCAGCTTGATATGGTAATCCCCCTCATCCGTACCGGGGCGAAACTTCACCTCCTTGACAGAAATCACCTTTTGTTTTTGCTTGGCCTCATGCGCTTTCTTTTGCTCCTGATAGCGGAACTTCCCGTAATTCATCAGCCGCACAACAGGCGGGCTGGCATTGGGCGCAATCTCAACCAGATCCGTATCAGCCTCTTCAGAAAGGCGCAACGCCTCCTGAATGCTGACAATTCCCACAGGTTCGTTATCAATCCCGATTAAGCGAACCTCCTGCGCGGTAATCTCGCCGTTAATGCGATGCAACTTATTGGTAGCTATAGCCAGTCCCTCACTTAAATCAGCTGCCCGGTTACTTTTTGGCGGCAACCTCCTCCTGAAGCCGGCCAACCAGCCCTTCTGCCGGCATAACGCCAAGATCGGCATTACCCCTTGCCCGGACAGCCACAGTATTGCTCTGCTTTTCCTTGTCGCCGACCACCAGCAAATAGGGCACATGCTGGGTGGCGTAATCGCGTATTTTATAGGTAATTTTTTCATTGCGCAAATCGGTTTCCACCCTGAAGCCCGCCTTTTTCAACACCCCGGCAACCTGCTCCGCATAATCGGCCTGCCGCTCCGAAATAGGCAGCACCGCAGCCTGAACCGGAGAAAGCCACAATGGCAGCGCCCCCGCGTAATTTTCAATCAGAATACCAATAAACCGCTCAAGCGAACCCAAAATCGCGCGATGCAGCATCACCGGCGCCTTGCGCGAATTATCCTCATCAACATACTCCGCTCCCAGTCGGGAAGGCATAGAAAAATCCACCTGAATCGTACCGCACTGCCACATCCGGCCAATCGCATCCTTCAGCGTATATTCAATCTTCGGGCCGTAAAATGCCCCCTCTCCCGGCGTAATCTCGTATGCCACGCCAATCTTTTCCAGCGAAGTAATCAGCGCCTGTTCCGCTTTATCCCACAACGCATCCGAGCCGACCCGCTTTTCCGGGCGTGTCGCTACCCGGTAAATAATGTCAGTAAAGCCAAAATCTGCATATACCTTCTTCAAAAGCGCCGTAAATGCAATACATTCATCCAGAATCTGCTCTTCCGTGCAGAAAATATGGCCGTCATCCTGGGTAAAACCCCGCACCCGCATCACCCCATGCAAAGCACCCGAAGGCTCGTTGCGGTGGCAAGAGCCAAACTCGCCGTAGCGCAGCGGCAACTCCCGGTACGAATGCAATGCCGAACGGTAAATCAGCACATGTCCCGGACAATTCATCGGCTTGACCGCATAAGTGCGGTTTTCCGACTCTGTGGTAAACATATTCTCTTTATAATTATCCCAGTGTCCCGATTTTTCCCAGAGCGACCTGTCCAGAATCTGCGGCCCCTTCACCTCACGGTAGCCATTTTCCTGATATACACGGCGCATATACTGCTCCACCTGCTGCCAGATCGCCCATCCTTTGGGATGCCAGAACACCAGTCCTGGAGCCTCCTCCTGAAAATGGAAAAAATCCAGCTGGCGGCCAATCCGGCGGTGATCCCGTTTCTCCGCTTCTTCCAGCATATGCAGGTAAGCATCCTGCTCTTCCTTCCTGGCCCACGCCGTACCATATATCCGCTGGAGCATCTCATTGTTCGAATCACCCCGCCAATATGCGCCGGCCAGCCGCATCAGCTTAAATACCCGCAGCTTCCCGTTGGAAGGCACATGCGGCCCGCGGCACAAATCTGTAAACGCGCCGCTGGTATAAAGCGATACATCCTCCCCTTGCGGAATAGAAGCAATAATCTCCGCCTTGTAATCCTCGCCAATCGATTTGAAATACGCAACCGCCTCATCCCGCGGCAGCACCTTGCGCGTAACCGCCTCATCCTTCTTCGCCAGCTCAGCCATCTTCTTCTCAATAGCCTGCATATCCTCCGGCGTAAATGGGCGCTTATAGGAAAAATCGTAATAAAAACCGTTTTCAATTACCGGTCCGATAGTCACCTGTGCATCCGGAAACAATGTCTTGACAGCATAGGCCAGAAGGTGGGCAGTTGAGTGCCGGATAATATCCAGCCCATCCGCATCCCTGTCCGTCACAATAGCGAGATCAGCATTGTCCTCAATAACACAGGAAGTATCCACCAGACGGCCATTCACCCTGCCCGCCACTGCCGCGCGCGCCAGCCCGCTGCCAATAGATGCCGCCACCTCTGCTACCGTTACCGGCTGATCAAACTGCCTTTCCGAACCATCAGGAAGCCTTACTGAAACCATCTGCCTCTCCACATTCACCCTGCGCCATTTCGGCGCAAACAGGGTGCGCTATTAAAAAAATGGCATATCACCTGCCACGCCCTGACACAAAACCGGGAAAACGCGGCCTTACCACAGAAAACATAGCCCCTATACAGAGGAAAACCCCATAAAAAAACCGGGCCCTGCTATCGGCATCACCCGGTTTCGTCTTTATTCATACAACAGGCGAACCTGGAAAAACTGCCCAAACAACGGTCATCCCGAAATGCCGGCTTTCCCGTCAAAAGCTGGGAAGATCAGCCAGCCCCATTTCGGGCGAAACCATCAGCTTTTTAATATCCATCAGGATTAACATCCGGTCTTCAAGCGCGCCCAGGCCAATCAGATTCTCCGTATTCATAATCGTTCCCATTGCCGGCGCAGGACGAATTTGCTCTGGTGCAAGCGATATCACATCCGAAACAGAATCCACCACAATACCAATAAAACGATCCTCAATCTCCAGAACAATCACAACCGTCAGCTGGTTATAAGTCGGCTCTCCCAGATTGAACTTAACCCGCATATCCAGAATCGGCACAATAATATCCCGCCAGTTCAGGAACCCCTTCAAAAAAAGCGGTGCATTGGCAACCTGCGTGCTGATCTCATAACCGCGGATTTCCTGGACAGTCAGAATATCAATCCCGTATTCCTCGCTGCCCAGCCAAAAAGCCAGATATTCCCTCGGCAGATTTTTATCGGCAGCCTGCTTGCCGGTTTCCGTCACCGCTTCTGCATTCATTGTCATTCACTCCACTTGTGATTATGCCAATCCCCTGACATGAAAATCATCTGTCCATGCGCAAGGCTGTCCTGGCGCCTGCCGAAACTGCCCGCCCCTAATCATATTTCCTTTAAAGAGGCTAATCAAGCCCCTTTCCCGGCCTGCCTTGCCCTGTGATCCTGCCTGCGGCTCATCGGGGCAAATACCCGTTTGAAAAAAAGACCGGGCAAAACCCGGTCTTTTTCCTGGTCAGGCAAACTTAAAACTCTTCCCAATCCCCGTCATCGCTGCTGGCAGGAATTGAAGAGGAAGAAGAACTGCTCTTGGCCGGCGAACTCAGCTGCCTTGCCGGCGCTGCCGGAGCCGGGCGTTTCAGCGGTGCTGATACCGGTTTCGGCGCCGGAGCAGAAGGAGCGGGCGCATAGGAAGCGCCGCCGCCCATACCGTTTCCAAGATTAAAAATACCAACCACATCAACCAGAATACGAGCCTGGTCTTTCAGGCTTTCAGAAGCCGCAGCAGCCTGTTCAACCAGCGCCGCATTTTGTTGCGAGACAGAATCCATCTCTGTCACAGCCTGATTAACCTGCTCAATCCCCTGGATCTGCTCTTGCGTTGCCATCGTAATTTCATTGCTGATGTCATTGACGCGGCGGATACTTTCGCCAATCTCGGCCATCGTCTCGCTGGATTGCTGCACCAGTTCATTGCCGGTACGGGTCTTCGCTACCGAATCATCAATCAAATCCTTGATCTCGCGGGCAGCTGTTGCACTGCGCTGCGCCAGGCTCCGGACTTCCGTTGCCACCACAGCAAAGCCTCTTCCCTGCTCACCTGCGCGGGCAGCTTCAACCGCGGCATTCAGCGCCAGAATATTGGTCTGGAAGGCAATGCCGTCAATCACACTGATAATATCTTCAATCTTGTTGGCAGAAGCATCAATAGCCGCCATGGTTTCAGCCACACGGGCAGCAGCCTCGCCGCCCTTGACAGCCACTTCGGAAGCCTGGTTGGCAAGCTGGTTGGCCTGCCGGGCGTTGTCGCCGTTCTGGCGGACAGTCGAAGTAATCTGTTCCATACTGGAAGCTGTTTCTTCCAGGGAGCTGGCCTGTTCCTCCGTCCGGGAAGAAAGATCCTGCGTGCCGGAAGCAATCTCGGAAGCCGCCGTCATAATCGTATCGGCACTCTGCCGGATCTGGCTGACCGAATTAAAGAGCGTGCTGCACATCTCCTTCATCGCTTGCATCAGCTGGCCGATTTCATCCTTGGAATTGGAATGCACATTGGCAGTCAGGTCGCCTTTGGCAATCGCCTGTGCAGCCCGCACAGCATCATTCAGCGGGCGGGTAATCCCGGCCGACAAACGCAGCGCAATGATGATAGACAAAATAACAGCCACCACCGTCAGCGAACCCATAATAATGGCAGCCCTGTTGCCGCTTTCCACAATTGCTTCAATCCTATTCTTGGATTCAGCAATCTCGTAATCGCGTATCTTGTTGAAAATAGCGACATAAGGGGTGGCAAACTTGTCAATCTCCGCAGCCTTGGCAAAACTTCTTTCCGTTTCGCCCGCTTCCCTCAATTTGACAATTTCATTCACCACCTCCCGGTAACTGCTCCTGATGCGCGCGGCTTCCTCCATCATCCTTTTTTCTTCGGCGCTCAAAGGCAGCTCATAAACCTGCTTGACAATACGGTCAAGCTCAACGGAAAGCGGCGCCAGTTTTTCCTGGTGGTACTTAAAGGTAGAATCCATCCTGGACTGCGCCATGTTATGGACAGTCAGGTTAAAAATTTCCACCAGCTTGCCCATTTCCCGCGAATAGGCATCTGTTTTCATCGTGACGTTTTCCATGTGCTGCACATCCGCCGTCACGTCCCTAAACTCATAAATACCAACGCCTGCCACAATGCACGAAAGCACCACGACAGCGATGAACCCTGAAATCAGGCGCGCCCCAATTTTCATACTTTTCTCCGTTTCTGCACTATGTGACTTGAATAAACCTGTCTTCCAGACCCTTCCGGGCCGGTTACTCCTTCAGCGACATATCTGACAGCCCCATATCCGGCGATACCATCAGCTTTTCAATATCCACCAAAATAAACATCCTGTCTTCCAGCACACCAAGGCCAATCAGCTTGTCCGTTTCCATGAGCGTACCCATGGCTGGCGCAGGCCTGATCTGATCAGGGGGAAGGGCAATAACATCCGATACCGAATCCACCACAATCCCCACAATCCTCTGTCCGATATTCAAAATAATTGTCACCGTCAGGGAATCGTACTTTGGTTCCCCCAGATTGAACTTGATGCGTAAATCAATAATAGGAACAATCGCGCCCCTCAGGTTGGAAAGGCCCAGAATAAAAGGCGGCACATTTGCCAGCTTTGTCGTTGGCTCAAATTCGCGAATTTCCTGAACTTTCAGGATATCAATGCCATATTCCTCATTGCCCAGTCTGAAAGCGAGATACTCCCCCGGTGCTGCAGGCGCAGCAGAAGATATGCCGGTCGGCTCAGAATTAGCTCCCATTGTCCTCTTTCAGTAAAATCGACAACACAGGCATATTCTACTAATCATTTGTAAAAAAACAACCCTTGCCGGCGCTTCTGCCGTCCTGCCTCCCCGTACTTTGCCTCTGCGGCAAAAAGAAAACGCAAAAGAGGTTATACTTTTGCCTCGTCACTTTCCGGCAACAACACCCTTTCGGCGCAGACAATCCGCTGCCAGCCGAACAGTCCAGGGGCGTTTCGCCTTGCAAATCTCACATCCGGCAGAAAGAAAACATCATGAGCATACTAAATGAATTCAAAGCCTTTGCCATGCGCGGCAACGTCATCGACATGGCCATTGGCGTTATCATGGGAAGCGCCTTCGGCAAAATTGTCAGCTCCATCGTTTCAGACATCATCATGCCGCCCATTGGCCTTTTAATCGGCGGCGTCAACTTCACCGATCTCAAGCTCGTCCTCAAAGAAGCCGCTGTCGATGCCGCAGGAAACACCGTCCCCGCCGTAACATTCAACTACGGCAACTTTCTTCAGAGCACCTTTGACTTTCTGATCATCGCCATTGCCATCTTCCTGCTTGTCAAAGGCATCAACCGTTTCCATAAAAAACAGAACCCTGCGCCGGCTGAACCGCCGGCGCCCGGCAGGGAAGAAATATTGCTGGCAGAAATACGCGATCTGCTGAAAGCGCAAAACACCTTGCTTCCCGATCAGCCGCAAACACAACGGGAACAGGAACACCCCTGACAGGATTCAACCGGCATGCCCGCTTTATCCTGCTGCAGGAACACAAAAGAAAACTGCGGCAGCAGGAAAACAATACCGGCATATCAGAACCGGCCGGTGTAAAAATTTATTTCCGGAAAACAGCTTGCAGAGCATCATAACCAGGGCTGACACCTGTCATTGCCAAATAAAACAATAAACCCTGCCCTGTCCTTGCAGCCAGCTTCCTGCCATCAGCCTGCGCGCGCATACTTCACAAAAGAGTAGGGAATAACAGCATCTATCTCCTGGCGAAACACCTCCCGAAACATCCCTGTTTTCCACGCAGGGAAAAACGTTTCCCCGTCGAATGGCTGATGGATAATAGACAAATAAATAAAATCCGCCCTGGCTGCCGTCTGGGCAAACAAATCGCCGCCTCCCCCAATCATGATTTCGCCATCCTTGTCCAAATCTTTTGCCAGCGCCAAAGCTTCTTCAAGACTATGGGCAACATACGCGCCGTCAGCCGCATAATCCTTTTGCCGGGTCACAATAACAGTCGTCCTGCCTGGCAGCACCCGGCCGATAGACTCATGCGTCTTCCTGCCCATAACCAGCACCTTGCCCATCGTATATTGCCGGAATATTTTCAGCTCGCCCGGAATATGCCAAGGCATCTGGCCATCCTTGCCAATCACCCTGTTTTCAGCCATAGCGGCAATAAGAGAAAGCGCTGCCATCCTGTTTCCCCTATGGCAGCCGCACACCCAGCCGCCGGACAGTCTCCTTTAGCGCTTCACTTTCAGGATCCTTTTTCAGCGCTTCCATAAAAAACTGCCTGGCCTCATCCTGCCGCCCGGATAACCACAACACCTCACCCAAATGCACCATCACATCGGATTCCGGCAAAAGCGCATAAGCCTGCCGCAACAGCGCCTCCGCCTCTTTCAGTTTTCCCTGGCGGAACAATACCCACCCCATACTGTCGGCAATATACGGATCATCCGGCGCCAGCTCCCTTGCCTTGGCAATCAGAGAATACGCCTCATCCAGGCGGATATTGCGATCCGCCAAAGAATATCCCAGCGCATTGTAGGCAAGCTGATTGGCAGAATCAATCTCCAGCATCCGTTTTAAAGCAGCCTCCATTTCTGCATAACGGCCCATTTTCTCGGACGCAAGTGAAAACTCATAAAGCAAATTCAGGCTGGCTGGCGCCTTCTCTGCGCTGGTTTTCAGCAACACATACGCATCCTGGTTCAAACCGGCTGTTCTCAACATCTGTGCCTCTGCCAGAACAAGGCGCTCCTCCTCCTGGGGATATTCCATCCGTAAAGAAACCAGACTTCGCCTGGCATCCTTCACCTTGCCCTGTTTCATCAGAATTTGCGCTCTCTTGATTTGCGCCAGCATCCAGGCCTCGCTGTCATCCTCCTCGGAAATATGGCTAATCCACTCCAGCGCTGCCTTATAATTTTTCTGTTCCTCTGCAATCTGCGCCAAAAGAAAAATCGCCTGGTAAGATTCCGCATCAGGCTTTCCGGTTCGCCTGGCAGCATCCAGATAATGCTTCAGATACGTCTTTGCGCCGAGGTAATCCTGCTGCTGGATAGACAACAACCCCAGCGAATACAACGTCGTCATGTCATCCGGTTGCGCCGCAAGAACCCGTTCAAACACCTTTCTCGCCCGGTCATACTCCTTATTGGCAATCAGCATCCGCCCCATTGAAATACGCACCTCATTCGAATCCGGATAGCGTTCAAGAAATGCCTTTAGCGTCTCCATCGACCGGAGCGGATCTGCCTGCGCCTGCGCCAGTGTCAGCACCGCCAGCTCCGAATCAGGTTTAAGCGTCAGCGCTTTATTCGCCTCTTCTTCCGCACGGGCATGATCCTTGTTGGCAAAAGCCATCTGGGAAAGAGAAATATGCGCCTCCGGCATATCCTGGTAAGGAAACAAAACCTTTTCCATCGTCCTGAACGCTTTCCCCTTATCCTTGGCGCTCAGCAAAAACTGCTGATACTGATACATCAGCGCAGCGCGCCTTTCGGAAAGCGTGTTTTCCAGCGAGGCAGACAGCAGCGTTTCCAGCTCCCCCCATCTGTCCTCCATAATAAGAAAACCAATCAAATATTTTTCCGTTTCGGCAGAATTCGGTTCCAGCCTGTGCCACAGGCGTACCGCATCCAGCGCATCACGCGCTTTCTTTTCCCGAACCGTCATTTCTGCGGCCCGTTTTGCCAGCCGGTAGTCCCCCGTCTTCCGCGCAGCCGCCATCATGCCCTCAAAAGCCTGCCGGTAATTCCCGCGCTTATAGGCAAAATCCGCTGCCAAAATTTCATACAGCAAATCGCTGTCAAGGACAACATGCGGCAAACCGGCCTCCGCCTGGGGCTCTTCCTGCATAGCGGCATCAGGCTTTGCATCCATACCCTCATTCCCGGCCGGCGCCCCTTTACCCCCGCCTTGGGCTGCCGCCTCGCCGGCACAGGGCATAACTGCCGGTCTTTCTCCCGTGCCATCGTCCACCGCAGCACAGGAAGACAACAAAAATACCAATAAAAGAAAAAAAATATGTTTCAAGCAGCCGTCCCGATTCAATAACTGAAAAACGTATCTCCTGATTTTACCGCGCAACCGGCTGTTTATGCGAATCCCAAACAGTCATGGACTGATTCAGGACAGAACCCCAAAAACTGCCCCGCCCGCAAAAAAAAACAGGAAAAAAATACTCCTTCCAAATTTATCTGCTATAATGCTTACCCTTGCGGCTGTAGCTCAGCTGGATAGAGTACCTGGCTACGAACCAGGGGGTCGTGGGTTCGATTCCTGCCAGCCGCGCCAAAAATCACAAAAAGCCGGAGAGAACAT
>JAMPAN010000011.1 GCA_023667225.1 Oxalobacter formigenes | reverse complement strand
GACGCGCAAACTGGAAAGGGAAGACCGGCTGCCGGATATGCCAACAGACAAAAGCAATCCCCGGTACGTTGACCCGACAAAAGACGATTTGTTGACAGCCATCGCCAAACTGGGCGGTATCAGCTACAAGGATGCCGATACGCTGGGTATTCATCCGGACGATAAAAACCCCATGCCGGCTTTCGGG
Source organism: Oxalobacter formigenes (assembly GCA_023667225.1). Taxonomy (GTDB): domain Bacteria; phylum Pseudomonadota; class Gammaproteobacteria; order Burkholderiales; family Burkholderiaceae_D; genus Oxalobacter; species Oxalobacter formigenes_C. The sequence goes on along the minus strand of JAMPAN010000011.1, from coordinate 40,383 downwards.
AAATACGTCATGCGCCGCGAGGGCGGTATGCGCTATGACGAGATGGCGCAGGAGCTGGCCAATCTGGGATACCTTGAAACAGACCGGCATGGCAAAGTGGAAGTTGGCTTATTTGAAGATGCCTTCTCAGCGGCATGGGGAGGCGAGCCGGTTTACTCCAACCAGTATCTTTATCAGCCGGAAATGCGTCCAGGAGAACAGATTGTCAACCCGTCTGCATTGGGCGCCGGCCGTTTTGATATGGCCGGGCTTCATGATATCGGTGTGCCGCAGGAAGTCATTGACAGGCTGGTTGCCAGAGGCATGACTGCCAAAAACGGATTGCATCCTGACTTCATCGCAGAAAACCTGGTTGACGGTTTCGATTCGGGAGACGCCTTGACGCGCGCGCTGGCTGAGGCGCCGGATCCTGAAAGTGTTATCCAGGATATTGTCAATAAACGCATGCTTGAAGAGCATGGCGATCTGGCTTCCCCCGGCGCAATCAAACGGGCGGCGGACATGGCGGTGCATTCTGCCGCCAGAACCCGCTTTGTCGCCACCGAATACAACATTCTGGCAAGGGCGCTTGGCAAGCCTTCCATCATTGCCAAGGCTGCACAGGAAGCCGCAGCCAGAATGATCAGTGCAACGAAGATTCGGGACATACGCCCAGGCAATTATGCAAGAGCAGAAACCCGCGCCAACAAGGCGGCGCAAAAGGCGCTCATGCGCGGAGAGAAGGAACAGGCGCTGGCTGAAAAAAGGAATGCCCTGTTGTGCGGTGCAGCGGTTAGGCAGGCGTATGAAGCGCAGGCGGCAGTCGAAAAAGGATTGAAATACTTAAAGAAATTCAACAGGGAAGTTAAAGGCATTGACGCTGAATTTCGTGACCAGATAGACAATATCCTTTCCCGCTTTGATCTTCGCATGAATCCGCCGAAAGAAGGCGTATCTTCACTTGGGAATTTTCTTGCGAAAGTGGAGGCAGAAGGACTGGCCGTTGATGTGCCGGATAACCTTACACAGGACACCCGCAAGCACTGGCGTCAAATGACAATGGAAGAGTTTCGCGGCCTGGTTGCGACTGTCCGGCAGCTGGAATATCTGGGCAGGGAAACCAACCGGATAACCGTTGGAAAAGAAAAAAGGGAACTGGCCGCTGTCAGGGAAGAAGCGGTACAAAGCATAGAGGAAAACAGCCGGGGACGCCAGGCAGACAAATATACGGCATCGGACTGGTGGGGAAAGACAAAGCAAGGGTTAAAAGGATTTCTTGCCATGCACCTCCGGATGAATACGATTGTCCGGATTATGGATGGCGGAAAAGACGGCGGCGTGATGTGGCGTCTGTTCATGCGGCCTGCCAATGAAGCGGCCACCCGTGAAAGCACCATGCGGGCAGAGGCTACCCAGAAGCTGGCAGGATATATGGATATCCTGCGCGAGGGCGGCAGGCTTGACAGGAAGAAATACTTTGAAAGCATTGGCGAATCGCTGACCCGAAACGAGGTAATTGCCATGGCGTTGAACTGGGGAAATGAAGGCAACCGGCAGCGCTTGTTGTCCGGCAGGAACTGGACGCAGGCGCAGGCGCTTGATGTCTTGTCTTCCCTGTCGTCTGCCGATTTTGCCGCGATACAGGGGATACTGGATCATGTTGAAACCTACCGTCCGTTGATTGCTGAAAAGGAACAGCGGATGTACGGCAAGGAACCGAAATGGGTTGAAGCATCCCCGTCTGTGATTCGCACATCTGACGGACAGGTGGATTTCCGTGGCGGATATTATCCGATTGCCTATGACCCGCGAGGAAGTGTTGAGGCAAGCAGGCAGGATGCAGAAACGCAGGCGGAGCTGGCAAAGAATGCGGCCCGTGTTGCCGCGCAGACATGGCGAGGGTTTACAAAGGAGCGGGCTGCGCAGGTTGAAGGCAGACCTTTGCTCCTGGATGTGAAGGTTGCCTTTGGCGCGGTTGATGCGGTGATTCATGATTTGTGCTGGGGAGAAACGATCCATGCTTTTAACAAGCTCCTTCGCGGGAAAAACAATCCGGTGATGGAGACTGTTCAGCGGATTTACGGAAGGGAAATGACAGACCAGATTCGCTCCTGGATACAGGACGTTGCGGCAGGGGACAGGGCTATCCATGAACAGGAAATGAAGCTGATTTCCTGGCTTCGGCACGGGATTTCCGCTGCCGGGCTGGGGTTTAATGTAATGTCAGCTATTCAGCAGCCTATTGGCCTGACGCAATCTGTTGTACAGGTTGGCGGCAAATGGATTGGGACAGCCATGGGTGACTATATCAGCCGTCCGGTTGAGATGACAGAAGAAGTCGTTGCCCGATCCGAATTTATGCGCAACCGTTCCCGCACCCGTTTCCGGGAACTGAACGAGTTACGCAATCAGGTCAGCGATTTCAATGCGGTCAGGGAGAAATATCTGGGGCAATACACTTACTGGCTGATGACAAAAACACAGATGGCAGTGGATGTGATTACCTGGGCGGGTGCCTATGAGAAAGCACTCTCCGAAAAGCATGACGAGGATACCGCCGTTGCCCTGGCTGATCAGGCCGTCATGGATTCGCAGGGCGGCGGGGAAATCAAGGATTTGTCTTCGATAGAGAGAAGCAAGAGCCTGAAATTATTCAGTGTGTTTTACAACTTCATGGGAACAGCCCTGAACATGGGGGTGACGTCTGCCATGACCGCGCAAAGCCGTGGAAAGATGGCGGCTGATTTCCTGCTGATTTATACCCTGCCGGCCATTTTAACGACACTGCTAAAAGAAGCGTTTGTCGGCGGCGGTGACGACTGGGATATGGAAGCGCTTGGCAAGAAACTGGCGGCAGACCAGCTCAGCTATCTTCTCGGCATGATGATAATTACGCGCGAATTGCAAACCGTTTCCAATATCCTGTTTGAAGGGAAAGGGATGGGATATAGCGGCCCAACCGGAACACGGGTCATTAACGACATGCTCCAGTTCGCGCAACAGGCAAGGCAAGGAGAATTTGACGAAGCGTTCAGAAGAACTCTGTTCAACCTGATTGGCGATACGACAGGGCTGCCGGCAGCACAGATTAACCGGAGCATTACCGGGTTTAATGCTGTGGCTGATGGAGAAACAGTCAATCCGCTTGCGCCGGTGTTTGGATACAGAAAGCAAAAATAGGAGGAGGCAATAAATGAAGGAAAAGCATTCGCAAGGAAAATCAAAATGGGATCAGCTGCGCTGTCCCGGTTGCGGCAAAAGAAAACTGGACGCTATCAAGCCGTACACGGTTGAAATATGGTGCAGAGACTGTAAGAAGTATGTCGTTTTTAGTGCAGAACTTGACAAACCGGAGGAAGAACCCCTAGCATTAAAAGAATACGGTCTTTGAACTAATCCACCAGCGCCAGCGAGCGCACTCTACCAGGGCCTTGTGAGCCTACCCATTTGAGTTTCTACAGAATCTCCTTTAGCGCCTGGAGCGCATCTATTTGCGCGCGCCTTTGAGCGCCCAACCCAAACAAGGAGTAATCACATGTCAGATTCGACATCCGATTGCAGCGTCGAATACCACCGTCTCAGAGACGAGCTTCTCTGCGACATCGGCAAAGACACTGACAAAATTCTTGCAAAAATGGAAAAAGGAACCAACATGGACATGAGCGCATTCATCGCCGGACAGGCGGCCGCCAACAACAACCGTGGCAACTTCGGAAACGATGCTGCCCTTATGCTTGCCAACCAGAACGGCATGGGCAACATGTGGAACAACCCCTTCATGTATCTCATCTGGCTTGCCATGTTTGGCTACGGCAACAACGGCTTTGGCGGGCGCGGAATGCCGCCCTGTGGCAACCCGGAAGCCAATGCCATGCTGTTGCAGGCAATCAACCAGGGCAGCAATACGGCACAACGCGACATAGACCGGCTGGCTTCGGCAGTAGGATGCGGCCAAGGCGAAATCCGCAATGGCCTGCAAGTCCTGAATACCTCCCTGTGCCAGATTGCCCAGACCCTGGGCATGAGCGTGCCGCAAATCATCAACGCCATCCAGGCAGGCAATGCCGGCATCATTGCCAAAATGCAGGAATGCTGCTGCGAAAACCGGCTTGCCCTTTGCCAGCAAAATCAGCTCATCCAGGCAGAAGGCAACGCTACCCGCGCACTCATGACCAATCAGAACTATGAGGCACAACTGCGTCAGCTTGCCAAGGAAAATGAAGAGCTTCGCACGTCTGCGCAAACCTCTGTCCTGCTCAATCGCCTGGACAATAACAACAATGCCGTTGCCGTTGCACTCACTGGCATCACAACCCAGCTGAATGCGCTGGCCGCAGCCATTGCCCGTATCCCGACAACGACAACCACCACACCAGCGACGGCATAGTAAGCAAAGCAGTGTAACAAAAGCGGGGGAAGATTCCCCCGCTTTTTCCACATACGGACAGAAGAGGATAAGCCATGAGCACAACAACCATCACCACCACCCCAAACAACTTTCCGATGCAGCCGGCATTTCCTATGCCTTTCCCAATGCCAGGTATGCCCAATCAGGATCAGATGAACGTTATCGGCGAACTGGGTAAAATGATCCAGGGCGGACGGAATCCCTTGCAGGAGATGGCCTCCATGCAAGAAAAAATAGCCCAGCTGGAAAAACAGCTGTCAGAAAAATCCAGCAAAGAAATTGGCTCCATCGACAAGCAACTGATGGCAACCCCGCAAGGAGCAATGTACCTGAACATCCGGCGGGACGGCATTATGGAAATCCTGACGCGTTATGCCTTGCGGAATCCGGACACAGCAGCAGAGACGAAGGCGTTTCTCGATGGCTGGCAGGCAAAGGCAAGCGAGTATCTGAAGGGGCTGGAGAAGGTTGATGATGAGGAGTAGGGAAGGCCGGACTCTCGTCCGGCTTTTTGCACTAATACGCTGTTGCTTATTCTTTGAGCAAAATAATAGGAGCCATTATTTTCCTTGTTTTCGTGCTAAAAAGCCCAAGGTTGTCCACAGAAAATGGGGATAAACAAGCCAAAAATATTTTTGTAACCATGAGTTATGCTGTGTACCAAAGTGTGCCCATGGCGGATGTGAATGAGTTAAATTTATCCTTGGTTTTTATTGGTTTTAATTTTGCGAGTTGTGTAAGGCGTTGATTTGTAATGGTTTATGTAAGGAAGTTATGTTTTGGGACCAGAGGGTCGGATGTTCGAATCATCTCGCCCCGACCAAATTTATAATGTGTTGCAATGGGTTAAACCAAACGGGTTTAGCCCGTTTTCTTTTTTGTGTGCATGGTGTGCCAAGATTTTTCTATTTTGGTAAAGGGCACACGCCAACATATATCTTCTCTCAAAGCAGGCATAGTGCGTTGCTGTTTCAGATATTTTTGTTTTCCTGATTTCCCCTGGATTGTTTGACAGGTTTTTTTTGAATGTGGCATTTTTGTTCAGGCGCAACAAAGTTGTGCCGGCGGATCTGGCCTGACGCCAGGTTATTGGTAGAGAGTTCTTTTTGCTGTGCCTATGCGAGAGAGAGGCTTGACTTAAAAACAAGGGAATTTCTTATACTTGGTATTTTAATGATCCGGGAAAAATGGATGTGTTGCAGGGGGGTATCAGGGGTAATTCCGAAGTGGTGAATTGGCCTGAAAGCATTGCTGTTGGGATTATTCGGGCAGTTTTGTATGCGGGATTTTAAAATGTATGATGGCACGCAAGGTTGTAAAAGAAGTTTTTAGTGAAAAGGGGAAATAATATGGCAAAGCAGGTATTGGTTATTTCGTCAACCTTAAGAAAGAACGGTAATTCCGAATTGCTGGCGCGGGAATTTTATAAAGGAGCTTTGGAAGCAGGCCATCATGTTGAGTTTGTTACTTTGCATGATAAGGTAATCCGATTTTGCCAGGGGTGTCTGGCTTGCCAGAAAATGGGGACATGCGTTATCAGGGATGACGCAGTAGCCATTACTGAAAAGATGAAGTATGCGGATGTGATCGCATTTGCCAGCCCCGTTTATTACTACAGTATGTCGGGACAGCTCAAAACGATGCTTGACAGGGCTAACGCGCTTTTTGCTTCTGATTATCAATTCAGGGATATTTACTTTTTATCTACTGCAGCTGATTCCGATTCACGTGCGGCTGATATTGCTATTCAGGGAATAAAAGGCTGGGTTTCCTGTTTTTCAAAAGCGCAATTTACAGGTGCCGTTTTGGGGGCCGGGGTTGAGGCGCTAGGCGATATTCAGGGAAATACCGCTATGCAGCAGGCTTATGAAATGGGCAGGGGTATCCAGGCGTGCTGCCGGGATAGTTTGTTGTAAAAATATATTGCGGCGATGTTTTCAGAAAACTGAATTTCCAGGATAAAACTTGGCTTATTACCCGGTGTATAGATAGGGGTGCCGCCCGGCAGGGGCAGCGTTAGCTGGGGTATCTGCCGAAAAAAGCGGGGTTCTCAAGGCGGATAGTGAAGAACAGAAAAGCGGGAGAGCAGGGCTTTCCTGCCCGGTTTGGTATTGGGTACGGGCAGGAAAGCGGGGAGGATTTTTTAGGCGAGGCGGCCGGCTTCAACAACCAGCCCGGCGCAGCCGTGACTGACGGTGTTACCCAGGGCGTTGGCCATTTTTTCGGCAGAGGGTAAGCCTGTACAGTGGCAGGGGATGAGAAATTCGGCTTGCCAGCTGCGCATGATGTTGAAGGTTTTTTCCAGCCGTTCTTCGCTGGCCTGGAGCAGGTGCATTCCGCCCATGACGCCGCAGACTTTTTCGATGCCAGAAGCTTTGCGGATGTGGTCGATGGTGTTGGACAGACCGGAGTGGCAGCAACCCAGCAGGATGACCAGCCCTTTTTCGGTTTCAAACCACATGGACTGGTCGTCTTCGATGGGATCAACTTGGCCGCGTTCCTTGTCGAAATAGAAGGTGCCGCCCGTATCTTCAAAGGAGGATAGGCGTAAGACAGGGCCGGTGATACCGATGCCGGGAGCCAGATAGCGGGGGCCAGAGAGGGAGTGAAGGCGGCTTGCGGGGAGGGCTTCAAAGGCTTTGCGGCAGGCGTCAGGCATACCGTAGCGATCCGGATCGGGCTTGTACCAGTAGCGTTCGGCATCAATGTGGCCTGCAAAGTACAGTTCGGCATGGTTGTTGATGGCAAGAAAACGATCCAGGGTGCCGGTATGGTCTTTGTGACCGTGACTGATAACGAGGGTATCGGCTGTGGAGAGGTCGATGCCGAGTTTGGCTGCATTGGTCTGCAATGCGCCTTCATGGCCGGTATCAAAGAGGATACGTTTTGGGCCTGCTTCAATCCAGGCGGCAAAGCCGTGTTCTTTTGCCAGGCCTTCTTTTGCTTCGTTATCAACCAGTATGGTAATTTTGAGTGTATTTTCCGACATATCGTCTCCTTTGATTATCTTGGCAGAACGTGCTGTGCGACAGCCTTTTTTCCCTTTATGCCATAGCATACCAGAGATGCCCCTGTTTTGCCGCTGCTGTTGCTGGGGCAGGCGCTGCTTGCCAGGGATGAGGGATTACGGTAAATTGGTTTTTCCATGTTCAGAGCCATTGCCTTTCTTTTTGTTTGCCTGCTTTTTTCGGGTTGTGCTTCCCGCATCCCGACCCAGGAAATCCATGCTTCTTTTTCTTCAGGCCGTATCAGCGATTTGCGGGAGGCCATGGAGGAAAGCCATGCATCTTTGGGAGAATTTGCAACGGCACTGAATCTGGCACGTCTGCTTCAGGTTGAGGGCCGGTGGGCGGATTCTATCCGCCGCTATGATGAGGCGCTGGCAATGCTGGAGGAGTATGAGTCCCGCGCGATTGTCAATGCAAGGGAGATCATGGCTACGGCAGGCACGATTCTTCTTTCGCGGGGAGCGAAAACTTATTATGGCACCGGATATGAGCGTTCGCTTTTACATACGCTCAATTCGCTTAATTATGTGATGCTGGGAGATTTTACCGGCGCGGCGGTCGAGATGCGGCGGATGGACAAGCGTCAGGAATTCTGGTTGCAGGAATCGCAATCCCGTATTGAGGAGAAGCTGAAGGCGGCCGGAGAGGAGAAAGTGGAGCTGCCGGTGCAATACAGTATGCGCGAGCTTTTGAAGGATGAGTCGGTGCGAAGTCTTGTCAATAGTTATCAGGAACCGTTTTCCTATGCTTTGGGGGCGATTCTGTTCAGGCTGGCGGGGGATGATCAGGCTGCGCTGGTGAGCGCCCGGCGGGCGGCAGCGCTGGATGAACAGGCAGCCGGTCTTTTCCGGGGGGCCTGGCTGCCGGATGTCTCAGGGAAAAGGAAACGTCTGAAAAAAACGGACGAGAGGGAAAATACGGGACTGCCAAGGCTTCCGGCCGGGCCTTCCAATATGACGGAGGTAACGGTTGTTTCTACAGGCGGACTTGCGCCTTCTCTTCAGGCAGAGCAAGTGCGAATTTTAATGCCGCATATTGGTTATGTTTTGCTGGATTTGCCTTCTTATGCCAGGGCTTTGCCGGGCGCAATGCCTGAGGCCTCTGTTTTGACCGGCGATTCACTGGTTTTTTATCCTTTGCTTCATACGGACCGGCTGGCATACCGGACGTTACAGGACGAGATTGGCTTTGAGATGGGTTCTGCGATTAGCCGGGCGGCTGTCAGGGCCGGGATTTCTGCTGCGGTTTATGCCGGAGCGCATTCCAGCGAGGATACGCGGGATTATGCCGAGCTGGCAGGGGCGCTGACAACGCTTTTGCTGGATTTATGGACGACTGCCATGTCGGATGCGGTGCGGAATTGGGAAATGCTGCCTAATGAGGGGTATATTGCCATGGGACAGGTTCCCGCAGGCAGCACGATTGTTGCCGGAGCAGGAAGGGAGCGGCAGAGCCTGACCTTGCCGAAGGATATACGGGGGGTTATTATTATGCTGACCTGTTTTACCGGTTCCCGCATGAGGATGGATTATGTCACTTATTAGGGTTCTTAGGGCTTTGCCTGTTCTTTTTTGCCTTGGCCTCCTGGTTTCGTGTGGCCGTTCTACCCATGAGTATCTGGATAATGAAGATGTCAGGGTGGAATCAACCCAAAAGGAAGAAGATGGCGATTTTCTGGTTGTGACGGCAAAGCTGGTGAATGATGACGATGATGCGGTGCAATACAGCGTGTACCGTGTTCTCTGGTTTGACGAGGATGGCGTGCTTTTGGAGCAGTCTTCCTGGCGGCCTGTGACGGTAAAAGGCAAGACGCCTGTTTTTGTTAAGGAGCGTTCCACTGTGCCGGGCGCTACGGAGTTTACTATTCTGATTTCCAATGATGCGAGCTAGACCATGAAAAAATTGCCTGGTTTCTTTTTTCTTTCGCCTGTTGTGGCGGTATTGTTTTGCGCCTGCAGCGGTCCGCAGACCGGCCGTATTACCGGGGACGGCGAGGTAGTCTATGAAGATGCCCAGGCAGTGGAGACGGTGACAACGCAATGGGGATCAACTGATCTTCAGTCCACGGCGGAAAGTATGGCGCAGTCTCTTCTGGCTTCCCGGTGGATTGCCGAGGCAGCCAGCCCGCCGAAAGTTCGCCTGCGGGATGTGAAAAATTATACGGATGAGCATATTGATACAAAGGGGATGACGGACAAGATCCGTATCCGGTTGCTGCGCTCCGGGCAGGTTCGTTTTTTGGCTGACAAAGGCAATATGGATGATGTCTTTGAAGAACGCGACTTGAACGAGCTGGCGACGAAACGTCAGGAAAACAAGCTGATGATGGATGCGGATTATATTATTACCGGTTCGGTACGCTCTATCAGGAAACGGACAAAGAGTGTGGGTGATGTGTATTTCCAGATTACGCTTGAGCTGACTGATCCGCAAAGCGGCGAGATCAAGTGGGCGGATGAGAAGGAGATTCGCAAACGTACTACAAAGCCGGCCATTGGCTGGTAGTGAAAGGGGAATATCCATGCGGACAGGATGGTTCCAAAAGCTGGTTTTCTGTCTTGCTGGAATAGCGGTTTGGCCGCCTGCCACGGCGGCATCGCTTCCAGAGGGCGCGCTTTTGCAAGTGCGCCCTTTTGCTTTTCCGCAGGCAGCTTATCAGGGAGCAGAGGAAGAAGCAGCGCGCCTTTCTTCAGCTTTTTACCGGCAGCTGCTGACCGCGTTGGAGGCGGCAGGTATCCGTATTGAGACGGTGTCGCTGCCGGAAGAGGAGGTATTCCGGGAAGCGGTATTACCTGATGGCGAGGCAGTTACCAAAGTTGAGGAAGATGTTGGCGGGGTACCTGAAGCAGCCGGGAATGAGGAAATAGAAAAAGATGCGCTGATGCAGCTGGTTGAGAAGGCGGAAAAAGCCGAAAAGGTTGAAAAGGCGCAAGCAGGCGGGGAGAGTGCAGCCGGGAAAAATGCAGCACAACAAGCAGACAGGCCAAAGCGTTATATGCTTGCCGGGAAAACGCTGCAATATGAGGAAAAGGTGGGTGTGCCGGTGAGTACCGGGAAAACCCGGCGTACCCGTGCAGAGGTTATTTTCTCTGGCCGCTACCGGATAACCGGTCTTGAGGGAGCTGTACAGGCGGACGAGCCGTTTTCATTTTCGGTTTCCAGGGTTGTGCCGGAAACAGCAGATATCCATATGGTATTGCAGGAATTGGGCGGCCGTGCCTTTTTTAATGCAGCTCATGCGATTGCCAGGCAGGTTTCGGGGAAAAAGCAGGCATTGCCTGCCGGGGATGATGCCGAGCCAGGCAGCGAGGATGATGAATATGCCGATTCGCCAGGGAAGCGGCTTAGGCCGGATTCGGGGCGGATGAAATGGCTGCTTCATTAAGCAATATGGCCTGTCAATTGGTTGAAGCAGGTGAGAAACTGTTTTTTGGCAACAGCCGGCTCCCAGGGAATGATGGTTTCTTTCATGGGGTGAATGTCTTTTGAACAGCTCTTTTGTAAGTTTTCTTGCGGCATCAGGTCGCGCAGTTCGGTTGCCAGAAGCGCCAGATCGGCTTTTTTGATTTCATACGGCAAGGGAAATGGCACGCCATATTGCCTAAAGAGTGCTTTTTCAATCTTTTTTTCCATCCGGCGATAGGCAGGAAATTGTTCTTTAAGCGGCCGGGTCATGTCACCAACAAAGGCCTCTGCTGCATCGTGCAATAACCCTGCCAGGCGCATATCGGGAGGAAGAAGACGGCTGACCAGTACGCTATGCTGGGCTACCGAATAAAAGGCAGCAGTATGCCCGGTAAAGCGGCATAACTGGGAAAGGGCATGGGCGATTGTTTCTATTTCAAAGTAATAGGTGCCGGGATTGGAGAAGGAAAAACAATTTCCGGTACGGGTAAGAATTTCCGGTTTTTTGTGTTTTTTTCTGGCAAGTTTTTTATTCTGGCGCATGGCAAGTATTATATACTGTAAATAATTACAGTATATATAAACCGGTTGTATCTGAAAAGGGGAGGGGCCGGATGGCGGCTGCCCCGGCAGCGCAGGGAAGAGAATGCAGAGTACGGGGCAGGAATAAAGGCGGTCAGCGTGGGGTATAGGTGGCGCAAAGTGCCCGGTTTCCCGGAATGGCGATAGCAATATCGTTTGCAGTGCAAGCATAATTCGCGTTGAATTTGCAGCTGCTTACCTTGCAGGCGCCAACACCGGCTGTACACCCAGGCTGCCGTGCATGGGATGAAGGATCGGGCATATCCAGAAAGGTATCGCAGCCGGGGCACTGGCCGTCTCCAACGGTAATAGCTTTTGCATGGCACTGGTTTTCATTGTTGTAGGCACAGTGAGTGACGGAGCAGTTTTTGATCAGGGGCATCATGACGGTAAGATGTTGCATGGCGGGTTCCTTGATGTAGTTGAAAAAAAGGGGGAAAGCTTTTTTCCCGTTTTTCCAGACAGGCCGCTTAGAGCTGCCGGATGATGGTGTTTTTTTGAGCAGGGAAAAAAACGGTTGTTCCGGTTCGGGATTTGATCAGACGCAAGGGAGGCGGTTCCTTTTTTACCTGTTTCCAATACTTTCCTGCCGTAGGGCAGCAGTTTTGCAAAAGAGCGGCTGGCACGATAAAAAAGTAACCGGTGGGCAAATTACGGCATGATGTGCATGTTTTCAGGGAAGTTTTTCAAGTTTTGTGTGGAATTGCCGATAATAACAAGTCATAAACCGGAAAAGTTTCTTTAATGGATATTACGTTTAATCCTGAAGCTCATCAGGTCTTTGCATACCGTACAGCACATTTTGCCAGGCCGGGAGAAAAACAGGCGGCAACAGAATCTGTTTCGAGCTGCTGCGATCAGGTTACTTTTTCCCAGGAAGGGCTGGCCGCAGTTTCTGGCGAAGCGCTGGCTGATAAGGCGGCGGCTCAACTGGGAGCCATGACAAGAGAGGATTTCATGTGCCAGCTTGAACAGTGGCAGAGTGAAAACCAGAATTCACTGCAGATTGATCCCTATCGGTCTGTTGATCCGGACGGCGCTATTGCTACCAAAACCTATTTTGAATCCTATATAGGGCAATTGACAGAGCAGGAAAACACGATAAAAAACTATTATGCGACTGCTTATGAGGAGGCTGTTTCAGCTCCGATTAATAGCCTGGCGTTTATTTCCGGCAAATATTTGTGTGACTGGTCTGACTATTACGACTCCAGTATGCCGGTAAAGGAGCGCCAGTGGACTCACCGGCAGCTTTGGGCTATGTTGACAGACACCCATGTTGCCCTGAATGATCCTTATGCGCTGGCATCTGTTGGCGGACCGAAGACCGTAGAGCAAATGGACAAGATTGCCAGGCAGGCCGTCAAAGACAAACTGGATTTTCTTTTACAGGAAAAGCGCGAAAGCGTTTGAAAACATCCCTTGGGGACGGGGGGATACATTTTCCATATATGCCCGCTGGCAGCAATCAATTGTCAGAAGCGTTTTCATTTCTCTGTTTTATCCAGAGGCTGCATTTTTGCACTGTTTTTATTCTATGACTAAAAAATTCATGCCGTTTGCCTGAATGTCGCCCGTTATTGTGAGGCGATGATTTCTATATCCCAAACTGTATTCAGGGAAAACATGAACAGGGACGGGAGAACAACTTATCAGAAAATAATGTGGTGACCTCTTGTTTTTTTGGGGGCGGCAGAAAAAGCCGGCTTATCCGGCCGGGAAACTGTATCAGGTATGTCGAAGAGGATGCTGTTGAACCGGGGCAGGGGAGGTTTGATGCTACAATGGGTTTGTCCGGCAGATCGGGAGCATGGGTTTGGGGATGTTGGGTTGGAAAGTGCAGACAGGGGAGGATGTGATGCAGGCAATTTCAGGACGATACTGGCAAAGCCTGGTTCTGGCGCTGGCAGTGCTGGTTTCGGGATGGACGACAGCGGTTCGGGCTGAAGTACCGATGGCTCACAGGCAGGTTCCTGGTTTTTACCGGATGATGCATGGCCAGTTTGAGATTACAGCGTTGTTTGACGGGGTGCTGGAGGTGGATACGGCACTGATGTCGAATGCCTCCGGTACGGAATTGCAGCAGCTTTTGGCAAAGCATTATATTGACGGCGACAAGGTGCAGATGGCTGTTAATATGTATCTGGTCAATACGGGTGAGCATCTGGTATTGATTGATGCGGGATGCGGGATGCTTTTCGGGCCGCAGAGGGGCAGGCTTATTGCCAATTTGAAGGCGGCGGGTTATCAGCCGGAGCAGGTGGATATAATTCTTTTGACCCATATGCACGGCGACCATGCAGGCGGGTTGACCGATGCCGAAGGGAGGATGCTTTTTCCCCGTGCCACAATTTATGTGAACGAGCAGGAAAGCGATTTCTGGCTTTCTGCCAAACAGGCTGGCGAGGCAAAGACTGCTTTTATGAAGAAGGCGTTTGAAATGGCCCAGTCTTCTGTTGCGCCTTACCGGAAGGCGGGAAAGTGGCGGACTTTCCGCCACAAGGACGAGGTGATACGGGGGATTCGGGCGATTACTACGGCAGGCCATACGCCGGGGCATACGATGTTTGTCGTTAAATCCGGAGATGCGCGTTTTTTTGTGCTGGGTGATGTAGTTATCAGCTATGACGTGCAATTTGCCCGGCCGGATGTGGCGCTGGAATTTGATGTGGACCGGGAACAGGCAACGTTAACGCGCTACAAAGTGTTTAATTTTGCCTCCAAATATAAATGGATGACGGCAGGCGCGCATCTGCCTTATCCCGGTATCGGCCGGATTTACTCGAACGGGGACGGTTCTTACGGCTGGGAACCGGTGATGCTGGTTCCCGAATAGGCTTCCTAGGCCGGTGGTTATCCGGCCTGGGCAACGGAGGTGCGGAAGCGTGCCTGGGCGGCTATGAAGAAGACAATGCCGATCAGGCCCATGATGAGCATGTCTTTCCAGACAATAGCCAGCCCTGCGCCCCGGTACAGGATGGATTGCGCCAGGCGGACAAAGTAGGTGATGGGGACGACGGTCATCAGGTATTGCATGGCGGCAGGCATGCTTTCCTGCGGGGTGGAGCCGCCGGAAAGCATTTGCATGGGGATGATAGTGAGAAAGATCAGCAGCCCGAGCTGAGGCATGGAACGCGCAATGGTGCCTAAAAAGATGCCGATAGAACCGGCCGAGAAGAGGTAGATGGCGGCAGCTGCAATGAAAAGCGGAATGGAGCCGGCAATAGGGACTTTCAGGAGAAGTCGGATAATGAGGGTCAGGGAAACGGTGGCGGCGATCAGAACAGCCAGCCCGTTGGCCCAGATTTTTGAGGCCATGATTTCAATGGGGACAAGCGGCATGGCCAGGAGGTGCTCAATGGTGCCGTGTTCCCGTTCCCGGATATAGGCTGCGCCGACCAGGATGATGGTCAGCATGTTGATGTTGTTGATGGTTTCCATGACGCCGCCAAACCAGTATCCGGTCAGGTTGGGATTGAACCTGACGCGGGTGACCAGGTTAATGGGTGTGGAGGCGGTTTCGTAGGAACGGTTGAGTAGTTCGTTGATTTCTGTTGTGAGGATGTTCTGGATATAGCCTGCCCCGATGAAGGCCTGGCTCATGACGGTGGCGTCGATATTGACCTGGATGACAGGGTTGCGGCCGGCCAGCAGGTCTTTTTCAAAGCTGGGCGGGATGATGATGGAAAAGGAGTAAAACCCTTTGTCCATGGCCTCGTCCACTTCATCTGGAGCGAGGAGGGCAGGTTTTTTGAAATAGGGTTGCGTCAGCGCATAGGGAAAGCGGCGTGAGAGCTGCGATTGATCTTGATCTACGATGGCAACGGGCGCGTTTTTCAGTTCTTTGGATACGCCTTTGGAAGCGCTGTAAATGCCGCCGGTAAAAGCCCAGATAATGAGCAGGAGAAGGGCTTTGTCTGCCAGCAGGCTGCGCAATTCCTTTATGCCCAGATTGTAGATGTTCCAAAAGCGTGTTTGCATGATATTCTCACTTTTCCTGGTTGGGCAGCAAGAGCCAGGCAATGAAGGTGTTGACAGGGAAAAAGAGGGCCAGTGTGAGGATGGGACCTATCAGCTCTGGAAAAAAGAGCGCCTTGGTAAAGACGCCGCGGCTTAGTACCAGAAAGTAGGATGCCGGGAAGCATTGCCCGATCCAGTAGGCGCCGCCTTCAAGCGAACCGACCGGCGTGGTCAGGCCGGAGAATTGCGTGGTGGGGAGCATGGTCAAAATGGCGGTGCCAAATAATGCGGATATTTGCGTAGGGGTAAATGTGGAGATGACCAGCCCAACGCCG
The DNA here is from genome assembly GCA_023667225.1 of Oxalobacter formigenes. Lineage (GTDB taxonomy): Bacteria > Pseudomonadota > Gammaproteobacteria > Burkholderiales > Burkholderiaceae_D > Oxalobacter > Oxalobacter formigenes_C. The sequence continues at coordinate 24,706 of JAMPAN010000011.1, read as the reverse complement.
GTGGTGGCAACAACGTAAAAGAAGGCGCCGATAGTCAGTGCAAGGAAACTGCCTTTTAAAGGAACCCTGAAAAGGAAAATTGCCAAGCCCATCATGATGAAGTAACCGAGCATGGAGATGGCAATGTAGGGAATTTGTTTGCCCAGGAGAAATTCCAGCTTGGTAGTGGGGGTAACATAGAAATTGGTAATGGAGCCCAGTTCTTTTTCACGGACGACGCCAAGCGCGACCAGTACGGAGGGAATCAGGGTCAGCAATAGCGGAATGACGGCAGGCACCATGGCGTAGATACTTTTGAAATCCTGGTTGTAGCGGTAGCGCAGATCCAGTTGAGCCGGTTGTGCGGCAGTCTGCCCGGTTGTTTCCCCGGAAAGCCGGTTTAAGTATTCCTGGTGCATGCCAACGATGTATCCGCGGATGGTTTCTCCCCTGTATGGCATGGAGCCGTCCACCCAGGCGGCAATTTCCGGCCGGCGGCCTTGCAACAGATCGCGTCCGTAGCCAGGTGGGATTTCTATGGCAACCGACAACTCGCCGGTTTGCATACGGTGTTCCAGCTCCTGGCCGCTCTGGATGGGGTTTTGCCGGATGAAATAGCGTGATCCGGCAAGATTGTCGATGTAATCCCGCGACTGGGGAGACTGATCCTGGTCGTACACTGCGAATTTCAGGTCTTCCACATCCATGGAAATGCCGCTGCCTAAAACGCACATCAAAAGGGCAGAGCCTAAAAGGGCAAAGATGAGCCTGATAGGGTCGCGCCTGAGTTCCAGGCTTTCTCTGAAGGCGTATCCCAGCATACGTTGCAGGCTGAAAGAGGAAGGAGGCGCAGCGGTTTCGGTGTGCGGTTCCAGCGCGGTTTCCTGAAAGGGTACCGGTTCATCCTTGCCGGCGGCATCTTCCAGATAGGCGATGAAGGCTTCTTCCAGAGTTGCAGCCTGCTGTTTTTCCTGGAGGGCCTTGGGTGTGCCGCTATCCAAAACTGTGCCTGCGTGCATGAGCGAGATGCGGTCGCATCGTTCGGCCTCATTCATGAAGTGGGTAGAGATGAAGATGGTGACGTTTTGTTCGCGCGACATCTGGATGAGGTAACGCCAGAATTCGTCTCGGGCTACCGGATCTACGCCAGAGGTGGGTTCGTCCAGGATGAGCAGCCGGGGTTCATGCACAACGGAGACAGCAAGGGAAAGGCGCTGCCGGATGCCAAGGGGCAGTTTTTCTGCCGGCGAATCAACATAGGGTTCAAGGCCGAAGCGGGCGACCAGTTCGGTTACCCGCGCTTTTTTCTTTTCTGGAGGAAGGTGGAAAAGCGCGGCATGCAAGTCCAGGTTTTGCATGACGGTCAGTTCTCCATACAGGGAAAAGGATTGCGACATGTAACCGACATCCCGCCGGCTTTCCAGATTGGCGGCGTTCACGACTTTGCCAAAGATACGGGAGCTGCCTTCGGTGGGAGGAAGCAGGCCGGTAAGCATTTTCATGGTTGTGGTTTTGCCACAGCCGTTTGATCCCAGAAAACCGAATATTTCGCCTTTTGCAATCCGGAAGCTGACATTGTTGACGGCGATGAAGTCGCCGAAGCGCTGGGTCAGCTCTTCGGCTTCGATGGCCCAGTCATCACTGGTTTCTTCCAGGGCCGGAATAACCAGTTCCTGATAGTTTTGTGTGCGTGAATCCGGCAGGAAATGGATGAAGGCTTTTTCAAGAGTGTCTGCCCCGGCTTGTGATTTCATTTCCCCGGCAGTGCCGGTGGCGATGATTTTTCCTGTGTACATGGCAGCCAGCCAGTCAAACTGTTCTGCCTCTTCCATGTAGGCGGTGGCAACCAGCACGCTCATTTGGCTGCGTTTTTCGCGGATGGAGTTGATGAGTTCCCAGAACTGGCGGCGGGAGAGGGGATCCACGCCGGTTGTCGGTTCATCCAGGATGAGAAGATCCGGGTCGTGTACAAGCGAGCAGCATAATCCCAGTTTTTGTTTCATGCCACCGGAGAGTTTGCCTGTGGGTCTATCCCTGAACGGGGCAAGGCCGGTGGCTTCGGTAAGCGCATCAATGCGGGCGCGGCGTTCTTCTTTTGCATGCCCGAAAAGGCGGGCAAAAAAGTCAATATTTTCTGCTACGGAGAGGGTGGGATAGAGGTTTTTCCCCAAGCCTTGCGGCATATAGGCAATCCGGGGAAGAAGGCGTCTCCTTTCGGGTTCGCTGCTGATATCGGTTCCGAGGACTTCAATATGGCCTTTCTGGATTTTGCGTGCGCCGGAAATGAGGGAGAGAAGGGAGGATTTGCCTACGCCGTCCGGGCCGATTAAACCAACAATGCAGCCGCCCGGTATATCCACTGTAACGTTATCCAGGGCAGTTGCCGCCTTGTAGTGCAGGCTGACTTCTTTGAGCCGGGCTGCAATCAAACCGGTCATGAGTTACCTTGCGAGTTTTGGCGGGTTGGCAGGCCAGGGCGCGCCGGGCCGGATTCTGACCCAGCCGATGCCGGGCATACCCGGTTTGGCGATATGGCTGTTTTTATCAAGCCATTCCCGGTCTATTTTGAGTTTGACGCGAAACATGAATTTGATTCGTTCTTCGCGGGTTTCCACTTCCTTGGGGGTGAACTGGTTTTTGGGGGCGACAAAGGCAACATGGGCCGGAACAGGGACATTGGGTAAAGCATCCAGCACGATACAGGCTTCATCGCCGATGATGACTTTTCCGGCTTCTTCTGTGTTGAGGTAAATATACATATAGATATCGGACAGGTCGATCATGGCAAGAACGCGTCCGCCTGCGGATACGACCTCCCCCGGTTCGGCCAGGCGGTACAGGACGCGGCCGTCAACCGGGACACGCAAAAGGGTGTCGTCCACGCCGACTTTGAGGGCTTCCACGTTGGCTTGTGCGGATTCAACGGCTGCATCGGCTTCGCTTACGCGGTTACGTGCGCCGGCCAGGTTGGCAGCAGCGGTGTCAAGGGTGGTTCTGTCCTTGTCCAGCTGGGCTTTTGAGATGAAGTTTTTCCGGATCAGTTCTTCTGTCCGCCGGTAGGTGACGACAGCCAGTTCCTGTTCGCTTTGGGCGGTTTTGACGTTTTCGCGGCTTGCACGGGCTGCTTCTTGAGCCCGGATGAGGTCGGCTTCGGCAGCGCGCAGCCGGGCTTTGACATCTTCGCCATCCAGCACGGCTGCTATTTCGCCTGCTTTCAGATCAGCTCCTTCGCGAAAGCGTACTTCAACAAGTTTTCCCTGTATTTTGGAAGCAATGGCGGTTTCTGTTGCTTCCAGTCTGCCGTTACCGTAAGCAAAGCCTTCCGGTATGGCTGGCGGACGAAGAAAAGTCCATGCCGTTGCGCCGACAGCAGCAGCTATGGCAGCCAGGACGGCAATTCTGGCAAGGCGCGATCCTGGCAGTTTGAAAGACATGTCGGTGCTCCTGATCCTGGCAGTGCAAAAAAGTGCTTTCTCCGATTATACCCATTTTGCCAACAGGGTCTTCAGGGAATGAAATTATCTTAGCATCTGCTTTTTCATGATGGTTTAAGCTGTCATAATCACAGCTGTCATTTTTTTCCTTTTTAATCGGGCCCATTTGTGCCGGGCGTTTTGAAAGCTTATGGAACTAGTCTGCCCTGCCGGTACCTTGCCTGCGTTGAAGCAATCTGTCGATCATGGCGCCGATTGTGTGTATCTTGGCTTTAGAGATGCGACGAATGCCAGGAATTTTGCGGGCCTTAATTTTGACGAGGCAGCGCTTGGCGAGGGGATTGATTATGCTCATCGGTATGGCAGGAAAGTGTTGCTGGCCTTGAATACGTATCCTGTACCGGGGAACTGGGAACGATGGCAAAAGGCGGTGGACCGGGCCGCCGCTTTCGGGGTTGATGCCCTGATTGTGGCGGATTTTGCCCTGATGCAGTATGCGGCGAAAAGGTATCCTGATTTGCGTTTGCATCTTTCTGTCCAGGCTTCGGCGACCAATTACGAAGCAATCAATTTTTACCGGGAGCATTTTGGTATTGTGCGTGTAGTGCTTCCCAGGGTGTTGTCTGTCGCCCAGATAGCCCAGGTTATCAGGCATACGCAAGTGGAAATCGAGGTGTTTGGTTTTGGCAGCCTGTGCGTGATGGTAGAGGGCCGCTGTGCGCTTTCTTCCTATGTGACGGGTGAGGCACCCAATCACAGCGGCGTTTGTTCTCCCGCAAAGGCTGTGCGCTGGCAATCTTCTCCTTCAGGGCTGGAATCCCGCTTAAACGGCGTTTTGGTTAACCGGTTTGCCGAAGGCGAATATGCTGGATATCCTACTTTGTGCAAGGGACGTTTTGATGTAAAGGACGAACGTTATTATGCTATTGAGGAGCCTGCCAGTCTGAATGCGCTGGAATTGCTTCCCCGTTTAAAAGAGATTGGGGTTGCGGCTGTCAAAATTGAGGGCCGCCAGCGCAGCCCGGCCTATGCGGGGCAGGTAACACGGGTCTGGCGGGAAGCGATTGACAGTTGTCTGTCTGCCGGAAAAGGAGAATATACGGTTAATCCATCGTGGACAGCGCAGCTTAACAAGGTAGCCGAGGGAGCGCAGTATACACTGGGCGCGTATCATCGTGCCTGGAAATGAATAACAGGGAGAATGACGGTGAGATTGGCGCTGGCTCCTGTTTCCTATTACTGGCCGAAAGAGGCGGTTTACCGTTTTTATGAAACGGTACTGGATATGCCGGTTGATGTGGTATATCTGGGCGAGACAGTTTGCGCCAAGCGCCATGCGCTGCGTGAGGAAGACTGGCTTGATATAGGCCTCCGTCTTCAGGGAGCTGGCAAGGAAGTGGTTCTTTCTACCCAGGTGTTGCTGGAATCGGATACCCATCTCCAGATGATGCGCCGGATTGTGCAAAACGGCGTTTTCCCGGTTGAAGCCAACGATATGGGAGCGGTGCGTCTTTTGGCGGATAAACAGCGCTTTATTGCGGGTGCTTCCTTAAATATCAGTCATCCGCAGGCATGGGCGCTGATGTCGGCCTGGGGAGCGCACCGGTGGGTGATGCCTGTTGAGATGGGGCAGGCTGGTCTGGCGGGCATGATGGCATCAAGGCAGCCAGGCAGTGAAGTGGAGGTTTTCGGCTATGGCCGTCTGCCGCTGGCTTTTTCGGCGCGCTGTTTTACTGCCCGGCATTACAATTTTTCCAGGGATGAGTGCGGGTTTCGCTGTCTTGAGCATCCGGACGGGCTGTGCCTGAAAACGCAGGAAGGGGAAGATTTTCTGGTGATAAACGGTATCCAGACGCAATCCGCCAGGGCCTATTGTTTGATTCGTGAATTGCCTGTTATGCAGAAAATGGGGGTGGATATAGTTCGCATTAGTCCTCAGCCGGAAAATACGGCGGAGATTGTCCGGCTTTATGCTGCCGTTCTGGCTGGGAAGGAAACACCGGATATCGCATTTCGTGCTTTGGAGAAGATGGCTTCTTCCGGGTTATGCAACGGGTATTGGCATGGTTGTCCCGGCATGGCGTATGTCCGGCAGGATGGTAAAGCGTAAAAGGGTGTGATTAAAAGGAAAATAGTGATGAAATTGAAACCCTTTAAGGTGCCTGACTGGCTGGGAAAGGCGTTCTCCCTGGCCACATCCTATCCCGGGTCGGTTTTGTTTGCTTCTGCTGCCAATATGCTGCTGGAATCTGCCATTACGGAGGAGATGCAGGCTATGCTGGCCGGAAAGCTCCTGCGCCTGACAGTGACGGATATGGGACTGCATTTCAATTTTCTGTGGGCAGGAAACGGGTTTGTTGCCGGACGGCATGTTGAGAAGCCTGATCTGGTTATCAGTGCCTGCGCGCACGATTTCATGCTGCTGGCTTTACAGAAAGAGGATGCCGATACCCTTTTTTTCAGCCGCAGGCTGGTCATGGAAGGTGATACGGAGCTGGGAGTATTGCTGAAAAATACGATTGATGCGCTGGAGCCGGATATTTACACACTTGTCAAAAATATGCCTGGCCGTTTGCTTGCTGCTTTGCTGCGTAAATCGTAGGCACAAGGCATAAAGAAGAGGCGGCTTAAAACCGCCTCTTCTTTATGCCGGTTTACTTCAAATATGCCCGGAAAAAGTTTTCCATTTTGTCGAACGGGATTTTTTCCGGATTATCATATAAGTCAACATGGTTTGCTCCCTGAATAATCAGTAGTTCCTTGTTTTCTCCTTTCAGTTTTTTGAAGGCATCTTCGCTGAAGTACCGGCTGTGGGCATTTTCGCCGTGGATGATGAGGACGGCGTTTTGGATTTCATTGCTGTAGGCCAAAATAGGCATGTTCATGAAAGAGAGGGCAGAAGTCTGGTTCCAGTTTCCATTGGAGTTGATGGCGCGTTTATGGAAGCCTCTTGGGGTTTTGTAGTAATCCCAGTAGTCCTTGACGAACTGGGGTTCTTCCCCGGCGAGTTTTTCAGGCAAGCCGGTTCCGGGCGCATAGGTTCCGGTTCTGAAATCTTCTGTCCGCTGTTTGTTCAGGGTTTGTCTCAATTCGTAACGGGCTCTTTCATCCATTGCATCAAAGTAGCCGTTGGCGTTGACGCGGCTCATGTCATACATGGTTGACGTTACGGTTGCTTTGATTCGGGTATCTGCCGCAGCAGCGTTAAGCCCCATGCCGCCAAAGCCACAGATGCCAATGATCCCGATTTTTTCCGGATCAATTTCTTTCTGGTTGCTCAAAAAATCAACCGCAGCGCTGAAATCTTCCGTATTGATATCGGGAGAGGCTACATGCCGGGGTTCCCCGCCGCTTTCGCCGGTGTAGGAAGGATCGAATGCCAGGGCGATAAACCCGCGTTCTGCCATGGTCTGGGCATAGAGTCCGGATGCCTGTTCCTTGACGGCGCCAAAAGGCCCGCTGACGGCAATGGCGGGAAGTTTTTCGTCAGACTTTTTTTTCGGCGTGTACAGGTCTCCTGCCAAAACAATACCATACCGGTTTTTGAAGCTGACTTTTTTCACTTCTACCTTATCGCTTTTTGCAAAAGTTTTATCCCAGCTGCTGTTTTTTGCCATAGCCATGGAAATGCTCCCTGAAATGAAGATAAATGCGATGATGCCTGTCAGTAATTTTTTCATGGGTTCTCTTGGTTTGAGGTTGCCATTTTTTTGTTTAATCAGTTAATAAAGCGTAGCATGGGCGCCTGATGAGGAGTTTCTGTTTTTCTGCCTTTTTCTTGCCTATTTCTGCCTGGTGCCGTTTGTGTATGATGAAGTTGCCCTTATTCCTGTTTTCCCGGCATGAACGTACAAAAGCCGCTTTTCCTCAAGACCGGTTTGGGCAGCAGGCGTAAGCTCTTTTCCTGCGGGAGGGAGAAGAATATGACGGGAGATATTTTTGCCGAAATTGGTTTGGTGTTGAAGAAGACGTTGACGTTGCTGGCTCTGGTTGATCCGCTTTTGGCTATTCCCCTTTTTGTTGCTGCAACCAGAAATTGCGATATGCTTTTCCGGTATCGTTACAGCCGCCAGCTGGGGATGACAGTAGCGGTTGCCTTGCTGGCCTGCGGCCTTTTCGGGCTGCATTTCCTGAATTTTATGGGGGTTTCCCTGGCTGCGATCCAGATAGGCGGCGGCGCTATTATGTTTGTGGTAGCGCTGGCAATGGTTGTTGCCAAGAATGCTTCTGTGAAGTACACCCAGGATGAATCCGAGGATGCTGCTTCGGGTCCCTCTATTGTCCCACTCGGTATTCCCTTGCTGGCCGGGCCTGCCGCGCTTTCATATGTGATGGCGACTTCCCGTATAGCGAGTGCGCGGGATTTTTTGTCTGTCCTGTTTCCGTCGCTGGCGGCAGGGTTGGCGACCTGGCTGTGTTTCAGGATAGCGAGCCGTGGAGGGGGCAGGCTGCCGGTTTCAATGCTGAAGGTAATTGAGCGGCTGGCCGGTTTTTTGTTGACGGCAGTAGCAGTTGAAATGATGGCAAGCGGGATGAAAGCCATGTTTCCTCCACTATCGGCATGAGGAATAAAAAAGCAGGCGCATGGCCTGCTTTGGGAAGAGGAGGTAAAAGGTTAGACGTGGTGAGTCCAGTCCCTGATTTTTCCTGCGGCTTTATGCAGGGTAGAGGCCGTTTTTTCAGCCAGTCCTCCGGCTGCTTCTTTGGTTGATTCAGCTGCATTTTCAAACTTGTCGTGTATTTTTTCCGTAACGCTTTCTTCTTCGGCAGCCAGTTTTTTCAGGCTTTCATCAGGATGGGTGATCACAGATGGAATGTCCTTTTGAGTCCGGTTTTGGTTGTTGCCTGTTTCCATATTCATGTTTTACTCCTGATTGGCGTGTAAAGGTAAAATGCCGGCTTGGTTAGTGCGTCATGCTTTTGGGACCTTCATAGAGGCTGTCCCGGGTGCTTTTGAAAATTTTGACGCCGGCCCAGGAACCGGTATCGGAAATATCTGATTCTGTGGGGGATGTTGCCGTATGGTCGCTGGCTACAGCAGCGGATTTGCTCATAAGGGCTGCGACTTTGTTGGCAAGGGCGTCGTTGTCGGTATCAACCGAAATGATGGTGTGGCCGGCTTCCAGTACTTTGGTATATTCGCTGATGACGCGGTTTTCGCTGTCGCCATCGGTCATGCCGTGGAAAAAGTTTTCCAGGTCGCCTTGAATGTTGCCGTACAGTCCGAAAGTATTTTCATCGGTGGTAGGAATGCCCAGATCATTGGCGGTTTTGGAGCGGATGTGGATTTGCCCGGGTTTAAGCCCGTCTTCAACCAGGCTGCAGATGGCGCGTTTGGCCAGTTCGGGGGAGCGGTATACACCGACAACCATACTGTAGGAAAGATTATCCATGCTTATCTCCGTAAGGTAGTCAAACAGGTTGGTAAGGATTTTCCTGTGACCCGGCAATGAGGCGGCAGGTTCCGCAAAAACAGGCCAGCGCCGGAAAGAAAATGCCCCGGATTTGATTTATCCGGTATTTTTTCGGTTGCCTGAAAGGAGGTGGCGGCTAGGCAGGTATCAGGTCAGGCGGGGGCTGTCAGCGCACGGATGGTTGCCTTGATGCGGGCAACGCGGGAGGAGAGGTCTGGCATTTTTGCGGTTACCCGCAGTTTTTCTGGACCGTTTAACCGGATATTCCGGTCTTTCTGGATGAGCTCAATGATTCGCAGGGCATCAATGGGCGGTTCCGGCATGAACTGGAATGAGATGGCTTCTGTATGGGCATCAATTTTGATGATGCCCGCCGCTTTGGCCAGGATACGCAGGCGGTGGGTGGCGATAAGCGCCTGTGCTTCTTCCGGCAGTTTGCCGAAGCGGTCGATCATTTCTTCCTGCAGGCCGTCAATGGTTTCCTGGGTTTCGCTGCTGGCAAGCCGTTTGTACAGGGACAGGCGTTCGTTGATGCCGGCGCAATAATCGGCAGGCAGAAGCGCCGGAGCGTGGAGGTTGATTTCGGTTGTGGTACGGAAGGGGGCGTCAAAATCGGGCTCTTCCCCTTTTTTCATGGCGCGGACGGCTTCTTTGAGCATATCTGAATACAGCTGGAAGCCGATTTCCTGGATTTCGCCGGATTGCTCGTCCCCAAGTACTTCGCCTGCGCCACGGATTTCCAGGTCGTGCATGGCCAGAAAAAAGCCGCTGCCCAGGTCTTCCATCTGGCGGATGGCTTCGAGGCGACGTTGGGCCTGTTTGGAGAGGGCTTGCGTATCGTGCACGAGCAGGTAGGCATAGGCCTGGTGATGTGAACGCCCGATCCGGCCTCTTAACTGGTGGAGCTGGGCCAGCCCGAATTTATCTGCCCGGTGCATGAGCATGGTATTGGCATTGGGGACGTCAATGCCGGTTTCGATGATGGTGGTGCATAGCAGGATGTTGTACCGCTGGGCAACGAAATCCCGCATGACTTTTTCCAGGTCGCGCTCGTGCATTTGCCCGTGCGCAACGCCAATGCGTGCTTCAGGCAGCAGGTTTTCCAGCATGGCGCGCCGGTTTTCAATGGTTTCTACTTCATTATGGAGAAAATAGACTTGTCCGCCCCGCTTGAGTTCGCGCTGACAGGCTTCCCGTATGACAGAATCATTTTCACTGCGCACGAAAGTCTTGATGGCGAGCCGCTTTTGGGGAGCCGTGGCAATGATGGAGAAACTGCGCAGGCCTTCCAGCGCCATGCCAAGGGTGCGCGGGATAGGAGTAGCGGTCAGTGTAAGCACATCCACATCTGTCCTTAATGTTTTCAGGGCTTCTTTCTGGCGGACGCCGAAGCGGTGTTCTTCGTCAATAATGACAAGACCAAGCCGGGCAAAACGAACATCGCGGGAAAGGAGTTTGTGTGTGCCGATAACGATATCTGCCGTGCCGTCAGAAAGTGCCTTGATTGTCTGGGTTACCTGTTTTTGCGTGCGAAAACGGGAAAGTTCGGCAATGCGAACCGGCCAGTCGGCAAAACGGTCTGCAAAGGTTTGGGCATGCTGTTCGGCCAGGAGGGTGGTAGGTGCAAGCAGGGCGACCTGCTTGCCGCCCATGACGGCCATAAAGGCGGCACGAAGCGCGACTTCTGTTTTGCCAAAGCCTACATCGCCACAGATCAGGCGATCCATGGGTTTGTCTGAGGCCATGTCTTCCATGACGGCACGAATGGCGGCTGCCTGGTCTGGTGTTTCCTCAAAGCCGAAGCTGTCGGCAAAGGCTTCGTAATCTTTTGGTGTAACCGAAAAGGCGTGGCCTTTTCTCATGGCACGTTTGGCGTAAAGGTCAAGCAATTCCACTGCGGTATCATGGATGCGGCGGGCGGCCTGCTGCCGGGCTTTTTCCCACTGGCCTGATCCCAGTGCATGCAGCGGCGCGTCTTCCGGAGAAGTTCCGGCATAGCGCGAGATGACATGCAGCTGCGAAACCGGAACGTAAAGCGCAGTGTTGTTTGCGTATTGCAGGTGGAGAAATTCTGTTTCTCCTTCTCCCATATCCATGCTGGACAGCCCGCAGTAGCGGCCGATGCCATGGTTGGCGTGGACAACCGGATCACCAATTTTGAGTTCGGAAAGGTCGCGCACCATGTGCTCAATTTGTGTGATGCCTTCCTGGCGTCTTTTACCTGTTCGCCTGCCTGCGTTGGCGTACAGTTCGGTTTCGGTGATAAAGTTCAGATCGCCCAGGATATAGCCAAGGGAAAAGCCGCTTTGGAGCGGCGAGACGCCAAACATCAGCGGTTCGCCGGAAGCGAGAAAATCTGCATGGCTGTCGCATGGCGCGACTTTCAGGCCGCATTCGTTAAAGAGCTGCTGCATGGTTTCGCGGCGGCCGGCAGACTCGGCGCAAATCAGGGTTCGTTTCCCGCTGCGCTTGAGATAGGCGCGCAGGTTGGCAAGCGGGTCATCGGCACGGCGGTTGATGGTGATATCCGGCAACGGTGCAGATAGTTCGGAAGCGGCATTATCTGTTTTGATGGCCCATCTGGCATGGGGTTTTGCCAGGACAAAGAAATCCTCGTTTTTGAGAAACAGTTTTTCCGGCGGCAGGAGCGGCCGTTCGCGGTCTGCTTTCAGGAATGTATAGCGGGAAAGGGTATCGGTCCAGAAACGGTCAATGGCTTCGTCCACATTGCCAACAAGGGCAAAGACGGCGTCTTCCGGCAGGTAATGAAAGAGGGTGGCAGTTTCTTCAAAGAAAAGGGGCAGATAGTATTCAATACCGGCAGAGGCAATGCCGGAGGCGATATCCCGGTAGATGACCGAGAGTGTTGGATCGCCTTCAAAGACTTCGCGCCAGCGGCTCCTGAAAAAGGCACGGGCATTTTCATCCATAGGGAATTCCCGGCCGGGGAGGATGCGCATTTCCTGTACCGGGTACAGGGAGCGCTGGGAATCTGCATCAAAGGTTTTGATGGTTTCAATGGTATCACCCATGAGGTCAAGACGGTACGGCAGGGATGATCCCATGGGAAAAAGGTCGATAAGACCGCCTCTGACAGCGTATTCACCAGGGGAGACGACCTGGGAGACATGGTTGTATCCGGCCAGTGTCAGCTGGGCACGCAGACGGGCTTCATCAATAGTTTCATTTTGCCTGAAAAAGAAGGTGTAGGCAGCCAAAAAGGAGGGGGGAGCAAGCCGCAAGAGTGCGGTGGCAGCAGGAACCAGGAGGATATCGCACCGGCTGTTTCCGATTTCATACAGGGTTGCCAGGCGTTGCGATACCAAATCCTGATGGGGGGAAAAGGTGTCGTAGGGCAGGGTTTCCCAGTCTGGCAAGAGGTAGCAGCGCAGCGGATTTTCCCGGTTTGTGTCGAGCCAGGGAATTTCTTCCAGCATTCTGCGGGCATCGGCGGCACGGGCGGTTACCACGACCAGCATCCGGTTATGTTTTTTCAGTTCGCTTGCAGCCAGCATGACGGCAAGCGCGTCAGCCGAACCATGCAGGGCGGGCAGGGCATAGCGTTGGCCGGGGCGGGGAAGAAATTTGCTGAAGTCTGCTGGCATAAAAACAAAAAAGACGAACCAGGCCGCGCAGCCGTTTCGTCCTATAGGAAAGTCCTGTTAATTGTGTCATTATAATTGATTGACGGGTTATCGTCAGTGGCTTTCCTATGCCGGAGAATTTGCTTTCCCTGAATTTGCCTCGTTATTATGCGCTGGTTCCTGCTGCCGGAGTCGGGAAGCGCATGGGGACTGCTTTGCCAAAGCAGTATTTGTCTCTGGCGGGAAAGCCGGTTTTGCAGCATGTTATAGAGGCATTGGCTGCTTCTCCACACATCAGGCAGGTTTATGTTGTGCTCAGTCCGGATGATGCCTGGATTGACGGGTATATTGTTTCCGGTGCTGTCAGGCTGCCGGAAGAAAAAATAGTGTTGTTGCGTTGCGGCGGCGCTACGCGGCGTGATTCCGTTGTTCAGGGCCTTAAGGCAATGGCTGGGGTACTTTTTCCTACAGATTGGGTTTTGGTACATGATGCTGCCCGGCCTGGGGTGACGCCAGATCTGGTTGAACGGCTGATTGGGGAAGTGGGGAATCATCCTGTTGGCGGCTTGTTGGCTCTGCCGGTTGCTGATACGGTAAAGCGCAAACGGCTTTCCCAGGTAGAGACGATTCCCCGGGAAGGGGTATGGCTGGCGCAGACGCCCCAGATGTTTCGCTATGGCTTACTGCTTGAAACTCTGGAAAAATATCACGAAGTAACGGATGAAGCCGGTGCGGTTGAGATGATGGGATTTTCTCCCCGGCTGGTGGAGGGCCACTTGTGCAACAGCAAGATTACCCGCCCTGCTGATCTGGAAATAGTGGAAATGTTCCTGGCATGGCGTACGGGTGAAAAAAATGCTGGAGAATGAGACTGATGGAACGGTTGCTGTATCGTGTCGGGCAGGGATATGACTGCCATGCGCTGGTTGACGGACGTAAACTGGTGGTAGGCGGGGTAACGATTCCGCACAGGCTGGGGTTGATGGGACATTCGGATGCGGATGTGCTTTTGCATGCCATTATTGATGCATTGCTGGGGGCAGCCGGAATGGGCGATATCGGCACCCATTTTCCTGATACGGATCCCAAATATCACAATGCAGATTCAAGGGTACTTTTGCGGACTGCCGTTGCATTGGCAAGATCAGCCGGTTATGCAGTGGGTAATGTGGATGCCACCATTATTGCAGAGCAACCGAAGATGGCACCGCATATTCCTGCCATGCGACGCCATTTGGCAGAGGATATGGCTGTTTTGGCAGAAAGAATCAATATCAAGGCCAAAACCAATGAACGGCTTGGCTATCTGGGCAGGGAAGAGGGGATGGCTGCCCATGCTGTTGTTTTGTTGATGGCAGACGGGAAGTAACCAGGCCAGGCTGGCCGGGTCAGTTTTTAAAAATATCTGCGCCTTTTGGCATGACGAACCTGAAGGTATCCGGTTTGAGCGGCGGGTTTTTTTCAAATTTTGTGAACCTGATCAGAGAAAGCTGTCCCATTGCATCATGCAGTTCCAGGGCAACCGGTGTGTTTTCTTTCATGCCGATATTGATGGATTGAAAAGTGCTTTCGTGGTTTTTGGGCTTGGCTTCCATCCACTCCATGCCGTCCCGTTCTCCTTTTTCGGAGAGGGTGAAGTCTTTTTCGATATCTGTACTGCCGAAAAGGATAGCTGCCGGGCTGGCACCCAGCGCTTTTCCCAGTTTTTTCATGGAGACCTGGTTGAGATCTTTGTCATAGATGTACAGCATAGTGCCATCAGCCTGGAGAGTTTGTTCATAAGGCTTTTGGTAGGTCCAGATGAATTTGCCGGGTTTGGAGAAAAGAAAAGTACCTGACGAGGGAGTACCCATGCGCATTTTCTCGCTTTTTTCCTGCCGCACCTGTACCTGGGCAAATGTACCGCGGGCAGAACGGGTGCCGGATAAAAAATGCCGGAATTGCCCGATGGCAGAAGCATGGGCCAAAAGCGGCAGGCAGCAGAGGGGGGCCAGAAAAAGGAAGGTTTTCCATCGGGAAACGCAGGTAATCCGGTTGTTTTTCATGGCAGTTTGTGTCCTGTCGGGTTAATCGGGCTGGATAGGTACCAGTATTTCACGGTTACCATTGCTTCGCATGGGCGAGACAATGCCGCTTTGTTCCATTTGCTCAAGCAGGCGGGCAGCCCGGTTGTATCCGATCCGGAGATGGCGCTGTACCAGGGAAATAGAGGCGCGGCGGTTTTTCAGCACCACAGCCACAGCCTGGTCGTAAAGGGGATCTGCTTCGCCGTTTCCTTCGCCTTGTCCTGCTTCGGCAGCATCTTCCGATGTGCCGCCTTCCAGTATGCCTTTGACATAATCCGGCTGGCCGTGTTCCCTCAGATAGTTGACGACGCGCTGGACTTCTTCATCTGAAACGAATGCACCATGGGCACGAAGCGGCAGGCCGGTGCCAGGCGGCAGATAGAGCATATCGCCCAATCCCAGCAGGGTTTCGGCACCCATTTGATCCAGGATGGTTCGCGAATCGATTTTGCTGCTGACCTGAAAGGCAATGCGGGTGGGAATGTTGGCCTTGATCAGGCCGGTGATGACGTCAACCGAGGGGCGTTGTGTTGCCAAAATAAGATGAATGCCGGCAGCACGCGCTTTTTGTGCGATACGGGCGATCAGTTCTTCTACCTTTTTGCCGACAACCATCATGAGGTCTGCCAGTTCGTCGATGATAATGACGATGCTGGGCAGGCTTTCCAGGGGTTCGGGATTATCCGGTGTAAGGGAGAAGGGGTTTGTGATGGGTTCATCCCGTTTTTTGGCTTCGGCAATGCGGTTGTTGTAGCCGGCCAGGTTGCGAACACCGACATGGGACATGAGTTTGTAACGGCGTTCCATTTCGCCTACTGCCCAGTTCAGCGCGTGGCCAGCCTGGCGCATGTCGGTAACGACAGGGGATAGCAGGTGCGGAATGCCTTCATAGATGGACAGTTCCAGCATTTTTGGATCAATCAGGATCATGCGGACCTGGCTGGGATCTGCCTTGTATAACAAGGAAAGGATAGTAGCGTTGATGGCAACCGATTTGCCGGAGCCTGTTGTCCCTGCCACCAGAAGGTGCGGCATGCGCGCCAGATCGGCAACCACAGGGTTGCCTGCAATGTCTTTGCCGAGCGCAATGGTCAGGGTGGAGGATTCATTGCTGTAAACTTTGGAACTGAGAATTTCTGTCAGGCGGACGATTTGGCGTTTGGGGTTGGGGAGTTCCAGCGCCATGTAGTTTTTCCCGGGGATAGTTTCGATAACACGAAGTGATACCAGGGAAAGGGAGCGAGCCAGGTCGCGCTCCAGGTTGACAATCGTGCTGCCTTTGACGCCGGTTGCCGGGTCAATTTCGTAACGTGTGACGACAGGACCAGGGTGGGCGGTGACAACTCTGACGCTGACACCGAAGTCAGCAAGTTTTTTTTCAATCAGGCGGCTGGTAAATTCCAGTGTTTCAACAGGTATGGCATCCTGTTTGGGCGGCGCTTCGTCCAGAAGGGATAAGGGAGGAAGTTCCTGGAGTTCGGAAAACAGAACGACTTGCTTTTCTTTTTCAGCGCGATCCGATTTGGGAACTTCCACAATTTGCGGCTCAATTTGTACAGGAGGCGTTTCGATGACTCTGGCTTTTTCCTGTTCCAGGATTTCTTCCCGTTTTTGGGTAGCTTCCTGTCCGATTTTACGATCCTGGCGGATACGGTAGGCTTTGATGAATATCCAGGCAATACCTTCTACTACGGTGCCGACTTTTTCTGAAAGTTGCAGCCAGGATGTCTGAAGAAAGAGGCTGAACCCCAGGGCGAAGAGAACCAGAAGAATGAGTGTGGCGCCGGTAAAGCCAAGCTGTTCCATGGCGGCGGCGCCAAGCACTTCTCCCAATACCCCGCCAGGTGCGCGGGGCAGAGGTATTTTCATGGCATACATGCGCAGGTATTCAATGGCGGCGCTTGAGGAAAGCAGAATCAGGAATCCCAGATTGGGCACGAGCCTGTCGCGGAACCAGCCTGGTTTGGGTGTTTCCTTTAATAACAGCAGGCTGGCGATACGGCGGTAACCGTGGAGTACGGC
This sequence comes from Oxalobacter formigenes, assembly GCA_023667225.1. Lineage (GTDB taxonomy): Bacteria > Pseudomonadota > Gammaproteobacteria > Burkholderiales > Burkholderiaceae_D > Oxalobacter > Oxalobacter formigenes_C. The sequence continues at coordinate 8,207 of JAMPAN010000011.1, read as the reverse complement.
GCGAAGCAGCCACAGGCCGCACCACCAGGCAGACAGGCCGAAAGTGAACAGGAGGAGATCGGATATCCATGCGCCGGTTTTGCCGCCCATATTCCTGATTGTATCGGCATGAATGGCATGAGACCAGCCTGGGTCTGCCGGCGAGTAGGTATAAAGCACGATGAAGAAAAAGAGGGTAAGCGCGATCAGCACGAGCCAGCGGGCTTCGGTCAGCAGGCGGGCCAGCCTGCCTGGCGGGGCAGGTGCAGGATCGGCAGGTTCTTTGGTTCTTTTATATACGGAAGCGGTTTTGCTCATGAATCCGGTTGCCAGCATACTGGCAGTTTGTGGGGTTACATTATGCCGGGATGCCGTTTAAAAGAAGGCAGGCGTTTTGGTTTGCCGGCTGGAAAGCGGCTTGTATCAACAGTCTTCTTTTTGCGGTTGTATCAGGTGGGCAATCCGGCATTCGTCTATAATCTTACCAAGTTTTGGCCTGTTCGTCTGAAAACAGGCAGATATTATAGGAGGCCTTGGCCTGTTTTGCTCACAGGGTTTTCTTCCGATTTTTAAGGATTTTGCTTATGTCTGCTTCTTTGCATACTTCGGTTCTGATTCTGGGATCCGGTCCGGCCGGTTATACTGCCGCGATTTATGCGGCACGCGCCAACCTGAAGCCTGTTTTGGTTACCGGCCTTGAGCAGGGCGGACAGCTCATGACGGCTTCCGATATTGAGAATTGGCCTGCCGATCCTCCCGGTGTGACGGGGCCTGACCTGATGCAGCGTTTTCTGGAACATGCCGAGCGCTTTGAGGCGCGCATTGTTTTTGATCATATTCATACAGCCAGGCTTCATGAAAAACCGTTTTGCCTTTTGGGCGATGCGCAAACTTACGTCTGTGATGCCTTAATTATCGCAACAGGGGCTTCAGCGCGATACCTTGGATTGCCTTCCGAGAAAACGTACAGGGGGCGGGGCGTGTCTGCCTGTGCGACCTGCGACGGTTTTTTTTACCGAGGACGGGATGTGGCGGTGGTTGGCGGCGGCAATACGGCGGTGGATGAGGCAATTTATCTTTCCCAGATTGCATCCCGGGTTGTGCTGATTCATCGCCGTGACCGCTTCCGGGCGGAACCTATTCTGGTGGACCGGCTGATGCAGCGGGTAAAGGAAGGCAAAATCGAGATTATGTATGATTCGGAAGTGGACGAGATTTTGGGGGACAGCAGCGGGGTTACCGGTGTAAGGGTGCGTTCTGTACGGAATGGCGAGCTACATGAGATTGCAGTGCATGGCATTTTTATTTCTATTGGTCATTCTCCCAACACGGCTCTTTTTCAGGGCCAGCTTGAAACAGACGGCGGCTATATTGTGACGCGTGGCGGAAGAAACGGTATGGCGACAGCAACCAGCATACCGGGTGTATTTGCTGCCGGGGATGTTCAGGATAGCCGCTACAGGCAGGCAATTACAAGCGCCGGGTCGGGCTGTATGGCTGCGCTGGATGTTCAGCAGTATCTGGAAAGCCTCGGTTAGGGAACAGCAGGAATGGCTTCTTCTGTCAAGACATTTGCCGATCTCAAGGCGCTTGGAAAAACGCTGAAAAAGAAAGCGGAGGCCGAGCGCAGAAAGGAAGCAGCGCGCCGCTGGCGGGAGCGGGAAATCCGGCGGGAGGCCAGCCTTTTCAGGGAGAGCATGAAAGATGTTGTTCCGCTGGATTTCAGCAACCGGGTTGTGCCGGCAGTGCCAAGACCGGCCCCTGTTCCGAGGCAGCGCCTGGCTGATGACAGGGCCGTTTTGTATGAATCCATTTCGGATGCTTTTGATGTGGATACCCTTTTGGAGACGGATGCCGATTTAAGTTACCGGCGGGACGGTATTGGGCCGGATGTGATTCGCCGGCTTCGGCGCGGCCACTGGATTATCCAGGATGAGCTGGATCTGCATGGGCACAGGCGCGATGAAGCGAGGGAGCTGCTGGGCGGGTTTTTACGGCGGTGTGTCCTGAAAGGTATCCGTTGTGTCAGGATTATCCACGGGAAGGGTCTGGGTTCGGTTAATCAGAAGCCGGTTTTGAAAAAACTGGTTCATGGCTGGCTGGTGCAGAAAGAGGAAGTGATGGCGTTTGTGCAGGCCAGGGCAGCAGATGGCGGATCAGGCGCGCTGCTTGTTTTGCTGAAGGGAAAATAGGCGGTTTGGCTGGTGCAGGCTGCCTGTTGGGGCTATACTTTTCTTCTCCCGCCTCAATCTGGTAACAGGCAGGAAAACAGCATTATCAACAGGAAGAAATATGCGATTGTTTTTTAACAGGATGTGTTTATCCGCCATACTTGCAGCGGCGGCAGTTATCGGGTTATCCGGTTGTGAGACGGGGGAGGAAACTGTTGCCAAACTTGTTGCACAGGCTGAAAAAGGAGATGTTGATGCGATGCTGAAGATTGCCGAGATTTATTGCGGCGGCATTAATATTGAACAGGACGACCAGGTTTGCAGTATCTGGATGCGGCGCGCTGCGGAAGGGGGGCACAAGCGGGCGCAGTTTATGCTGGGCGGTATGTATGAACAGGGCCTGGGGGTTCGGGCTGATCCTGTCCAGGCGTTTCGCTGGTACACGCATTCTTTTGAACAGGGTTATCAGATGTCTGGCAGTGCGGCAAAGAAACTGGAAGCAACGATGATGCCTGCTCAACTGGCCCGTGCCGAAGAACTTATTGAGGAAGGCCGGAAGGCCAGAGAAGCGACAGGCCGTTATTTTGTGGCAACCGGCAAATAATTGCGGCCTGTTTGGGTAGGCTAGATAGCCTCGGTTCCGGTTTCACCCGTCCGAATACGAATAACCTGTTCTACTTCCTGAACAAAAATTTTGCCGTCACCGATTTTACCTGTCCGGGCGGATTTCAGGATGGCTTCAATGGCCAGTTCAAGCATGCTGTCATCCAGCACGATCTCGATTTTGACTTTCGGAAGAAAGTCAACGACATATTCGGCGCCGCGATAAAGTTCTGTGTGGCCTTTTTGGCGGCCGAATCCTTTGACTTCAGTTACAGTCAGGCCGTTGATGTTGGCATCGGACAAGGCTTCGCGTACTTCGTCAAGCTTGAAAGGTTTGATGATGGCAGTAATTTTTTTCATACGGTTTTCCTGAATTGGTTTTACCGGTTTGTTTCCAATGTGTTGATTGTAAATGAAGGCGGACAATCGCGGTATGCGGATGTGACAGGATGGCGCCATTCCCGCCCGAATCCAAGCGGGGTGATCCGAATGCCCGGAGGGGCCTGGCGGCGCTTGTATTCGTTGCGTCTGACAAGGGAAAGAATGCGTTGGACGGTTTCTCTGTCGTATCCGGCCGTAATGATTGCTTCCGGGGCCTGCCCTTCTTCCACAAACAGCCGGATGATTTCATCCAGTATCTCATAAGGCGGCAGGGAGTCCTGGTCGCACTGGTTGGCTTTTAGTTCGGCAGATGGCGGGCGGGTGAGGATGCGTTCCGGGATGATATCAGACAGGCTGTTCCGATACCGGCATAGCCGGTAAACCAGAGTTTTGGGAATGTCGCGGATAACGGCAAAACCCCCGGCCATATCGCCATACAGTGTGCTGTAGCCGACGGCTATTTCGCTTTTGTTGCTGGTTGTCAGGACAATGGGGCCGGTTTTGTTGGAGAGTGCCATCAGGATAGCGCCGCGAATACGCGCTTGCAGGTTTTCTTCTGTTGTGTCTTCAGGCAGCCCGGCAAACTGGGCGGAAAGGGTGTCACGAAAAGCGTTAAAGCAGGTATTGACAGGAATGACGTCATAGCGGACATGGATGCGGGAAGCCATGTCCCTGGCATCTTCAAGGGAAATGGAGGAGGTGTAGGGGGATGGCATCATGACTGCACGAACGCGGCCGGCGCCAAGGGCATCTGCTGCGATTGCCAGTGTCAGGGCCGAATCCACGCCGCCGGACAGGCCGAGGATAGCGCCCGGAAACCGGTTTTTTTCTACATAATCGCGTGTTCCCAATACCAGCGCACGGTAGATTTCTTCTTCCTGATGGGGCGGTTTTTCCTTTTTTCCCGGAAGCATTTTGCCGTTTTCAAAGCAAACCAGCCCGTAGTCTTCCCTGCAATGTGCCAGGCGAAGACAGGTTTTCCCGTTGTGGTCAAGCGCAATGGAGTTGCCGTCAAAGACCAGCTCATCCTGCCCACCGGCCAGGTTGGCATAGATAACAGCCATGCCCAGTGCCGAGATGTTTTCCCGCAAAGTAGCGTAGCGGCGGGTAATTTTTTTTGTATCGTAAGGAGAGGCTGTCGGTACCAGCAATACATCGGCTCCGGCGTTTTTTGCCTGTCGGGCAACATCACCTGACCAGATGTCTTCGCAGATGGCAAGACCAAAACGTATTCCTTTTACGGTAAATACCAAGGGTTGTGTGCCGGGAGAGAAATAACGTTTTTCATCGAATACGGAATAGTTTGGCAGTGTGTGTTTGAAGTAGGTGCCGAGAATTTTCCCATCGGCAAGAATGGAACAGGCATTGTAGCGTTTTTGCCCGTCCACGAAAGGATGGCCAACCAGAACATGGAGACCCGGTATATTTGCCAGATGTTTCGCCAGCAAGGAAAGCGCCTTGCTGGCTGTTTTGCAAAAACAGTGGTTAAGCAGCAGATCTTCCGGGGGATATCCGGTGAGGGACAATTCCGGGGTGACGACAATGCTTGCGCCGGCTGCGGCGGCCTGGCGGGAAAAATTAATGATCCGGTGGCAATTGCCATCCAGGTCGCCAACGGTACTGTTGATTTGGGCAATGGCAACTTTCAGCGGCATGATTTTACAGGCTGATTAACGGAATGAGAGGCTCGTATTATGGCACGGACCCGCAGGTTTCGGGACCGGGCTTTTTCTTTTCCAGGCATGGAATAAAGGAGAAAAGCAGCGGGTTGGCAGGCGCTGTTTGCGGTTTTTCCGGTGAGAGCATGGAAACGATAGCTGGTAAAATATAGCCCGTTTCTATTTTTCAACCTGGCCCAGCTTACTATCTGGACGCTGACAGAGACGGATACTGTATGCAATATATTTCGACCCGCTCTTCCGGGAAACAGGAGGACAAACGGACTTTTTTGCAAATTTTGCTGGAAGGGCTTGCCCCGGATGGCGGGCTTTATATGCCAGAGAGTTATCCCAGGGTGACGGACAGGGAATTGACGGCATGGCGCTCTCTTTCTTATGCCGGGCTGGCTTTTGAGATACTCCGGAAATTTACAGGGGATATGCCGGATGCAGATCTTGAGCGGATAGTCATGAGAACCTATACGCCAGAGGTGTACAGGAATGCCCGTCCTGACGAAGATGCTGTCCGGATTACGCCTTTGCGGATGCTGAAGCAGGGAGACCAGCCGCTTGCGCTGCTTGGCCTTTCTGGCGGTCCGACGCTGGCGTTCAAGGATATGGCGATGCAGCTTTTGGGCAATCTGTTTGAATATGAGCTGGTGCGCAAGCAGGAGACGCTGAATATTTTGGGTGCGACATCGGGCGATACGGGCAGCGCGGCAGAATATGCCATGCGGGGAAAAAAGGGTATTCGGGTATTTATGCTTTCTCCCCATCAAAAAATGAGCGCTTTCCAGACGGCGCAGATGTTCAGCTTGCAGGATCCCAATATTTTCAATATCGCCGTTGAAGGGGTTTTTGATGATTGCCAGGATATGGTCAAGGCTGTATCAGGTGATCTCCTGTTTAAATCCCGTCAGAAAATCGGGACGGTGAATTCCATTAACTGGGCAAGGGTCGTTGCGCAGGTAGTCTATTATTTCCGCGGGTATCTGGAGGCAACGGAAAACAATACGCAAAAGGTATCGTTTACTGTGCCTTCCGGTAATTTTGGCAATATTTGTGCGGGCCATATTGCACGTATGATGGGGCTGCCGATTGCACGGCTGGTTGTGGCAACCAATGAAAACGATGTGCTGGACGAGTTTTTCCGCACAGGGATTTATCGGGTGAGGCGTCCGGCTGAAACGCTGCATACAAGCAGTCCCTCCATGGATATTTCGAAGGCATCGAATTTCGAGCGGTTTATTTATGATTTGCTTGGGCGGGACGGGCAGCGGGTTCGTGCGCTTTTCAGCCAGATTGACAAGAAAGGCGGGTTTGATCTTTCTGGCGGGAAGGACAGTGACGGCGATGAATTCATGAAGGTGCCGGCATTCGGTTTCCTGTCGGGCCGCTCGACTCATCAGGACAGGCTGGAGACGATTCGTTCTGTATATCGGGATTATGGAATTGTAATTGATACCCATACGGCAGATGGCGTCAAGGTGGCAATGGAACACCTGGAACAGGGGATTCCGATGGTTGTGCTGGAAACGGCACTGGCAGCCAAGTTCAGCGAAACGATTCAGGAGGCGCTGGGCAGGGAGGCAGCCCGCCCGGCAGGGTTTGACAATATAGAAAAGCTGCCGCAGCGCTATGTGGTTATGCTGCCTGATGCCGTGCAGATCAAACAGTATATTGCAGGGCATACCGGCCTGTAGGCAATGGCGCTGGCTGAAGCTGAAAAAAGTGCTTTTTATTAAGCGGTGTGTCTATATGGTTTGCAGCAGCCCGGAAACAGGTAACTGATGGCAAAAAAACAATCCATGCTGTCCACAGGGGAAGCCTTGGCTTTTTTGGCAGATGCTGCTTCTGTTGTTGCCGGGACAGAAACGGTGGATCTTTCCTGTGCCAATGGGCGGGTTCTGGCTGAGCCGGTTTTTTCCGGTGTGAATGTTCCCAATACCAGTGTGGCGACAATGGACGGTTATGCTGTGCGCAGCCGCGATTGCCGGGCCGGAAATGTAACGCTGAATATTACCCAGCGTATTCCGGCTGGTATGACGGGACATGCTTTGCGTGAAGGAGAGACTGCGCGCATTTTTACCGGCGCTTCCTTGCCGGAAGGGGCGGATGCTGTTGTGAGGCAGGAGGATTGCCAGGCGGCAGGCGGCAGGATAACGTTTTCCTGTTTACCCCATCCCGGTGACTGGATACGGCCTGCCGGGAAAAGTCTGAAAAAAGGAATGTTGGCCCTGGAAGAAGGGACGTATCTGAAGCCGCATCATGTTGGATTGGCGGCTTCTGCCGGTTGTGCTGCGCTTTCTGTTGTGCGGCGTTTGCGGGTGGCGTTTTTTTCTACCGGAAATGAAGTGCTGATGCCTGGAGAATTATTGGGGGCAGGCCAGGTTTATAACGCCAATCGCAGCCTGATTGGGGCTTTGCTGGAAAATTACGGTTGTATCGTTACCCACGGCGGTAATGTGCCGGATGACAGGGAGGCTACACGGAAAGCGCTGGCCTGTGCGGCAGAAAGACATGACCTGGTTCTGGTTTCCGGCGGTATGTCGGTTGGTGAAGAAGATCATGTGAGGGCGGCTGTGGAAGCGCTGGGATGTATCCGTTTCTGGCAGGTTGCTGTCAAACCAGGAAAACCGCTGGCTTATGGCGAGATAACGTGTACGGAAAAGGACGGTAATCGCTCTGTTATTACGCCTTTTATTGGGTTGCCTGGCAATCCGGTTTCCAGTTTTGTGACGTTTCTCGTTTTTGTCCGGCCGTTTCTTTTGCGCAGGATGGGCATCAGGCAGATTGAACCGGTGGCTGTTATGATGCGGGCTGATTTTTTAATGGATAAAGCGCAGGAACGCAATGAGTTCCTGCGTGCACGGGTTAACCGGCAAGGCGGGCTTGATTTGTTTGATGATCAGGGATCAGGGGCGATTGCTTCCCTTGCCTGGTGTGACGGCCTGATTGATAATCCGCCTGGCAACCGGATCAGAAAAGGGGATATAGTACGTTTTCTGCCTTTGAATGGGTTAATTTATCCATGAATATTACGTTGCGTTTTTTTGCCTATGTACGCGAAGCCTTAAATATAGGGGAAGAAACGGTTAATTTGCCGGATGAGATTAAAACGGTAGGGGAAGTCAGGGCATTTTTGGCTGCCAGAGGCGGGGTATGGTCTGAAATGCTGGGGCCGGACAAGATATTGCGTATGGCTTATAACCATAGGATGACAGGATCGGATACGCCTCTTACCGAGGGATGTGAAGTGGCTTTTTTCCCGCCCGTTACCGGGGGTTAAGGGTGCAGATGTGTGTTGGGGGTAAAGAAAAGGCTCCCATATAGAGAGCCTTGAGAAGCGTAAAAAAGTGGGGGGGTAGGAGAAAAAGAGTTACATCACTTAATTTTGGTTTCCTTATAGAGGACA
>JAMPAN010000010.1 GCA_023667225.1 Oxalobacter formigenes | reverse complement strand
CTGGCGCAGGTAACAATGACCGGGCTTGAGTTGAGTGGGGCAAATCCGGCTGACCAGGCACAGGAAATTCTGGAGCAGCTGGTGCAACATAAACAGATTACGTTCTGATGCCTTTCTGTCAGACAGGCTGTTTGCCTGTAAAAAGCGCGTGCGGGGGAATTCTCCCGCACGCTTTTTATTGGCGGGGGGGCAAAGGCGCGCCAAAGAGACTGCCGGGGCTTTCGCAGAAAAACAGATGAAGGTCAGTCCTGTTCTTCCGCAGCAGGCATTTCTTTGCGCAGGATATTGTTAATCTTTGTCCGGTAACTGGAGCCGAAAGATTTCGGCCAAAAAAAATATCGCTGTCAATCCTGGTTGGCGGCGGGCTGTCTGGCGGGGTTGTCAAATTTGCCGCGCACGGCATTTTTCCATTCTTCAGGAGCAAGCAGCGGAATATCGCTGTAATCAATTCCGGCATCTGCTCCGGAGGCAAGGGCGCGAAGTTCATCGCAATCCTGATCTGTTAAGGCCATGCCGCCGGATTTCATACGAACCATGTTCATATATTTATGGCGGAAGGCTCAGCAGACACATTTCTTGCCTGTTTGAAGCGAAGGCCGTGCTTTCGATAACTGATTTCGTCTTTGGCAGGATCCCATCCAAAGAGTTGTTCCATTATGAATTGCCATGACAGGAATGCAATTACATTATTGTGTAAGCTAGGCCATGCCGGCATGAAAGTTTGCCGCTGGATAAAACTGCGGAGAGGGGGTGAAAGCCAGCCAATGCCTGCCTCGTGAACCGGAAGCAGCCGCTGGCCTCGCCGGCAGGAATCGAACCTGCATCTCACGCTTAGGAGGCGCGTGCACTATCCATTGTGCTACGGCGAGAGTCAAAAGAAAAAAATGAAACGCTATTGTACCGCAAGCCGGGGTTCCGGAGGAGAGGAAAGCGCATATTCCCTGCCTGAAAACCGCCGTCTTGCTACAATACGCCCTGTTTTTCCACCCTCGCTTTTTGCTTTATGGCCCTCTTGTCCCTCACAAATGCCCAACTGGCCTTCGGCCATTTTCCCATGCTGGACCATGCCGGTTTCTCGCTGGAAGCGGGAGAACGCGTCGGCCTAATCGGCAGAAACGGCACCGGCAAATCCTCCCTCCTCCAGGTGCTCTCCGGCAAGGCAGTGCTGGATGACGGCCTCTTTTCAGCCAAACAGGGCCTGCGCATCGCCTGTGTTGAGCAGGAAACATCCTTTGATCCAAACCAGACCGTTTTTGATGCCGTTTCCCTTGGTCTGGCCGGTATCTGCGCCATGCTGGCTGAATACGAAACCCTGGCGGGAAAACTGGGCGGCAAACAGGATGATGCCCTCCTGGAAAAAATGCACACCCTCCAGGAACAGCTTGACGCCTGCCAGGCATGGAACCTCTCCAACCGGGTGGAAACCCTCCTGCAGCAGATCGGGCTGGACAAAAACGGGAAAATGGGCGTTCTTTCAGGCGGAATGCAAAAGCGGGTGGCGCTGGCGCGCGGCCTGGTTGCCTCGCCGGATATCCTCCTTCTGGATGAACCGACCAACCATCTGGATTTTGAATCCATCCTCTGGCTGGAAAACCTCCTGAATGATTTTAGGGGCAGCCTGGTTTTCATCACCCACGACAGGCGCTTCCTGGACAGCGTGGCCACCCGCATTGTGGAGCTGGATCGCGGCAGGCTGCTTTCCTGGCCCGGCAGCTTTTCCGCCTACAAAGCCAGAAAAGCCGAACAGCTGGCCGTGGAAGAAGTGGAAAACGCCAAATTCGATAAATTCCTGGCCCAGGAAGAAGTGTGGATAAGAAAGGGCATCCAGGCCAGGCGCACCCGCAACGAAGGCCGGGTGCGCCGCCTGCATGAGCTGCGCGCCGCCCGCGCCGCAAGGCGCGATCCGCAAGGGCAGGTCCGCATGGATGTCCCGGCAGGAGAACGCTCCGGCAGAATCGTGGCCGAAATGGAACAAATCGCCAAGCGCTACGGGGAAAAAACCATCGTGCGGGATTTCTCCAACATCATCCTGCGGGGCGACAAAGTCGGGCTGATCGGGCCAAACGGCATTGGGAAAACCACCCTCCTGCGCATGATCCTGGGCGAAGAACAGCCCGACAGCGGAACCATCCGGCACGGAACCAACCTGCAAATCGCCTACTTTGACCAGATGCGCGCCCAGCTGGATGATGAGGCCAGCCTGGCCGATACCATCTCCCCCGGCAGCGAATGGGTGGAAACCGGCGGGCAAAAGAAACATGTCATGAGCTATCTGGGCGACTTCCTGTTTACGCCTGAACGCGCGCGCTCCCCGGTCAAATCCCTTTCCGGCGGCGAACGCAGCCGCCTGCTTCTGGCCCGTCTCTTTGCCCGGCCTGCCAATGTGCTGGTGCTGGACGAACCCACCAACGACCTGGATATTGATACGCTGGAACTGCTGGAAGAACTGCTCCAGGACTATAACGGCACCGTCTTTTTGGTGAGCCATGACCGCGCCTTCATTGATAACGTTGTCACCCAGGTCATTGCGGCGGAAGGCAACGGCCTCTGGCGGGAATATCCCGGCGGCTACAGCGACTGGGAGCGGATGCGCCCCGCGCCGGCCGTCCCGGCGGCAGACAGCGCCCCGGCAAAAAAACCGCCGGAACCCAAAAAAGCGGCAGCGCCGGTGCGCCGCAAAAAGCCAGGCTACCGCGAGCAGCGCGAACTGGAGGCGCTGCCCGGCAGAATCGCCGCGCTGGAAGAAGAACAAAACCGCATCGGCAAACGGCTTTCCGATCCGGAACTGTATAAAAACAACCGGGAAGAAGGCGTGCGGCTCAACCGGCGCTATGCCGAAATTGAGGAAGAACTCACCGCCTGCATGATCCGCTGGGAAGAAATCGAGTCCGGGCTCAAAGAATAGCCGCCGCTACAATGCTGTCCGCCTGAAATCCCGAAGCCGGAAACCCATGACAAAAAGCGAGCCGAAATACACCGCGCCGCACCCGGCCATCATGCCTGCCAGCACACAAGCCCGCTTTAGGGGAAAAGCCTGCATTCCCGTCCAGTCAAAAAGCGAAGCGCCCCAAAGCGATACCCCGGCCAAAAGAAAAAGCGCCCCGGCCAGCCGCACAAAAAACAGCAGCCATCCGGCCTGCGGGGTGTAAATACCCCGCCGCCTGAGCCCGATATAAAGGCAGGCGGCATTTATGCACGCCCCCAGGCCAATCGCCAGCGCCAGCCCCGCATGGGCAATCCAGGGAACAAACGCCAGGTTCATCAGCTGGGTAACCGCCAGCACAAAAAGCGCAATCTTCACCGGCGTTTTAATATCCTGCCGGGCATAAAAACCCGGCGCGAGAATCCTCACCAGAATCAGCCCGATCAGGCCCGCGCCATACGCCACCAGCGCGCGGGAAGTCATCGCCACATCTTCCCCGCCAAACTGCCCGTAATGGAAAAGCGTGGCCGTAAAAGGCTCTGGAACCGTCACCAGGAAAACCGCCGCCGGCATCGCCAGCAAAAACGTCAGCCGCATTCCCCAGTCCAACAGGGCAGAATACTCCTCCTTATCCTGCTTCGCATGGGCACGGGAAAGGCTTGGCAGCAAAATCGTGCCCAGCGCCACCCCCAGAAGGGCATTGGGAAATTCCATCAAGCGGTCCGCGTATGAAAGCCACGAAACACTCCCGTTGGGCAAACGGGAAGCAATATTGGTGTTAATCATCAGGCTGAGCTGCGCCACCGAAACGGCAAACGTTGCCGGAATCATCTGGCTGATTACCCGCTTCACCCCTGCGCTGCGGTAAACCTCGCCAATCCGGAAAGACAGGCGCGGCAGCATATTGATTTTCTTCAGCGCGGGAATCTGGATGCCAAGCTGCAAAAGCCCCCCGGCAAAAACCGCGAAAGCCAGCGCATAAACAGGCTGCTCCAGATGCGGCGCGACAAACAGCGAAGCAATAATAAACGACACATTCAGCAACACAGGGGTAAACGCCGGAACGCGAAATTCACGCCAGGTATTCAAAATGCCGCCCGCCAGCGCCACCAGCGACATAAAAAGAATATAGGGAAACATAATGCGGGTCATGAGCACCGACGAATGAAACACCGCCGGGTTACCGTCAAACCCCGTGGCAATCAGAAAAACGACTGCCGGCGCAGCCAGCACGCCGGCGGCCGTTACCGCCAGCAAGGCCCAGAAAAGGGCCGAAGCCACCTGGTTAACCAGCGTTCGGGTGGCATCTTCCCCCTTTTTGTTGGCATACTCGGCCAAAATGGGCACAAAAGCCTGCGAAAACGCCCCCTCGGCAAAAAGCCGCCTGAGCAGGTTGGGAATGCGGAAAGCCACAAAAAAAGCATCGGTCAGCCCCGATGCGCCAAAAGCACGCGCAATCAGCAATTCGCGGATCAGCCCCGTAATGCGCGAAAGCATCGTCATGCCGGAAATAGTAAAAAGCGTCTTCAGCAGATTCATGGAGAGGCATTATAGACTCCCGCGCCCGCCGGTTCATCTTTTCTGCGCCGCAGGCAGACAAAAACCGGCGCAAAAAGAAAAGAGGCTGCGCCATTCTTTTGACTGGAAGCGCATCCCGCTGTATAATTGGCAGTTTTCCGGATTGGTCTCACCGGCCTTTCCATTTTTCAGCAACTTGTTTCGATGGAGTTTCCATGTACGCGGTCATAAAAACCGGCGGCAAACAATATAAAGTCGCCGCCGGCAAAAAATACAAAGTAGAACAGATACCGGCAGACATTGGAACCGAAATCACAATCGGCCAGGTTCTTGCCGTTGGCGAAGGCGAAAGCATCCGCTTTGGCACGCCGCTGGTCGAAGGTGCGACGGTTCAGGCTGCGGTAGTCGCGCAGGGGCGTCACCCCAAGGTCAAAATCTTCAAGATGCGCCGCCGCAAACATTACCAGAAACGGCAGGGCCATCGCCAGAACTATACCGAACTGCAAATCGTTTCCATTAACGTGTAATAGCGCTTTTGTAGAAACGAAACCTATAGAGGAGCTTGAAATGGCACATAAAAAAGGCGGCGGCACAACCAGGAACGGTCGTGACTCCCACTCCAAACGTCTCGGCCTCAAAGTGTACGGCGGGCAATCCATCAATGCAGGCGGCATCATCATCCGCCAGCGCGGCACGGCGGTGCATCCGGGCGAAAACGTCGGCATGGGCAAGGATCACACCCTGTTTGCCCTGGTTGACGGCAAAGTCAAATTTATCGTCAAAGGCGAAAAAAGCAAACAATACGCAACTGTTGTTCCTGCATAACGTTGCGGCAGGGCATCGCCCGGCGATGCGCTGAAAAAGAAGGCTCTGCCCGAAGCGGAGCCTTTTTTGTATGGAAGGGAAAAACCGCCATGAAGTTTATTGACGAGGCAAAAATTGAGGTGATCGCCGGTAACGGCGGCAACGGCGTCGCCTCGTTCAACCGCGAAAAATACCGCCCCTTCGGCGGCCCGGACGGCGGCGACGGCGGCCGGGGCGGCAGCATCTGGGCCGTTGCGGACAACAACATCAACACCCTGGCCGATTTCCGCTATGCCCGCCTCTTTCGCGCCAAAAACGGCGAAAACGGCAGGGGCTCGGACCAATACGGAAAAGGCGCGGAAGATATCCTCCTGCGTATGCCCGTCGGCACCTTGATCCATGATGCCGGAACCGGCGAATGCCTGGCCGACCTCACAGAAAACGGCCAGCGCCAGCTCCTGGCACAAGGCGGCGAAGGGGGCTGGGGCAACATCCACTTCAAAAGCGCCACCAACCGCGCGCCCCGCCAGAAAACAGACGGCAAGCCCGGCCAGCGGCGGGAACTGCGCCTGGAACTGAAAGTGCTGGCAGATGTCGGCCTGCTCGGCCTGCCCAACGCAGGCAAATCCACCTTAATTGCCGCCGTCTCCAACGCCCGCCCCAAAGTGGCAGATTACCCTTTCACAACCCTGCATCCCAACCTGGGCGTTGTGCGTCTCGCGCCCGGCAAAAGCTTCGTCATTGCCGATATTCCGGGGCTGATCGAAGGAGCCTCCGAAGGGGCGGGGCTGGGCCACCAGTTCCTGCGGCATCTCCAGCGGACAAACCTGCTCCTGCATGTAGTCGATATCGCCCCCTTTGAGGGTGCAGCCGGCCCGGTGCAGGCCGCGCGCTCCCTGCTGGCGGAACTGGATGCCTACGACCCGGAACTGGCCAAAAAACCCCGCTGGCTGGTACTGAACAAACTCGATATCCTCCCCGAAGAAAAACGGGAAAGCGCCGTGCAAAACTTTGTGCGCGCCTTTGGCTGGGAAGGGCCGGTCTTTCCTGTCTCGGCGGCAACCCGGACCGGCTGCATGGAACTCATGGCAGCCATCTACCGCCATATCGAAAAAGAACGGCAGGCCAAAGACCGTGCGCAAAAAACCGCTGTACCGGAAGCCCTTCGTGAGATAGACTCTGTCCATCCGGATGATCCCCGCTTCAGAACCATTGAATAACCCCTGTTCATCCATGCCATGAAATCGGTCATTCCCCACGCCAGACGCCTGATTGTCAAAATCGGCTCCTCCCTGCTTACAGATAACGGCAAAGGGCTGGATCATGCCGCCATTTCCAAATGGTCCGCCCAGATAGCCCGCCTGCGCTCGCTCGGCAAGGAAATTATCCTGGTCAGCTCCGGCGCAATAGCCGAAGGCATGTCGCGCCTGGGCTTTGAAAAGCGCCCGGCCGATATCCACAAACTCCAGGCCTGCGCGGCAGTCGGGCAAACCGGGCTTATCCAGTCCTACGAAACCAACTTCCGCTCCTACGGCATCCATACGGCGCAAATCCTGCTTACCCATGCAGACCTGTCAGACAGGGAACGCTACCTGAATGCCCGCTCCACCCTGCTGGAACTGCTCCGGATGGGCGTCATTCCCATCATCAACGAAAACGACCCGATCGTGACCGATGAAATCAAATTCGGCGACAACGATACCCTGGGCGCGCTCATCGCCAACCTGGTCGAAGCCGGCGCGCTCATCATCCTGACCGATCAGCAGGGGCTTTTTGACGCAGACCCCCGCAAAAACCCCGATGCGAAACTGATAAGCCATGCGCAGGCAGGCGACCCGGAGCTGGAAAAAATGGCCGGCGGAGCAGGCAGCGAAATCGGGCGGGGAGGTATGCTCACCAAAGTGCTGGCAGCCAAACGGGCCATGCGTTCAGGCGCCCACACCGTCATTGCCTGGGGAAAACAGGAAAACGTCCTCATCCGGCTGGCCGGAGGCGAAATGATCGGCACCCAGCTGCAAGCCCCAAAAGACCACCTCCAGGCCCGCAAACAATGGATGGTTGACCACCTCCACACCGCAGGGGAAGTCATTCTGGACGCGCTGGCCGTACAGAAAATCCTGAAAGACGGCAAATCCCTGCTGCCTATCGGCGTAACAGCCGTCAAAGGGAACTTTCGCCGGGGTGAAGTCATTGCCTGCTTTGATGAGGCAGGCCGCGAAATTGCCAGGGGGCTCAGCAACTACTCCAGCACGGACGCCGGGCGCATTCTGCGGCACAAATCATCCGAAATTGCCGGCATCCTCGGCTACCACGGCGCGCCGGAGCTGATACACCGGGATAACCTCGTTCTGCTGTAACCGCCTCAGAAGCGGTTATCATACTTGCTGCCCTGAAGAGAGCGGCCGTACCGGATACGAAAAAGCATCTGCTCCACATTGTCTGCAATCGCCCGGCCCTGGCAAAAATAATCCAGCGCCAGCGAGGCCTGCGGCCGGTTGGCATCCTGAAAATGGATATCCTGCCATTCAGTCCGCCTGGAAGGCGACCAGACGCCGTCATACCGTCCCAGGGCATAGCGGCGGTAAAGGCCGCCGTCGCATTTCAGCCCTTCGTAAGTGATATTTTTCGCCCCGCCGGAACTGATCCCGACAAGCGTATAGCGGATTTCATCCTCCCCCGCCGCCAGCGATTTGGCATCAATAAAAAATTTCTGCGTCTGGATGGGGCTGACATAAAAAGGCAGCAAATCGGCTTCCTGCGGGAAAGCGGGAAATTCCACCTTCCATTCCTTTTTGGGTTTAACCTCGTCTTCCTCTTCCATGCCCCGGTAGCGCGTCCCCTGCATCGGCACCTCCTGCGCCAGGGTATTCAGGCAAAAACACGAAAAAAAGAAGAAAAACAACGGGGAAAACAAACAGAAACGCTTCGCCTGCATAAAAAACCTCATTCCTCCTCCGCTGCCTTGTCCGGCAAAGCCGCCGCAGCTTTGGCTTTGCCTTTCTTCGCGCCTGGCGGCCATTTTTTCCGGCGGCGCGAACGCGGCTGCCTGGCAGGCAGCGCCTCCCCCGCGCGAACCGGAGGGGGAACAAGAAAACGGGAAAGCTCGCTTAACGCCCTGAAATAAACATCCCGCTTGAATTCAATCACCACATCAAGCGGCACCCAGTATTCATGCCAGCGCCAGGCGTCAAATTCCGGATTGTTCGTCAGGCGGAGATTGAAATCGCTGTCCCGCCCGACCATCCGGAGCAAAAACCATATCTGCTTCTGGCCGCGGTAATGCCCGCGGATTTCCCGCCGGATATAGTGCTGCGGCACCTCATAGCGCAGCCAGTCGCGCGTTCTGCCCACCACCTTCACATGCTCGCGCCGCAGGCCGGTTTCTTCCATCAGCTCGCGGTACATGGCCTGCTCCGGCGTTTCGCCATGCTTGATGCCGCCCTGGGGAAACTGCCATGAATGCTCCCGCACCCGCTTTCCCCACCAGACCTCATTATTTGCATTCAGCAGAATAATGCCGACGTTGGGACGAAACCCCTCACGGTCCAGCATATCAACCCCTCGTCCTGTGCCGCCGTCGCACCCGCCATAGCGGCAGCCCCTGCCTCACTTCGCTCTGATGCAAAAATACATCATTTTCCGGCTGATTCGTGAAACAGTAAACGCATCGGTCAGCGAATCCTTTAGAATCTTGTAAATTATAACCTTCCTGAACAAAGAATACACTGTCATGCGTGCCTCACAATTTTTTATCAGCACCCTGAAAGAAGCGCCTGCCGATGCCGAAATCATCAGCCATAAACTCATGATGCGGACCGGCATGATCCGCCGCCTGGGCTCCGGCATTTATACCTACATGCCCCTGGCGCTGCGTATCATCCGGAAAATCGAACGGATTATCCGCGAAGAAATGAACCGCGCCGGCGCCATTGAACTGCTCATGCCTGTCATCCAGCCTGCCGAACTCTGGCAGGAAACAGGAAGATGGGACAAATACGGCCCGGAACTGCTGCGCATCAAAGACCGCCACGGGCGCGACTTCGTCATTCAGCCCACCTCCGAAGAAGTTGTCACCGACATTGCCAGAAACGTCATCAACTCCTACCGGCAGATGCCGGTCTGCTTCTACCATATCCAGACCAAATTCCGGGATGAGCGGCGGCCGCGCTTCGGCGTCATGCGGGGCAGGGAATTCACCATGAAAGATGCCTATTCCTTCGACAGGGATATAGCAGGCATGGAAAAATCCTACCGCACCATGTTTGACGCCTACACCCGGATATTTTCCCGGATGGGCCTGCAATTTCGCGCCGTGGCGGCCGATACCGGCGCCATCGGCGGCACCAGCTCGCATGAATTCCATGTTATCGCCGAAACCGGCGAAGATGCCCTGGTCTATTGCCCGGCCTCCGATTATGCCGCCAACATGGAAGCCGCCCAGGCGCTGCCGCCTGCCAGGGTTCGTCCC
This sequence comes from Oxalobacter formigenes, assembly GCA_023667225.1. GTDB lineage: Bacteria > Pseudomonadota > Gammaproteobacteria > Burkholderiales > Burkholderiaceae_D > Oxalobacter > Oxalobacter formigenes_C. The sequence continues at coordinate 37,343 of JAMPAN010000010.1, read as the reverse complement.
GCGCCGGCGCAGCCCATGCAGAAAACCCCGACCCCCGGAAAAAAATCCTGCGAAGAAGTCACCGCCTTTTTGGGCCTGCCCCTGGAAAAATCGGTCAAAGTCATTGCCGCCATCCGCCTGGATGCCGCCAATGATGCGCCAGACCGCTTTGCCGTTATCCTCTTGCGCGGCGACCATGAACTTAACGAAATCAAGGCGCAGAAAATCCTCGGCCCGATCCGCTTTGCCACCGAAGAAGAAATCCTGCGCTTTACCGGCGCGCCGGCAGGCTACCTCGGCCCTGTTGGCATGGGCGGCAAACCGGGAGTGGCCCTCTACGCCGACCATGCCGTTACCGTCATGGGCGATTTTATCTGCGGGGCAAACGAGGCAGACCGCCACCTGACAGGCGTCAACTGGGAACGCGATGTTGCCCTGCCCGCTGTGATTGACGACTTCCGCAATGTCAAAGAAGGCGACCCCTCCCCCGATGGCAAAGGCACCCTGGCCATCCAGCGGGGCATTGAAGTCGGCCATGTCTTCCAGCTGGGCAGCCATTACAGCGCCGCCATGAACGCGGCCTTCCCTGATGAAAGCGGCAAACCGCAAATCATGCAAATGGGATGCTACGGCATCGGCGTCACCCGCATCATGGGTGCGGCCATTGAACAAAACAACGATGAACGCGGCATTATCTGGCCGCTGCCGATTGCCCCCTTTGAACTGGTATTGTGCCCGATGGGGTATCAGCGCAGCGCCCTGGTCAGACAAACCGCCGATGCCCTGCTCAAAGCCTGCCTGGATGCCGGCATAGATGTCATTCTGGACGACCGGGGCGAACGGCCCGGCGTCATGTTCGCCGACTGGGAACTCATCGGCGTGCCGCACCGTATCGTCATCGGGGAACGCGGCCTGAAAGAAAACCTGCTGGAATACCAGGGCCGCCGGGATGAAATCGCCCAGACCGTCCCGAAAGACGGTATCCTGGCCTTCATCCGGCAAAAACTGGCTGCCTGATTCCTTTTATCAGCCATCCGGCAATAAAAAAGGCATTTCTCATGAAATGCCTTTTTTGTTTGCCATTTGCCCTTATACCGGCCAGCCCCGGCAATGGAAAGCGTCATCCCAGAAACAGTACTCCATCCGGCACGATGTCATAAAAGCCTCTGTCATGCGCTTCAGCAAAACCGGGCCTGCCTCTTCTGCCAGGCGTTCTGCCAGCGCCACCGCCTGGTCAACCGTCTCGGAAAAATCCGTCCCGGAATAAGTCTCAATCCATTTGGCATAAGGGTTATCCGGGCAGCTCTGTTTCACAATCTGTTTGCCCACTTCGTTATAAACCCAGAAACAGGGCAGCAGCGCGGCAAAGGCTTCGCCAATATCCGCTGTGGCGGCGCGTTCAACCAGGCAGGATGTGTACATCAGGCAGGCCGGGCTCTTTTCCGTTACCGGCTTCACATCAAAAAGGCGGAAATAATACGTATGCAGCTCCCGCTCGGCAAGCAGCGCGCCCTGCGAAAATGCCAGCAGCTGCGCCACCTCCTTTTCTGCTGTAAAACGCGCCCCGGCAAGCGCCAGGGCACGGGCATAGTCAATCAGATACAGGCTGTCCTGCTGCATGTAATAAATGAACTTCTCCCGCGCCAGCGTCCCATCGCACAGCGCCCGGTTAAAAGGATGCCCGCCAATGCGCTCAATCAATGGCCCGGCACTGGCAAAAAGCGTTTGCGTCCACGACATATCTGCTGCCTAAAAAAACATGCCTTGCCCTGCAAGGCATAAACAAACCGGAAAAAACTCCCCCTCCGGCTCCCGCAGGCCGGAACAAAGCAAGGCTGCCCAGGCGGGCCTCAAATCCTGCCTGGCCGCTGCATTATTTCAGATGGGCGGAAACCAGCTTGGTCATTTCAAACATGGAAACCTGTTTTTTCCCGCCAAACACCGGTTTGAGCCTGTCATCGGCATTGATCATGCGGCGGTTGGCGCTGTCTTGCAGATTGTTTTTCTTGATATAGTCCCAAATCTTTTTGGTCACTTCCGTGCGCGGCATGGGGCTGGTGCCGACAACCGCGCCCAGCTCGGCAGATGGTGTCATCGGTTTCATGAAAGCGGCGTTAGGGGTGCGTTTCCCTGCCTTTTTGGCAGCTGGAGCCGCCGCTTTTTTGGCAGAAGTTGCCTTTGTTGCCGTTGTCTTGGTCTCAGTCTTTTTTGTCGTTGCCATTTTTCGCCTCATCAATACAAAAACAGATAGAAAACATGCACGGGAAAATATAAGTGGTAAATCAGGCGCATGGCAAGTTTTTTTGCACTTTTCCCCGCAAAGCGCCTGCTGCGGCCAATATTTCTTCCCTTGCCGCCATACCGGTGCGCAAAACGCCGCTTTATATAACATGCCGCAGCAAAATCCCCTTTCCCGGAAAATATCTTCCCTGCGGCAGTCAGCGCAGGCCGGGCATCATCCCCTTCATATTCCGCATCATCTTCATCAGCCCGCCGCCCTTCATCTTTTTCAGCATGGATTGCATCTGTTCATATTGGGACAGCATCCGGTTCACCTCCTGCACCTGCACCCCCGCTCCGGCGGCAATCCGCCTTTTGCGCGCCGCCTTGATAATGTCCGGCCTGGCCCGTTCCGCCGGCGTCATCGAATTAATAATCCCTTCCATGCGGCGGATATGGCGGTTGGCCTGATCCGGATTGGTATGCTGCGCGGCCTGCTGAAACTGCGCAGGCATTTTCCCCAGCAAACCGGAAAATCCCCCCATGCTCTGCATCTGCGCCAGCTGCGCCTTGAAATCATTCAGGTCAAACCGCCCTCCCTTGCGGAGTTTTTTCTCCAGATCCTGCGCCGCCTGGATATCCACCGCCTTTTTGGCCTCTTCCACCAGCGCCAGAATATCCCCCATGCCGAGGATACGGTTCGCCATCCGCACCGGATCAAATATCTCCAGCCCGTCCAGCTTTTCCGAAACGCCGGCAAACTTGATCGGCTTGCCGGTAATATGGCGCACGGAAAGCGCCGCCCCGCCCCGCGCATCCCCGTCCAGCTTGGTTAAAACAATCCCCGTCAGCGGCAGTGTTTCATTGAAAGCCCGCGCCACATTCACCGCATCCTGCCCCAGCATGGCATCCACGACAAACAGCGTCTCTATCGGCGTCAATACCTCATGCAGCGCCGCGATTTCCCGCATCATCTCCTCGTCAACACCCAGGCGGCCTGCCGTATCCACAAGCAGAACATCATAGTAATGGCGGCGGGCATGATCCAGCGCAGCCCTGGCAATGCCTGCCGGATCGCCGGATTCGGATGCAAAAAAATCCACCCCGGCCTGCCGGGAAACCGTTTCAAGCTGCCGGATGGCGGCGGGGCGGTACACGTCTGTCGAAACCGTCAGCACCTTCTTCCTGTTTTCCTTTGCCAGGTAACGCGCCAGCTTGCCGGTTGTCGTGGTCTTGCCCACCCCCTGCAGCCCTGCCATCAGGATAACGGCCGGCGGCCGGGTGGCAAAATTCAGTTTCGAGGCATCCCTGCCGAGATCCCCGCCCATGATATCGGCCAGCTCCTGCTGAACCACGCCAACCAGCGCCTGTCCTGGCGTGAGGGAACCAATAACCTCTTCTCCCATCGCTTTTTCCCGCACGCGGGAAATAAAGCCGCGCACGACAGGCAGCGCCACATCCGCCTCAAGCAGCGCCAACCGTATCTCGCGCAGCATCTCTGCCGTATTGGCTTCAGTCAAACGCGCTTCCCCGCGCATGGTCTTGACAACTTTGGCCAGCCGTTGTGTCAGGTTGTCCAGCATTACATTTGCCCCTTAAAAATGAAAAATACCTTCCGGGCAAAACACCCGTTCCCCTATTGTAACCTTACCCGCCGGTGCAGAGGGCCGCGAAATAACCCGGCTGTGTCCCATCCTGCTGTTTCCGGCGCGCCTCCATGCAAAACTGCCCCGATTTGCCCTTGCGGAGAAAACCGGCCCCCTGCTATCCGCATTTTTTGTTGCGAATCACGGTTTGGATAAACTACAATGACCTTTAACCCCAAATTAATGCAACCTCCGGTAAAAAAGGGATTCATGACATGACAACTGATATTGCAATCGCCCAGCGAGCAAAGATGCTGCGCATCAGCCAGGTAGCGCAGCGCTTTGGTATTGAAGAAGAATATATGGAGCCGTACGGCTTCTATAAAGCAAAAATCTCCCTGGATTTTGTGGAATCCCTCAAAAGCAAACCCAACGGCAAACTGGTGCTGATTACCGCCATCAACCCGACGCCGGCCGGCGAAGGCAAAACAACCACCGCTATCGGCCTGGGCGACGCGCTTAACCGAATCGGCAAAAAAGCCATCATCTGCCTGCGCGAACCCTCTATGGGCCCCGTCTTCGGCATGAAAGGCGGCGCGGCCGGCGGCGGTTACGCACAGGTGGTTCCCATGGAAGACATCAACCTGCACTTTACCGGCGATATCAGCGCTGTTTCCCTGGCAAACAACCTTCTTGCCGCCCTGATTGACAACCACATCCATCATGGGAACGAGCTGGGTATTGATGCCCGCCGGGTGATATGGAAACGTGTGCTTGATATGAACGACCGCGCCCTGCGCGACATTACCGTCGGCCTGGGCGGCCCCGCCAACGGCTTTCCAAGGGCAGACGGCTTTGATATCGCCGTGGCATCCGAAGTCATGGCCATCTTCTGCCTGGCAACCGGCCTGGAAGACCTGAAAGACCGTCTGGGCCGCATCGTGATCGGCTATACCCGCGACCGCCGCCCCATTCTGGCCAGCGACCTCAAAGCCCACGGCGCTATGGCGGCGCTGCTGAAAGACGCCATCAAGCCCAACATGGTGCAAACCCTTGAGAACAACCCCGCCTTCATTCACGGCGGCCCCTTTGCCAACATCGCTACCGGCTGCAATTCCGTCATTGCCACATCGGCCGCATTGAAACTGGCGGACTATGTCGTCACGGAAGCCGGCTTCGGCGCCGATCTGGGCGCTGAAAAATTCGTGGATATTGTCTGCCGCAAATCCGGCTTCAAACCGGATTGCGCCGTAGTCGTTGCTACAGTTCGCGCCCTTAAATACCACGGCGGCGTTGACCTGCCCGACCTGAACCAGGAAAACCTGGCAGCCCTTGAAAAAGGCATTGCCAATCTTGAACGCCACGTCAACAACATTCGCAACCACTATGGCCTGCCCTGCATCGTGGCTGTCAACCACTTTACGCTTGATACCGATGCGGAAATCCGCCTGCTCAAGGATAAAATGGCAACCCAGGGCGCGCCCGTTGTCATTTCCCGTCACTGGGCTGAAGGCGGCAAAGGAGCGGAAGACCTGGCCAACGCCGTTGTCAACATGGTGGAAACCACACCTTCCAATTTCAAGTTTGTTTACGAAGAAACAGACTCCCTCTGGAACAAAATGTCGGCTATCGCCACCAGGCTGTACGGTGCAAGGGATATCATGGCAGACAGCAAAATCCGCGCGCAGATCAAAAAACTGGAAGACGACGGATACGGCTCCTACCCCATCTGCGTTGCCAAAACCCAATACTCTTTCTCGACAGATCCGGCTCTGCGCGGCGCGCCCACCGGCCACTCTGTCGCCATCCGGGAAGTCAAACTGTCTGCCGGCGCCGAATTTATTGTCATGGTCTGCGGCGATGCCGTCATGACCATGCCGGGTCTGCCAAAAGTACCTTCCTCCAACATGATTGACGTTGACGCGGAAGGCCGGATAGTCGGTTTATTCTGATAAATTGTGTAAACTAATAACCTGTTCTATCAATTCGCCTGCCGCCCATGCTCAAACCATTCACAGAAACCGGTTCCTTGTGTGCGGCAGGCGTACGAAAAACAAAAGCGGCACAGCAAACAGGTTGCCTTTGTTTTTCTTTTTCCGGAATACTGTTGTCTGAAAACAACAACCAGCCGGGATATCTGTCCGGCAGCGGAAAAAACCGGAAAGCCGGTTCAGCTGAAAAAGCAGGCAAACTGCCCAAAGAAAATAAAGGTAAAAAAGCGATAAAAGCGGCGCACTGGACTGAAAAATGCCACAAAAGAAATGATGAACGCCTCATCCACGCTGCCCTGAATAAGACTTAAGAGGAAAGAAAAATGAAATACGCGATTATTGGTGCCGGCGCGATTGGAGGTTATGTTGGCGTAAAGCTGGCATTGGCAGGAGAAGATGTTACCTTCATTGTGCGTGGCGCCAACCTCGAAGCCATCAGGAAAAACGGTATCAAACTCATCATGAACAACGGTACCGAACTGGTTACCAAAGATACCAGGGCAACCAATAATTATGATGAGGTCGGGCCGGTTGACGTTGTCATCCTTGCCATGAAAGCCCATCAGGTTGAATCCGTTGTCAATGACGTTCCCAAGCTTTTCGGTCCGGACACCGTTGTTGTCACCATGCAGAACGGCATCCCCTACTGGTACTTTCACAAGCATGGCGGCCCTTATGAAGGCGCACGCATCCAGAGCGTTGACCCGACAGGACAGATTGCCGCCAAAATATTGCCGGACCGGGTGCTGGGTTGTGTTGTCTATCCGGCCTCCGAACTGCTGGCGCCCGGCGTAGTCCATCATATTGAGGGCGACCGTTTCCCGATAGGAGAACTTGACGGCTCCATCACGGAACGTGTCCGGAAAGTATCCGATTCATTTATCCACGCCGGATTCAAATCCCCCATTCTGGAAAATATCCGCTCGGAAATCTGGCTCAAACTCTGGGGCAACCTCACTTTCAACCCCATCAGCTCCCTGTCCCATTCCACCCTGGTCGATATCTGCCAGTATCCGCTCACCCGCGAGCTGGCCGGGGATATGATGATTGAAGCGCAGCGCATTGCCAACAAACTGGGCATCGAATTCCGCGTTCCGCTTGAAAAACGGATACAGGGGGCAGAAAAAGTCGGCAAACACAAAACCTCCATGCTCCAGGATGTGGAAGCCGGCCGGGAACCCGAAATTGACGCGCTGGTCGGTTCTGTCGTGGAACTGGGAAGAATCACCCACACAGCCACCCCCCATATCAACGCCGTCTATGCCCTGGTTAAGCTGCTTGCCAAAACTATGGCGGAAGAAAAAGGGCATGTCCGCTTAAGAGGAAAAGAAAGCGCCGCAGCGAAACCGTAAAACATCCGCTTCAAAACCGGCAAAAATAGGGCAAAATAGCATCCTGTGGCAAAATAGGTTTGTCTGCTGTTTCAGGAAAACAGCATCATCCATTCATCATCTTATAGAGACAAAAATCATGATAGCGCCATCTCTTGATCAAATTACTTCCTTCACTCCGCCAAAACGTACCCTGATGGGAGCCGGTCCCTCCAACATCGATCCCCGCGTACTGTCAGCCATGAGCCGGCCGGTTATCGGGCACCTGGACGCGTCTTTCGTCAACATGATGGAAGAACTGAAAGTCCTGCTGCGTTATGTCTTCCAGACAACCCACCAGATGACCTATCCCATTTCCGGGCCAGGCTCTGTCGGCATGGAAAGCTGCTTCGTCAACATGGTTTCCCCCGGCGATTCCGTCATTGTCTGCCGCAACGGCGTGTTCGGCGGCCGCATGATCGAAAATGTTGAACGTTCAGGCGGCAAACCCGTCATCGTTGACGATACCTGGGGTGAACCTGTTGACCCCAACAAACTGGAAGACGCGCTCAAGAAAAACCCGCAGGCAAAAGTTGTGGCTTTCGTCCACGCCGAAACCTCCACTGGCTGCGAATCCGATGCCAAACTGCTGGCACAGATTGCACATAAACACGATGCCGTTGTCATTGCCGATACCGTTACCTCACTGGGCGGCTGTCCGGTACGGGTTGACGAATGGGAACTGGACGCCGTTTATTCCGGCACCCAAAAATGTCTCTCCTGCGCCCCAGGTCTCTCCCCCGTCTCCTATTCAGACCGGGTGATTGATTACGTCAAAAACCGCAAAAACAAAGTCCAAAGCTGGTTCATGGATCTGAATCTGGTATTGGGCTATTGGAGCAGCTCCACCCGCACTTACCACCACACAGCGCCTGTCAATTCGCTCTACGGCCTGCATGAAGCGCTCCTGCTCCTGAAAGAAGAAGGGTTGGAAAACGCATGGGCCCGCCACAAACAGCACTACCAGGCATTAAAAGCCGGGATAGAAGCACTTGGACTGCGTTTCCTGGTCAAGGAAGAATGCCGCCTGCCCCAGGTCAGCACCATCGTTGTGCCTGACAGCATCAAGGATGAAGCTGCCGTCAGAAAAGCGCTCATGTCTGAATTCAACCTGGAAATCAGCTCCGGTCTGGGTCCGTTGGCAGGCAAAGTCTGGCGCATCGGCCTGATGGGATATTCCGCACAGGAAGAAAACGTTATGTTATGCCTCTCTTCCCTGGAAACCGTCCTCTCCCGCATGGGGCACACTGTCCAAAAAGGCGCAGCCGAAGCCGCAGCGCATAAAGCCTACGCTGCCCAGCATGAGGCCGCTGCACAAAAAATTCAACAGAAATAACCCTGTTTTTCTGTTCTGAAAAAAAAAGCCCGGAATTTGCTTTCCGGGCTTTTTGTTTTTGATATGGCTGTTGATTTCTGGATAACTGGCCCGGCAATCTGCGTTTTACATTTTGTCTTTGGCAGCGCCCAGCCGCTTGCCGGAATTTAACCCCTCAAGCGCCAGCAACACAGCAGACTGGTCTGCCAGGCTGAAATCCCCCAGGATATGATGATACAGCTCCGTTACCAAAGCCGTCAGCGGCAATTGCAGTCCTGCCTTTGCTGCGGCATCCATAATATTGGCCATATCCTTTGCCTGGCTCTTGACCTGGCCGCCCGGAACAAAATCCCTGTCCAGCATACGCTGTCCATGCACCTCAAGAACACGGCTTTCGGCAAATCCGCCCCGGATAGCAGCCCTTACCGCAGCCGGATCCGCCCCGCCGGCCTGCGCCAGCAAAAGGGCTTCGGCAACAATGCTGATCGTCCCGCCCACAATAAGCTGGTTGCATAACTTTGCCAGCTGCCCGCACCCGACAGGGCCGACCCTGACCGGACGGCCCATCACCTCCAGAAGCGGCCTTGCCCGCGCAAAATCAGCAGGATTTCCCCCCGCCATAATGGCAAGCGTACCGGCCTGTGCGCCAATCACACCGCCGGAAACCGGTGCATCCAGAAAACAGGCCTCGGAGGCAAGAAGCAGATTATGAAATTCAACCGCCTCGGATTGCCCGGTTGAACTCATGTCAATAACCAGCGTTCCGGGAGATAACCAGGGCAAAATGGAAGTCAGCACCTGCAAAACAACCGGGCCGGATTCCAGCATGGTAATCACAACATCCGCCTGGGAAACCGCTTCGGAAAGTTCGGCAATCCGCGCCCCCTTTTCTGCAAGCGGTTCAGCTTTGGCACGTGTGCGGTTCCAGGCAACAAGCGGATAACCGGCCTCACAAATGCGGGAAGCCATCGGCAGTCCCATCAGGCCGGTTCCCAAAAAAGCAACCTGCGGCAAGTCGTTTGTTTTACTCACAGCGACCCCGTTTGGCAGTACCGCAGAAATATTACCAGCGGTAGGCTGCCCGCAGCATCAGCAGGTTTTCTCCGCTGTTATGGTCGGAAATGCCCGCATTGGAATAATGCTGCAGCCTGAGTCCCAGATCCAGGTTATTGTCAAACACATAGCCTACGCCGACATGCTCGGTAAACTGGAACGAAATCCCCATATTGTTGCCGGCATTGTTATACGGTCTGTTGAAAAACGCGCCGCCAATACCGCCCTCAACATAAGGACCCTTTTTGTTCGTCTTCATGAAACGGAAAACAGGCGTCAGGCCCAGCACGCCAATTTCCTTATCTTCATCCTTATCCCGCCAGTCCGAAGCATGCCACCAGGCAGCATTGAGATCAAAATAACCGTCCAGACTTGTGCCGTTTGAATTAAACCAGTTCTGGTTCCAGTCCCACTGAACAGCCACGCGGGTCACAACCAGATCGTTTTCCCCCACGCCAACTTCCACCGAAGCGCTGTCCGGCGTCAGATCAAGCGCATGGCTTACCCCCTGCGCGGCAAAAAGCGCAACCCCTGCGGCCAGCGCGGCAAAACTACGTTTGAACAACTTCATAACTCACCTCTCCCAATCAAGTTCATGCTAAATCTGCTTTGCCAGCGTTGAAGCAAGCCCTGTGTACGAGGCAGGCGTCAACGCTGTCAATTCCTGCTTGGCCTTTTCAGGCAAAGGCAGTCCTGCAATAAAATCATGCAGTTCCTGCCGGGTAATCCCTTTTCCCCGCGTCAGCGCCTTCAAGCGCTCATACGGATTGGCAACGCCATAACGGCGCATCACCGTCTGCACCGGTTCGGCCAGCACCTCCCAGGCATCCTCCAGATCTTCGGCAATCCTTTTTTCATTCACCTCCAGCTTGCCAAGCCCGCGCAGGCAGCTGTCATAAGCCAGCACCGCATAGCCCAGTGCCGTGCCCACATTGCGCAGCACCGTCGAATCCGTCAGGTCGCGCTGCCAGCGCGATACCGGCAGCTTCCCGGCCATATGCCTTAAAAGCGCATTGGCAAGGCCCAGGTTCCCCTCCGAATTCTCAAAATCAATCGGGTTCACCTTGTGCGGCATCGTACTGGAACCAATCTCGCCCGCACGGGTTATCTGCCTGAAATAGCCAAGGGAAATATAACTCCAGATATCCCGGTTCAAGTCTATAAGGATAGTATTGGCCCGCGCAATAGCATCAAACAGCTCGGCCATATAATCATGAGGCTCAATCTGGATGGTATAGCGGCTGAAAGTCAGCCCAAGCCGCGTTTCCACAACCGTTTTGGCAAAATTTTCCCAGTCAAAATCAGGGTACGCCGAAAAATGGGCGTTGTAATTGCCCACCGCGCCGTTCATCTTGGCGAGTATTTCCACTTCGGCAATTTTATTGCGGGCACGTTGTAATCGCGCAACAACATTGGCCATTTCCTTGCCCAGCGTCGTCGGGCTGGCTGTCTGCCCATGCGTTCGCGAAAGCATCGGCAAATCCGCATACCGGTGGGCCATCTCGCGCAAACGCGCAATCACCCTGTCCAGGGCCGGCAACACCACCTGCTCCCTTGCCGCCTTAATCATCATCCCGTGGGAAGTATTATTAATATCTTCCGATGTACAGGCAAAATGGATAAACTCCGCTGCCGCCCGCAATTCAGCCGCAATACCGGCATCTACCTGCGGCTCGCAAACGCCAAGCTGCGCCAGCTCCGGCGGCAGGCCAAGGCCGGCAGATTCTTTCAGCCAGTATTCAACTGCCTTCACATCATGGTTCGTCACGCCTTCAATTTCCTTGATACGCGCGGCATCCTCCACGGCAAAACGGCTGGCCAGGTCTTCCAGAAAAGCCCGCGTCTTTGCTGAAAAAGGGCGGATCTCGTCAAACCCGGCCTCGGAAAGCGCCAGAAGCCAGGCAACCTCCACCCTGACCCGAAAATGCATAAACCCGGCTTCAGACAGGATAGGCCGCAGGCTGCCCGTCTTGCCGGCATAGCGCCCGTCAAGCGGTGAAAGCGCAGAAAGAGCAGAAAGTTCCATTTTCAAAAGACGCCGCAAAAAGGATGAGGCCGACACAAACACCGCTCATTTTATCACCATACCCGGTAAATCGAGACCATTTCCCCTGCCGCAAAAATGCTTTTTTAAAGCACAATGCTATAATTGCTCCCTGTTTTTTTATCCTGAGTAAGCCTGAATTGCCATGAAACTGATCGGCACCCCAACCAGCCCCTACGTCCGCAAAGTACGGATTGTGCTGAACGAGAAAAAAATTGACTATGATTTTGTGCTGGAAGACCTGGGCAATCCCTCCAGCCGGCTGGCCGAACTGAACCCGCTGGGGAAAGTCCCCTGTCTGGTCATGGAAGGCAGCAAAACGCTCTACGATTCCAGCGTCATCGTCGATTACCTTGACGCCATCACCCCCGTAGGCAGGCTCATCCCGCCAGGCGGGCGCTCCCGCGCCGAAGTCAAATGCTGGGAAGCGCTGGCCAACGGCATCATGGACGCATCCATCCTGGTCAGGCTCGAAGAAACCAAACGGCCCGTACAGCAGCGCAGTCCGGACTGGATAAAGCTCCAGATGGGCAAAGTGCATACCGGCCTGAAAGCCATGTCCGCCCAGTTGGGCGGCAAAACCTGGTGCCATGAAAACGCCTACTCGCTGGCAGATATTGCCGTGGGATGCGCCCTGGGCTGGCTGGCCTTCCGCTTCGGCCAGCTCAACTGGCAAAGCGAATACGAAAACCTTTCCCGGCTTTTTGAACGCTTGATGGAGCGTCCCTCCTTCCAGGAAACCATTCCCGCCTGAACGCCTGCCTTAAGCTGCCGCCGGGCAGGGGCTTTCAATCACGCCCCCGCCCAGGCAAACCTCCCCATCATAAAACACTGCCGATTGTCCCGGCGTAACCGCCCATTGCGGCTGCACAAATCCCGCAGAAAAAGCCGCCCCATCCAGCACACTCAACCGGCAGGGCACATCCTGCTGCCGGTAACGCGTCTTGACCGACACAGCGCCCTCACGGGGCGCAAACCCGGCAACCCAGCTGGCCTGGGCAGCACGCAATCCGGAAGACAACAGCCAGGGATGCGAATGCCCCTGCACCACATACAGCGTATTTTCCGCCATATCCTTTTTGGCAACATACCAGGCATCGCCGGTGCCGTCTGCCTTCCTGTGCGTTTTCAGCCCGCCAATGCCAATGCCCTTGCGCTGCCCGATCGTATAAAAACTGAGGCCGACATGTTCCCCTATCACCTCCCCTTCAGGCGTCTTGATCGGGCCGGGAACATAAGACAGATAACGGTTTAAAAACGCGCGAAACGGCCGTTCCCCGATAAAGCAGATTCCGGTTGAATCCTTCTTCCTTGCATTGTGCAGCCCCAGCTTCTCCGCTATCTTTCGCACCTCGGTCTTGCAGATACCGCCCAGCGGAAACAGGCTTTTGGAAAGCTGCTGCTGGTTAAGCCGGTGCAAAAAATAACTCTGGTCCTTGCTGGCATCTTCCGCCTTGAGCAGCTCAAACAAGCCGTTATTTTCGCGCACACGCGCATAATGCCCGGTGGCAATCTGTTCCGCCCCCAGCGAAACCGCATGATCCAGAAACGCCCTGAACTTGATTTCGGCATTACACAGCACATCCGGGTTGGGCGTGCGGCCCGCCTCATATTCCCGCAGAAATTCGGCAAACACCCGCTCCTTGTATTCCGCCGCAAAATTCACCGCCTCAATATCAATCCCGATCACATCGGCCACCGTCACAGCATCCAGCCAATCCTGCCTGGCCGAACAAAATTCGCTGTCGTCATCGTCTTCCCAATTTTTCATGAAAAGACCGACAACCTCATACCCCTGCTCCTTCAGCATCCAGGCCGCAACAGACGAATCTACGCCGCCCGACATTCCCACAACCACCTTTTTCCGGCTCATAATCCTGCCCTGTCAACAAACCGGTAGCGCGACACCAGCGAAAGCGGCGCGCGCTGCCCGGCCGCATAATCCTCAATACACTGCATGACAACCGCACTGCGGTGCCGGCCGGGACAAGCCGCCATCTCGCCTGCCGTCATCCAGACCGTCCGCACAATATCCGGATCAAGCTGCCGGTCAAGCCGCCTGCCTATCTTCCCGGTAAAAGCAAACCGGACATAACCGATATCTTCCCCGCTTTCCATCCGGTAATTCAAGTGATAGACCCCCAAAAAACCTTCCGGACAAAATTCGCAGGCACTTTCTTCCAGCACCTCCCTCACCACCGCCTGCTGCAAAGATTCTCCCGGCTCCAGCAAGCCGCCCGGCTGATTAAGCGTCAACCTGCCGTCCGCCTCCCGTTCCTCCACCAGCAAAAAACGGCCGTTTTCCTCAATAACGGCAGAAACAACAATATGGGGTTTCCAGATATCCGGCATGTCTTTCCTGTTTGAACCTTCCCTGCACAGCATGGTTGGCAAGCGGCAACAAGCCCCTGCCTTTTACCGTAAGGCAGCGCTTCCGTTGCAGGCAATAACCCGCACACCCTGCCGGGAAAGGTATTATTTTCGCATTTATTTGATTTTTCAGTCAAAAAATTGTGTATTATAAGAAGTTTTTAAAAGGGCTTTCCCCCGGCGGAGAAAAGCATAACTACCGGCATCCTTCCAGGGCGCCCGTTTGGGTCTGGCAGCACAGGCCCGGCATACCGTTTTGCAAACAGGAGAAACCAACATGCAACGAATCATGCTCCGATCAAAAATCCATCGCGTTTCCGTCACCCAGTGCGATCTGAACTACGAAGGTTCCTGCGGCATTGACCCGGATTTGCTGGAGGCTGCGGGCATCCTTGAATATGAGCACATTGAACTTTACAACGTCAATAACGGCCAGCGCTTCTCAACTTACGCCATCCTGGGCAAACGCGGCTCCGGCGAAATCTCCTTGAATGGCGCAGCCGCCAGATGCGCCGAGCTGGGCGACCTGCTGATCATCTGCACCTACGGCCCCATGACAGACGAAGAAATCAAAACCTACAAACCCAGAATCGTCTTCGTTGACGGCAAAAACCAGATCGTCAGCACCAAAAACATTTGACAAGGCATAACAAACAGGCCGCCTGACAGACGGCCTGTTTGGATGGCTCCTCCTTGATATCTCCGGAAAAAAGGCGTTCTGCAGGGAACGCCTTATGGTTTTTTGCGGCCTGAAAAAAATAGCGTTTACAAAAAAGTGGGGCTAGCCATTTTTGCCGCCAGGCATAATACCCGATGCAATTCTCCTGTTCTGCACCCGCTGGCGCACCGCATCTTTTTCACTAAAAATTACAAATCAAGCTTTGCAATATCCGTCAACCCCTGCCGGATATTCTCACGTGCTGCACTTGTAATGGATGTCATTCGTCTTCCATCAGCAAAAGTTTCATTACGGTTTGAAGCCCATGATAAAACTGCCTTTTGAAAGATTACTTTTTTATCTTTCAGCCTCTTGAGCGTCCAGATAGCCTCCACCTCATCTGGAAAGAAAATATGTTTAATCGTGACGCTGAGAAAATAATCTGCCTTACCCTGACCTTTTATAATACCTTTAAAAAGGTGATTTTTAATAATAGCTTCCTCAAGGGCAAGCTGGAATTTATCATTAGAGATAAGATGGGTATTATGAATATCCCTATACCCAATGTTTGTATAAGAAGTCACCTCCGTTTGCACTTTGACAACATAGGGCTTTATCTGCCAGGAACTATTCATGTCTAACGGCAGAATTTCGTTCGTTGTTGAACTACAGGCGACAAGGAAACCAGCTATCAGCAAGGCAAAGCAGCTTTTATAATACTGCCTAAAAATACCCATCATTTATTCCTCCATCCTGAACACTTTTATCCCCTTTCGCTCACGGCATTCTTTCCGAGTATATTTTTTCCGCTTTTCTTCTGAACATATTATTTATCACTTCATCGACCATTTCTTCCGGACTGTATCGGGTAACAGAAGTATGGTAAGAGTTTGCTCTTGCCATTGGAAGATTGGATTCCGTCTCCCGTATTACAACATCAAGTTCAAGCATGTACATCGTTATATCCCATATCCATTTGTCCCGGTAAGTCAGAACAGCATCAACATCCATGGGAATATCCTCGCCTGTTTTTACCCATATCCCCATAGAACCCAATTTTCTGACAAAGATTTCATTGACTTCCCGGTTATCGTCATGATTCTTTTTAACATAGATACTTTTTATCGTTTTCAAATCAACGCCCGGTTCAACAGAACCGGTAGCCCGGTTTACAGCACAGCCACTTAGAAACAGGGCCGAAAGACAAAGTATTAACACGATGATTTTCCGTCTCATATTGCACCCCTTTCGGTGTCTCCCCGTTTTTTCAAAGTATTAAGAACAGAAACAATTTCTTTTGAAACATCGTCAAAAATATATTTATAGGCGCCTATCGTATAACCTCCGCCCATATCCACATATTTTTCAACAGGGATATCTGCTATCTTTTTATTCCTTTCATCAACAATAATGGCTTTGACAGACAGTTTTGTTTCGCCCCACCCCGGAACCAGCCATCTCTTGAAAGCATTTCCCGGCGCATAGTCCAGAATGTTGACATGAAGAGTGTAACTGCCGTTAGCCAACAGGCCGTTTTGACTCAATTCCGTCTGTAAAGCATTTCGCATGGCAACAGCCAGGTCAAATGTGTCTGTGTCATCCGGTGAAAATTGGAAACCTGAAAGATCTTCCACCTCGCCAAGAGAAAACAAAGCTGAGGCAGGAACACCAGAATCCTCTGAAACCGGGTTATAAGACGAAATGGTTGTTCCACATCCTGCTGCGCAGAAAACAACAGCAGTCAAAACAACCATCAATTTTTTTCGGAGAGTACTAAAGCTGCACGAAAAACGCGAAACCGCTTGACGGAAAGAAAACGAAAATAGGGAAAGAAGAAAAAGAAATGCAGGGCGTATATTGGATAATAAACGCTTTGGATATTTATTACTTATGCAGTATGCAGTATGCAGTATGCAGTCAATTTTATCATGATTTTCTCAATAAGCCACATTAAACACAGTTATAAAAAATACTTTTTATGGGAAAACCGTATTTTCTTCCGAAGAGAAAATCCCTGTTCATCATTCAAATTTGTTCATCTCTTTTGCCAAATATTCACTGGCAAACCGTTATGAATAGCGAGCAGGTTTTCCGGCATAGTGAAACCATCTTTTTTAGGGTAGCACAGGCAAATAACCGAAAACAAGTTAAAATAAAAACTTCCCTCCAGCTCTGTGCATCAACCGTTCACCCATGCAGCACACCCGGCTTGCCGCTATCCCCAAACAGCGGCCTGTTCAGCATTTCCAGCCGTTCAACCGTCCCCGCATCCGTCCAGTTTCCCTCATACACTTCCCCGCCGACCTGGCCCTTATCCGCATATTGCCTTAACAAATCGCCAAGCCGCACCTTCTCTCCCGGCTTCACCGCATCAAACATAGCCATGCGGTAAACCCCGATACCCGAAAAAGTAAACGGCCGTTCCCCTTCATTGCTGACAGAAAAAAGATTAAGCGAGAAATCACCCTGCGCATAATAAGGCGGCTTTTTAACCAGATAAAGCCATGCCATATCCCTTTTCCCTTCACCCAAAGGGCGTCCCCAGACATCATTGTCTTCCAGCACCGTATGCAGCTGGGAAAAATCAAAATGCGGACAATAGGCATCCGCCGCAATGCCCGCAAAACAGTCTTCCCCCAGCAAGTGGCGCGCAAAGGCAACCGCCCCTGCCGTCTCCAGCGCTTCTCCCTCGGCAGAATAAACAATATGTGCGCCATAACGCGAACCGTCCCCCAGCGCCTCCTCAATCTTGTGCCCCAGCCAGGCATGATTCACCACAATCTCGGTAATGCCTCCCCGCACCAGATTCAGGATATGCCACACAATCAGTGGCCTGCCCCGCACCTCAATCAAAGGCTTGGGCGTATGATCCGTCAACGGACGCAGCCGTTCTCCGCGTCCGGCGGCAAAAATTATCGCTTTCATCTCCTCTCTCCCGCCGCTTTGCACTGCCCTTTATTCTCCTAAAAGGTATAGCCAACCTGGCGTTCCTTTTGCAAAAGCGTATCCAGAAGCTTCACCAGCGGTCCCAGCTCTGGATAACGCGAAGCCGTCTTGTAAACATATTCCGTCACAACAGGCAAATCATTCAGATAAGCCGTTTTCCCGTCACGATAGCAAAGGCGGGCAAAAATACCCAATATCTTCAGGTGCCGCTGAAGCCCCATGAACTCGAAATCCCGGTAAAACATGTCAATACTCGGATTAACGGGAATCCCGGCCTTGCGCGCCAGCTCCCAGTAGCGGATCACCCAGTCCAGCACCTGCTCTTCATCCCATACGATATAGGCATCCCGCAAAAGCGAAACCAGATCATAAGTCACCGGGCCAAACACCGCATCCTGAAAATCCAGGATACCGGGATTGCCTTCCTTTAACACCATCAGATTACGGGAATGGTAATCGCGGTGTACATATACATAAGGCTGCGCCAGGTTATTGGCCAAAATCAGGTCAAACACCTTTTGCAGCGCCGCCTCCTGTTCCCCGGACAGGGATTGTTTCAGGTGACGGGCTGCATACCACTCCGGAAACAACCGCAGCTCATTTAACAACAGTGTGCGGTCATAATCCGGCAAAACGCCGGGGCAGCTGGCCGACTGGATACGAACCAGCGCACAAAGCGCATCCATATAAAGCGCGTGCGCATGGTTCTCATCCAGTTTTTGCAAATACGTTGTATTGCCCAGATCGGAAAGCAGCAGGAATCCCTCCTCCACCTTCTTTCCTACAATCTGCGGCACGCAAACGCCGCATTGCCCAAAAAGCTCCGCCACCTGAATAAACGGCAATACCTTTTCTTTTTCTGGCGGCGCGTCCATGACAATATAACTGCCCGTGCCGGCATCAACCCGGAAATAACGCCTGAAACTGGCGTCAGACGAGGCAGGGCGAAGGCTGGCAGAATCAATCCCATACCCGTAAAAGGTATCCAGCCACTGTTTCAGGGAAAGCAGACGGGAATCGGAAGCAGTCATGGCGTCCAGGAATAATGAAATGAAATAAGGAACTGTTACAGTTTACTCGGCAAACTTCCCATATAATAATTGATTCGCCAGAAAATTGCCGACAATCCGCTTCCCGACTGTTCAATGACCCGCCGTCCCGCCATTTTTCGCTGGTATCCATTATTGCCTGTGATAGGGATAACCCTGGCCCTGCCTGCCCAGGCAAAAAACCAGCCTGTTTTGGCAGCGCCTGCGCCGGAAAGCACCCTTTCCGTTCCCCGGGAAAACGCATCATTGGAAAATCATCTGGACAGAGGACTCAACCTGGAATACCAGCTGCCTGCCGGCAACCGCCGTCCGGACAAAACAACCGGAACCATCGTTTCCCGCACAGATTCTCCGGAAAACAAAGAACCGGAAATCGAGCAGATTGCCGCCCGTCCCGAACCGCAAACCGCCGCGCCTCCTGCTGCGGCAACCGTCCCGGCGCCGGACAGGGGGCTCAACCTGGCCTACCAGGCCCAGGCACAGAAAAAACTGGCCCGGCAGCCGCAAGCCTATCCCCTTTTCAGGCATGAATACGCCATGAACATGCCGATGGCTGCCGGCCCCCGCCGCTATGGCGGACGCGCAAAAACCCGCACCTTCGATTTTTACGAAGATACAGAGAAAAAAATCGTCCGCCAGCCAAAAACCATCCTGGAAAACGATCAAAACGCCCCGATCATCCTGCGCGCAGAACAGATTACCGGCCGGCCCGACAGGGAAATGAACCTGGATTACCTGGTAGAAGTGGAAAAAGGCCAAACCCGCCTGACCGGGGATCATGCCATTTTCCGCCAGGAAGAAAACGAAATCGAAGCCACCGGCAATGTCGATATCACCCGCTATGGCGACCGCTATCAGGCCGGCACAGCGCAATTTAACATGGATACCGGCGAAGGCGCGCTCATCAAGGCAAAATACCGGATGGGCGCAACCGGCAGCATGGGAAAAGCAACCCGCATCGACCTGGAAGACGAACACCACTCAACCGTTGTCAACGGCACCTACACCACCTGCGAAGGCGAAAATCCGGACTGGTACCTTTCCACCCGCACCCTGGATCTGGATACCCTAAGAGGCGTGGGCACAGCGCAGCTGCCGGTTCTGTACTTCAAAAATGTGCCGATCCTGGCAGCCGCTTCCCTTTCCTTTCCTTTAAACAACGAACGCAAATCAGGCTTTCTGCCCCCGACTATCGGCGCGACATCCAAAGGCGGTGTGGAACTGATGGCGCCCTATTACTTCAACCTGGCGCCAAACTACGACCTTACCGTCTTTCCAAAATACATTGAAAGAAGGGGCGCGCAGCTGGGCGCGCAAGCCCGGTATCTGGGACACCGCTATGAAGGCGAGACCTATGTGGAATACCTCCCAAGCGACCAAGAAGCCGGCCGGAACCGGTACGCCATCTCCTCCCGGCACCGCCACAACTTTGCGCCGGGCTGGGTCTATGGCTGGGATTTCAACAAAGCGTCCGACGATGATTATCCGGACGACTTTTCAAGCCCGGTTCTCAGCAACGACAGCAACCGCCTGCTGCTTCAGAATGGCTACCTGTCCTATGCGCAAACCTACTGGAACATCACCGCCGGCGCAAGCCGCTACCAGGTATTACAGGACAAGGAACTGCCGATCATCCCCAGTTATGACCGCCTGCCTTACATCAATTTCAACGCACACGGATACAACGTAGGGGGATTCGACCTCACCGCCAGCCTGCAATATACCCGCTTCTGGCTTTCCGACGACCAGATCTGGAACCGCCAGCGCGGAGACCGCTATGTCGTCAGGCCGGAAATCTCGTTTCCAATCGTCTCCAGCGGCTACTTCCTGACGCCCAAAGCCATCCTGAATTACGCCCGCTACGACCTGGACGACAAATATCTCCGTCCTGACCAGGACCGCACCATGTCCCGGACCATTCCGACCTTCTCTCTGGACAGCGGCCTGATCTTTGAGCGAGACGCCTCGTTCTTCGGCACAGACATGACCCAGACGCTGGAGCCGAGGCTTTTTTATGTGTACACCCCTTACCGCAACCAGGACAAATATCCGGTCTTTGACTCTGGCGAACCCAGCTTCGGGTACGCCCAGCTTTTCGAGGAAAACCGTTTTGTCGGTGAAGACCGCATAGCCGACGCCAACAACCTGACAGCCGCCGTCACCTCCCGTTTCATTGAGCAGACCGGTGCAGAAAGAATGCGTTTCACCATCGGCCAGCGCTACTACTTTTCAGACCAGCGGGTAGCGCTGTATGCTCCCATCGAAGAAAGAAACGAAAACCGTTCAGACCTGCTGTTGATGGCCAGCGGCCTGCTGACGCCCAAACTGGCTGTCGATACCTCCGTTCAGTACAACCAGAGTACGCGCCGCACCTACAGCGCCAACTACAGCCTGCAATGGTGTCCCGCCGACAAAAAAATACTGAATGCGGAATACCGCTACCTGCGCAACTCCATTGATGAATATGGCAACGCCATCGACCAGATTAACGTTTCCGGCCAATGGCCGCTGGGCAAACGCTGGTATGCTGTCGGCCAGGCCAGCTATTCCCTGCCGGACAACAAAACCATCGAAAGCCTTTTCGGTGTGGAATACAATGCTGATTGCTGGATCGGCCGGATTGTTGCGCAACGCTATGTCACCTCTTCAACCGAATCCAATACAGCCTTCTTCTTCCAGCTTGAATTAAAAGGCATGTCCAAAATCGGTTCCAACCCGCTTGAAATCCTGAGAAAAGGCATTCCGGGTTACCGCCCGCTGACCGCCTATGATGAATAAAATGACACCTCCTTTTTTTTCCCGCTTCCGCCCTGTCCGCTTTCTGTCTTCCCTGCGGCTTCATGCCTGTCTGCGCAGCCTGCCCGCTGCCCTTCTCATACTGGCCGGCGGCATCTGCCACGCCCAGCCCGTTCCCGCACAACCGGCATCGCCGCAAGTCAAAGTAGATACCATCGTCGTGGTCGTCAACAGCGACGTCATTACCCGAAGAGAACTCAACGACCGCGCAGCAACCATTGAAGCCAGATTAAAACAACAGGGTGTCCAGCCTCCGCGCGCGGAACTGGAACGCCAGGTACTGGAACACATGATCGTGGAAAGCGTCCAGCTCCAGATGGCAAAAGAGCGGGGTATTGATGTCGATGACAGGCAGCTTGGTGCCATGATCGCCATCATCGCCGAACAAAACCACATGAACATGGAACAATTCGAAAAACAGCT
Source organism: Oxalobacter formigenes (assembly GCA_023667225.1). Classification (GTDB taxonomy): domain Bacteria; phylum Pseudomonadota; class Gammaproteobacteria; order Burkholderiales; family Burkholderiaceae_D; genus Oxalobacter; species Oxalobacter formigenes_C. The sequence goes on along the minus strand of JAMPAN010000010.1, from coordinate 15,543 downwards.
GGAAAAAGACGGCACCTCCCTGGCCGCCTTCCGCGAATCTGTCCGAAACGACATTACCCGCCAGCGATTAAGGGATATGGAAGTCGTCAGCAAAATCGAAATCAGCGATTCGGAAGTCGATCACCTGCTCGGCATGCAGCAAGCCAATCCGGCAACCGCCCATGCCGTACAATCAGGCGAAGAAATCAGGCTGGGCCATATCCTCATCCGCATTCCCGAAAATGCCTCCCCAGAGCAAATTGCAGGCCGCCGCGACCGCGCAGAACACGTCCTTGCCAACCTCAAAGCCGGCGGCAACTTCCAGCAAAATGCGGCAACCTACTCCGATGGCGACGAAGGCTTAAATGGCGGAGATATGGGCTGGCGCAGCCTGGACCGTCTGCCATCCCTCTTTGTTGAAGCTGTCTCCAGCCTGAAACCGGGCGAAACCACCGGCATCCTCAAAAGCGCCAACGGCTTTCATATCCTGAAAGTGCTCGATAAACGACGCCCGAAACAGGAGCCGGTTGCGCCTGCCAATGACAAGCCTGCCGCCGGCCCCATCCAGCAAATCCATGCCCGTCATATCCTCATCAAAGTCAACCAGCTGGTTTCTGCCGATGAGGCACGCCATAAACTGCTGGAACTCAAGGAACGGCTGGTTAACAAAGCGGCAACCTTTGAAGAACTGGCCCGCCTGTACTCCAATGACACTTCCGCCAGCAAAGGAGGAGATCTCGGCTGGATTTATCCCGGCGACACCGTGCCGGAATTTGAAAAAACACTGATGTCGCTGCAACCCGGCGAAATCAGCGGCCCGGTGGAAACCCAGTTCGGTTTCCACCTAATTGAAGTCCTGGAACGGAAAACAGAAGATGCTTCAATGGAAAGAAAACGGATGGCCGCCAAACAGGCGTTAAAAGAACGCAAAATTGAAGAAGCCACCGAAGAATGGCTGCGCCAGCTGCGCGACCGTGCCTATGTCGAATACCGCCTTGAAGAAGAATAACCCTGCCGGGAGAAACAACATGCCGCAGCCCCCTGTCATTGCCGTCACACTGGGCGAACCCGCCGGCGTAGGGCCGGAAATTGCCTTGCGCGCCGCATGGGAATTACGCAGCGAAGTCTCTGTCCTGCTTGTCGGCGACTGGCAATTGCTAAACAAACTGGCCGCAAATATCAACCCTGATATTTTCCTGCGCCGTTTGACCCAGGCGGATCTGCCCAGGGTTCGCCAGCTTTGCGAGCCCAATACCCTGCTTGTCATGGATTGCCCGCTTACACACCCTGTCAGGCCAGGCCATCCGGATCCGGCCAACGCGCCTTCCCTTCTAAAAGGCCTGAATCTGGCCATTACCGGCACAACAGCCGGGCAGCTTGACGCCATTGCTACTGCGCCCATCCAGAAAAGCACCATCAATGCCGCCGGCATCCCCTTTACCGGCCATACAGAATATTTGGCAGAAAGCACCCAGGCCGGTCAGGTCGTCATGATGCTGGCCGGGAAAATTACGCCGCCCAACGCGCCGGCCTCCTTTTTGCGCGTTGCGCTTGCCACAACCCATCTTCCCCTCAGAAAAATTGCCGATGCCATTACCATCCCGTCCCTTTTGCGTACCTTGCACATCCTTCACCGGGAATGTCAGGAAAAATTCGCTATTCCTTCCCCTCGCATCCTAGTCAGCGGGCTGAACCCCCATGCCGGCGAAAACGGCTACCTGGGAACAGAAGAGCAGGAAACCCTCATCCCGGCAATTCAGGCTGCGCAAAAACAGGGCATCCATGCAAGCGGCCCCTTCCCGGCCGATACCCTCTTCTTGCCCCGCAACCTCAACCAGGCTGACTGCTTCCTTGCCATGTACCACGACCAGGGGCTGCCTGTTTTAAAGTACGCCACCTTCGGGCGCGGCATTAACATTACCCTGGGGCTGCCCATCATCCGCACCTCTGCCGACCACGGTACCGCGCTGGATCTTGCCGAAAAGGGCACAGGGCTGGCCGACTATGGCAGCATGAAAGAAGCCATTCTCACTGCAGCGGAAATGGCTTCCCGCACAACCGCCACAGAATACAGACCGGCATGAAACATATTCCCAGAAAACGTTTTGGCCAGCACTTCCTGAAAGACACTTCCGTTCTTGACGCCATCATTACCGCCATTTCACCCCAAAAAACCGATCTCATGGTCGAAATCGGCCCCGGATTGGGCGCCATGACCCGTCTGTTATTGGACAACCTGGCCTTTCTGCACGTCATAGAACTGGATCGCGACCTTGCAGAACACCTTGGGAAAAACTGGCCCTCAGACAAACTGCTGATCCACCAGGGAGACGCCCTGCAATTTGACTTCGCTTCCGTCACGGATAAAACCGGCCGGAAAATACGGGTTGCCGGCAACCTTCCCTACAACATCTCCACACCGCTTCTCTTTCACCTGATGGCATTCTCCACGCAAGTCGCCGATCAACATTTCATGCTGCAAAAAGAAGTAGTAGAACGAATGGCTGCCCAGCCTGGCAGCCGCACTTACGGCCGCCTGTCCGTCATGCTGCAATGGCAATACCACATGGAAAAGCTGTTTGACGTGCCGCCTTCTGCCTTCTCGCCGCCGCCGGAAGTGGATTCCGCCGTTATCCGCATGATACCCCGCAGCCATCCCGTTCCCTGCGACAAGACAAAACTGGAAAAAACCGTCACGCAAGCCTTTTCGCAACGCAGGAAAATCCTTCGCAACACACTGGCTCCCCTGTTTGGCGAAAACGACCTGATTGATGCCGGCATTGATCCGGGAAAACGTCCGGAAGATATCCCGTACAGCCAATTCATTGCCCTGGCAAACCGCCTCCCCTGATGTCTTTTTCCCATTCCTGGCCAAAGATATCCGCATGGGGAGCGGATAAAACCGCCTCCACAACCGGATGCCGAATCTTCATTTCTGCCGAAACAGCATAATAATACTCACTTACATCCAGCAAATTCCCCACCAGAGACGCATGAAACTGCGCCATGATATCGGCGGCAAGCACCACCGGCGCAGGGAAAATCCCCAGGCCGCTGCGCCCGAAAGTTGCCAAAAGCGCACTATCCTCAAATTCTCCGGCAATATTGGGCCGCAAACCATTCGCCTCGAACCACCGGTCAAGACGGCTGCGCAACATATTGTTTCTGGTTGGCAGCAACACCGGCGCGCCATGCAAACTGGCAGGAAAATCCGGCCTGAGCGCTTCTGCCAGCGCTGCCGTGCCAAAAAAACCAATCCGGCAATGCCCCAGCTCATGGCTGAACACCCGCAGGCTGGATGTAGTGCCAGCCGGCCGGTCCGTCAATACCACATCCAGCCTGTGCAGCGCCAGATCGGCCAAAAGCGCTTCAAATTCCCCTTCATAACAGACCATTCTCACCCGCTGCGGTATCTGTAATACCGTTTCAAGCAAACGGTAGGCAATCAGCTTGGGCAGCGAATCCGATATCCCTACCGTCAAGCGCACCCCCAAAGCCGCATCCTCCTCCGCCAGCGCTTCCTGTAATTGCTCTCCCAGCATAAAAATCCGGTCGGCATAACCCAGCGCCAGGCGGCCTGCCTCCGTCAGAACAATCCGACGCCCCTGCGGTGCAAACAAATTTTTCCCCACCATCTTTTCCAATAACGCCAGCTGCACACTGATCGTCTGCACCGCCACCCCCAGCCGCCTGGCAGCCCGGGTAATCCCGCCCTCCTTGGCAACCACCCAGAAATAATAAAGATGACGAAAATTCAGAGGCAATCCATTCATTGTTCTGTTTTTCCGAAGTAATATTATGATTATCTTCTCTTTTTCGATAAGAAGCTATCCATTAAGATAAGCTCAAAGAAAGGCAGGAAAACATATGACGCCAACCATAATCGCCAAAGGAATCAAAGCCAGCGAAACGCTGAAAAACCATATCGCAAAACGCCTGGATACCCTGCTGGCTCATGCGCAAGACCGCATCGCAGACATTACCATCCGCTTAACCGACCTTAACAGCTCCCGCAGCGGCAGAGACAAACGCTGCCTTATTCGTATCAGCCTGCCGGGAACACCGCCAATCGTGGTAACCGGCCTGGCAGCCGACATTACCAGCGCTGTTGATATGGCGGCAAACCGGGTATCCAAAGTCATTGGCCGGGTTATATCAAAAGCCAAATCCATTCCGCATGTCACCATGCCGCTTTATATCAAAAAATCTTTTCTGGCAACCTGAAACAGCATTCCCTTTTCCTTAACTGCCGGTTGACGCTTGCAGGCATCACTCAAATCAGGGCAATCCCTGTTTCATGATAAGGAATGGCAATGAAAACTTCCCTCTCCTACTTTACCGGCTCCTTCATTGCCTGCTTTTTATCCATCACCGGCGCTTATTTCCTGGGCGGCATAGGTGCCATTTTAACCGTTACCTTCCTGACAACCCTTGAGGCCGCGCTCTCCTGCGACAATGCCGTTGTCAATGCAGGAATTCTTCATCATTGGGATGAAAAATGGCGGAAACGCTTTTTACTGTGGGGAATCCTGGTTGCCGTCTTTATCATGCGGCTAGTTTTTCCGCTGCTGATTGTCGGCATAATCGGCCATATCGGGCCGCTTCAGGCACTTGAACTTGCCATTTACCAGCCCGATACCTATGCCAGAATCATGTCTTCAGCGCATCACCAGATCGCGGCATTCGGCGGTGCCTTCCTTTTTATGGTCTGGTCCAGTTTTTTTATCACCCGGCATAAAACAGAACACTGGCTGTATCGCATTGAAAAACCACTCGCCGGACTGGGAAAAATGGAAGCTGTTGACGCTGCCCTTGCACTGCTCGTTGTTATTGCCGCCTCTTGCCTCCTGCCTGCCGCCGGGCGCTATGAATTCATCCTGGCAGGTATCTGGGGCGTCATTACCTTCATCCTGACAAAAGGCATGGCTTCGCTGCTAACACCTGGAAATCCGGCCGCCGCACAACACATCGTCAAGCAGGGAATAGGCGGATTTTTTTATCTGGAACTCATTGACGCCAGTTTTTCATTTGACGGCGTTTTGGGCGCTTTTGCCCTCACAGACAACCTTTTCATTATCGCCATGGGCCTGGGAACCGGCGCCCTGTTCGTCCGAAGCGTCACACTTCTTCTGGTAGAAAAACACACGCTGACCCATTATCGCTACCTTGAACACGGCGCATTCTGGGCCATCGGCACACTGGCCATACTGATGATGCTCGGCGTCAACCTGTCCATCCCCGAAGCCGTCACCGGCCTGCTGGGCGCTTTCCTCATCATTGCCGCCTTGACCAGCTCTATTGCGGCCAACCGGCGCGAAAAACAAATCAGAGAATCAGCGTGCCAATCCACCAGGCAACAGCAGCAATAAAAGCAGAGGCCGGAATCGTGAGGATCCACGCCCAGACAATATTTCCGGCAACCCCCCAGCGAACGGCAGATACCCTTCTGGAAGACCCTACGCCGACAATTGCTCCCGTAATCGTATGGGTAGTAGAAACCGGAATACCCAGCATCGAGGCAAAAAACAGCGTCATTGAACCGCCCATTTCCGCACAAAAACCGCCGACTGGTTTCAATTTGGTAATTTTCTGCCCCATCGTCTTCACAATACGCCACCCGCCAAAAAGCGTCCCCACGCTGATAGCGGTATAACAACAGATCACCACCCACATGGGCAGCTTCTCATCAGCCGAAGTGGTTCCGGCCGCAATCAGGAGCATCCAGATAATCCCCATCGTCTTTTGCGCATCATTGCCGCCATGCCCCAGGCTGTAAAGCGAGGCAGAAAACAGCTGCAAACGGCGAAACCACTTGTCAACCTTGCGTGCAGGCGAATTGACAAAAATCCAGGAGATCAACAGCATCATCAGCGATCCCAGCATAAAACCGAGAAACGGGGAAACCACAATAAAGGCAATCGTCTTGAGCAAGCCCGAAGCAATCAGCGTGCCGGTTCCCGCCTTGGCGACCGCTGCGCCAACCAGTCCGCCGATCAGCGCATGAGACGAAGAAGAAGGAATACCGTAAAACCAGGTAATCACATTCCAGCCAATCGCACCAGCCAACGCGCCAAAAACAACATAATGGTCAATGATCCCGGGATCCACCATCCCTTTCCCGACAGTCGTGGCCACATGCAGGTCAAATACAAAAATAGCCACGCAATTTGAAAAAGCCGCCATAGCCACGGCTGTCTGCGGTTTAAGCACCCCCGTGGAAACCACCGTGGCAATCGCATTGGCCGCATCATGAAATCCGTTCATGAAATCAAAAAGCAAGGCCAGAGCAACCAGAAAAATCAGAACATAAATACTGATGTGATAAGTTGGCATGCGTTTTCGTCAATAAAAATCAGTTGCCTGCAAAAACCGAGAAAAGACCCCCGCCGGGAAAACCGCTCACCTGCACCCCGGCAAAACCTAGGCATTCTCCACAACAATGCCCTCAATAATATTGGCGACATCCTCGCAAAGATCCGTCACATTCTCAAGAAACTCATACATGGCCTTTAACTTGATCAGATTCCGGACATCAGGCTCATCCCTGAACAACTTGGACAAAGCCGCGTGCATCACATGGTCTGCATCGGATTCCAGCCGGTCAACCTCTTCGCATATCTCCAGTATCTGGCGGGAATGGTTCATATTGTGCAAGAGAGAAACCGCTTCCTGCACTTTTTCGGCACAGGCCAAACACAACTCGGCCAGACGCCTGGCTTCCGGCGTAATCACCTGAATATCATAAAGAGAAACCGTTTGCGCGGCATCCTCCATCATATCCAGCACATCATCCATCTTTGTAATCAGGCGGTGAATATCCTCACGATCCAAAGGCGTAATAAACGTCTTGTGCAAAACGCCCACCGTCGTATAAGTCACCTTGTCCGCCTGCTTTTCAACTGCCTCAATAGCATGCAAACGGCGTTCCAGATTATCAAAATGGGTCATCAGATCAACCAGCTCGCGAGCGCCCTTGACACACAATTCTGCATGCTGGTTAAACAGATCAAAAAATTTCCCGTCCGCGGGCATGAAACGTCCAAACATAATTTCCCTTTTGCTCCCCGTCACAATCGCCCGGCAACAGAACTAATGGTCATACATCCCCTGTGTGCCAGAATAGTTGTCAAATTTGGTATATTGCCCGCTGAAAGTCAGCCGCACCTCGCCAATCGGGCCATTCCGCTGCTTGGCAATAATAATCTCGGCCGTCCCCTTGTCCGGCGAATCCGGGTTATACACCTCGTCCCGATAAATAAACAGAATCAGATCCGCATCCTGTTCAATCGAGCCTGATTCACGCAAATCAGACATCTGCGGCCGCTTGTTCGGGCGCTGCTCCACAGAACGGTTCAACTGGGAAAGCGCAATAACAGGGCACGCCAGCTCCTTGGCCAGCGCCTTCAAGCCCCGCGACATCTCGCCGATTTCCGTAGAACGGTTCTCCCCTGCGGAATTGGGAGACATCAGCTGAAGATAATCCACAATAATCAATCCCAGCTTGCCGCACTGCCTGGCCAGGCGGCGCGCACCGGAACGAAGCGAATCACTTGAAAGAGCAGGCGTCTCATCAATATAAATCTGCGCATCATTCATCTTCTGGATAGCATAGGTCAGGCGGGGCCAGTCATCCTCTGCCAGCTGGCCCGTCCGCAACTTGTGCTGGTCAAGCCGCCCGACCGAACCAATCATCCGCATTGCCAGCTGGGTGCCGCTCATTTCCATAGAAAAAATCGCCACCGGCAACCCGCTTTCAATCGCAACATGCTCGCCGATATTCACCGAAAAAGCGGTTTTTCCCATGGAAGGCCGCCCGGCAACAATAATCAGGTCGCCAGGCTGCAAACCGGAAGTTTTCCTGTCCAGATCCAGAAAACCGGTAGGCACCCCTGTCACATCATTCTTGTTCTCGCGGTTATAAAGCTCATCCACCCGCTCCACTACCTGCGCCAGCAACGGCCGGATTTCACTGAACCCCTGCACGCCGCGCGCGCCCTCTTCCGCAATGGAAAAAATACGGGATTCCGCCTCATCCAGTATTTTCTTCACCTCCTTTCCCTGCGGCTGAAAAGCCAGAGCGGCTATTTCATCCGAGACCGTAATCAACCGGCGAAGCACACTGCGATCCCGGACAATCTGGGCATAATGGCGGATATTGGCCGCCGAGGGCGTATTCTGCGCAAGCGCATTCAGGTAGGAAAGCCCCCCCACCTCGTCTGCCTTTCCAATACCGGAAAGCGATTCATAAACCGTAATCACATCGGCCGGCCGCGAAGCGGCAATCAGCCGGGCAACATGCTGAAAAACCAGACGGTGGTCAAAACGGTAAAAATCCTCAGGCCCCAGCAAATCGGCAATCCGATCCCATGCGGCATTATCCAGCAATAATCCGCCCAGCACAGATTGCTCTGCCTCAATCGAATGAGGCGGCGTGCGCAAAGACTCCAGTTGGGGATCAGCTGATGAATTCATGGAGTAATTATACCCTGTTGATACAACCTGAAGAAAGGTTGCCTTACCGGAAAAATCCGAAAACGCCTCGCTATTTATCCAGGAAAATCAACAGATTACGCTCAGCCTTCGCGCACCGATACTTCACTGCCGGAAAATGGACAGCATATCGTCACAGGAAAAAGAAACAGGCGGCTGCAACCCCTGTCGGGAAAAGCGCGTACAAAAACATCAGCAACGGATTAATAGATCCGTGCTCAAACGCACCCTTCAAAATAAAAAAGCCCGCCGGATTCGGCGCATTGGCAATCACCGTCAGTCCCCCGCCGGTTATCGCACCGGTAACCAGCGCATATTTATTGATATCCGAAAGCCCCTCCACCAACGAGCCAAGATAAGTCAGCGCCGCATTATCCGTTATCGCCGTCAGCATCATGGCCCCCAGAAAAAGCATCACCGAATCCATCCCGGCCAGAATCGGCTGGAGCCACCATTTCTGCATACTTCCCAGCACAACCAGGCCTGCCAGGAAAAAAGCCACCAGCAGTCCTTCCCGCAGCATCAACGGACTCTGATGCCGCTTATAGGCTTCCGTATATCCCAGAAAGAAAAGAAAAAGTCCCAAAAATACAGCGGGATGATGGCTGAAAATGACTGTCCCCGCCAAAAACAGCAAATGAATCCCCATCACCAGCGGCGGCACTGCGCCAATCTCGAAATCATCTTCCAGATCATCCAGGCGCAGCAAAACCTGCCTGAACACCCATGTTGCCGCCAGCGCATTAAGCGAAACTGCCAGCGCCGCCTTCCAGCCAAAAACATGGAGCATGAAATCCATCCCCCACCCCCACTTTTCGGCAACCATCAAAACCGGCGGTGCGGCATAAGGCGTCAGCACCCCGCCAATAGAGACATTCACCAGCAAAATTGCCAGCGTAATATAGCGCATGGATTCCGGAATACGCCGGGAAAAATACCGATCGCGCAGCATCAGCGCCGCCAGCGTCATGGCAGCCGGCTCGGTAATAAACGAACCCAAAAGCGGAACCACCGTCAGCAGCAAAAAATAATAACTGACATTTTTCGGAAGCGGAATCAGCCTGTCCAAAAGATTGATAAACAACCGGGCCGCATGCAGAATCGGCCGGGTACCGGCAATCACCAGCACCGCAAAAACAAACAGCGGCTCGGTAAAATTCTGCGCATCCAGATAGGCAACCGCAGAGGCCGATCCATTGACAAGCGCAATAAACCCCAAAAGAATGAAAGCCCAGAACCCGAAAACCACCTCCACTTCCCCAAGCAGGTGCCATAACCCGGCATGGCAGGTTTCCTTATGCGCCAGGCGAATAAAAAACTTGGTCGAAAACGTATGCAGCAACGCCAGCAGAAAAAGCGCTGCGCCAATATATTCGATCCACGGGGATTGAGGCATCATAAAATGGATATTCCCTAAACAAAGCGCACACAAAACGGCATTTCAAGCGCCGGTTCATCCGGTCATGAGCAAAAAAATAACATGCTTCCCCAAAAAGACCCTGCCCTAAATCAAGCAATTCATATTGTAAACCGGAACACCGGCAGGCACATCAATTGATTCTTGCTCCCCACACAGTTACACTTCCTGTTGCTGATTTTTTATACCCGTTTCCCTTTCCGGCCTGCACGCCCCATGTCTTCCGAATTCGACCTTATTGCCCGCTTCTTTACCCGGCCGGCCTCTTTGCCGGAAACCACACTGGGAATCGGCGACGACTGTGCCCTGCTGGCATCTTCTGCCGGCATGCAAACCGCCATCTCCTGCGACATGCTGGTATCCGGCGTTCATTTCTTCGCCGATACAGACCCGCAGCAGCTGGGTCACAAATCGCTGGCCGTCAACCTGTCCGACTTGGCCGCTATGGGCGCAAAACCCGTCGCCTTCACCCTGGCGCTCTCCCTGCCTGAAGCCAATGAAAAATGGCTGCAATCCTTTTCCGAAGGCCTCTTTTCCCTGGCCGGGCAACACCGCTGCGAACTGATTGGCGGCGACACCACCCGCGGCCCCCTCAACATCTGCATTACCGTATTCGGCCACGTTCCCGCTTCCGAAGCCATGAGAAGAGACCATGCCCTGCCCGGAGATGATATCTGGGTATCCGGCTCGCTGGGAGACGCGCGCGCCGCGCTGGAATGCCTGCAAGGCAACATCAAACTGGATACCCTCCTGCTGAAAAAAGCCCTGGTTCGCCTCCAGATGCCGCAGCCGCGCGTAGCACTTGGCATGGCCATACGCCGCCATGCCCATGCTGCCCTTGATCTGTCCGACGGGCTGACAGGCGACCTCTCCCACATCCTGGAACGTTCCTCGGTTGGCGCCACACTGGATATTGATGCCCTGCCCGCCGGCCCGGCCATCAGGCAGCTGCCCCGTGCCCTACAGCTGCGTTACATGCTTTCCGGCGGCGATGATTATGAACTGTGCTTCACAGCCCCCCCTGATCATCGCGACACCATATTGCAAGCTGCTGCCAAGACAGGAACCGCTGTCACCCGCATTGGGCAAGTCGAAAAAGAAAGCGGCCTAAGGCTGGTCAATGCCGCCAAAGAAGTGCAAACCTTTTCCGCCGCCTCATTTGATCACTTCGCCACCCCATGAAAACGCCGGAAAATCCCGCAGCCAGAATCCGGCCAGGATTCCGCTTCCTCCTTTCCCATCCAGCCCACTTCGTGGCACTTGGCATGGGAAGCGGCCTCTCTCCCGTCATGCCCGGCACAGCGGGAACCCTGTTCGGCTGGCTGCTTTTCCATATCCTGACCCGCACCTGGCCTGCCTGTTTTCACCGGATAACATGGATCGCTATCGTCATACCGGGATTTCTGCTCGGCATCTGGGTCTGTGAAAAAAGCGGTGCCGCACTGAACAGCCCGGACGACGGCAGCATGGTCTGGGACGAAATCATTGCCATATGGCTGGTTCTGCTCGTCCTCATGCCAGCAACCTGGCAGGCAGAATGCCTCGCTTTCATTTTGTTCAGACTGTTTGACATGGCAAAACCACCTCCAATCAGACAGCTGGACGCCAAAATGAAAGGCGGTCTGGGCGTCATGCTGGACGATATACTGGCAGCCGCCTTCACGCTGATTGCCTATCAACTCATCATCCTCCTGACAGATTTTTCTGCCTTGAGCTGAAAACCATGACCGATCTTTTCCAACTGGCAGCCACCCTCGGCAGCGCCCTGCTTGTACAGCATCACCTCCTGGTCACCGCCGAATCCTGCACCGGCGGCGGCATTGCCAGCGTCATTACCGATATCCCCGGCTCTTCCGCATGGTTCGACTGCGGATTTGTCACCTACTCCAACCCGTCCAAAACCCAAAACCTGGCTGTTTCGCCAGCCCTCATTGAACAGCATGGCGCAGTCAGCCTGGAAGTTGCCGCCGCCATGGCGCAAGGCGCGCTGACCGCCTCCCGCGGCACCATCGCCATCGCCACAACCGGCATTGCGGGCCCCGGCGGTGCAACATCGGGAAAACCCGTCGGCACCGTCTGCTTCGGGCTGGCCTGCCGAAACCATATCCACACCGAAAAACAGCACTTCGCAGGCAATCGCCAGATGGTGCGGCACCAAAGCATTGCTCATGCCCTGAAAATGCTGCTCGACTTTCTCCAGGCCCCGGAAAAAATAGCATAGCGGCATACTCCGTAAACCCATTATCACAAATAGTATGCCTGCATAAAAATCATTCTGGATATTGCAAGAATTGCAAATACTTCCTGCCCTTTCAATTTATACTTGAATAACAAAAAATTATTTTTTCACTTTCACAGGCAGCCCAAATAAAATATCCTGCCTCAATATCTCCTTATCACAGAAAATCCACCCCTTGACAGCGGAAGGGGGAATAAACTGACAATTTTAACCTCTAAAACATAGGCACATAGCCCTACTTAACCTGGAAAAAGCACAGAAATGAGAATCGTAAAAAATCTTGTTTTTCTCGCAATTTCTCTTTGCTTCATGGCAACCGCCTGGCCAATGAAATTTCTACAGTAGGCGGCACACTTCTGATTAAAAAAGAGGAATATTCCAGCAAACTACTCTTTGGCAAATCCATTCCCATCCTCGAAAATTACACAATAGAAATCCGGAAAAAACTGCCTTATTCCAATACTGTCGATTTCGTACTGATTCGAACGCATACTGGAGGCAATGCCGTTTATTCTGAAATTTATCTTATGAAAATATCCAGTGATAAAACATGGAAATTGCTTAATCTGCCCATTGCAACTCATAATGATGAAATATTCCTGTCCAAAGAAGGCGAATATATTAAAGTCACTTCTTCTGAAAAAAGAAGGCTATAAAACGTATCAAACAATAATCACAATAAATGCCAACGGAGAAGAAGTAAAAAAAAGAAAAAAAGCTTGTCAGCGGTCTGCCTGAAATAAAAAACTTTAACGACCTCAAGACCGATTCCCTGCCGCCGGCTGCCCTTATTCAACTCCCCGCCGTCAAAGAAGATTTGGAGGGAAAAGGGTTATACGATTATCTGAACAACCGGCTTGACAGCATAGACATGCTCAATCTGGAAACAACAAAAGACGGCAATGCTGTTTTTATCTATGCCCACGGGAGTCATGCTGAAAACTGGGCAAAACTTGCGATAGAAGTAGATAAAACGGGATCATACTTCGCTTTAATCCCGTCAGGAGCATCGTTTGAAATCTACTCCAGTCACAGCAGCGAAACAATCAAACAGATTTTGAGAAAATTCCTGGAAAACGGCGCCCTGGATTGGTTTCAAAAAGATGAATTAAAATCCTCCAGCTGTTTCATCAATGGCAAAAAGATGTCTTCTTGCCATGAGATATTCAAAAAGAAATAATTTTCTCAGAAGGAAAAATCCATCGCATTAAAATAAAGTCACACACCACAGCATAAAAAAAAATCCCTGGCCTTTTCGGGGCCAGGGATTTTTGAGAAGCCTTTTTCCTTATTTCTTATTTCAGGACAGACTTCAGGGTCTTTCCGATTTCTCCCGGATTCAGGGTCACCCTGATACCGCAGGCTTCCATCACTTCCCGTTTTTCCTGGGCAGTGCCCTTGCCGCCGGAAATAATGGCACCGGCATGGCCCATCCGTTTTCCCGGAGGCGCCGTCACACCGGCAATAAAGCCGACAATCGGCTTCTTCATATTGTCCTTGGCCCAGCGGGCAGCCGTTTCCTCATCATTGCCGCCGATTTCGCCCACCATGATAACGGCTTCTGTTTCCGGATCATCATTAAACATCTTGAGCACATCAATATGCTTGAGACCGTTGACCGGATCACCGCCAACGCCAACCACGGTAGATTGTCCCAGGCCAAACTCGGCAAGCTGTCCTGCCGATTCATAAGTCAGCGTACCGGATTTGGAAACCACGCCAATCGTGCCCTTCCGGTGAATATGGCCGGGCATAATGCCAATCTTCAGCTCATCCGGCGTGATAATACCAGGGCAATTCGGGCCAACCAGGATAGTCTTCTTACCCTTCATCTTGTCCCGTGTACGAATCATATCGCGAACCGGAATCCCTTCCGTAATGCAGATAACCAGATCCATTTCCGCTTCAACAGCTTCGTCGATAGCAGCAGCAGCAAACGGCGGCGGCACATAAATGACAGAAACCGTTGCGCCGGTCTGTTTCTTGGCTTCTGCGACCGTATTGAAAACCGGCATATCCAAAAATGTCGTTCCGCCCTTTTTCGGCGTCACGCCGCCAACATAACATTCCTTGCCAAAAGCATAGTTTCTGGACATTTCCGTGTGAAACGCGCCGGTCTTACCCGTCAGCCCCTGAACAATCACACGCGTATTTTTGTTAATCAGAATAGACATGCTTATTCTCCCTTAGCTGCTTTGATTGCCTTTTGTGCGGCATCAGTCATGCCATCGGCAGAAATAATCGGTAAGCCGGACTTGGCCAGAATTTCCTTGCCAAGTTCGACATTGGTTCCTTCAAGACGAACAACCAGGGGAACTCTCAACGCAACCTGACGCGCAGCTTCAACGACACCGTTTGCAATCACATCACAACGCATAATGCCGCCAAAAATATTCACCAGAATACACTTGACCTTGGAATTGGCCAGCATAATCTTGAACGCTTCCGTCACTTTTTCCGTTGTTGCGCCGCCGCCGACATCCAGGAAGTTGGCCGGTTCGCCGCCGAAAAGCTTGATGATATCCATCGTCGCCATCGCCAGGCCTGCGCCATTCACCATACAGGCAATATTGCCGTCCAGAGCAATATAAGTCAGGTCAAACTTGGAAGCGGCAACCTCGTCCGGATCTTCCTCGTCAAAATCGCGCATGGCGGCAATTTCCGGATGGCGGTACATGCCGTTCGAATCAAAATTGAACTTGGCGTCCAATGCAATAATACGGTTGTCTCCAGTCAACACCAGCGGATTGATTTCTGCCAGCGAAGCATCTGTTTCATCAAACGCCTTGTACAGCCCCTGCATGAACTTGCCGGCTTCCTTGATAGCGGCATCGGGAATGCCGATTTTTCTGGCAATATCTTCCCCTTGTTCTGCCGTCAACCCTGTCTTTGGATCGACAAAGAGCTTATGGATCAATTCCGGCGTCTTGCGTGCGACTTCCTCAATTTCCATACCGCCTTCGGAAGAAGCCATCAAAGCAACCCGTTGCGTTTCGCGATCCACAACCATGCCTACATAATATTCCTTGGCAATATCGGCGCCTTCCTCAATCAGCAGGCGCTTGACCACCCGGCCTTCAGGCCCGGTCTGGTGCGTCACCAGCGTCATGCCGAGGATACTCTCGGCATATTGTTTCACTTCATCCATAGATTTGGCGACCTTCACGCCGCCGCCTTTACCGCGGCCGCCGGCATGGATCTGCGCCTTGACAACCCAGAGGTTTCCCCCCAGCGTTTTTGCCGCTTCAACGGCTTCATTGACACTAAAACAGGGAATACCGCGAGGCGTTACAACACCATACTTGCGCAGAATCTCTTTTCCCTGATATTCATGAATATTCATACTTGCCCTTCAAAAGAAATGGATGGGTGCAATTAACACCCATCCCAGCGTGAGTCCGGTAAATCAGATACTCAT